>JBKEDL010000054.1:0-1970 GCA_047975385.1 Enterococcus sp. | reverse complement strand
ATGGGAACAGCTTTGATTTACAAAGTACGATCATCTTAATTACCGGAACTGTGGTTTCCTTTGTCGTTTCGGTGATTGCCATCAAGTTCTTACTAGGTTACATCAAGAAAAATGACTTTACGATCTTTGGTTGGTACCGGATTATCTTAGGGGTCATCCTAATCGCCTACGCCTTTATCGCCATGTAAGCAAACAAAGTTGGGCCCGAGATAACTTTTGTCACACCACTTGGACCTGAGACATAAATATGTCTCGGGTCTTTTTTTACGAATAAACGGTGTTCCAGAAGTTGCCTCTGCAAAAATAAGCAAACAATTCTAGAAATTTGAAAAACAATTTCCAAAATTGTTCGCTTATTTCTTTAGGCAGAACACTTCTGCCCCAACCTCATTTTTATTTTCTAGTTTGGTTATTAGAAGATACTACCTATCCCATGTTACAATAAATCATCACAAGAGGAGGACCACTTATGCTCGACTATCAAAAAATTGAACAAGCCATCAACCGTGAGACAACCGCGGGCGATTTCGCCAAATTAATGCAAGAATTCCAACAATTGGGTGTTATCGCCTATGATTACCTCGTTGCTGAAGGGCTGTATCGTTATCATGATGCTGATAGCTTCATTGACCTGCAAATGAATGGCATCCCAACTTCTGTTACAAATCAAGGGGATCGCGAAAAAATCAAACAAGCCGTCACCAAAGCCCAAGCCAGTCAAATAACATTCACTGAATTTTGCGAACTTGCTGGGAAGGCTGGTATTAGTTATTGGCAAACCGATATACTAGCCAAAACCGTGACTTACTACGATTTGGCTGATAAGGCATTATTGATTGAACCGATTCCGGGAATCTAAAAAACGTTTGCGAGAAATTTCTCGCAAACGTTTTTTAGTTTTTTTGCAGCGCAAAATAATCTTCGAGGCGTACTTGAAGCTTCTCAATGACGATGCACAAGCCCCAATAAATTAGCGCAACTAAGATATACAAGGTGAAGTAATCAAACGTCCGGCCACCAATAATTTTGGCTTTTTGAAAAATTTCCGGTACCGTGATCGTTGCCGCAAGCGACGTCCCTTTCATGATATCGATAAAGACATTACTAAGCGCCGGAATAGAAATTCGAAACGCTTGCGGAAAGACGATAAAACGCATCACCTGCCCTAAATTTAAACCACTCGCAAATCCCGCATCAAACTGACCGCGAGGAATCCCAGCTAATGCGCCCCGATAGATCTCACCAATAAACGCACTACTGGTCAAAACAAAGCAAATCGTCGCCGCACTGACCGCACTTAATTGATACGGCAAACCAAAATACAGAATAAATAACAAAACTAACGCGGGTACACCACGAAAAAAAGAACAATACAAACGAATCAAGCGAGTGAGCCATTTGTGCTCTACTAAACTTAAAAAGGTTAATCCTAAACCAATCACATTTCCAAATAAAAACGCGACCAGCCCAATTCCGAGCGTATAACCCAGCCCACTTAAAACAAAGGGAATAGAATGAATCATTAACTGCACATCAATCGTTGGGACGTAATTCATTCGCTTGTTTCCGTTTCAATCAAATCAACGCTTGGTTTTTCAGAGACATCGCCACCAAAATAGGTTGCTGAAATTTCAGTTAAGGTCCCATCGGCTTTTAAATCGTCAATAATTCCATTCACTTCTTTCATTAAGTCATTCTGTCCTTCTTTAAACAAGAATCCACTGGTCGTTTCGTTGAAATAAACATCTTCTAAGACTTTCACGGGGATTTCTGGTAATGCTGCCACCGCCATCGTTTGTAAGTAATAGTCATTGATAATAACATCGGTCCGGCCATTGGCGACATCGGTTAAGTATTGATCATTGGTCGCATTGTCATAAGTCACTAACTCTGCGCCGTAAGATTCAGCTAAACGCATATAACTCGTATTGGGTTCACCGGCTGCTTTTTTCCCCGCTAAGTCGGCTAAG
>JBKEDL010000039.1:0-47251 GCA_047975385.1 Enterococcus sp. | reverse complement strand
GCACCTGTTTCCAAGTGTTATCCCCTTCTGATGGGCAGGTTACCCACGTGTTACTCACCCGTTCGCCACTCTACTTTCTCGGTGGAGCAAGCTCCGGTGAGAAAGTAGCGTTCGACTTGCATGTATTAGGCACGCCGCCAGCGTTCGTCCTGAGCCAGGATCATACTCTCATAAAAAGTTTGATCGGACAATTGCTTGTCCAGCTCGTTTTTTGTCAAAAATGACTTTTGCTTGCGTCTTGCTTGCAAATGTAATTTGTTTCTCCAAGAGAAACAACTACACCTTGGTTCGTTTGCTTGCTTTGTTCAGTTTTCAAAGGTCTACCTTGTCGCGTTAGCAACTTTTATATCATATCAGCTTAACAACCATTTGTCAAACATTATTTTAAAAAGTTTTTTTCGCTTCTTAGCAGAAGTTTTTAGCGACTCAATTATCATAACAATTAGCTTGTTATTTGTCAACAACTTTTTAAATCTTTTTTGTTGCTTTAACAACATTTTTAAAATGATTATATCAGCAACTCCGTTATTTTATCAAGATAACAACTAACTGTCAATAGTTTTTTTACTAACATTTTTGTTATTACTGTTCCTGTTAAAATCACATCGGTATCACAAGGACAAGTAATAATATAGCAATTCTTAAGGGAAAATGCAACCATAAAACTAATTATTTTTCGATTTTTTTAAATGACGAACTTTTGTTTATCATCCACTCAAATAGATAAGATTTATCCCCAATAAAAGCATCATAACTCCCTTCCAACAAAAAAACATTCGACTTTTTTAATTAACACATTCAGCCTTCAGCTTGATCAAAAGCCTTTAGAAATCATTTCAGCCATTTTTTTAATAAAAAGACAGATGCATGCCCTAAATCGCATGGATCTGTCTAAATTTTTTTGGTAAAAATCGGCTGAAACCAACGCACACATCCTTAAAAAGCACTTCTTATCTTGCTACGCTGATTCAAACTAACTATGATTTATGTTCAGAACTTATTTTAATTGGCAGTTGAATTTTAAAACTAGTCCCTTGACCAATCGTACTTTCCACCGTGATTTGCCCTTTATAGCTAGCAATTAATTGTTTAGCAATTGATAAACCTAAGCCATTACCGCCTTTAATTCTAGCTCGCGCTTTATCAACTCGATAAAAACGATTAAAAATTTTATCTAAGTCGCTTTTCGAAACGCCTTCGCCAAAATCTTGGATTGCAATTTCGAACTGGCCTTTTTTAACTGCTATCGTAACTTGGACTTCTTTACGAGTGGTTGAATACTTCACTGCATTATCCAAAATAATAATGATAATTTGCTCAAAGTGATTGCGATAAATTTTTAAAACTTGCTCATCCTTCAAGTCATCCGTTAAATTAATTGTAAACTCAGGGTATAGCATTCGGAAATTATTAACTACTTGATACGTCACTTCCTTGGCATTTGATACCTCATTCGCATAATTAACATCCACTTGTTCTGCTCGTGAAAGATCCAACATCTCTTGAACTAGACTTTTCATTCGACTAATCTCTTGAATGCTAGCCGCTAATCCTTCAGCCAAAATTTCTGGATCATCTTTCCCCCAGCGTTGGAGCATACTTAAATGTCCCTCCATAATAGCTACTGGCGTTCGGAGTTCATGCGAAACATCTTCGACAAATTGTTTTTGTTGCTCCGTGTAAGTCCGCATCCGCATCAACATTTCATTGAAGATTTCAGCGAGATCATCCAATTCATCGTTCGTATTAATCGCAGGCATATACGTATCTGATTGTGGTTTTTTACGAATAATGTCCATCGTGTCACGCAAAACTTTTAAAGGTTTCAAAAAATACGATGAAAGGAAAAAGCCTAAAATACTACTTAAAATCAATGAAACAATTTCTAAAACAATCAACGTTAGTAAAAGTTGACTGCGGATTTTATAAAAAGAGGACAATTCATAAAACGTTTGTGCATACCCAATTTTTTTATTTGTTGCATTCGAGTAAATCGGTTCAATCGACAAAAAGCCGGTAATTCCATCTAAAGTAACAATTGTTGGTTCTTGTGCTTCGGGTTTAATTAATCCGAGACTTTCCGGATGGGTCTTAAAAATCAGTGTTTCCTCAAGGTTATATACATATAAACTCAACGAATCCTGTCCCAATTCCGAGATAAACGGATCGATTTGGAGTAAATTGCCATCAAGAGTGGTTGTCTTTTCAGCTAGGTCTGTTTCGCGCTGATCACTAGTCGTTAAATTTTGATAGGTACTCATAATCGTAAGTTCTTCATCAGCATTTGCTAGTCGCGCGGCAACACCTGACGTTGCATGCTCAACATCACTACGTTCATTAGCCACAATCAAATTGACGGAAGACTTATACGTAATGACTGCAAAAATCGTAAAGACTACGAATATGAAGAAAGAACTTGCAAAAGCCCATTTAATTGTTAAGGATGGGCCTTTCAGTTCTTTCGCAGAAAACTTTTCTTTTAATTTAATCACGAGCGCATTACATAACCGGTTCCACGAACTGTTTGAATGTAGCTCTCTTCCCCAGTAATATCAATTTTATTTCTTAGATAGCGAATATAAACATCCACGACATTCGTTTCAACTTCTGTTTCATAACCCCAAACTTTATTTAACAAAACATCACGCGCTAAAACAACGTTCACATTTTCCATTAATGCCAATAATAACTCGTATTCCCGTTTGGTCAGTTCGATCACTTCTGTTCCACGACGAACAACACGATTCTCTTTTTCAATGGTTAAATCACGATACGTAATCGTTGTTTGCTTCGCAACATTTTTATCCCCTTCGATATCAATTCGACGTAACAACGCTCGTAAGCGCGCTAGTAGCTCTTCAATGGCAAAAGGTTTCACAATATAGTCATCTGCACCGTGGTCCAAACCAGAAACACGATCAATGACTGAATCTCTAGCAGTCATCATAATAATTGGTGTATTTTTCACTTGACGAATTCGACGACAAACTTCTAAGCCGTTCAACTCAGGTAACATGAGATCTAATAAAATAGCATCCCACTCATTGCTTAATGCAGCATCAAGTCCGGTCCGCCCGTTATAATGCACTTCTACATTATACCCTTCATGTTTTAATTCAAGCTCTACAAAGCGAGCCAGATTCTTTTCGTCTTCAATGATTAGAATATTACTCATTTATTTACTGTTCCTTCTTTCTACCTAGTTTTCAACCCGCTCTTTTCCGATTACACTCAACTGTATTTTAACATGTCTATAATAATATACAAAGAGTTAAGGAAAAAACTTACATTTTTCCTTAACTCCTCAAAGCTTTTTTTAATTAGATAATTAATTATTCCTCATTATACCAACTGTAATGGTAAATACCTTCGCGATCAGTTCGTTCATACGTATGAGCGCCGAAATAATCACGTTGCGCTTGAATCATGTTTGCTGGTAAACGTTCAGAACGATATGAATCAAAGTAAGCAATAGCTGACGAGAATGTTGGTACTGGCACACCGGTTTGAACGGCCAATGCAACAACTTCACGAACAGCTTGTTGATACTTCGCGGTAATCGCTAAGAAATACTCATCAAGTAATAGATTTTCTAAATCAGGACTCGTTTCATAAGCATCAGTAATTTTTTGTAAGAATTGCGCACGGATAATACACCCTTCACGCCAAATTTTAGCGATTTCACCAAACGGTAAATCCCACTCGTAGTCTTTTGATGCAACACGTAATTGAGCAAAACCTTGCGCATAACTCATAATCTTACTAAAGTAAAGTGCCTCACGGATTTTTTCAACCAATTCAGCTTTATCACCAGTAAAAGGTTGAACAGTTGGTTTTGGTAAAATTTGACTAGCATTCACTCGTTCTGCCTTATATGCTGAGATATAGCGGGCAAAGACTGACTCCGTAATTAACGGCAACGGTACACCTAAATCAAGGGCACTTTGACTTGTCCATTTTCCGGTCCCTTTATTACCAGCTGCATCTAGAATCATTTCAACGATTGGCTCACCAGTCCCTAAATCATCTTTTCTTGTTAAGATATCGGCTGTGATTTCAATTAAGTAACTATCTAGTTCCCCTGCGTTCCATTCTTTAAAAATTTCAGCCATTTCGTCCACTGATAATCCAAGAATATTTTTCATCAAATCATAAGATTCAGCGATTAATTGCATATCGCCATATTCGATCCCATTATGAACCATCTTCACATAGTGGCCAGCACCATTTTCACCAATGTATGTTACACAAGGCGTGCCATCTTCAGCTTTAGCTGAGATTTGTTCTAAAATTGGTGCAACAAGCTCATAAGCTGCTTTTTGTCCACCAGGCATGATTGAAGGCCCTTTAAGCGCACCTTCTTCACCACCAGAAACTCCGGTACCAATGAAATTAATTCCTGAATTGGCTAACTCTTCATTACGGCGAATCGTATCTTTGAAGAACGTATTCCCACCATCAATCAAAATGTCCCCTTGATCTAAATGAGGAAGTAATTCTTGAATCGTAGCATCGGTTGGATAACCAGCTTTCACCATTAGTAAAATACGGCGAGGCTTTTCGATTGACGCGACAAACTCTTCAATCGTAAAGGTTGCTTTAAATTGTTTGTCAGGGTGCTCACTGATAACCTCTTGTGTTTTTGCTCCTGTCCGGTTATAAAGTGCCACTGAGTAACCACGGCTTTCAATGTTCAAGGCTAAATTTTTGCCCATTACGGCCATGCCGACAACACCAATTTGTTGTTTTGTCATGTTTCATCCTCCTAAGTTCAATCATTAATCTCTCTCATTATATAGCAAAATTCACGCTATTAACACTAGTGACCCTTAGATTTTCCATGCTTTTTCGCTTTTTACAAAAAAATAAACCCCTAGGCTCCATGGTTAGCCTTAGGGGTTTGGTTCATTCTTCTATAAAAATGAATTATGCTTCTTTAGTAGCAACGTCTTTTCCATCATAGTGACCACAGTTTGAACATACGTGATGGCTTTTTTTAAGTTCACCACAGTTTGCACATTCGTTTAAACCGTTGATTGATAATTTGTAATGTGTACGACGTTTTGCTTTTTTAGCTTTCGAAGTTTTTCTAGCTGGTACTGCCATTTGTTGCACCTCCTTAATCATTCAAAGCAAGCTAAGTTGCTATATTATTCCAATCTTACTTTTCATCTTTTTCTGGATTTGCATCCAAGAACTGAGACAATTTGGCAAGACGAGGATCAATTGTTGATTTTGCTGTTTCTTCCTTTTGTTTCAAGTAATCTTCTTCAGAGAAAACGCCCCATTCATCCCCACTTGGGTAATCATTGGATTGTTTTTCGGCTTCAGTTAAGACTTGTAACGGAATCTCGAGCAAAATATTGTCTGCGACTGATTCAGCAACGTTTAAGGTTTGAGTATCTAAAATCAAGACCTCATCTTCCGTAATCAAATCAGAACGCGTTTGAAACTGCTCTGGTGTCATGAAGAGCTCATCTACCATAAAATCCATTTCATAAGCAACCGGCTCAAGACTTCTTGATGAAGGTAGCGTTAAAACAGTTTTCACTTGATAGTGAACAAGATAATCCGAGTTACTAACCGTAACTAAGCCTTCAACTACCACCGGAGCAATATCAAGTATTTGAGCGTCGCGATTCATCAATTCACTTTTTAAATCTAGTGTTTCTGAAAAGAGCAACGGTGTCTCCTGGTGTTTTTTTAATTCTAATAAAGACCATTTCATCATTTCTTCACCTCTAAGCAACAAAAGCTATTATACAGGGATTTAAAACCTTTGTCAATGAAATTTTCTTGACACCCTCGTTCTTAGGCTTTCGCTTATAGTTTATAAACAAAAAACAGGAGTGGCAGTTACCACCCCTGTCTTAGACTCTAAAAAGTTATTAGATTGCTGTTGTTTCGCCACGGTAAACAATACCACGACGTGAATCAACAGTTACTAATTCGCCATCTTCAATAATTGTTGTTGCATCTTGAGCGCCAACAATTACAGGGATATCTTTCGCAATACCGACAACCGCTGCATGAGATGTTAAGCCACCTTCTTCAACGATGACAGCTGCAGCTTTTTCAAAAGCTGGTAAGTAGTCTTTGTCAGTTGTTGGAACAACTAAAACCATACCATCTTTTGCTTTTGCTACTGCTTCTTCAGCTGAAGAAGCAACAACTGTGTTCGCAACAACTGTTTTTTCACCAATCCCTTGAGCTGCTAATAATTTAGAGCCAATTAATTGAATTTTCATCACGTTAGTTGTTCCACGTTCACCAACTGGAACACCAGCAGTGATTAAGATTAAGTCGCCTTCTTTAGCGAAACCTAAATCAACAGCTTTTTTAGTTGCTAAGTCAAACATTTCGTCAGTTGAAGTTGGTTTTTCAGCAACTGTTGGATAAACACCCCAGTTAACCATTAAACCACGTTTTGTACGTTCGTCAAATGTCACAGCTAAGATGTCAGCATCTGGACGGTATTTAGAGATCATACGTGCAGTGTGACCTGATTCAGTTGCAGCAACAATTGTTTTAATACCTAAGTTTTTCGCAGCACGAGCAACTGATAAACCGATTGTTTCAGTAACATCTGTTTTATCAAATTCGTTGATTTGGAAAGTACCTAATTCAGCCAAAGCAGCTTCAGCTTGCATATCGATACGAGCCATTGTTGATACCGCTTGAACTGGGTAGTCACCATTGGCAGACTCACCTGATAACATTGTTGCATCTGTTCCATCAAAAACAGCGTTGGCAACGTCAGAAGCTTCCGCACGTGTTGGACGTGGGTTTTCTTGCATTGATTCTAACATTTGAGTTGCTGTAATTACTGGTTTACCAGCTGCATTACATTTTTGGATGATACGTTTTTGAACCATTGGTACCAATTCAGGCGCGATTTCAACACCCATGTCACCACGAGCAATCATGATACCGTCTGAAACTTTGATGATTTCATCAATGTTTACGATACCTTCTTCTGATTCAATTTTAGAAAGAATTTGAACATGAGTCATGTTTTTCTCTTCTAAAATTTGTTGAATTTCTAAAACGTCTTGTGCTTTACGAACAAAACTTGCTGCGATGAAGTCGATATCGTTATCACAACCGAAACGGATATCTTCAGCATCTTTTTCAGTAATACCTGGTAAGCTAATAGATACGCCTGGAGCGTTAACCCCTTTACGTGATCCTAACATCCCTGCATTTTTAACAACAACTACTAATTCACGAGTTGCTTCGTCTTTTTCAACGATTTCCATGTCGATTAGACCATCATCAAATAAGATGTGTCCACCAACGTGAACATCTTCGAATAAACCTGGGTATGTTACAGCGATTTTTTCTTTTGAACCAACATGTTCAGCATCCATTGAGATACGTGTTTGGTCACCAACTTCAAATTGAATGTAACCAGCACGACCAAAGTCAGCTTCTGTTGTTCCTTGAACTGTTGTACGGATTTCAGCACCTTTTGTATCTAAAAGAATCGCTACGTCTTTCCCAGTTTCTTTCACTGCCTCACGAACCATTTCCATACGAGATAATTGTTCTTCGTGATCACCATGTGAGAAGTTAAAGCGGAAAACATTTGCTCCAGCCTCAATTAATTGTGAGATAGTTTCGACGCTATTACTTGCTGGTCCTAACGTACTAACGATTTTTGTTTTTTTCATTACTGAACGCTCCTATTCGTTTATTTAAATAGCTTTCGCTGTTTAACAAATTTAATATTACTTGGATTAGAATGATAACTCTTGATTTAAGTCATATAATGATAAATCAGGTTTGTGTTTGTTGTTTTCCAACGTATCGATGATGTCATTGGCTGTAACTTCTTCTTTGTCCATTCCGATACAAAGGCCGCCTTTACCAGCTTTAAGTAATTCAACCGCATAGCCACCGAATTTACTTGCTAAGACACGGTCACGCGCACTTGGTGTTCCGCCACGAACAACGTGTCCTAAGATTGATACTCGTGTATGGAAATCACCATGTTCAGATAATTTCTCAGCGAATTCATTTCCGCCCATAACACCTTCAGCTAAAACGATTAAACAATGTTTTTTCCCACGATCGCGTCCTTTTTGGATACGTTCAGCAACGTTAGCCATATCAAAGTCGTGCTCTGGAATAATGATTTCATCCGCGCCGCCAGCAACACCTGCCCATAAAGCGATGTCCCCTGCATTACGTCCCATTACTTCAATCACAAATGTCCGTACGTGAGAAGTTGCAGTATCACGGATACGGTCAATTGCTTCAACAACTGTATTAATTGCTGTGTCAAAACCAACCGTATAGTCAGTTCCTGGAATATCATTATCAATTGTTCCTGGAATGCCGACAGCCGGGAAGCCACGTTTAGTTAAAGCCATGGCACCATGATAAGAACCATCGCCACCGATAACAACTAAACCTTCAATCCCAAATTTTTTCAATTGTTCGATCCCTTTTAATTGACCTTCTTCATATTGAAACTCTGGGTAACGAGCTGAGTACAAGAATGTACCACCACGTTGGATTTTATCACCAACATCAGCCACGTCTAAGCGACGGATGTCACCTGCAACCAATCCAGCAAAACCATAATTGATTCCATAAACTTCAATACCATCAAAGATTGCTTTACGAGTTACGGCACGAACAGCTGCGTTCATACCTGGAGCATCTCCACCACTAGTTAAGATTCCGATGCGTTTCATTTACACATTCACCTCATTAATATACTTCTCCTAGTTTCCTAGGATAATTTTTTTGGCATTAACCACGACTAGTATTTTACCATTCTTTTTCTTTCTTGTCTTGAAAAACGAAAAACAAATTGAAAAAAAGTGAAAATACGAAATTTCTTTGAAAATTCACCTGAAAACAACATTTTCTTTTCCTAAGAGTGAACCTAATTCCGTAATAAAGGTCCTTTCGTTCGTCACCCACAACTCTTTAGGGAGCCGTTTTTTCTTTTGGTCACGTTCGTAATACATAATGACTGGTGTCGCTCCACTGTTTTTTTCAATCAGCATACTTAATTGAGCCAAGACTTTCGGCTGTTCATTTTCAGGGGTAATTTTTAAAAAACAAGTTTGGCCGTTTAGCGATTCCTCTAATGTTTTCGCTAGCTCAACTCTTTCAACGATTAATTGGAGCTGCCCATTAAATTTACTGACCTCACAGCGGCCTGAAATATAGTAACATTCATTTTCTTCCCATTGTTGCCGTGTTTGGCGATACAATTCAGGAAAGACCGTTAATGATAATGCCCCACTTTGATCATCGCCGTCAACAAATGCCATTAATTCACCTTTCTTCGTGCGAATTTCGCGAATATTTGTTACATATAATAAAATATGACCTCGTTGATTAGCAATAAGTTCACTGGTCAATTGCAAGGGATAGGTTTGGCGAATATTTTTAAATTGGGACACAGGATGACTCGTCAAATAGACACCGAGGTACAGATTTTCAAAAGCTAATTTTTCGGCGGCTGAATAATCCGCAACACTGGTTGGTTTTAACGCCATCAAATCTAACAATTCACGACTGCCACCACTATATTGTAAATTTTGAATTTTCCCGGCTAATTCTTGGAGCAATTGCCGTCGATTAGCCGTCAGTTCATCAAATACACCGACTTCAATTAATGGGATTAAATACTCACTTTTTTGCCATTTTTTTTCAATCCGCCGCAAGAAATCATCCACATCTTTAAATTTTTCCTGTTGGCGCGCACTTAAAATTGCCTGAACAAAATCGCGACGCACGCCTTTAATACTCCCTAGACCAAATTGAATCTGTTGGTTGGCGGTAAGCGAGAAATTAAACTGACTATCATTGATGGTTGGTGGTAAAAATGTCAGCTGCATTTTTTGACCTTCAACTAAATATTCTCGAACTTTCGCTGGCGTATTGATACTTGAACGAAACAATGCCAAAAAGAAAGCAAAAGGGTAGTGCACTTTTAAATAAGCCATCTGAAAAGCAATCATTGAATAGGCAAAGGCATGCGAGCGATTAAACCCATAATCTGCAAAATATTCAATTGCTTGATAAATAGCCTGTGCTTTTTCCAGACTAAGCCCCTTTTCTTTGGCACCCGCTAAGAAATGATTACGCTCTTGATCAAGCGTGGTCTTTTCTTTTTTGCTAATCGCTCTTCTTAAGATATCGGCTTGCCCCAAGGTAAAACCAGCAATCTCAGAAGCCACACTCATGATTTGTTCCTGATAAACCATTACGCCATACGTATTTTGTAAGATTGGCTGGAGGCGGTGATCGAGATAACTAATCGCTTCTTGGCCATTTTTACGTTTCACAAAATGATCAATGTTTTTCATTGGTCCCGGTCGATACAACGCATTGACCGCGGCAATATCTTCAATTGACATCGGCTGCACTTGCTTTAAAACGTTGCGAATGCCCGCCGATTCAAATTGAAAAATTCCGGCCGTTTGCCCTTGACGAAACAATTGCAACGTTTTGGGATCAGCTAACAAAATATCTTTTTGAGTGATTGTTTCTTGGGTCTGTTGCTGAATGATTTTTAATGTATCATCAATGATTGACAGATTTTTCAATCCTAAAAAATCGATTTTTAATAATCCCGCTGCCTCGACTTCCCCCATCGTAAATTGTGTTAGCAAAATTGATTCAGCCCCAGCTCGCAAAGGAATGTCTAAGCGTAAATCACGGTCACTAATCACAACTCCTGCCGCATGGGTCGATACGTGTCGCGGCAAACCTTCTAAAACTTGAGCTAAGGAAAAGATTTGCTGATTTTTTTCACTTAAATTCACTAACTCCCGTAACTGTTTTGATTCTTGATACGCTTCATTAAGCGTAATTTTTGACGTTGGTGGAATGGCTCGTGACCAACGATTCGCTTCACTTTGAGACAAACCAAACGCGCGTGAAACATCTCTTAAAACCATTTTAGCCGCCATTGTCCCAAACGTCGCAATTTGAGCCATTTGATAGTGACCATACTTTTGTTGGACATAGTTTAAAATCTCCACCCGGCGATTATCAGGAAAATCCAAGTCAATATCCGGCATGCTATAACGTTCAGGATTCAAAAATCTTTCGAAGAGTAATTCATATTTAAGCGGATCAACTTCGGTAATCGCTAATAAAAAAGCAACCAATGACCCCGCCGCCGAACCACGCCCCGCACCAGTGACAATTTCTTGTTGGTGTGCAAAACGCATCACATCCCAAACAATCAAAAAATAATCATCAAACCCCATTTGATGAATAATACTTAATTCATATTCCAAACGTTCTTGATAGTGTTGATTCCAACTTTCAACTCGATTTTTGCCCTCTTCACAAAGCGTTCTTAATAAACGATCGGCTGCTTGTTCACTTGGATAGTGGGGCAATAATTTTTGTTTTAACGGTAGTTGCCAATCAATCAGATTCATCACCTGTAGCGTATTGTTATGCGCGGTTGCCTCATCTTGAAATACGTTTTCTAACGCTGAATTTGCTAACAAAACGGTTGCTGTTACTGGTTGATTTAATTCCGCTAGCTCAGTAATTTGACTGCCCGCTTTAATATGGTGCATCACCTGAACACCACGCTGAGCTAGCTCGCTGGCTGCGTTAACGTGATAAAAGGCAAATGGCTTCACACCTTGTTTTTCCCACCACGCTGTAACGCTTTTGGAAAAAACAAGTTGTGGCGAAACGCCCCAATATAAATTCTCCACTCCGAATAAACGTTGCAAGGCATGTAGACGTTGGTTTTGGCTTTCATCACTCACTGCCGCTTGGAACTCATGCTGCGGTAAAAGAATCGCTACTAGATTTTTGGTCGCGACAATTGTTTCTAAATAAACTTGCTCGGTAATCATTTTCTCACTGGATAATTGAATCAATTCATGATAACCAGCCAAATTTTTGGCAATTAGGGCTAGCTCAAAGACGCCTTCTGTCACTGGTGATACATAATCCAAAGTAAGACCGATAATTGGCTTGATTTTTTGGTTTGTACATAACCGATAAAATTCGGCTGCTCCTGTTAAGACATTGTGATCGCACAATCCGAGCGTTTGATAGCCACACGCTTGGGCTTGTTTGACATAATTAGGAATTGTTAGGGTGCTTTCCATCAAGGAGTAAGCAGAGTAGGTAAATAATTGTGGCAAGGACATTTCCATACCTCCATAAAATAATTGACAATGATTGATTGCTTTACATTCAGTAAATATATGGTAAACTAAATGCGATATAATTCTAAAGAAAAGAGGTGCCAAAATGCGTTACATTATTACTTTAATTTGGACCTTCATCTTAGGTCAAGTTGTGGGCTATATTGGTAGTTCGCTTGTCGGCGGCACATATGACTTTCAATTAGTAACAATCTTATCTTTCTTTGTTGCTTTCTTGGTGTTTGTATTAGTCAAAATTGCACCCCCTAGTAAAAAAGCCGCTTAACCTATTCCATAAAAAAACCAGTTACTTTATTGTAACTGGTTTTTTTTGCTTTTCAACTCTTATGCCATGACTAAATAGAAAAGACGAAACAACACCTGCTGATTGCCTACACTTCTGAACGTTGATGCATAAGAACCGCGGAACGGAATCGTTGTCGTTATAAAGTTTTTGCTTATAAAATTTTATACTCCCTTGATGCGTCAAAAAAAGACCTGCGACAGATAAATGTCTCAGGTCCAATTACTCCCATTAAAGAATTGCTAAAATAATAAAGTTAGCGATAAATAAAATGTCGATAACAATTAAAATTGGTGAAATCTCATTAAATTTCCCTTTAATCACTTTCACTAAGGTGTAGAAAATGAACCCCGCGGCAATGCCATAAGAAATACTGTAACAAAAGGCCATGAAGATTGAGGCAAAGAAGGCTGGAATCGCTTCTTCTAAGTTCGTCCATTCGATATCTTTAAATGAACTCAACATCATCACCCCAACTAAAATTAAAACCGGAGCTGTTGCTTGCGTTGGCACAACTGAAATCAATGGAGAGAAGAAACTACTTAAAGCAAATAAGGCTGCAACTATTACTGATGTTAAACCAGTCCGTCCACCAGCACCAATACCGGCAGCTGATTCAACATAAGTCGTCGTATTAGAAGTTCCGACAATCGCACCAACCGAAGTGGCAATCGCATCAGCAAACAACGCTTTGTCCATTTTCGTTGTAAAACCTTTGCTATCTTCAAGTGCCGCTTCATCTTGTTGTGAAAAAATTCCTGTACGACGTCCCGTACCGATAAAGGTCCCAATTGTATCAAACGTATCCGCTAAACTAAACGCAATAATCGTCATTAAAACTTGCGGAATTTTGGCTGGATCATTAAAGAGTGACTGCATTCCCTCTGGGCCAAAAGCCGCTCCAAAAGTCGTTCCTAGTTCATTAATCGAGCTACCTAGCGAATTGGCTTGCCAATCAATCGCACTTAAATCAACAACGCCCATAAAAATGCCGATGACCGTTGTGGCAACGATACTGATTAAAATGCCTCCTTTGACATTTTTCACCACTAAAATAGTCGTAATAACTAAACCAATTAAAGATAGTAAAACAGCTGGATTGTCAAAGTTGGCTAAAGCTGGGACAATTCCACCATTGACCGTCACGTTCGTCGCACTGTCGCCATCAACCATGCTACTCGTAATCGCAGCTGAATCAGCACTAAAACTTAATAAGTTGGCATTTTTTAACCCGACATAAGCGATAAAAATCCCAATCCCGCCACCAATTGCATGTTGCATTGACTCAGGAATCGCGTGAATAATCATTTTACGAATCTTTGTTACCGTAATAAAAATATTAATGAGTCCACAAATAAAAACCATTGCTAGTGCTTGTTGCCAAGAATATCCTAAACCAAAAACAACGGTAAAGGTGAAAAACGCATTTAAGCCCATCCCTGGTGCTTGGGCATACGGCACATTGGCAAACAGCCCCATCACTAATGTTCCAATCACTGAAGCAATGATGGTTGCTAGAAAAACCGCTTGAAACGGCATTCCTGATTGCGCCAAAATAGTCGGATTCACAAATAAAATATAGCTCATTGCAAAAAAGGTTGTTACTCCGGCCATAATCTCCGTTGACACAGTTGTATTATTTTCCTTTAATTTGAAAAATTTTTCCATGAAGATTTCCACTCCTATACTTTTTTAGATGATCAAACAAACACTTCAAACAAACGTCTCAAAAATTCGCCTTTCCATCAAACAACTACAAATTATAGGTGGCGCGGCCTCCTTTTTCAACAATAAATCATCCATTTTTTTAACAATTTCTAAAATAGTTCGTGTTTCAAACGGTATCTTTTCACTGGTATTTGTAAATGTCTTTTTTTACTCCCCTATCTTTGGTAGAATAAGAAAAAATAATGCTAACTTACCGCGACAAAACGCACCAATTTTAGAAAGGAACATTTATGAAAAAAAAATTAATTGCTATCGACCTCGATGGTACAACCTTAAATAGTCAATCGGTGATCACACCTAAAACACAAGCGGTCTTACAAAAAGCGACCCAAGCCGGCCATTTTGTCAGTATTGCAACCGGACGCCCCTTTCGCATGAGCGCACATTACTATCAACAACTGAACCTCAATACGCCGATGGTCAATTTTAATGGTGCACTCGTTCATCTCCCTTTTCAAACATGGGAAAAGGAATCGGAAGTTTTGTTTCATCGGGACATCGCCTTTGAAATCGCAGCTCAAAAAAAACAGCTAAACTTAGATTTCATCGCTGCTGAAAACCGGGAAACGTTCTTTATTGATGACCTCAATGCCTTTGATGCACAGATTTTTGCCACCAATCAAGCAACTGAAAAGAACCTCTTAACTAATTTACCTAGTAATCCAACATCCGTTTTAATCCAAACGAAACCCGAATATGCCAAAGAAGTCGCGCAAACCTTGCAAGCACAATACGATGAGTTTATCGATGTCAGAACGTGGGGTGGCCCACGAGCAATTTTAGAAATTGTGGCCAAAGGTATCCAAAAGGCCCGTGGTGTTGAACTCATCGCCCAACATTTAGGTGTTAAGCAAGCCGATATCATCGCTTTTGGTGATGAACACAATGATTTAGAAATGCTCGAATACGCTGGGATTGGTGTTGCAATGGCAAATGCAACACCGGCCGCAAAAGCTATCGCCAATGACGTTACTCAAAAGACCAATGATGAGGATGGCTTAGCCGAGTATTTAGAAAATCATCTTGCCATCTAAATTAGCAATCGCATTTAGTTACTTAACGCTTTAAGTTTGATTTTAGCTTCCGCTTTTATAATTGATTCATCAATAAAAAAGGGAGGCGGATCAATGCTTATCACGATTTTAAGTCTAAGTATCTTTTGTTGTGCTACTTGGTATTATCTTAATCAACCAGAAGAACAATCAGTCGTTGACTTTGATGATCAAGAGCATAATCAATAAGTCTCAAATGACGCTTAATGACCATTTAAATGCGTACAAAAAAATCTGAACTTTCTTTTCTAACCCAGTGTAGCGGTTACAAAATAAGGAAAGCTCAGATTTTTTTTGATTCAAGGTCATTAATAAGCAAAAATTTCGCGTGGGTTACTCATCTGCAGTACCACATCAATTGTTTGTTGGATTAATTTAGCAATTTGCTCATCTGTTGGTTGGATAATTCCTGAAGCCATCAGCGAGGCGATTCCTGTCACCGTAATCCACGTACCATCATGGAGTGCTTCAATATATTCTTCGGTTAATTCTTTGTACCGCTCATCATCAGTGACAATTTGTTTGAAATATTCGTAAGAAAAGTTATGCATTAACTCTCCCCCACCATATTCATCAACGAAAAGAGCTACATATAAATTGCGGTTTTCTTGCGCAAATTTCACAAAATTGATACCCAAATCAATTAATTGATCCCCAGTTCGTTCCACTGGAAAAATGTTTTCTTGCAAATCTTTCATAATCGATTCGATTAAGGTAATTTTTAAATCTTGCATGTTTTTAAATTCTAAATAAATTGGTTGAGTAGAAATCCCCATTTTTTTGGCAATATTTCGTGCAGTAAACTTACCGAAACCTTCTTTCGCCACAACTTCATAAGCTGCTTTCAAAATATGTTCCTTCGTATAAACTTTCCGACGCATATGTAAACTCCTCTCTTTTAATAACATATCAGCTGATAACATCATTCTATACAATTTTATGGTTTTTGGGAAATAATATACTCAATCCTGTTATCTATAAGAAAAAATTTAAAAATTAAAAAACAGAAAAAACCCTCGATTTACAAAAAAACTTCCTTCGTAAGAAACGGAAAATTGGCATCCTAAATTGACAGTTCGAAAAAGAATTCGTTATAGTAAATGGAGGGAGGGATTTTAATGGACTACAATGACACCATGGCAATTAAATATGACACCACGATTCAAAATTTGCGCTACGCATTAATGTTTGGCTTTAGTTTCTTTCTATTAACCATCGGACTTGTTGCTAATTCAGGACCTGAACTCTTGGAGGGAATGCAGCGGATTCTGGTTTCACCAAGTAACTTAATTACCGATTACATTCAAGTCGGCAATTTCGGTAGCGCCTTTTTAAATAGTGGGCTCTTGACGCTGTTGAGTATTTTAACCTTACGCGTTGCAGTCGTCCCTTTAAACGGCATGGTGATTGCCGCGATTTTTACCGTCAGTGGGTATTCTTTTTTTGGCAAAAATCTCTTTAATTCCATTCCCATTATTTTAGGTGGCATTTTATATGCGCATCTGACGAAACAACCTTTTGCCAAAATTGCGGCGATTTGTTTATTTGGTAGTTCCCTTTCCCCAGTCATCAGTTACCTCGCTTTTGGGTTAAAGCTACCGTTAATCATCGGGATTCCTTTAGGTTATTTGGTCGGGCTGATGATTGGACTAATCTTACCACCGTTAGCGCTCCATATTGTTCATTTTCACCAAGGATTCTCGCTTTATAATGTGGGCTTTTCTGCAGGCTTACTCGCAATGATCCTCGCGAGTATCTTACGCATGTTTGGTAATGAGGTTATTGACCGCTCTGTGCTTTCGACCTCCGCGCATCTGGATCTCAGAAATTTTCTGCTAATCTTTTTTATCGGCAATTTTATCATTGGATTTATTTTAAATAATGGCTCTTTCAAAGGGTTACGAAAAATCTTTCGTAGTAGCGGTCAATTACCCACGGACTTTGTGTCGATGACGACGATTGGCTGTACCTTGATCAACATGTCCTTGATGGGTTTTTTACTTTTAGGTTATACCCAGTTAATCCACGTCCAATTAAACGGTCCAATTGTTGGGGCCATCTTGTCAGCTGTCGGTTTTAGCGCCTTGGGTAATCATGCCAAAAATAGTTTCCCCATTCTTTTAGGTGTCTACCTCGCGAGTTTCTTTGCTCCTTTACACGAGATCCAAAGAACTAGTGTTGTTTTAGCAGCCATCTTTGGTACTAGCCTAGCACCCATTAGCGGCTATTATGGCTTTCAATATGGGATTTTAGCTGGCTTCTTTCATCTTTCACTTGTTGGTAATATCAATGGCTTGCATGGTGGCCTAAATTTATATAATAATGGCTTTTCAAGTGGTTTTGTGGCCGCTTTTATGGTTCCGATTATTAATAGCTTTAAAAAATATACACAACGCACGAAAAAAACATGAACGTAACAAAAAACTTCACTGAATAGGAGTTATGCAATGGCTATAAAAAAGCAAGAATTAATTTTAGATACCTGCTTATTGGCTGGAAAAATTATGATGGAAAATGGTTCCGAAGTTCAACGCGTTGAAGATACGATGCAACGAATCGCTCAAAATGCCGGTGAGCGTGACGCGGTGAGTTATGTCACAGCAACCGGTGTCTTTATGAGCTTAAAAAGCAGCCACATCGCCCAAGTTGAAGATGCCCACGAACGAACCATGAACTTAGAAAAAATTGTTGCTGTCAATCATTTTTCTAGACTGTTCGCTCAAAAAGAACTGACCTTAGAAGAATTATATGATGAACTTCAAAAAGTAGTAAGCGAAACCCCTTCTTTTTCGTTGCCATTACAAATTCTCAGTGCCGGCATTATCAGCTGTACGTTGATGTACCTTTTTGGCGGGACAATGGCTGATTTTTTGGCAACCTTTCTCATTGGTGCGTTCGGTTATGTGACCAGTGTTTTTATCAAAAAGTGGTCACAAGTCCGCTTTTTTGATATGTTCTCAGCAGCCATTGTCATTGGGACTTGCGCCATTTTTGCAGTTCATTTTTCCTTAGCCGCCTCGGTTGATAATATTATTATCGGTGCCGTGATGCCGTTAGTTCCTGGGGTAGCAATCACCAATGCCTTTCGTGATATTTTAGCTGGTGATTTGATTAGTGGAAATGCTCGGGCGACAGAAGCTATTTTCACAGCCACTGCGATTGGTGTCGGCATCGTCACAACTTTTACTCTTTTTGGAGGTTACTTTTAGATGGTTGCTTTACTGATTCAAATCATTTTTAGTTATCTAAGCGCGGTATCTTTTGGTGTCATCACCAACGTCCCTCGGCGCGCGTTATGGGCTTGTGGCTTCACCGGAATGATTGGCTGGATGATCTTTTACTTTATCAATAACTCACGTCACGGCCTCGGTGTCGCAAATTTTCTGGCCGCTTTTGTCATCGGTGTCTTAAGCATCTTCTTCTCACGCCGTTTGAAAATGCCGATGATTATCTTTATCATTCCCGGAATTGTCCCGCTCGTTCCAGGAGGAGCCGCTTATCAAGCTGTCCGCAATCTTTTTTTAAACCAACATCGCTATGCTTTTGAAAATATCATGATTGTCATCGTAACTGCTGGCGCCATTGCGGGAGCCTTTATGATGACGAGCATGATCGAAACGATTATCAAACAGCGGAATCAAAAACGCACGAATTCAAAGCAACAAAAGTAAGAAAACTTTCAAGAAATCATTAATCCGTCTCAAGATGGATAGTATTTTAGTTAAAAATTTCATATAATGAACTTAGTTATTACTTAATCCAATAATTAATTAAGACTTTGGTTACACTTAATTAAATCGATTGCTTGATTATAATTCCCTGTTGCTTTTGAAAGGAGCTTGCTGACTTGAATGAAGTAGTATCGCGCAGAGTCATGAATTTCGTCTCAGTATTTGGAATCGGCGTCTCAATCGCTTTTACCATTTATTGCATTCACCTCGGAGTCTTCCAAAATATTAATGCCTTACGTGGTGTTGTGGGTGACTCCATCTTCTTAGGACCACTTATCTTTATTTTGTTACAAGTTGTGCAAGTCGTCATTCCAATTATCCCTGGTGGCATTTCGAGTGCTGCGGGTGTCTTGATTTTCGGACCATTTGCTGGGTTCATCTACAATTATATCGGTATCAGCATTGGCTCGATTATTGTCTTTTTACTTGGGCGCAAGTACGGCAAGCCTTTTATCATGAATATGGTCAGTGCCAAAACCTACAATAAATATGTCGGTTGGCTCGATAATCAAAACCGTTTTGATCGCCTTTTCGCCTTAGCAATTTTCTTTCCGGTTGCACCAGACGATGCTTTGTGTCTAATGGCCGGATTAACAAACATTTCCTTAAAAAAATTCACCTGGATCATCCTGTTAGCTAAACCACTTTCAATCTTTCTTTATAGTATGGTTTTAATTTATGGCGGTCAATTTTTAACTGGCCTCTTAGGATAATCCGTTATGCGCTTTAAAAGCCTAGTTATTGAACATCTGGAATTGATGTCTTTAGCTAGGCTTCTCTTTTTACGAAAATTAGAATACACGATACAATGAGTTGAGGTGATTTTATGCAGTATTTTAAAGACCATATTTATAATACCTGGGAATTTTTAGTTCACAGTAAAGCTTATTTTCGTGATGTTTTATTGATGCATGGCTTGATGTTGTTCATACTCATTCCTTTACTAAGTAGTTCAACCAAATTTGTCCTAGCTAAAGGGAATATCAATTATATTTCTTCTGATAATCTTTTAACCATCTTAACCAAACACCCCGTCGTTACCTTGTTATTACTCTTTATTTTGCTCTTTATTTTATTAGCAATCTATTTTGAGTTTACGTTCTTGTTACTTAGCATGTACTTTATCAAAAAGCAACAAACCGTTACCTTAAGTCAGCTCTTGAAAATGACACTGTTACAACTAAAAAAATTGCGGCCGAGCATTTTCTTATTCTTTCTCTTTTATTTTTTGCTCGTTTTACCACTCGGTGGCATGAGTTTTAACTCTGATTTACTCGCAAAAGTCAAAATTCCAGCATTTATTATGGATTTTATTTTTGCCAATCGGGTCGTGATTATTACTAGTTTCATCATTTTTTATGTCTTATTACTTTATTTAGGTGTTCGCTTAATTTTTGCTTTGCCCGAAATGATTTTAAGAGATCGACCATTTAAGTTAGCGGTCAAAGAAAGCTTTTTGGCAACCAAGAAAAATCTATTGACAATTGTTACGCGCTTTATTTTTATTGGTGGGTGTACCTTAGCCGTTACGGCAGTTGGTTTTTCGCTTGTAATTGCTTCCCAACGTCTGGTGGAACAGTTCTTTCCCGAGTACTCTTTGATTAGTGCTGTTTTCGCGATGACACTCCTACAGTTTTTCTTACTGCTTAATAGTATTTTTTCAACCGTGGGAATCTTTTTCATCATCATTGATTTTATGGATGACGAAGGCTTTTTACCAGCGATTCCGCCTTGGTTTGACAAAGACGCCCTCCCTAAACGGCGGTTCAAAAACCTCCAACAGACACTGATGCTCGTTACAGCTCTTTTCTTTGGCATCGGCGTTAGTCTTTACAATCTCGATTATTTAAATGCCAGTTCCAAAAAAGTTCCAATTACAACGTCTCATCGCGGAGTCAGCGATGCTAACGGGTTACAAAACACTTTACCCGCACTAGAAAATACCAGTCAGGACTACCATCCAAACTACGTTGAGATGGATGTGCAACTCACCAAAGACCAACAGTTTGTCGTGCTCCACGATTTTACGCTGAAAGGGTTGACTGGAATCAATAAAAAACCGGGAGAGCTAACTTTAGCCCAACTACAAGATTTAGCAATTGGTGAAGGCGATTATACAGGAACTTTGGCTTCTTTTGACGAATACTTAGCTGACGCTCAAACACTTGATCAAAAATTGTTAATTGAAATCAAAACACAAGAAAAAGATGTCTCCGAACTAGTAACCCTCTTTTTAAATCGCTATCATGATGTCATTGTTCAAGAAGATTACCTCATTCAGAGCCTGTCGTATGATGTGGTAGAAGAAATCAAAAAACAAGCCCCAGAATTGTTGGTTGGCTATATCCTCCCCTTCAACGTCGTCGGCCCCCCAAATACAACTGCCGATTTTTTGACGATGGAATACAGTACAATCAATCGGAATTTTATCGAGGCCGCACAAAAGGATGGCAAAAAAGTTTTTGTTTGGACACCTAATTCAAGCGATGCCATTGAGCGTATGATTTTTTATGGGGTTGATGGAATTATTACTGACCAAATGAGTATCTTAAATCAAGAAGTTACCAGTATTACCGATCAAACAACTTATTCTGATAAATTAACGCATTTTGTCATTGGCGTTGGCTAATTTGCTAACGCCTACTCGTTAGGATAAAAATGCGCAGAAGTAAACGCGGCTTTTGAGCCCCTCTTACTTCTGCGCATTTTTGATTAGACAACTTGCGTCACCCCATACGGACTATAAATATCGCAAAATTTGACTAACATTCTATTTTGACGATCAAGGACAGTCACCCGATCTTCTTGTTCACAACTTTCAACATTAATTAGTACTGTATTGATATAGGTTCGTTCAATTACGCCAACCACAGAATTTTCTAATCCGATTGGTTTACAAATATAAGATTGCCCCAATTTAACTGCATCCATCTTAACTCCTCCACTTCTTTTACGGTTATATAATAACACGAAAACCACATTTTGAAAACGTTTAATTCCATTATTTTCTAATATTCAAACTTATTAAAACAAGATTACTACTTTTTGCAAATGATTTCAATGAGAAATATTAAAAGGCTATTGAGTTTTTTTATAGTTGGTTATAATAACTCTCTATAACCTTGTCACCACTTGTTGAGCCCCTTTAATAACCCTACCTTTTCCACCAGAAATAAACCGCTTTAATTTAGCTAAATAAAATAAGGATGAGTTTCCAGTCTAATTGCTTTACGAATTGAAAAATCAACCAGTATAATCTGTTTAAAAGAAGAAAGGAGTTTTTTTATGGATAATTTACGAAAATATTTGGCAGAACTTATTGGAACATTTATGTTAGTCTTTGTTGGAACTGGGACCGTAGTCATTGCACAAGGTGACACGTTAACAATTGGTTTAGCTTTTGGGTTAACGGTTACGATGATGGCTTATGCCCTTGGGAACGTCTCTGGGGGGCACTTCAATCCCGCAGTCACACTCGCGATGTTAATTAACAAACGTTTAGCAAGTAAAGATGGCTTATTCTATATTCTTTGCCAATTTATTGGTGCCAGTATCGCTTCAGCCTTTTTAGCACTTTTCATTTCCGCAACCGACCTACCCATGGATTCATTTGGACAAACTGATTTCACAACTATCAGTGCGGGACTAGCCTTCACTTTTGAAACAGTGATTACTTTCTTATTTGTTTTTGTGATTTTGATGGTGACAAGTAAGAAATATGGCAATAGCACGATGGCACCTTTGGCAATCGGTTTAACCTTATCGTTTTTAATCATTGTCGCGTTAAACTTAACTGGTGGCTCACTTAATCCGGCTAGAAGTTTCGGTCCTGCCATTTTCGCTGGTGGATCAGCTCTGACTCATTACTGGGTCTATTTATTAGCACCACTCTTGGGAGCTGGGATTGCAGCCTTTACCGCCCAATTTATGGGCAGTGAAGAAGCTTTATTAAAATTAAAAAAATAACGATTTCTTAAAACGAGGTTCAGGTAAGGCTGAACCTCGTTTTATTCGTTTAAACTATGTACCAGATATCAGCGAACAGTCTCCGAAAATTTTTTCGGAAAATGTCCGCTGATTACTTAAAATAAAATAGACCTTCACAACTACTGCTTTAATTATCTGAGAATCCTTGGAAACTCGTTCACTTTGGTGAGACCTGATTTCCCCAAAAAATCAGGCCCAAATCCGCCATGATAATCAGAACCCCCAAAACATTGAAGTTGATACGCATCCAAAAGCGCTTGAACTTTGTTTTGATCAACCAAGGTGTGATCGGGATGGTATTTTTCAATACCAACGATGCCACTTGAAACGAGCTCAGTAATCAGCTCAAAACTATCCAATTGCCCAGGATGAGCAACCACGGCTTTGCCACCACCTAAATTAATAGCTTCAACCGCGTCATAAACATCGATATATGGAATGTCAAAATGAGCCACACCTTGATTTTTAAAAAGAACTTGATAAAGAGCACCATAAATTTCACTTTCATCGCCTGATTCAATTAAAGCGGCCATAATGTGTTGTTTATATAAAGCCGTGGCATTCTTGGCTGATGTCCGAACTTGCTTTTCAGTAATATCAAAGCCCGCTTGTTGAATTTTTTCAAGTTGTAATAACGTATTTTGGGTCCGTGCTTGTAATAACGGCTCACAGAGTTGATTGACGAAGTCAGGATTGGTCAATTGATACCCTAAAATATGAACCTTTCGTTGACGTTTAAAATCAAAGGCGCTCATTTCAATTCCCGCAATGAAATTGACTGCTGTTGGCGCAAAAATTTTTTGCAATTGCTCGATTCCGGCCAACGTGTCATGATCAACGACTGCCAAATCCGTCAATTGATGCTTTAACGCTAACGCCAGTAGTTCTTCTGGTGAACTCGTCCCATCTGAAAAATGGCTATGAACATGTAAATCAGCTTTCATCGCAGCCCCCCTACACAAATGCCCCTTCTTGGATATTAAACTCTTGATCACATAAATCTTCCATAAATTCTAAGTCATGGAAAATCCCAATCATCGTCGTGCCTTCACTTTTTAGCACTTGGATTAATTCACGCACTTTTTCTTTTGAGTGTTGGTCTAAAGAAGCAGTCGGTTCATCTAAAAGTAACAGTTTGGGTTTCTTGACCATGGCTTTTGCAATATTCAGCCGTAATTTTTCACCGCCGGAAAAAGTATTGGGATATAAATTCCAAAGTTCTTCTTTTAATTCAAAATGGTTTAAAATCGTGCGCGTCACGTTACTGGCCTCAGTTTCTGAAATGGCGGTCTCTAGCGCCGATCGATAGACTAAATCAAAAGCTGTGACCCTCGGTAAGTTTTGTAAAAACTGTGAGACATACCCAATTTCATACTTGCGAATTAGACTCATTTTTCGTTCAGAAATCGTTGCCAAATCAATCTCACCAAATAAGGCCGAATGATAATAAATACTCCCTTTTTGTGGCAAATTCGTGCGGTAGATACATCTTAAAATCGTCGTTTTGCCACTGCCGCTTTTACCAGTAATCCCGACAAAAGAACCTTCATTCACCGAAAAACTAATCGCTTGGCACCCTCGGACCTGCTTTTGAACACTGTGCAGGGTAAAGTCTTTTGAAACAGCGCTTAATTCCAATAACTTAGCTGGCTTAGAGTCGATAAGTGGTTTCACTAATTAACACTCCTTTAGCGAATGTATGGGTGACGACTGGTACTTGCTCTCCTGCATAGTTAACAATAATCAAATCGGCTTGTTTACCAACTGCGATACTGCCAGTACTTTGGTCAATTCCCACCGCTTGAGCTGGATGCAAACTGACTAATTTAACCGCTTCAGGAAGGGTTAACAGCTCCATTTGCCAAAGTTTAAAAATCGCATGTAATAATGAAGATGGGTAGTAATCACTACACAAAATATCAATCGTCCCAGCTTTAATCGCATCAATGACTGAAAGATTCCCTGAATGTGATTTACCTAATAACACATTGGGAGCACCACCAACGGTTAACAATCCTCTTCTTTGTGCTTCAAAAGCGACTTCTTCGGTAATCGGAAATTCCGAAATCGAACTGCCTAATTGCTCTACAATCGCTAATTTTTCTAACGTATCATCATCGTGTGAGGCCAATGAAATGCCTTGTTCTTTGGCGGCTTGGGCTAAAAATGCCAATTGCTCAAAACTGATTTTCTCAACATTTGAAACCTGGGCAATAATTTCATCAACTTTTTCGTAGTCACCATCATGATAACCAGCTAAAATCAAGCGATAAACTTCTAAGTTACGGTATTGCCCTTGACCAGGCGTATGATCCATAAACGACAGCAAATGGATTTTCTTTTGTCGAATCAACTCTTCGACTAAGCTCATTTGCGTAAAATTACTAATCTCATAACGCAGATGCATCCGATGATGAATTAAATGCGCCTTCGTTTTAGTGGCTTCAATCAAATCAACTAAGCGCAAGACATTCTCACTTTGACGAATTGGTTTTTCCTTAAAGGCATCGCGGTTTCCGGTTAAACTAAGTGAGTGATACATCGTCGTAATTCCATGGGTCAATAACTCCCGCTCAGCTTCATACAACGCAACTTCAAAATCCATTAATACACTTGGTCGCGGTGAAGCAATGGTTTCGATATAATCTGAATGGATATCAATAAAGCCTGGCATAATAAAACCACCTTTGGCATCAACCACTCGAATATTTCGCGGCACTGAATCCAAGGCTAAGTTACTCGTAATCGCAATGATTTGCTCATCTTCAATTAACACGGAGCGGTGCAACAATAATTCATCAGCAGTGACAATGGTGCCGTTCGTAATGATATACATCTCATTCCTCCTAATTATAATAACGAATAGACTAGTTGTTGCGTATATGGATGCTGCGGGTCTTCTAAGATTTGATCGGTCAACCCACTTTCGATGACTTGACCACTCAATAAGACATACGTTCTTTGAGCGAGCATCCGAATCACGCCTAAATCATGCGAAACCACCAACATACTCACTTGATAAGTTTGTTGAATTTGTTTGATCAAGTCCAAGACAACCGCCTGCACCGATAAATCAAGCCCTGTCGTCACCTCATCTAAGTATAAAATGGGGGGATTGGTTGATAAGGCTTTGGCAATTTGTACCCGTTGTTGCATCCCGCCAGAAAAAGCCTTGGGTTGTTCTTTCATT
The DNA here is from genome assembly GCA_047975385.1 of Enterococcus sp. Lineage (GTDB taxonomy): Bacteria > Bacillota > Bacilli > Lactobacillales > Enterococcaceae > Enterococcus_C. Next base: position 21,113 of record JBKEDL010000039.1, on the reverse strand, counting down.
CGTAATTGTGAAATCCCAACCTCTTCTAGTAACCCACCACCAATCGCTGTCATCTCGGCAACATTGCGATTGCCACTGGCGATCATTTTTTCAGCCACATTGGCAATCGCAGAAAGATTCATTTGCAAACCTAAATATGGATTCTGATAGACCATTCCAAACGCTTCATTTCGTAATTTGCGTTTTTGTTGTGAAGAGAGCAATAAAATATTTTCTTGCGTTGTCTGTTCTGAACGAAAAACGACTTGGCCACTCGTTGGTTCTTCATCAAAATACAAACATTTCATAAACGTTGATTTTCCTGAACCAGATTCGCCCACAATCCCAATAATCTCACCTTTATAAACTTCCATCGAGATTTCTTGACAGGCATAAACCGTGCCACAAGTAGCACAAAAATTTTTTTCTAACTGACGAGTTTGCGGATTGTGACATTCTTTGCACCCCTCACCATATTGTTTGCTTAAGTTTTCGATACGCAAGATGGGAGACTCATCAAATTCTGTGGAATTTTCCTTAATTAACATGAGTATTTCTCCTCTCTAAGCAATAGCTCGTATCATTGCATTGATAACTGATTTGATTGTCCGCATCAAATAGTTCATCCATAAAAACGTCGCTTCCGCCACATAAATGACACGTTTTATCAGAAAAATCTTCTACTTCAAATGGCCGATCTTCAAAATCAATTGATTTCACATCGGTAAACGGAGGGACGGCAAAAATCTTCTTCTCGCGACCGGCCCCTAATAAGATTAAGGCTTCATTTTCAGCCAAATTAGGATTATCAAAACGCGGAATAGGCGAAGGTGTCATTAAATAGCGGTGATTCACCAATACTGGATGCGCAGCACCGGTTGTCGTCACATTAAAACGCATTAATTGATCAAACAATAACAACCAGGAACCTGTATACTCTTGGTCGGCATGCAAGCGCTTGGTTTGATATTCACTTGCTTCATACTCTCTTAGCGGTTCACTAACTGGAACTTGCAAAACTAAAATTTGCTCTTTAGTCAGCTTTTGCTCGGGAATCCGATGCCGCGACTGAATAATACTCGCTTCACTCGTCTGAGTAGTTACTTTGACCCCCGTTGTTTTTTCGACCAATTTTTTGATATTAACCGCATTGACACTCTCATCACTGCCTTGATCAATCACTTTCAAACAATCAGTTGGACCAATGAGTGATAAGGTAACTTGTAAGCCCCCCGTCCCCCAGCCGCGTCCAATTGGCATCTCCCGCGAACCAAATGGGACTTGATAACCAGGAATCGCGATGGCTTTCAAGATTGCGCGACGAATTTCTCGTTTTGACCCCTCATCAAAAAAGGCAAAATTATAAGACGGCTTCATTTTGAAGTGCTCCTTTTGGGTGATGTGTTTTACGAATACTATCTAGTTTCGATTGGAACGTGACATAGTGAGGCAATTTCAAATGCGACAAAAAGCCGGTCGCTTCGATGCCATCAATATGGTACAAGACGAACTCTTCATCCCCTGTTGGAACACTTTTATCACCAACTTCTAAACTATAATCTAAAATCCCCATTGAGATAGCTTTCGTTTCATTGCGTCCATAAACCATGCCATAACCAATCTCAATTTCTAAAACATTTTGGCCGGCTTTTTTACTTACAACCGGAATAAACATCTCGGCCTCGGTGACTTTGATTTCACCTAAATAATAACAATCTTCTTCAGCACGCTCTTGGGCTGGTGCTTGGTAATAAAGCGGAACTTTGCCGACACGTAATTCACCGACTGTTGGGTGAATAGACCCATAGCCACGAATAATGGAATAGGCAAAAGCCATCAATGCTTGCGACATTCCGCGAGTCAAACTTTGCAACCGCTCTGAACGTTTGGTTGGAAAGGTCATAATTTTTTTGGTTACATCCTCAGGCTTGGTATCATTGACTGAGTGCTTGGGAAGTAAGCCGATTTCACGTAGGTAATCTGAAACCTTGGGATAAGTTAAAATTAACTCGCTCTCAAGCGTTTCACTAGTAAATAATTGCCGCAAGTTTTCAACATATTGGGTGTGATCTGTAGCTGTTGAAAAATCAATTAGGCGATGTAAATAATCATATGACGCCCCGAGCATCTGACCTTCAGGAATATCTTTAAAGGCTGCTGAAATCCGTCGTTCAACAAACATTTCATCTGCGGTGTCAATCACTTGCGTATAGCCAAGGCGCTCCAAGGTTGAGCGGTACGCGCGTAGTAAAAAGACCGCTTCCTCCACTGAACCTTCTGCTTGCCAAAGCGCACGGGCAGCTAAGTTGGGGGCAAATAATGAACTTTCACTCATGACTTGATCAACTAACAATCCCATATTGGCTTCAATCGCTTCAATCTGCAAAAAATCACCGGCTGCGATTTTTTGATAGTCTAACAGTTGCAGACTCGCTTCAATCGCTTCTTGACCACCTTTAACGGCTACATACGCCATCAGTTATTCACTTCCTTTATTTGAGTTGTTCGCGGAAGTCCGATCAGCTTTTGACTGTCATCAACCAAAAAAACATCAATTCCTAGCGGATACTCCTGATTTAGTTCATTACGAAGCGCTAAAAATGACTGCACTTCCCGCGGTAAAGCAATCGTTTTTTCCCCCTGAATTCCCGGGCCACTTAGTTGATAGGTCTGTCGTTTATCCCCAACTAAACTTTCACAAAAAATAAAAACCGTCGCCGATGTTTGGGGATCGACGAGCGTTCCGATTTTTAAATTCGTTAATGGTGCCTTTTCAAAGGAATCTGCTAAACGCAGAAAAACATAATCAGCGTCAGCGACAGCAACTAATGAACTCCGGCTCGCCGTTTGTAGATACTCTTGTTCACTTTGCGTGAAATTGACCAAAGAATAGGTCACTTCTTGATCTAAAAGTGTGGTCGCCAAAACTGATAAATTGGTTGCGATGGGAAAAGCGGTTTTCCCACTAGGTAATTCCCCCATTTCACCAACGTATGACAAACTATTTACTAATTGACGAAAACTCGCTTGAATGTCAAAAATATCCATCTCTTTCAGACCTCCATGGTATCAAAGGATACTTTTGTTTTATTCAATTGACTTTGATACCTTTTTCGTTGTTTCACAATTTGTTCTTCTGCTTTTAAAAGCAATGCATCCCACTCTAGTAATTGACTCGTCGTTAACAATGGATACGCGACATCGATCATCGCCAAGTGGAGGGCTTTCTCATAATCTTCTCCGCTCAAAATGCCTAAACCAATCTGACGATTTACTCGCACACGCGCTTTGGTTACTAACACCTCACCTAAATAAAATAAGCTTTTTTGGGCAGACTCTCTCACGGGACTCATCATCAGCCCTAGATGCGGTTCTTCCAAAATTTCAATTGGAAATAACGCTTGCGCATGCGTCGCTAGCTCACCCAATAGTCCTGTCTGGTCTTCAATTAAAATTTGAGTCCGCTGTTTGCGTTTCATCACATGTCCCTTCCTCTTCGGTTGACTAATTTTTATCCGCGAGCCAAATACGTAGCACGTAGTTTGACTGAAATGATTTCTAAAATAACAACAACTGCCAAAATCAAATAAACTAAAATTCCAATCTCGTGAAAATCAAAATAAAAACCACTAATCATCGCTAACTGGAAACCCAGGCCACCCGCTCCGGCTGCCGCGCCTACTGCAATGGCATTGGTAAAATTAATTTCAAAGCGGATGAACGTCCACGACAATAAAGCTGTCAAACAAGTAGGGAAAACCCCTTGAAAAATAATTTGCCACCAACTAGCCCCACACGCTTGTAATGCCTCAATTACACCACTGTCTAACTCTTCGATGCTCTCTGAATAAACCTTAGTCAAATACGCGATACTATGAAAAGACATCCCAATAATCGCTGCATTCGCACCGAGGCCGATCAGAATCGAAAAAATCATGACCCACAAAATGGTCGGGACCGCTCGGATAAAGGACATCAACATCCGGATGAAATTGGATAAATGACGATGACTTAAATTGCGCGCCGTTCCCAATGCGAAAACTAACGCGGTAAAACTGCCTAGCATCGTCGTCAAAACTGCTAACCCAACTGTGATTCCTAAAGAAGTCAAGAAAGACAGTATCGTAAAGCGCCCTGATAAACGAGGCTGTAGGAAGATCTGCTGTAAACTCGCAATAAATTGTTGACTTGCTTCAGCTAAAGGCAACTCACCATAATCCATCGTGATAAAGGTGTAGCAGCTAACGAGTAGTAAACTAACCAAAAGAAGCCATGGGACTAGGCGTCGCCGATTCCAAAGCCGAATTTTGATTTTTTGGTTGGCATGACGACGAATTCTTGCCGATACAACGAGTGACTCCACGGGAAGTTCGAGTTCATTTGGTTGTTGGACCATGATTAGTGGATCATCCTCCTAATTTTGTTTGATGAAAGTTCTAAAATAATCACGACAATCACAATGGTTAAAGTAATCATCCCAGCCATATCATAGCGAAATTTTTTATAAAACAAATCAAATAAAAAGCCAATTCCCGTTCCGGTTAAGATGCCCACTAAAGTCGCATCACGAATATTGTTTTCGATTAAAAATAAAATCCAGCTAATCAATTGACCAAAAACCATTGGTAAAACACCCTGAAAAATCACGACTAAATATGACGCACCTGTCGCCTCCATCGCATCGAGGACACTTTCAGCAACCTCATCAATCGTTTCCATAAACGCACGTGTCAGATAACCATATGTAGTAAAAGTAATGGCTAAATATCCGGTAAATTCACTTTGCTTAAAACTTAATAAAAAAATCATTGCCCATACAACAATCGGAACATTCCGAAAGAAACTGGCCAGCGCACGAGTTAAAAATTTGGTTCCTCGATTGATGCCAGTTGTTTTAGAGCCAACAATGGCCGTGAATAATGCAAAACAAGCGGCCGTCATCGTCGCGGTGATTGCCATTAAGACTGTTTGCAATAGTTTCGTCAAAATTAACGGCAAGGACGTCAGCGAGTCTTCGGTTGGAATGAAATTTGTGAATAACCACCAAAAACTTTCCGGTATCGCATGAAGTGTTTCAGTAAACTGAAAACCAACGATTCTTGAAAATACGACGTAGATGATTAAAGTACTACCGAAGAGCTGTAACAGGGCCCTTCTTCTTTTTTTGAAAATATCTTGCGTCACTGTACGCTCCATTTTCATGCCACCTTATACTAGAAGTTCATTTGATTGGTAAATTTTACTGATTTCACTCGGGGTTAAGGCTTGCGGTGTTCCTTCAAAAACAACCTGTCCTTCGTTGACACCGATAATGCGATCTGAATAATCCAGCGCCACTTCAACTTGATGCAAATTGACTAAGCAAGTAATTCCTAATTCATTCGTTACTTGCCGTAAGTAATCCATGACAATTTTAGCGGATTTCGGATCTAACGAAGCAATCGGTTCATCACAAAGAATCATCGTTGGTTCTTGCATTAACGCTCTAGCAATCCCGACCCGCTGTTTTTGTCCGCCGCTCAACTCATCACATCGTGTATAAGCAAACTCTGCTAACCCAACTTTCTCCAACAGTTCAAACGCTTTTCTCTTTTCAATTTCATCGTAAATTCCTAATGAACCTTGTAAGATTGATTTATACCCTAAGCGACCATGAAGAACATTTTCTACTGCCGTCAGCCGACTGACTAAATTATAATGCTGAAAAATCATGCCGATACGTCTTCTTTTATGACGCAGTTTTTGCTTTTTTTGAGCTTGCATTTCAGTTGCTTCAAAAATCACCCGACCTTGATCGACCGTAATCAATTGGTTAATACAACGCAAAATCGTTGACTTGCCAGCACCAGATGGCCCGATAATTGAAACAAATTCCCCTGAATGAAGGGTCAACGACACTTCATTCAGGGCTTTTTTACCATTACTATAGGTTTTAGAAATCTTATCTACTTCTAGTAACATTGACTAATCATCCTATAAATCACGAATTGGATCATAGAAGTCATCTTCAACTTCAATATAATGCTCATCACCAGCTTTTTCGTATAAGCCAACTTTATCGGTATCTTTTGGCGCAAAAATCTTTTCATTGTCACTGACTTCATCAGACGTCATCGCTGCCACAATTTTACTAAGCGTTTCTTCCGATAAATTATCCTCATTAGCCACAAATGGGCCATTTAAGACCGGTGTTGATTTAATCACGCGAGCTTGTTCACCAACAACCGTATCAAACGGTGCTTCCGCATCTGCTTTCACTTCGTATAGCATTCCGGCTTTATTTTCTTCACCTTCAACAACTTCAAAATATGCTGGCATATTCATAAACGCTGCTACATCGGCATCACCTTTTAATAAATTCACTGCAGACCCTTGGTGTGAACCACCAAATAAAACTTTGTCAAAGAAATCACCATCAATGATTAATTCATCTGAATTTTCTAAATCAAATTGCTCCACAATCGCTGCGCTTGGTACTTTAAATCCTGAAGTCGAGCTGTTTGACACAAAAGAGAATTTTTGACCTTTGATTGGGTCTAACTTGTAGCCATCCCCCTCTTGGTATTGGGCGCTGTCTTCTTCATTCACGGCGATAAAACTATAATACAAGGCATCCTCTAAAGTTCCACTAGGGCCGGTGTTAGTTAAAATAGCTTGCACATTTTCATTCTTTTTGTTGGCTTCGATATATCCTTCAGCACCCATGTATGCTAAATCAACTTGACCGTTAGCAATTGATTCAATCACGATATTGTAATCGGTACTAGTGACAATTTCAACTTCTCTACCGGTAGCATCAGCGATAACTTCTTGAATTTCAGCTCTTGATGCTTCAAATTCGGTTGCAGATTCATTGGGATAAAAGGCAACTTTAATTGGTTCAGTTGATTCATTTTCACTAGTACTTTGTTCATCTGCTGAACTAGCGTTACAGCCTGCCAATAAAACAAATGATGATGCCACTAAAAAACCACTAACTAATTTTAAATATTTTTTATCCTGATTCATCTTTTTTGAACTCCCTTAAAGTTTTTTTGTCTGTTACAAACTTTATTCTAGAGTTCCTATGTAAATTTAAATCGGATTTCTTTCACAACTTGTGTAAATCTATGTAAGGATTATGTAAGATGAGAAATTCTTTCATAACTTTTCAGAATGAATGCCTTATTCCTTTCGTCACAACAAAAAAACTTACTAAAATCATGATGATTTTAGTAAGTTTTGGTTTAGGTAATTATAAACGGGCGTTTAATTCTTTTGATAATTCTTCAAAGCCAGGTTTGCCTAATAATGCAAACATGTTGCGTTTGTAGGCTTCAACACCTGGTTGGTCAAATGGATTCACACCATTTAAGTAGCCTGAAATACCAACGGCGATTTCAAAGAAGTACATCATGTAACCTAATGTGTAAGCATCCATTGCTGGAATTTTAACTAACATATTTGGTACATCACCATCAGTGTGGGCTAATAAGACCCCTTCAAAGGCTTTCGTGTTAACAAAGTCAACATCTTTGCCTTCTAAGTATCCTAAACCATCTAAGTCAGCGTCTAATGATGGAATTGCCACGGCTTTACGAGGTTTTTCCACTTTAACAACTGTTTCGAAGATGTTGCGGTTACCTTCTTGGATAAATTGACCTAATGAATGTAAGTCCGTTGAGAAGTTCGCGCTTGAAGGGTAAATGCCTTTTTGGTCTTTGCCTTCAGATTCGCCGAATAATTGTTTCCACCATTCAGAGAAGTATTGTAAGCCTGGCTCGTAGTTTACTAATAATTCAGTAACTTTGCCTTTACGGTATAAAATGTTGCGTAAGGCCGCATATTGGTAGGCTTCATTTTCTTCAAGCTTATCACTTGAGTATTCGTTAGAAGCATCCGCCGCCCCTTGCATCAAGGCATCGATATCTGCACCACTTGCAGCAATTGGTAATAAACCAACAGCCGTCAAGACAGAAAAACGTCCGCCAACATCATCAGGAATCACAAAAGTTTCCCAGTTTTCAGCATCTGCTTCAACTTTAACGGCACCTTTGGCTTTATCCGTTGTTGCGTAAATCCGTTTGTTCGCTTCTTCTTGACCGTATTTGTTGATCAATAATTCTTTGAAAACACGGAAGGCAATTGCAGGTTCCGTTGTTGTCCCTGATTTAGAGATAACGTTCACCGAGAAGTCACGATTGCCAATTACTTCGATTAAATCAGCTAAGTAAGTTGATGAAATTGAGTTACCGGCATAAAAAATTTGTGGTGCTTTACGATCTGCTTTATCTAAAACATTAAAGAATGAGTGATTTAAGAAGTCGATGGCAGCGCGGGCTCCAAGGTAAGAACCACCAATACCGATCACAACTAAAACTTCTGAATCTGATTTAATTTTTTCAGCCGCTTGCTTGATACGCGCAAACTCTTCTTTGTCATAATTCGTTGGTAAATCTACCCAACCGATAAAGTCGCTACCGGGACCTGTTCCATTTCTTAATAAGTCATGCGCTGCAGTTACTTGGCTTTGCATGTAGGCTAATTCGTTTTCATTAACAAACGGTGTTAATTTCGAATAGTCAAATTTAATGTGTGACATATTGAATCCTCCTAAATAGTGTTTTACTACACTACTTACTTTACGTTTTTTAACAGCATTTTTCAAGTAAAGGAACAAGAAAAAACGGATTTCTTCGTTCTAAACCAGACCTTGTTCGAGCATGGCCTTGGCAACTTTAGCAAAACCAGCAATATTGGCCCCAATCATCAAATTATGCTCTTTGCCATAATACTCAGCCGTATCACGACAAACCGTATAAATATTTTTCATAATATCATCGAGGCGCTCATCAACAATTGATTTATCCCACTGTAAGCGTTGGGCATTTTGACTCATTTCTAACGCGGAGACGGCAACGCCACCTGCATTCACCGCTTTACCAGGGCAATAATGAAGCTGATGCTTAATAAAATATTCGGCAGCTTTTAAGCTAGCAGGCATATTGGCGCCTTCTGCAACAACTTTGACACCGTTAGTCACGATGATTTGGGCTTGCTCTTCATTAATTTCATTTTGGGTCGCACATGGAAAGGCGAGATCCGCCTCAATCGTAAAGTCCCAGACTGATTCATCCGCATGATATTTCGCCGAAGGTCTGGCATGGGCGTACTCAATCAGACGAGCGCGTTTAACTTCCTTGATTTCTTTTAGTAACTCAAGGTCAATCCCTTTTTCATCATAAATAAACCCACTTGAATCTGAAACGGTAATCACTTTAGCACCTAACTCTTGCAGTTTTTCAGTTGCATAAATTGCCACATTGCCGCTTCCTGAAACCATCGCTTTTTTCCCGGCCAACTCCTCACCTAAATCTTTCAATAAGTGTTTAACAAAATAAACCGCACCATACCCCGTTGCTTCCGTGCGCCCTTTACTGCCCCAGAAGTTAACTGGTTTGCCAGTTAAAATCCCCGTATCATATTGTCTGATTCGTTTATACATCCCAAATAAATAACCAATTTCACGGCCACCGACGCCAATATCACCAGCCGGAACGTCTAAACTTGGGCCAATGTATTTTGAAAGTTCCGTCATAAAACTTTGACAAAAACGCATGATTTCCGCATCGGATTTACCTTTCGGATCAAAATCACTCCCACCTTTCCCTCCGCCAATGGGTAAGCCTGTCAAACTATTTTTAAAAATTTGTTCAAAGGCTAAAAATTTCAAAATACTTAAGTTCACACTCGGGTGAAAGCGTAGCCCCCCTTTATATGGGCCTAAAGCCGAATTAAACTGAATCCGATACCCGCGATTGACTTGCCAAGTGCCTTGATCATCTTGCCAAGGGACTCTAAATTGTAACATGCGCTCAGGTTCAGTAACCAAGGCGAGGATATTATTTTCGATATATTCTGGGTGTTCATCCAAAAAAGGTGCGACTGATGATAAAAATTCGTCAAGCGCTTGTAAAAATTCTGGTTGCTGCTCATCCTTTTCAATACAAGCTTTACGAATCGCTGCTAAATACGTTTTTGTGTCTGTCATTCAAAAAACCCCTTTCATCTCCTTTCATTCTATCAAAAACCATTTTTGACACCACTATTTTGTTTACAAACTCTGCTTTTTTCCCTGACTTATGCTAAAATTCCTTTTAGTATCTAGCATAGACGAGTCCTCGGTCTAAGACTGGAAAAACTGATGAGGTGAAACAGTATGCAAAAAAATTATGATGTCATCGTTGTAGGCGCTGGTACCAGCGGCATGATGGCAGCCATCTCGGCTAGCCAAGCAGGTGGAAACGTCCTTTTAATTGAAAAAAATAAAAAACTAGGCAAGAAACTCTTATTAACCGGTGGTGGTCGGTGCAATGTCACCAATAATCGCCCCGTTGATGACTTAATTGCTCATATCCCTGGAAATGGCAAATTCCTTTATAGCACCTTTTCGCAATTCAACAACCAAGATGTGATGACCTTCTTTGAAGAACAAGGCGTGCACTTAAAGGAAGAAGATCACGGGCGGATGTTCCCGGTCACCAATCGTTCAAAAACAATCGTGGAGGCTTTAGCACAAAAAATCCAGGAACAAAATGTGACGCTCTTAACCAATGCGACCGTCAAAAAGGTCTTGCATGATGGTCAGAAAATTCATGGTGTACGGACCGAAACGGACGAATTTAAAGCCCCATGTGTCATTTTAACGACTGGTGGGCGCACGTATCCATCAACTGGTTCGACTGGTGATGGCTATCCAATCGCCAAGAAATTAGGTCATCGTATCCGCCCGTTATTTGCCACAGAATCGCCTTTAATTTCTGAAGAATCTTTTATTCAAAATAAGACGCTCCAAGGCTTAGCTTTGCAAGATGTCAAGCTGACGGTTTTTAACCACGACGGGAAAGAACAAACAGCGCATGTCATGGACTTACTCTTTACCCATTTTGGTTTGTCTGGTCCTGCAGCCTTACGCTGTTCTTCGTTTGTCAATCAGTTACTGACGCAAGGTGGACCGGTTCGAGTCAGCCTCGATTGTTTTCCGATGGTTGAATTAACCACGTTAACTACGCAATTAATTGAACGGTGTCAAAATGAAAAAAAATCACTCAAAAATACCTTAAATGGCTTTTTACCCGAGCGAATCCTTGAATTTTTCTTAGTACAACTTGGATTTGAAAACGTCGTTGCCGAAAAAGCGACTGCCGAACAGTTGCTCAAACTGGCAACTTTGTTTAAAGACTTCTCAATCCAAATTCATAAAACCTTCCCGATTGAAAAATCGTTTGTCACCGGTGGCGGAATTAATTTAAAAGAAGTGAATCCGAAAACGATGGAAAGTAAAATCAAAGAAGGCCTCTTCTTTGCTGGTGAATTGCTTGATATTAACGGCTACACCGGTGGCTTTAACATTACCGCCGCCTTTTGTACCGGATATGTTGCCGGCACACATGCCGCTCAAATCGCTGCCTATTCTCAATACTAAAAAAACAGTCCCACCATTCTCAATTGTGAGAATGGTGAGGACTGTTTTTTACTTGGCAGTTAACTCAACGAACGCCGCCCGGATGACTTTTTGTAAATCATTTGGTGCCAGTTCCATCTGGAGACCGCGACGCCCAGCTGAGATAATAATCGTTGCAAAGTCTTGAGCGGTTTGGTCAATAAAGGTTGGGAAACTTTTTTTCATCCCAACTGGCGAACAACCGCCACGAAGATAGCCAGTTGTCGTTTCTAAATCCTTTAAAGGTAACAGCTCTACTTTCTTATTGCCACTAACTTGGGCCGTTTTTTTCAAATCTAGTTCACGGTTGCCGGGAATAACCGCGACTAGACACCCCGTCTGATTGCCAATTAAGACCAAGGTTTTAAAGACTTGCGCTTCATCTTGTGCTAGCTGTAGCGCCACCTCATCTGCACCTAAATGTTCTTCTGACCATTCATAACAATGTTCTTGATACGCTACTTTTTTTTGTTCAAGTAAACGAATGGCATTGGTTTTTGTTATCTTTTTCTTAGCCACAATTCATCACTTCCATCTGGAGAGTTTTGCTTATCTAAAACTTAGTCAATTATTTGATAAAATAAGACTTTCAAGTAATTGCCTTCTTTAAACTGGGGATTCACCGCAAAATCAGCTGGTAGAAGATGACGTTCCACTAACTGATACTTGACTTTTTTTTCTTGCATGGCCGTTTCGATGATTTTTTGGAAACGTTCAAGCGGTAAATTAGCAGCATTGGTTGAAGCGATAATTACGCCATTGCGATTTAAAATAGCTAAACTGTCTGTGATTAACTCGCCATAATTTTTCGCCACACTAAAGACTTTTTTCTTATTCCGTGCAAAACTTGGAGGATCTAATACAATCAAATCAAAGCCTAAGTTTTTCTTTTTCGCATAATTGAAATACCCAAAAACATCCATCACATGGATGGCATGATCACTCGGATTGATGTGATTGACACTAAATTGCTCTTGCGTTTTGCCTAAACTGCGCTTAGCTAAATCGACACTTGTCGTATGATACGCCCCACCCATTGCAGCCGCCACCGAAAAAGCCCCGGTATAGCTGAACATATTCAAGACACGCTTACCGGCGGCGAGACCGTCCACCAAACGGCCTCGAACTTCTTTTTGGTCCAAAAAGATGCCAGTCATTAAGCCTTCATTTAAATACGTTGCATATTTGACATGATTTTCTTCGACAATTAAAGGTTCGATGGCCTGTTTTCCAGTTACAAAACGGCTTTCTGGTAACGAACTAGTGAAACGAATTTTTTCATAAACGCCTAAAATTTCAGGAAAAACTGCTAGTAAGGCGGCGAGAATCACGGCGTGCTCTTGGTATAACGTATCATTGTACCAAGACAAAACTAGATAATCTTGATATAAATCAATCGTTAACCCACCCAAGCCATCACCTTCACCATTAAATAAGCGAAAGGCCGTTGTCCCTTTTAATTGATAAAAAGAGGCGCGTTTCTTTTTAGCTGCACGAAATAGTTGTTGATAAAATTGCTGATCAATCGGTTCATTTTTCCACGTGACTAGCCAGCCCAGTCCTTTATTTTGCTGACCTAAATACCCTTTCGCAATAAAATTTTGCTGTTGATCAACAAATTGAACCCAACCATCTGCTGGCTTTTTTGTGACTAGATCATTTTCTTGAACTAAAGGTACTTTTTTTAAGAAGCGTTTTTTTGCTTGCTCTGTAATTACTATCTTCATAATTCACCTACTCATTTTCTCTTTGTTTAGTATAGCAAAATTCGCTTTGTTTGTCTGTTTCTGATGAATCTTAAGGATTAATTAACAAACAAGTGTTTTAATTCATTTCTCATCATTTTCAATTGACACTCATTTTCGCCCTTAGTAAAATGAAGTGATGTGTTACTCGGGAATCTAAATAAGGTACTTATATTTAGAAAGGATTTATTTTTAGAGAAAGAAGGAAAACCGGTGAACAAACTTAAAAACTTATCTTTTGTTAATTCGCGGCTAGGATTTTTTACTGTCTTAGCAGTTTTATTTTGGTTAAAAAATATCTTTGCTTATGCAGTAGATTTTCATTTAGGGATTGAAAGTCCGATGCAATATTTCATTTTATTAATTAATCCCATTGCGACCACCTTGCTTTTATTATCGCTTGCACTTTACGTCAAACGAACAAAAGCCGCCTATATTACCATGCTCTTAATTTACTTTTTGATGACTTTGCTCTTATTTTCCAACGTCACTTACTACCGCGAATTTACCGACTTCATCACAATTAATACGATGCTCGGTTCAGCCAAAGTTGCTAGCGGCTTAGGTGAGTCGGCGCTGCGTTTATTCAGACCTTATGATTTGATCTATTTTGTCGATTTTATCGTCCTCATTGGCTTACTGATTCGTAAAAAAATCCAAATGGATCCTCAACCGGTTCGTGCGCGAATGGCTTTTGCGATTTCAACGTTAGCAGTGATGATTTTTTCAGGCAATCTCTTCTTAGCGGAATCTGATCGGCCGGAATTACTAACACGAACTTTTTCTCGAGATTATCTAGTGAAATACCTAGGGATTAACGCCTTTACGGCTTATGATGGCGTTCAAACCTATAAAGCCTCACAAGTTCGAGCTGAGGCTAGCCCCAATGACATTATCGATGTCAAAAGCTATGTTGATGATCATTACGCGGCGCCGAATGATGACTTATTTGGACTTGCCCAAGGGAAAAATGTCATCTATGTGCATTTAGAAAGTACCCAACAATTTTTAATTGATTATAAATTAACCGATGAAAATGGTGTCGAGCATGAAGTGATGCCGTTTGTTAATAGTATTTACCATGATTCAAGTACCTTTAGCTTTGACAACTTCTTCCATCAAGTCAAAGCTGGTAAAACAAGCGATGCCGAAACCTTGATGGAAAATTCGCTCTTTGGCCTTAACCAAGGAGCCTTATTCACACAACTTGGCGGTAAAAATACGTTTAATGCCGCACCAGCTATTTTAAGCCAAGAAGCCGGCTATTCAAGTGCCGTTTTCCATGGAAATACCGGTAATTTTTGGAATCGGAACGAAACCTATAAACATTTTGGTTACGAAAATTTCTTTGATGCGAGTTATTATGATGTCACTGATGAAAATTCCTTCCAATATGGGTTACACGATAAGCCCTTCTTTGAACAATCGGTCCAATATTTAGAACATTTGCAACAACCGTTCTACACGAAATTTATTGCGGTATCCAATCACTATCCGTATTCAGAATTTACCAATGAAGATGCTGGTTTTCCAATGGCCACGACAAGTGATGAAACCATCAACGGCTACTTTGCAACTGCCAATTACCTGGATCGTGCCGTCGAAGAATTTTTTAATTATCTCAAAGCGAGTGGCCTTTATGATAATTCAGTGATTGTCCTGTATGGTGATCACTACGGCGTCTCTAATACGCGTAACAAAAATCTGGCATCATTAGTTGGCAAAAATAGCGCCTCTTGGTCAAACTTTGATAATGCTCAAATGCAGCGTGTCCCTTATATGATTCATATCCCTGGTCAAGAAAATGGTGGCATCAATCATACCTATGGTGGTCAAGTCGATGCGTTACCAACGCTTTTACATTTACTTGGCGTGGATACAAAAGATTATATCCAGCTCGGCCAAGATTTACTTTCAGATCAACATGACGACCTAGTAACGTTTAGAGATGGTGATTTTTTAACACCAGAATACACCTATTATGGCGGCACACTTTATGATAACCAAACTGGCTTAGTTCTGACCAATCCTGAACCAAGCGTTCAAGAACAAGTTGATAACTGGAAAAAAGCTGTGAGTACGCAACTAAGTATCTCTGATCGCATTAATAATGGTGATTTGTTACGCTTCTACTCGGATAGTGGCTTGAGCACCGTCCAACCAGAAAATTACAGCTACCTCGACTCACTTGATCGTTTACTAAATGAAGAAAAAACGCTCGGTTCGCAATCAACCAGTCTTTATTCTCAAAATGGTAATCAATCAACCATCGATTTATACGAAACAAAATCTTATCAAGAATATGAAGAATTAGAATAATTTTAGAACCTGAGGCTCGTTTGACTAGCTTTGGGTTCTTTTTTTTTAAATTCCTTATTCATATATTTTTCAAATTCATTTCGTACACTAATACTACGAGGTGAACGCATGAAAATTATCTACTATGCACAAGCTAGTTTACGCTACCATCGAAAAAAAATGATGCCTTATTTTCTATTTACCTTGTTGATTAGTCTGATTGCCGATGGTCTTTTTATTTTAAGTAACTCTTTGGAATTTATTTATAATCAGGCGAGTGAGTATTCACTTTTACACCAAGGCACGATGAATCTAACCATTTTTGATAACCAGCTACGTCTACAACTCAATCAAGCAGCCCAGCTTTATCATCGCAGCTTAGGCTTACTGTTTTTAGTATTCATCATAGGATCGGTCTTGTTCTTTTTTCGTTATCTTAAAAATCGATCTGAATTTTCTTACTTAAAACTACTAGGTATTTCATCGATTCATTGGTACCTTTTGATTTTATTAGAAATAATACTACCCTTTATTGTCATTATCCTAATTAGTTGTCTGTTCTTTATCTGCTTTCAAAATGGCTTTCAGAGTCTATTAGAACATATCCAACTACATTTTTTACAACCGTTTAATTTACAGCATATCAATGATTTCCAAAGCCAAAGTACTGGTTTGATGGTTAAATTGCCTAACTCAAGTGACGTTTTATTGTCACTGATTCATGTTTCAACCCGTTCTTGGGTTCATCTGGTCATGGATGCACTTCAAAAAACGTTTATTCGTATCGGTCTTTTTTATTGTCTGGTCATCCCACTCATTACCTATTTATCAAAACGGAGGTCTCATTATGAAACTTAATCCCCCCAGTTCATTAAAGAAAAGCTTGCATTGGCCGAATTTCACTAAATTGAGCAAACCAAAACCAACGACCTCCATGGAAATTTCTTTAGACTGGCAACCCGTTCCCTACTTAACCATTAAAGAAAATCTGCTTTTAGGAGCGACAGGAACCAATCACAGCCAAGAAAAAGAATTGCAAAAATACGCTAAGCTGTTTCGTCTTTCAACACTCGAATTAGCACAAATGCCGCAACAACTCGCGCCCCTTGAAAGCTATAAACTTCAACTGATTCATGGTCTGCTCTTAAAAAAACGAAACTTGCACGTGATGGATCTTTCTAAAAGACTGACTGCCAATGAAATGAAACACTACCTCTGGCTTTTACGTCAGGCCAACCATACCAATTGTTGTACCTTGATTATCAAAAAAGATAACTAGTAGCGAAAAAACATGGCTACTAGTTATCTTTTTTTATGGTGTGAGATCAACATCGGGGAAGCTAATTTTAAACGTTGTTCCTTGGCCTATTTGACTTTGGACGTCAATTTTTCCGTTATGCAAACGAACCAATTGCTGGACAATCGGTAAGCCCAATCCCGATTCGCCAAATTTTTTGTTTTTCCGCGATGGATCTACCTTGTAATAACGATCCCAAATATTTTCTAAATGCGTTGGATCCATCCCGATGCCGGTATCAGCAATTTCGACGATGGTCTCTAAATAGCCCTTTTTCACACGAATCACAATTTGACCGTCTTCCGTAAACTGGATCGCATTTTGGATAATGTTCACCATGACTTGCACAAAACGATCATAGTCTGCATAAATCATCACGGCTTCTTGCGTTTCCAAAATCAATTCATCGTGCTGCGCTTCGGCCTTAGCATTTAACTGGGTCAAGATATTTTGCAAGGTTTCAGTGGCATCAAATTTTTGAATCATCATCGTAATTTGGCTAGTCCGAATTTTCTCATAATCTAAATTCTCATTGACTAACCGAATGAGCCGATTGGTTTCATTTTTCATTAATTGAATCGCTTTTTCTTTTTGATTTTCAGGAATCGCATGATATTCTAAGCCTTCTAACAACCCGTTGATGGTTGTCAGCGGGGTCCGCATTTCATGGGAAGCATCGGCCATAAATTGCTTTCTTAATTCCTCTTGATGTTCAATTTCTTCTTGCGACATTTTTAAGGAATTGGCCATCGAATTGAACGCTTGCGCTAATTCATCAAATTCATCTTTATTTTTTACCGGTAACTGAATATCAAAATTGCCATTCGCTACTTCTTGCGTCGCTTTTTTCATCCGCTGAATGCGGCGCACTTGAATGCTGGCAAAGATATAGCTAATAATTAAGGCAATGACCACGGAAATCATAAAGCCACGCAACAAGTTCAGCGTAATCACTTGAACACTATCCTCAACATTTTGCGCAGGTTGGGTCACGACTAACGCACCATAAAATGCGCCCGCTAAATTATAAGGAACCATCGCATAAGACGTTGGATTGGGTTGACCAAAAACATCTTGGTTCGCCGTTTTTTGTTGACGTTGCCCGTTTTCTAAAGCTCGCCATTGCGAATCACTAATTTTAAAATTCAGCGCTTGCTCAGAGGTCTGCGGGTAAATGATTTCTTCATCGGCACTAATAAACAAAAAATTTACGGCTTGTTGATTTAAAACTTCTTCAGTAATTAATAACGATTGCTGGATATTCGCATTCGTATCGGTTTCTTCATGTAATAAATCGGTGGTCTCAGCCACCGATTCGGCATAACTAAAAAGTTGTTGATAGTTGTTTTCTTCCACTGTTTGTCTGGTCATCTGGGTAAAAGAAATCCCGATGGTCAGTAGAATGATGACAATTACCATGACAAAGGCTAGTAGTTGTTGATATAAATAACGCATTATTCCACACTGGAATCATCAAACTTGTATCCAACACCCCAGACTGTTTGGATAATTTGCGGACCAACTTTTTCAATTTTTTGTCTTAATTTTTTGATATGTGCATCAACCGTTCGTTCATCACCAAAATATTGGTAATCCCAAACTAACTCGAGCAATTGTTCCCTAGAAAAGACTTGGCGTGGTTTTTTGGCCAAAGTGTATAGCAAATCAAATTCTTTGGGCGTTAAGCCTTCAATGGCCTGTTCATTCAAATAGGCTTCTCTCGTCTTCGTGTTCATTTTAAAATATTCCGTCTGAATATCAAAAACATTATCATCTTCTTTGTCTGGTGCGACTTGTTCACTTAATTCGCTCCGGCGATGCAAGGCTTTAATGCGGGCAATTAATGTCAGTGGACTAAACGGCTTAGTGACATAGTCATCCGCCCCTAATTCTAACCCAATGACTTGATCACTTTCAGAATCTCTAGCTGTTAACATGATAATCGGAACACTATGAGAAACTTTCCGAATTTCGCGGGCCACCGCCATGCCATCCATCGAAGGTAAGTTTAAATCTAAGGTAATCATGTCCCACTTATTAGGTTCGGCTAAAAACGTCTCTAGGCCTTCTTTCCCATCATATTTAAACGTCGCTTCCCAATTCTCGTTTAAAAAGAACATTTGCATCATTTCCGAAACGGATTCGTTATCTTCAATCATTAATACGTTCATTTGATTCACCTCTGTTTGTTTGTTCATATCTTTTGAGCATTTCTTCAGTTAATGCAAATACTAAGATTACTGGTATTGGAATCAGTAACATTTCAATTATAAAAAAATTCAAATGTTCCGTCATCTTTAAGGTATAGCCAATCCCGGCCGTTAATCCTCCCAAAAGCAAGCAAAAATTTGCACTAATTTTTTGAGCATACTGCCAATTTTTTTGATTTTTCTTAGCCACGTACGAACGATACCCATAATAGGGGTTCACCTTTCGGGATGGAAAAATCTTAAATAGCACACCAAAGAAAAGTAAAATACATCCCACATATAAAAATACCATTTGGTCACCTCTTCATCTTCAGTATACTAAAAATTTTGATTCGACTCCAATAACTTAACATTTTTCTGCTAAGCTTTCCTGATATCTGATTATTTGTTATGATTAGCTAAGATTTATCTTACATATTCATTAGGAGGAAAAACATGACGTATCAAGCTGTGGCCTTTTTTGACTTAGATGGCACTTTATTAAACGAGAAATCCCAAATCACCCCTGAAATCACTCAGGCAATCCAGCAATTAAAAAACAACCGCGTCTTACCAATTATTGCCACTGGACGAACCGAAAGTGAAATTCACCATATCAAACAAGCTGCAGGAATTACTTCAAATATTGTAATGAATGGTGCTTTTATTCGGATTGAAGAACAAGCGGTTCATTCTGATTGCTTTAGCCTGGAGCAGTGTCAAGCTTTAGTATCCGCCGTTAACGAAGCCGGTGATGAGTTAGCTTTTTACAACGAACAAGGCTACTGGGGAACCGGGCATAACCAAGCAATGATTGATGCCTATGACTTTGTCCATAGTCCGCTGCCATCAATTGATCCGTTAGGCTTTGAAACACGCTCGGTCAATATGGCCTTGATGTTAGGTGTCGGTAATGATCGCTTTTATCAAGAACGCTTCCCAGAACTCACTTTTTATCGTAATACGCCTTATTCTATTGATATTGTCAAAAATGGAACTTCCAAAGGTTCGGGAGTCAAAACTTTAATTGAACGCTTGAACCTTGGCCAGCTGCCAACATTTGGTTTCGGTGATGGCTCCAATGACCTCGCACTACTTAGTGCTTGTGACCATAAAATTGCCATGGGGAACGCCAAAACTGAATTAAAGGAAGTCGCAACGTTCATCACCAAAGACAATACTGATGGCGGCATTGTCCACGCCTTAAATCATTTTGACTTACTCTAATTGCTTAAAATTCATTTGATTTTCCTTTCAAAAAACCATTCGCTATGCTATAATTCGTTTACGACTCCCTTATTAAGGGGATGTTACGGATTCGACAGGCATAGTTCGAGCCTGAATTGCGCTTCGTAGGTTACGTCTACGCTAAAACGTTACAGTTAAATATAACTGCTAAAAACGAAAACTCTTACGCTCTAGCTGCCTAAAAAACACTAGCGTAGATCCTTCCGGCATCGCCCATGTGCTCGGGTCAGGGTCCTATTCTAAGTGGGATACGCTTAACCTTTCCGTCTGTAAGTTTAAGAAGAGATCATCAGACTAGCAATACAAAGTGCCTGTCACTCGGCAAGTTGTAACGCGAACCTTCAAATGAGTTGACTATGAGCGTAGATTTTTAGGTAGCGATATGTTTGGACGCGGGTTCGACTCCCGCCATCTCCATACCTTAATTCCAGTGACCACCACTGGTTGCTAGAACCCTTTAAGATAAAGGGTTCTATTTTTTGTTCCACTACTTCTTTTAACAATCCAAACAAAATGCCTTCATCGACGCCTTTGGATTGCTATCAAGTTGCGTTTTCGCTGAATCGTGCTCGCTTTCTGCAGTCGCCAAACGTGTGTTCAACTCGCTAATGGATTGACCGTGAAGCCCCATGACATTTCCAATCTGTTCATCTGTTAAACCTAATTCTTTTAGTTGTTCTCGTTTCATTCGTTACACTCCTTCGATTGTTTTACGTGGCAACGACCACGAATGGATGAACAGTTTAAAGTCATATTCAGGACGAAAGAAAAAGCCTAGCGCGGGCTAGACTTCAACACACCGATTCTCAAATTTCTTGTAAGCATCTAGATAAATTTCGTTCTTGTCGCCATTCAGCGTAGCTTCGTAATACATA
>JBKEDL010000022.1:0-38211 GCA_047975385.1 Enterococcus sp. | reverse complement strand
TTTGATATAAATAAAATAACGATATCTATTACAAATATCGGTGGTATTATCCAAGGGGATGTGCTATCTTTAGTTTATCAAGAGAAGAGGAGCTGTTCGTATGATTACAAAAAACAAGATTGAATTAGGTAAGAAATATGAAGTGAAGCCAGAGTCATTTCATCGTCCGTTAATTGGGACTGCAATTGATGTAACTGAACTTGGGGTCTTATTTACCATTGATTATTGTGAACTCTGCGACAAAGAAAAAGCTCGCAGTAATGAAGGAGTCGTTGTCGCTTCGTTTAATGATGTCAAACGCCAATTGCAAACGACCTATTTTTTTAGTTAAGAAAGCCAAGTGAAAGATAACAGTAGCCAAAAGAAGTTACGTTGAAACGTCAGAAAACCTGAGACGGAATGTGTCTCAGGTTTTTTGCTGTAATCAAAAAGAATCTACCCCTTTACAAAGGAGTAGATTCAACGGATTTATTTATTTTGTTTCCCAGCGTTACGACCTTTTCCTTTAGTCGTTTTAGTTGTTTTCACTGAATCACTCGCTGCTGGAGTCACATCTTTTCGAGGAGGCGTAACAACGGTTTTTGGTGGGTTAGCTTCCATTTCAGCGACAACTTGCGCCCGAATTTTTGGTTTCATTAAGATGTTGGTAATGAAGGTTTGTAAACAACTAAAGAAACCACCGACTACCCAGTATAATGTCACTCCGGCCGGCGAGCTGATCGCCATAAAGACAATCATTAATGGTGAGGCGATTAACATCGCACGCATCGTTTTCTTTTGTTCTTCTGGAATACCAACTTGTGATAAGAACCCTTGACCCAAATAGGCCAAACCGGCAATTGCGACTAAGAGCATACTTGGGCTCCCCAAATCAATGCCATAGAAAGTCGAACTTGAGATACCATCAGTATAACGAGCCGTATAGTACAAGGCAGAAAAGATGGGCATTTGGATAAGTAACGGCAAACAACCAATGCCGCCAGTCATACTTACGCCGTTTTCTTTATAAACAGCTTGCATTTCGGCTTGTGCTTTCATTTGCTCTTCTCTAGTAGTCGCAGCTTTTAACTTCGCTTGAGCAGCGGTGACTTGCGGCTTGATGTATTGCATTTTTTCTGATTGAATCATGGCTTTTTTCGATTGATTAATTCCGAGTGGTAAAATTGCAATTCGAATAATAATCGTTACGAAGATGACGGCCCACCCATAACTCCAGTTGAAGTTACTAACTAAATAGTGAATAAAATTGCCTAGTGGTGCTACTAAAATCCGATAAATAAAACCTGAAGTATCAGGGTTCCCATTAGCATCGACGCTTACACAACCTGATAAGGTTAGCAGTAAGGCAAATAACCCCGAGCCAATGAGCCAGTTATTAAATTTTTTCATTAAATTCGTCCTCTTTATACATAAATTTAAACAAGATTAACTATACTAAAAAAAAAGCATGATTACAATCAACCGACTAAAAATTTTACTTAGATTTAGACAATCATTCCGGAGTTAGTACGGATTGGTAACTGAAAAGTCAGTGTAGTCTTCAATTAAAGGGTCTTCGAAAATATCAACATAGGTGACTCGTCCGGCTGGCGTTGGTGAGTCTTTGATTTCGCGAATAAATTGGTCTAGCGTTTGCTGTTCGGCGATGGCGATAATGCCCACCGAACCGTCCGCTTCATTCCAGACCGCGCCTTTGACACCTAGGCGTTCAGCGAGTAATTTGGTGGTAATGCGAAAGCCCACGCCTTGCACACGACCTTGGACATTCATTCGTAATTTTTGTATAGTCAACTCCTCCTGTAGCTCGTTTATTAGCTTGTTAACTTAATGATAACTTTTTTTCTGGCTAGCAACAAGTATCTGCATAAAAACGTGATATAATACCCAAGAGGTGAACGACGTGAAAGAGATTCAATCAGTGAAAAATCCAGTTGTGAAAGAAGCCAAGAAATTATATCAAAAAAAATATCGTGAACAACAAAATAGTTATCTCATTGAAGGGTTTCATTTAGTAGAAGAAGCCGCAAAAAATCAAGTGCTAAGTGCGCTCTTTTTTGATGAACGTGGACAAAAAGAGTGGGGAGCATGGATTGACGAGCAAGCTTGTGAGCAATATTTTGTTTCCAAAGAGGTGATGAGTAGTCTCTCAGAACTTCCTCATTCCCAAGGGATTATCGCGATTGTCAAAAAAGCCGTGATTCAGGAAATCGACTATCAAGGACAATGGCTCTTATTAGATAATGTCCAAGATCCAGGAAACGTTGGGACAATGATCAGAACGGCCGATGCCGCGGGTTTTACGGGGGTCATTTTAGGTGAAGGGTGTGCCGATATTTATAGTGTGAAGGTCCTTCGCAGTATGCAAGGAAGCAATTTTCACTTGCCGGTTTTGAGTGGGCGGCTAAATGAGTATATTGCATTATTGAAACAAGCGGGCATGAAAGTGTATGGTACCGAATTAAATGAGAATGCCCAAAGTTTTCAAACCGTTGTTCCAACCCAAGATGTCGCCTTGATTATGGGGAATGAGGGCGCGGGAGTTTCCCCAGATTTATTGGCTTTGACCGATGCGAATTTGTATATCCCAATTTATGGACAAGCCGAATCGTTAAACGTCGGGATTGCAGCGGGGGTTTTGATGTATCATTTTGCAGTTGGAACGAACTTCTAATTTTTTTTTAAGTCGGTTTAAAATTGCCAGAAAAAAGTAGCCACTAAAGAAAGCGGATGCTATAATTCTAGTTGTAGCGAGTTAGTAAACTTAAAAAAAGGTGGCAAACTAAAAATAATGACAGAAAAATGGCGCAATGATGTAGAGTATATGTCGTATGTTCAGGATTTATTAGAAACCGATGCAGTCAAAAAATTAGCTGAATATACCCAACACTTGAATTCCACGCGTTTAGAGCATTCAATTAGTGTTTCATACACTAGCTATTGTTTAGCGAAAAAGTGGAATGGTGATGTCAAAGCCACAGCGCGAGCAGGTTTGTTACATGACTTGTTTTACTATGACTGGCGCACAACCAAATTCGATGAGGGTAGTCATGCTTACATGCATCCACGAATTGCGATTAAAAATGCTGAAAAAATTACCGAATTGTCTCACTTAGAGCGAGACATTATTTTGAAACATATGTGGGGTGCCACGATTGCACCACCAAGATACAAAGAAAGTTACATTGTCACGATGGTTGATAAATATTGTGCGATTAAAGAAGCTTCGGAACCGTTAGTTGCGAATGTTCGTCTTAAATTGAATAGCTGGTTTAAAAGACAATCGGCATAATCATACGGAGCAACTTTGCCCAAGGACAAGGTGCTCCGTCTTTTTTTGTTTAACGAATTAAAAAATGGAAGAGGGAACGCTATGAAACAATTATCATTAGGGCGCAATCGCTTGTTAACTCGTATCTGGTTAGCACTTTTCGGGACCTTTTTGGTAGCAATTGGTATTCGCTTGATTGTATTGGGAAATATGGGAGCGGATGCACTGAGTACGCTGATTTTAGGGTTGATGAATCATGCCCCCTGGCAATTTGGAACCTTTAGTTTATTGATCAACATCTTAATTTTGATTGTGACTTTTTTTAAAAATCGGGAAATGATTGGAATTGCTAGTTTGATTAATAGTTTTGGAATTGGGTTGTTTTTGAACGGCTTTGATTTTTTAGGTATTTTACAAAAGTTGCCGCATAACTATCACTTACTAGGGGTTATTTTAGGAACGAGCCTTTTTGCTTTTGGCACCGCCTTATACTTATTAACTATGAGTGGTTCAGGTGCGTATGATTGTTTGATGGTCCAATTAAAAAATCAATTCAAGCTGTCGATTCGTGCTGCACGGATCTTGCTTGATGGAACGTTTATGTTGATTGGTTTTTTATTAGGGGGGACGGTTGGTCTAGGGACGGTGATTGTCTTAGTTTTATTAGGGGTGCTAATTGATTGGTTCATGGTACATTTACCCAAGTTTTTCCCAAAATTTTTTGCTTTTAATTGAAATAAAATGGAGGTCACCAAATGATTGGTGACCTCCGTTTTTTTAAAATAAATTAGTGAAAAAATCTTGAATTTGGCGTCCGATTAAGACGAAGAAGTTGGCTTTGTCCATTTCTTTGGTTGTAACTAAATCCGTTGTTGGAATATCAGCATCATCAACATAGCCTAGGTCATCTTCTGCTAATTGAACAGTGGTTGTTCCCACTTTACTCCCTTTCTCACTAGGTGCTTGAATGCCGTCATTCTTGGCGATTTTTTTGGTTAAACTTGCATCAAAAGCTAAGTTGGTATCATCCATATCAGAGCGAACCCAAACAGTGGTATCCCCGTCCATTTTGACTGGAACGGTTTCTTCTTTTCCATCGACGACTGCGACAGAATTTAGTTTCTTGACTTTTTGATTGTTGGTTTCAACTTCGGTTTGTTCCCAGTTTTCAAACGTATAATCCATCAAGTTACTAGTTTCAACAAAACGAGCGCTAGGGTCAGTTTCGTGGTTGGTTGCATTTAAGACAACGGTGATAATTCGTTGGTCGTCTTTGAGCATCGTACCCACAAAACAAGCACCGGCTTTGTCAGTGGTCCCGGTTTTTAGACCGTCAACCCCTTCTTTTTCATTGACAAATCCAGGTAACATCCAGTTCCAGTTAACCATTTCGACGGGTGAGTTGGTGTCTTCGCCAAACATTTTGGTTGGTGTTGAAGTTGTTTCAAGCACGTCAGGATAATCGTTAATCAAGTGGCGAGCAACAATCGCGACATCTTTTGCGGACAAAAGATTTTCATCGGTTGATTTTGAACCTGGATAGATATTATCACCAAGGTATTCATTGTTTAAGCCGGAACTGTTCACGACAGTGGCATCATCAATTCCCCAAGATTGGAGTTTCTCTTGCATCATATCAACGAATTTTGGTTCACTACCAGCAATGTGTTCAGCTAAAGCGACAATCGCCGCGTTTGCTGATTGAATGAGCGCTGCTTCATAAAGTTCTTGGACGGTATAAGTCGTATCGACATCAAGGGGAACATTTGATAAATCGGGGTCGACGCTTAATTCAGCTGCGTATTCTGAAATTTCGACTTCATCATCCCAATTCAGATCACCGTTTTCAATCGCTTCTTCCACGAGATAAATACTAATGATTTTGGAAACTGAAGCAATTCCCATCGGTTTATCAGCGTTTTGATTATAGAAAACTTTCCCGGTCTCAAAATCAATTGAAATTGCGGCTTTGGCATTGACGCTAAAATCACTTTCGGCGGCGTAGCCAATTTGAGGTAAGAGACCGCTAACCATCAAGACGGTCAGTAGAGCGGTCGTAAATAATTTCATTTTTTTATACATAAAAAGCTCCTTTGAACATATTGTTAACACTGTTTCTTATGTTATCAAACTTTGAAGTTATCTTCAATCATCGGCCGATAAGTTTGAGCATTTCAATTAGGAAAGGTTCAATCAGGTCAAGTGAACGTGGTGAAAAAACGTGATTTTAAACAGTAAATTGTTGAAATTGTTCGCGATTAAATCGAGAAATAGTGTAGATTGACCGCTATCACTAGCAAAAAAGCGTTCCGCCAGATTTGCTGGTTGACCGCTTTTGCTTGCTAGATATTAAGAAAAAATTAAATGCTCGGGAGCCGTTTGGTTAGTGGAAATTTTTGGTCCTCGGTTTCATCATAGAATGTCACTTGCTGGTCAGTGAGTTCAAAAATAATTTGGTAACCTAATTTGTCCAACAAAGTCAACCGTGTGGGTGTTTCATCAATTAAAGTGGTTGGTTCGAGTTTTCCTTGGAAATAGACTTGATAATTGGGGGTGACAGTGAGATTAATGGTTTTGCCATTCGGTATTTTCTGATAGGTCCAATCACCAAAGATACTTTCTGAGGGTTCTAAAGTTCGGTCATTTTTTTTGATAAGTAACGATCCGATGAAGCCGGTGATGATGGAGGCTCCGATAATCATGGGAAAGTGTTTTTTCATCCGCTCACACCTTTCTAGGATTTGTTGCGTTTAGTATAGCATGAAACCGTTCATTCGCCCTCAGACTAAAGGTTGAAATTCACTGGCTAATTTTTAAGTGAAGCTAGCTCCTGATAGTAGCTTTTTAACAAGCGCAAAGGCAAATTGGCTGATTTGTGGTACACTAGATGAGAAAGGCTAGGACGTTTGTATGAAGAGGCATTGAATTGGCAAACGTTTATAGCTCACTGATAAATCAAAGTAGGAATGAGAAGATGAAGATGAAACAATTACCAGCAAGCTGGCAAGAAAAATGGCAACAAGTCGGTTTTAATCAACCAACCCAAATCCAAATCGAGGCCTTTGAACCACTAAGCGCCGGTAAAAATGTAGTCGGGATTTCACCAACGGGTTCAGGTAAGACAATTGCTTATTTATTACCACTGTTATTGACAATCGAAAAAAATCAAGGAAATCAATTGTTAGTGTTAACTTCTTCCCAAGAATTAGCGATGCAAGTCACGAAAGTCGCCCAAGAGTGGGGGCAGCTATTAGACTTGAAAGTCCAATCGCTCATTGGTGGGGCCAATGTCAGTCGTCAAATCGAAAAACTAAAACAAAAGCCAGAAGTTTTAGTTGGTACCCCGGGTCGTGTGTTGGAGTTGATCAAACAAAGAAAAGTCAAAAGCCATTTGTTGAAAACCGTCGTCTTAGATGAAGTCGATCAGTTGTTACAACCAGGAACGATTGAATTAGTCCAAGAAGTTTTAAAAAATGTATCCAATCAAGCCCAATATGCTTTCTTTTCTGCCACGGCTGACGCGTCACTACAAGAAATCACGAAAGTTCGTGAAGATTTGGTTGAAATTGATGTAACTGCAACTGATGCAAGCAAAGGTGAAATTCAGCACTATTTTTTAAGAGTGCCACAACGAAAGAAAGTTGATTTGCTACGAAAATTGGCTTATATTGAGGCGTTTCGCGGGTTAATTTTCTTCAATCAATTACAAGAGCTAGGTTCAGCAGAAGAAAAACTTCAATATCATGGAATTATGGCGACCTCACTCGCTTCAGACCAATCAAAGCGCTATCGCCAACTCGCTTTGGATGGATTTCGTCAAGGGCGCTTTAGCGAATTATTAACAACGGATGTCGCTGCCAGAGGATTAGATATTACGGGCTTAACGTATGTCGTGAACATGGATGTTCCCATGACGAAAGAAAGTTATCTGCATCGTTCAGGTCGTGTTGGTCGGATGGGCAATGATGGGGTGGTCATTACGTTGGTTCAAGATGATCAAGTCCGAGATTTGAAACGTTTGACGAAAGACATCGCGCTAGTTAAAGAAATTTATCTACACGGAAGTCAATTCGTTACCGAAAAACCGGTAGTTGAAAAAGTGGCACCTATCAAAATGAGTAAACCCAAAGTAAGTAGTGGGGATTTAACGAAAACATCCGGTGAAAGAGTTCATAATCAAGAGGCGAATCGTCGACCGAAAAAGAATCGCAAAAAAAATACCAAAGACAAAGGCAAAAGGCGCAAATAAGCGCCTTTTTGTGTTACCATACACAATAGAAGTTTAAATGTCAGTGGGAGGTCAGCATGAATTCAAGAAAAGCAGAAATCTTACATACCTTAAAATTACAGAAAACTGGGAAAACCGCCAATGAAATGGCTGAAATCCTAGGCATCAACCGAGCGAATGTGAGTCGCTATTTAAATGAGTTGGTGAAAGCCGGGGAAGTCAGTAAAGGCAGCGGTCGTCCAGTCATTTATGAGGTGATGAGTGATCAAGTTCACGTGGATTCATCAACTGGGGTGACGTTTAAAAACCTAGTAGGTGAAAGCGGTTCACTTGAAATGACTATCCAACAAGCTAAGGCGGCAATTTTATATCCTCCTCGAGGGTTACATACGATTATTTTTGGTGATACGGGTACCGGGAAATCTTTGTTTGCTGAATGTATGCATCATTTTGCGTTGGAAGCACGAGTTTTGGCACCAGATGCCCCCTTTGTCGCGTTCAATTGTGCCGATTATGCGCAAAATCCGCAACTATTATCTGGACATATCTTTGGGATAAAAAAAGGCGCGTATACTGGTGCGAGTGAAGATTCGGTCGGGCTATTAGCCAAGGCTGACGGTGGCATCCTCTTTCTAGATGAAATTCATCGTTTGCCCCCAGAAGGTCAAGAAATGCTCTTTACTTTTATTGATAAAGGTGTCTATCGACCACTGGGTGAAAGTGCCAAAGTTCATGAAGCTTCCGTCCAAATCATTGGTGCAACGACGGAACCGCAAGGCACGTTTTTAACGACGTTTAATCGGCGGATTCCCATGTCGTTGACGTTACCTAATTTGGCAAGTCGGTCATTAGATGAACGCTATGAGATTATTACATTATTCATCAAACAAGAAGCCAATCGCTTAAACCAACGGATTGCCGTTGAAAAAGATGCGATTGTTGCGTTTATGTTGTACGATGCAGAAGGGAACATCGGTCAAGTGAAACGTGATTTAAAATTGGTTTGTGCCAAATCGTTTCTCCACTATCGGACCCACGATGAGCAGAGCCTCTTAATCCGTAAGCAAGATTGTTCGTTACAAGTTCAAAAAGGGCTGTTAAAAACAAAAGAATGTGCCGATGATCTCAATCCTTTTTTAGAAGGGAAAGGCGAATACTTAAGTTTTGATCCCGGCGAAGCCGAAGTTGTTTGGTCACAAGATCCACAACGAAATATGCAGGTTTATAACGATATCGAAGAAAAAGTGGCTTCATTAAGTAGTAATGGACTGAAAAATGTTGATTTAGAAAAATTAATCTCACATGATGTCGATATTTATTTTGAAACGTATGTTGAAAAATTAACAGAAGGTAGTCCACATAAAGAATTGCTTTCACCGGGAATTTGGGAATTGACCAATGAGCTTTATGATTTGGCGCAAGAACAGTTGAAACGTAGTTATAATGAAAAAGCGCGCTTTGCTTTTGCGCTTCATTTACAAAGCACGATTGAACGGGTCAAAGAAGGTCATCGCATCGTTCATCCAGATTTAAACACTGTCCGCAAAAATTTAAAATCCGAGTTCCAAGTTGCGTTGGATTTATCTTCTATTATTGAAGATAAATGGAATATTGAAATCCCGTTTGATGAAATTGGCTTTATCAGTATGTTCTTATCGATTCAAGTTGGTGATAGTAAAAAGAATGTTGAGAATATGGTGGAAGTCATCCTCATGATGCACGGGAAAAAAACGGCTACTAGTATGCTAGAAACGGCCCAAGAACTATTGGGGAGTTCGCATGGAAAAGCGATGAATATGGCGTTAGATACACCGGTGCAAAAAATGTATGATGAATTACTGGCATACATTAATGAAAATAAAGCGCGCCTCTCAGCGGGGGTCTTATTACTTACTGACATGGGGTCTTTAAATACGTTTGCTCATCTAATCAAAGAAGAAACGGGTGTCCGCACAAAGGCGATTTCAATGACCAGTACGATGGTTGTTTTAGAAGCGTTACGAATGGCAGGTAACCAACGAAGTTTAGAAGATATTCATCAAAACATTCAAATGGCGTTTGAAGTGATTTTTAAGAATCAGTTCAAAACCAAAGCCAAGCCGCGCGAAATGAAAAAAGCGATTGTGGTGACTTGTTTTACGGGTGAAGGGGTAGCTGCAAAACTGTATCAACGAATTGTCCAAGTTGTCGATCAAAGTCAGGTCGAAATTATTCAAATGCAGTTTATTGAACGAGCAGCCTTTATTCGTCAAATCGATTCACTGCTTGAGACTTATGAAATTAAAGCCATTGCTGGGAGCGTGGAAATTCAATATCAAAATATCCCGTTCTTTTCCGCTTATGAAATTTTTGAGGACCAGCCTTTACAAGTCTTGAAACGAATCGTTTTGGATGAAGTTCCGATTGAAAAAATGATTCATTCATTAGAAGGGATTTTTACCGAAGTGAAATCGGTCGAATCGTTAGTGATTTTATTGCAAAAAATTATTTTACAAATTCAAGGACAGATGCAAGTGGTGATTGAACCAAGTGTTGATGCGGGGGTTATCATGCACTTAGCCTTCTTAATTGAAGGCATCTTACATGGTGACTTGACACGAGAATTTCCTGATTTAGTGAACTTCTTGAAAAAGCATCGTTTGGAAAATGATTTGGTGCGCACCAATTTAATGGTTTTAGAAAGAGAATATCAAATCAAAATTCCCGAAGACGAAGTGGCGTTTGTGACGCAGATGTTTTTGGAAAATAAGTTAACCAGCAATCATAAAGTTACACACAAAAGTAGTGTGTAATAAAAAGTGCACCGAGTGTGTAATTAAGAAGGGCGGATAAAACGCTATCATTGTGGTGTTTTATCTGTTTTTGTTTTTGGCATGCTTTTTGCTTTATAGATTAGTGTAAACGAATACAAAGGAGGAAATGAATATGGCTAAAACAATTATGTTAGTGTGCTCTGCGGGGATGAGTACGAGTCTATTAGTAACAAAAATGCAAAAAGCGGCGGAAGCCAAAGGAATCGAGGCCGATATCTTTGCGGTATCAGCATCAGATGCAGATAACAGCTTAGCAGCGAAAAACGTGGACGTGTTATTATTAGGCCCACAAGTTCGTTTTATGAAAGCACAATTTGAACAAAAACTAGCACCTCAAGGAATTCCGTTAGATGTGATTAACATGCAAGATTACGGTATGATGAATGGTGAAAAAGTATTGGAACAAGCGGAGAAATTAATCGAAGGATAAGCAATCAGCAAAATGAATTGTTTGTTAGGAGGACTGTTATGGAAGATACGAAGAACTTGGAAGCGATTATGGGGTTAATTATTTTTGGTGGGAACGCGAAGAGTGATGCAATGGAAGCTATCGCTGCTGCCAAAGCAGGTGATTTTACGTTAGCAGATCAAAAGATTTTGGATGCGGAGAAGTCACTAGTTGAAGCACACCATGCGCAAACCAACATGTTAACGCAAGAAGCGCAAGGCGATCACGTGACCGTGACGTTATTAACGGTTCATAGCCAAGATCATCTGATGACATCGATTGCTTTCACTGATTTGGCGAAAGAGTTAGTCGACGTTTATCGTCGGATTGAGGCTTAAACAAAAGGTACGAGTGAAAAAGGGCTAAAAAATTTTTCTTTGAACGGATAAAATTTTTTATAGATAATTGAATAAACTTTTGTTCTACAATTTTATGAAAGGGGATTCTTTTATCGAATAACTTATAGGGGGAACAAAATATGAATGGTTTATCAGCTTGGATGGAAAAATACCTTCTTCCAATCGCAGGGAAGATTGGTGCGGAGAAACACTTAGTGGCGCTCCGTGATGCATTTATTGGGACAATGCCAGCAACTATGGCCGGTTCAATCGCCGTAATGATTAATGCAATTATTCGAGATTTACCAACACAGTTTATTGATGGTTATGATGGCACAACGATTCCGGTAATTAAAGAAATTATTGCGATTAATGGTTTTGTTTGGAACGGGACCTTGGCCGTGGCTGGATTAATCTTTGCGTTTTCTTGGGGATATAACTTAGCGCGAGCATATAACGTAAATGATCTAGCTGGTGGGATTGTCGGCTTAGCAACCTTGATTCAAGGGATTGCTTTTTCTTACTCAACCAGTATCGAAACCGAGTTGCCACAAAATGTCGTTGATTCAATCAATTCAGTGGGAGGCGCTTCAGGTTGGCAAGCAACAACTAGCGGCTTAACTGCTGGTGGTTGGGGTTGGCTGAACTTAAATCATCTAAATGCGAATGCCTACTTTACGGTGATGATTTTAGGCGCGATTGCGGTCATTATTTATGCGAAATTAATGTTAGCAGAGATTACAATTAAAATGCCGGATTCTGTTCCGCCAGCCGTTTCAAAAGCGTTTGCGGCGATTTTACCAGCAACGATTGCTTTATATGTGATTGCCATTATTAACTTTATTGTTGGTCAATTGACAGACGGCCAGTTAATTATTGATTTGGTTCAAAAATATATTGCTGAACCGTTCTTAGGTTTATCTCAAGGGATTGGGGCAGTCTTATTAGTTACCGTTTTTGTCCAAATTTTCTGGTTCTTCGGGATCCACGGACCAAACGTTTTGGCACCAGTTTTAGAAGGAATCTGGGGACAAGCGCAATTAGTAAACGTGGATATCTTCCAAAAAGGGTATGATGGTTTAACTGGTACACCAGCGGTTTTAGCTGCGATTGACAACGGGGATGCGTACATGTGGGTACGTGGTTCATTTGATGCCTTTGCTTGGTTTGGTGGTTCAGGTGGTACGATTACGTTACTATTAGCCGTCTTACTATTCTCAAAACGTGCGGATTACTTAACGGTAGCCAAACTTTCAATTGGGCCTGGTGTCTTCAATATCAATGAACCAGTAATGTTTGGTTTACCAATCGTTTTAAATACAATCTTGTTTATTCCATTTATTGTAGCACCATTAGTAGCGACAACAATTGGTTGGTTAGCAACTTATTGGGGGCTAGTAGCACCGGTATCGCAACAAGTAGCGTGGGTAATGCCACCAATGTTATTATCATTCTTAGCAACTGGAGCTGACTGGAGAGCACCGATTGTCACACTTGTCTGTATGGTTGCCACCTTCTTTATCTGGGCACCATTTGTGATTGCTGCCAATAAAATTGATCCTAACTTAGGAGAATAACGTTTAATCGGGGCTGCTTGAACGAAAGTGAGAGTAGCCCTTTTATTAAAAGGGGGAATTGTGATGATTAGTATTGCCAGTGCATTGCAACAAGAGGCGATTAAAGAGTTGTTGAACAATTATGATGAAGCCGGTATTTCTTATCGTTTTACTGAGAAAAAAGGAATTAAATTATTCTTTGAAGTAACCGGAGATGCCGAGGTTGCGGCTAAAAAAGCCAAAGAGTTAATTAAAGCCCAATCTTGGGGTGGCGTTTTATTTTTACAAGCAGCGGTTGTTTAGTTTAAAAAATAGTTAGGATGATTACGATGATGAAAAACGGATTATTTGTCTGTAGTATTGGGTTATTAGTGTTTCTTTATAGCATGAATCCCAATAACCTACAATTTGACATTTATAGCTTCACAACGGGAGTTGCTTTGATTGCTTTGGGAGGCTATTTATTTTTACGAGGCAAAAAAGCAGAAGAACAACGTGGAGGGAAATAATTATGAAAGTTGAAAAAAAACTTAACATTCCAGCAAAAAAATTCTATGATCGGATTATGGACTCCGTTGTTTTTGATGTCCGTAAAACGACTGGAAAAACATTAACCAGAAAACAATTGAATAATTTTGAATATGTCAAAGAATTTTCTAAAACAAGTCGTGCCAGAATCACGATTGAAGAAGTCATCGAAAATCAATCTTATCAATTTAAAACATCAACGACTAAAAATGAATTTGTTGCTCGTTATCAAGTGACACCGATTGATGAGCAGTCTTGTACTGTGGTTTATACCGAGAACATGGAATCTTATGGCACAGTCCAAAAGATGAATGACATGTTTGTTGGGACAATCGTTGGTTTCTTTAAACGTCGTCAGTTCAAAAAAATGTTACAAATGATTGAAGAATCGTATTAAAGGGGTCTTGTGACGCCTTTTTTATTTTAAAGAAATGTTGGAGGAACGTTATGCAAACAGTTAGTAAGTTAACGAAAGAACAAGAAGCGCAACAATTAGATTTAGTTTCATACGCCTTTTCCTGGGAATTGTCGGAGAAGAATCAACGCCGTTTTGGTTGGCTAAACGATCATTCAGTTAGTTATGGTTCGTTTGCTAAAGAATACTTGACTAGTCAGGTGATGGTGACCCCGTTTACAGTCAATTTATTTGATACCTTGTATCCGATGAGTGGGATTGGTTTTGTGGCCTCATATCCGGAATACCGTGGTCAAGGGCGAATTGATGAACTGATGACGCAAATAATTGCAGATTGCCAGGCGGAAGGAACTGTTTTGTCGTATTTAGCTCCATTTTCTTATCCATTTTATCGCCGTTACGGTTATGAACTTGTCTTTGAACGGATTAAGTATCAAGTTGGGATTCAAGAATGGCCCGATGCTAAAAAAGTTCCCGGGCAAATCAAGCGGGTCTCTTATCAAGCGGCAAAAGCGGTCATCAAAACGATTTATCCCCAACTAGCCAAAAATCATCAAGGGGGAGTGGTGCGAGAAGATTGGTGGCTAGATTATAAATTTTGCATGCGTAAAGATTATACGTATGCAATTTATCAAGATGAATTGGGTGTACCTCAAGGGTATTTGATTTATTTAATTAATGATGGCAAATTATTGGTTCAAGAGATGAATTATTTGCATCATACGGCTTACAAAGCCTTAAATCGTTTTATCGCTTCTCATAATGGTTCCGTCAGTGAGGTCATCTATGAAGAAGGCTACACGGGTGAAAATTTACAGTTTCATCTAGCAACGCCCTTTGCCCAATTTTTTGTGCGGCCAGAAATGATGGTGCGAGTGGTCGATGTACTGGCTTTCTTGGAACGTTTTCCATTTGAAAAAATAGCTCAGGCATTTGGAATTAAGATTCGCCCCGATAAATACGCACCTTGGAATGAGGGCGTGTATGAAGTAAGTCATGAACAGGGCGAACCATCAATCAAAAAAGTCACCACGAGCCGTTTACCGCTAGTTGAGATGGATGTGCAGCAATTTGTGCAACTGTTCTTTGGCTACAAGAAGGCGACGGAATTAGCTTTTCATGAAAAAATAGTCGGTGATGAAACAGCCTTAGTTACATTGAATGAAGTAATCCCGCAAACTAATCGCAAACCAACATTGGAAGATTACTTTTAAACAAAAGAAGCGCCCTATTCAACTAATCGAAAGGGCGCTTTTGCTGTGTCATTTTTTATAATCCATGAATGACGTAATCAAACATTGCTTGTTCTTTTTTAGAAGTTGCATAAGCAAAGTCTGGATGCCATTGAACCCCGACTAAGCGTCGTTTTTTGTCTTCGATGCCTTCGACTAAACCGTCATCACTCCAGGCCGTTGCAATCAAGCCGTTTCCTAAGCGATTAACGCCTTGGCGGTGAAAAGAATTGACTTTTTTTTGATCGCCGTAAACCGTTGCGATATTTGAACCGGTCAAGGTAGTAATCCCATGAGAGGATTCTTCGTGAGGGGTGTTTTGCATATGCTCCACTTGGGTTAATTGCGATAACTCTTGGTTAATCGAACCGCCTTGTGAGACGTTTAAAAGCTGCATTCCGCGACAAACGGCAAAAATCGGTTTTTGTTGGCGAATCACTTCCTTGACTAGCGCTATTTCAAAAGCATCACGTCGTTTGTAGCTACTGTCAATCGTTGTTTTTAAGGGTTCACCGTAATAACTAGGGTGGACATTTTGGCCACCCGTTAGGATAAGTTTATCGATTTGGTTAACGTAGAGTCCCACATCTTCTGTTTGGCCCA
The DNA here is from genome assembly GCA_047975385.1 of Enterococcus sp. Taxonomy (GTDB): domain Bacteria; phylum Bacillota; class Bacilli; order Lactobacillales; family Enterococcaceae; genus Enterococcus_C. The sequence continues at coordinate 22,782 of JBKEDL010000022.1, read as the reverse complement.
TTGGAATAATAATAGGAAGGCCACCAGCGTTTTGGACGGCTTTCACATAGCCTGCAGGAGTGTAGATAATTGGTAAATTATGAATTTTTTCGCCGCCATCAGGAACCTCATTGGCGACGATGCCAATAATTTTTTTCATTCACTTCTTCCTCCTCTGGGTATGGAACCGTTTCTTCTTGTTACCAATTTATCATTTTTTACGAAACGAGGAAAATTGAGAAAATCTATGATTATCTATAGTTTTTTCTTATGGATAGATTGCTAATTTTCGTCAAGTAAAATTACTTAACAAAAATTAACTAAAACCCTAGTAATCAGGAAAAAAACATGCTATTATATTAAAGTCTGAGAGATATCTTAGTGAATTTGAGATATAGAGGGAGGGAAAATCATGCGCGTAAACATCACTTTAGAGTGTACTTCTTGTAAAGAACGTAACTACTTAACTAACAAAAACAAACGTAACAACCCTGACCGTTTGGAAAAGCAAAAATATTGCCCACGCGAAAGAAAAGTTACTTTGCACCGTGAAACTAAATAATAGTTTTAACAAATGGCTATAACCCTTGATGCATAAAGGTTCTAGCCTTTTTCTTTTGTCCAAAAATTGGTAGTGATTGCGTTTTTGATTGCAACATGGCAGATCGTGTAGGGCCTATTCACAAAAATGTAAGCGGATGCTATTATTATTAAGTACTAGTTTATTAAATGGAGGAAGAGTGATGGATAAACAAACGTTTATTGATAAAGTTACTGGCGGTTTAATTGTTTCATGCCAAGCGTTACCAGGGGAACCGTTGTATACCGAAGAAGGAAACATCATGCCGTATTTCGCATTAGCCGCCCAAGAAGCAGGGGCTGTGGGCATTCGTGCCAATTCGGTCCGTGATATCAGACAGATTAAAGCTAAGGTTGATTTGCCGATCATCGGTTTAATTAAACGCGATTATCCACCAGAAGCACCATACATCACGGCTACGATGAAGGAAGTGGATGAGTTAGTTAACGAAGGTGTTGCTGTGATTGCGTTAGATTGTACGTTACGGGCACGTCATGACGGGTTAACAATCAATGAATTCATCGCCAAAATCAAAGAGAAATATCCGCAACAATTATTCATGGCGGATATCGCCACATTAGATGAAGGGTTGAATGCCTTTCGCGAGGGAATTGATTTTGTGGGTACGACTTTGTGTGGTTATACTAAAGAAACCCAAGGGATGCAAGTCCCAAATCAAGCGTTGATTGAAGAGTTGGTGCGAGCTGGTGTCACGGTTATCGCTGAAGGTGGCATTCACACACCGGAACAAGCCAAAGACATTCAAGCCTTAGGTGTTTGTAGCTTGGTAGTTGGTGGTGCCATTACCCGTCCGAAAGAAATTACGCAACGCTTTATTAATGCGTTAAGGGACTAATTCCGGTGGGGACAATCACGGGGAAATTCTTGCATTTCAAATCTAGACGCGCTAAAATGTTTTTTAGTGTGTCTGTTCTCGTAGCTCAGTCGGATAGAGCAACCGCCTCCTAAGCGGTAGGTCGCTGGTTCAATTCCAGTCGGGAACGTAAAAAAGAGTTTGTTTGTCGTGCTAAAGAAACCTTAATTATTTTTCAAAAAATCATCAAGGTTTCTTTAGCGATTCTTTAGTTCCGTACGATATATTGGTTCTACACTATTTCGTACCCTCCAACAAATTGGTAATACAGACGGCCAGAGCGAAGCGCTCATAGTTGTTTGGCTGTAGGTTCGATTCCTACAGGGTACTTATACGATTAACTAAAAAACCAAGCAGAAGCGTTCATCACTTCTGCTTGTTTTTTTAGTTAATTGGTTAGAAATCAGACCACTTTTCTGTCTGGTCTGGCTCTAATTCCTGTTGCTTTTTGTGGAGTGCGTGCTCTTTTGCTGCTAATTCGAGACGTTTTTCTTCTAGTATTAGCGAGCGCTCCCGTTCGTAAAGTTCAGCTTCTGCTTGTTCTTGGGCTTTTCGTTGCTTGTATTTAGGATAAGCGGTGAAATAGAAAATGACACCGACTATGATCAGTAAAAACAAGAAAAAAGGCCAGTAAGTAAAAATAAAGCTCGCTACCAGTAAAAAGAGGAACAATGCCCCGCAACCGCCACAACCGTTAGAATTGGTTCTTCCCATCGTTTTGCTCCTTTAAAATAATTGCTAATTGATGAATCAATCATGAGGTGGTTCTGTTGTCTAAATTAGATTTTAGCACAAATTGGTAACCTTGAGTAGTTCAGATTAATTGGAAAAGCTGTTGGTGTGTGTTAATTTGAAGATGAAGATAAATTCGAGTAATTGATTGGAGGAAGAGCAATGCCGATTCAAGCCAATATTACGTTTACCGAGCAAAACATCCAAATCGATCTGTTAGAACAACCGTTAACAATTGCCATTTTCGAAACGTCAACCGCACCTGAATCAGAGGTGGCCGGAACAATCTATTTAGCTTTTAAGCAAAAAAAATTAGTATTTATCGGGCAATTAGCTGAACTAACGCAAAAAAAGGTTGCATTCACCCAACTAATTACGCTTCAACCCCAATTGGAAGTTGAAGTGGCGTATTTGACACGCTTGTTAATCAACCAGGCGTTAGCAGCTGGAGTGAAATTAACAGGGGGGCAAGAAACGGCGATTCCGGCTAATATTTTGCCGCAATTAGTCGATATAAATACAATTATTTTGCTTATTTTAACCAAAATGGGCTATCCGTTGACAGCGATTAAAAAACATCCAGCCAAAGCTCGTCATAAGTGGAGCAAAGAGGTAAGTGAAATCGACTTTTTCATTGATACGAGAGAGAGTCTAGCAATAGTTCGTTGGCTCAAACGCGATCAGATGTTGATTAAAAAAGGGGCGACGATGATGCAAGTCGCTCCCTTAAATAAAGATGGTTCGGTCGGCTTTGATGCCAAGATGGGGGAGAAGATTCGCTCTGATCATCAAGAACAATTTAAAGATTTTGTGACAACCGAAGATATTATTCTAAAAAGTGTCAATGAAGTTGGTTTGTTCTTGTATTATGCCGGAACGAATAGTTGGTTAGAAATGGTTGATCAAGATGGTAAGACATTGAACGAATGGACCACCGTTTAATCGCTCCCCAAAAAGGTGTGGTCCTATGCTCTTTATTTTTGGTAGCGCTTAAAAATGATTAATCTTGCTCGTCATAATTTAAAAGATCACCAGGTTGACAGTCCAAAACTTCACAAATCTTTTCCAAGGTAGAAAAGCGAATCGCTTTAGCTTTGCCATTTTTAAGTACCGAGAGATTTGCGATAGTGACACCAACTTTTTCGGATAATTCGGTCATGCTCATTTTACGTTTGGCGAGCATGACATCAAGGGTAATTACGATTGCCATCTGCGCACCTCCTAAATAGTCAATTCATTTTCTGATTTGATGGCGATGATTTGTTGTAATAGTTGCTCTAAAAGTGACACAAAGACACTTAGCGCAAACGGGATGAAGGCAACCCCTAAGCCAAATAGGATTAGTCCTGGCGCATCATCAGCTTGAGCTCCTTGGAAGATGAAGGGCAACATACCGAAAGTGACGATTCCCATTGCAAAAAAGGTCTGCTTAATCTGGCGCACGGGCTTTAACGAGTCGGTTGAGAAGACGAGATTTTGATTGATTAAGGTTAATAGATTGTTCATCTGAAGAACGATAAATTCTAAGGCCAATAAATCCAAGACAAGTGCAACTGCGAAAATACTCATACTAATTGGAAAATGGGGATCTTCTGCCGTGGTGAATTGAATGATGGTTAATCCGATGAACAAGGCTAAAACTAGCATGGAGACGACTAAAAAGCCACGAATAATTAAATTTTTGATTTTCATTTTAACACCTCTTTCTGCAAGTAATTTAACATAGAATTTTGTGATAAACAATATATTTTTATCGTTTTTCGATAAAAATATATTGTTTTTCGGTTTTTCAGTGCAAAAAAGACTTGAGCCATTCGACTCAAGTCTATCATTTATTTTAGTTGTTCTTGGATATCTTCAATCATTTGAGTGTAAGCAACCGGGCCATTGTATAACCAGCTACTATCAGGGCCAAACTCCCATAAATTGTCATTTTTGACTGCCGGGATGTTTTGCCAAACTTGATCGTCAAACATCGCCGCGCCTTCATCACTATTGACGAGGATTAAGTAGTCAGCATCTAGTTGCGCTAGTTTTTCTAATGAAACTTGTGACCAGTCAGAAGTCGCTGATTCACTGATTTCGGTGGTGAGGTTAGGCACTTCAAAACCTAGTTGGTTATACAGCAAATCACCACTTGAGCGATCATCGGCTACCATGAAGGCCGTGTTATTGGTCACCCATAATACCGCGGCGGATTTCCCTTGAATCTGGTCTTGGTAATCCGCTTTGGTTTCAGCGACTAAATCATCATAATCACTAATCACGTCTTTGGCTTGTTCTTGCTTACCTAGGGCGGCGGCGATATCATTAAGTTTTTCTTGCCAAGTCACATCTTCACCGTTTTTGACCACATAGGTAGGAGCAATTTTGTTGTATTCTTCGTATTTCCCGCCCTCAACGGCTGCGTTTGATTCCATTAATAATAAATCTGGTTCAAAACTCAATACATCTTCATAGGGAAGATCATAATTAATAGTTGGGATATCTTCTAAATCATCGGCTAAATAACTTTGGACGCTGCCACTGCCAACCGTCCATTGAGCAACTGGTGTAACGTCTAGGGCCACTAAGTAGTCCTCAAGGTAACTAGCGATAATTCTTTGGGGATTGGCTGGGATGGTAACTTCGTGATCAAGGGCATCGACCATGGTTGTTTTGGTACTGGTAGTCGCTTCTTTGGTTTGGTCGGTGCTATCGGTGGAATCATTTGCTGCACAAGCAGTGAAAAATAACAAGGTAGCAGCAAATGAGCTAAAAAGTAATACCGCTTTTTTCTTTTTCATAGGGAGTCTCCTTTTTTAATTGATAATCATTCTCAATTAAAAAGTTTAACAAAAAAATTAAGTTTGTCAACGAGAATGAACAAAAACTCGTATGAAAATCTCATGGGAAATCGGCAAATTAGGCGAAGGATGATTGACTAATCCTTTCGAAAAAGGGATAATTGATAATCATTATCATTTGAATAAGGTGCGTGTTATGACAAAATTAAGAGCAGAAAATATCCAAGCGGGATATCTAAAAAATATCATTATTAATAATCTTTCCATAACGATTCCTGAAGGCCAAATTGTGGGGTTGATTGGACCAAATGGTAGCGGAAAATCAACGTTATTAAAAACGTTAGTGCGGATTATCCAGCCGCAATCAGGCGCGGTTTTTTTGGATGAAGAGCATTTAAAAAATATCTCAACCAAAGAAATCGCCCAAAAGATGGCTTTGCTAGCCCAAAGTGGGGAGAGTGCCTTGGGCTTAACCATTTATGATATTGTGAGTTTTGGTCGTTATCCTTATCAAAAAGGATTTCGCCCTTTAAGTAAGACCGATTTAGCTGAGATTGATTGGGCTTTAGCGGCAACCAACCTTACGCATTTAGCGAATCAACGGGTAGATTCATTATCCGGTGGTCAAAAACAACGTGTCTTTATTGCGATGGCTTTGGCTCAGGATACGGACATTGTGATTTTGGATGAGCCGACCACGTATTTAGATCCGGCGCATCAATTGGAGATTTTGAATTTGTTAGTCAAAATTAATCAAGAAAAGAAAAAAACGATTATCTTATCAATCCATGACTTAAATTTAGCTTCGCGTTTTTGTGACTATTTGTTTGCTTTAAAAGCGGGACAATTGGTTTTTGAAGGGACACCCGAACAAGTTTTAACCGTGGAACATTTACGCACGCTTTTTGATATCGAAGCTCTCTTAGCCACTTACCCCAATACCCAAAAGCCATTGCTAGTTAGTTATGAATTGCGAGGAACTGCCGATGAGACGTAACCATTTTTATTTGCTCTTGTTGAGTTTAATTTTTTTGTGTTGTGGGATGTGGTTGCTTTCTTTAATGAATGGCGCGGTCGCCTTCAATGCTGCCACGATTCATTCAGCGCTCTTTGCTTTTGAGCCAACTGATCAAGCAGAGCAGATTATCCGTAATATTCGCCTGCCACGACTAGTCAGTGGGTTTTTAGTAGGGAGTTCCTTTGCTGTGAGTGGGGCTTTGATGCAAGGTGTGACACGCAACCCCTTGGCTGATTCGGGACTCTTGGGCATTAATAGTGGGGCGGCTTTAGGTTTGACCGTAAGTTTTATCCTTTTTCCCGTCCACTCGAGCCAAGCGGCGTTTTTCTTTTCATTGGGAGGTGCTTGCGTTGTAACGTTGATTATCTTTTTGATTTTATTAACATCAAGGCAACGCATCACACCGGTGCGCTTGATTTTGGTTGGGGTTGCGATTAGTTCGTTTTTTACCGCGTTAAGTCAAGTTTTGGCCTTGACTTTTAATCTCCAACAAGATTTATCTTTTTGGTATGTGGGTGGGGTGGCAGCCATTACTTGGCAAGCCCTCGTGCCGTTGCTACCAATTTATTTGCTAAGCATGCTCGTCTCATTAGTGATTTCTTCACAGATTAATTGTCTGGTAATGGGAGATGAGGCGGCAGTGAGTATTGGAAAGAAACCGAACCGGATTCGTTTTTATGCCTTGAGTTTTAATACGGTCTTAGCTGGTATTGCTGTTTCTTTAGTGGGACCGGTCGGGTTTATCGGGTTAATTGTTCCGCATGTCTTACGTCGATGGACAGGGGAAAATTATCGGCAATTAATTCCGTTGTGTATTTTCGGTGGCGGATTATTGGTGATGAGTGCTGATTTTTGTGCGCGCATGATTAATCCTCCCTTTGAAACACCCTTTGGCTTGTTAATTGCTGTGATTGGGGTACCATTCTTATTAGCCAAAGTGAGAGGGGTGCGCGGATGAAAGCGAAACGTTTCGTCATTGGTTTTAGCTGTTTACTAATTGTTCTATTGGGTGTGAGTTTGCTCGTTGGGCGCAACGCTCTGAGTATCGCCGATTTAAGGCAAGTTTTAGAGGGAAACGCGAGTCAGTCCACGCAACTAATTTTATGGAATTTTCGCTTACCCCGGGGCGTGATTGCGATTTTAGCTGGTTGGGGGTTAGGGGTTTCAGGGTTTCTTTTACAAGGTATTACGCGTAATCCAATTGCCGATGCGAGCATTTTAGGGGTCAACAGTGGTGCGGGACTATTCATTATGATCTATTTAGGTTTTTTTGCGCAAGGGAGCTTGTACCTGTTACCACTTTTAGGGATTTTCGGTGGCTTTTTGGCTGCCGGGCTCGTTTTAGTGGTCGCCTATCGGAAAAGACAAATTTTGTCGATGGATAAGGTCCTTTTAGCTGGGATTGCGGTTAATGCGGGATTGAGTGCAGTCACGTTGATTGCCACGATTAAAATTTCGAAAAACAGCTATAATTTTGTTGTTTCTTGGTTAGCTGGTTCTATTTGGGGCGCGAGTTGGAGTAATATCTGTGCCTTACTCCCATGGCTACTAATCTTAGGTGCCATCGCTTTTTACAAAATTCCATTATTACGGCTTTTAGGGTTAGGTGAAGAACGGGCCTTAGCTTTAGGCGTTAATGTTGGGCGGGAACGTTTCTTATTGTTATTGTTAGCTGTGGGACTAACGGCTAGTTCTATTGCATATGCCGGTAGCTTGACCTTCGTCGGTTTATTGGCACCACACATGGCCAAAAGTTTGTTAAAGGTTGAATCACGAGCGAGTTTCATGCTCAGTGGCTTGATTTCAAGCTGTTTGGTGTTGCTAGCGGATATCATCGCTCGAGTCATTTTACCAAGTGGTGAATTGCCAACGGGGATGATTATTGCGGCTGTGGGAGCGCCGTATTTTATTTATCTAATGTTACGTCAAAAAATTTAAGTCAGGGACCTGAGGCAAACGAATGTCTCAGGTTTTTTTGACGCATAAATGCTGTGCTTGAAGTGTGGCACATAGCAATCGGCGTTTGCTATTTTAGTGAAATTTCGATACTATCGTTTAGAAGAAGGTGAATGAATGAAAAAAGAATTACGACAGCAAGGGTTAGCTCAAATGCGCGAACTAACCAATCAACCGGAGTCTAAAAAATTAAAGGAACATCAAATTCTAGAACAACTCTTTCAATCAAGACTGTGGCAAGATGCGCGGACGATTGGTGTGACGCGTTCCATTGCACTTGAATTAAATACGCAACCGATTTTTGAACGAGGATTTGCACAAAAAAAGCAACTCGTGGTCCCGAAATCATTAGCTAATCGAGAAATGATTTTTTATCAAGTCGATGAAACAACGCAATATGAAGTTACGAACTTTGGCGTGGAAGAACCATTGAGTGAGCAAGTGGTGCACGCTGAAATGATTGACTTATTGATTGTACCTGGGGTGGTATTTACTCCGAACGGGTACCGGATTGGCTTTGGCGGAGGATATTACGACCGCTATTTACAAAGCTATCCGGGGAGGACTTGTAGCCTCGTGTTTAGTGACTGTTTAAATGAATCTTGGCAACCAGAAAGTTTTGATATTCCAGTCGAGCAAATCTTTACGGATGGAGGGCAAATGCAATGAATTACCAACAACAAATGCAAATGAAACGCTGGTTAAATCGCCCGATTGTAACCTATAGTTTTTTAGCAATTCAAAGTGCCGTGTTTATCTTTGGTTTTTTGGTACCGGGCAGTTTAATGGAGTCATCAGGGATGATGTTTGGCCCAGCGATTGCTGTTTATCATCAATATTGGCGCTTTGTGACCCCTATTTTTATCCATTTGTCATTGGCTCACTTTGCGATTAATTCCGTGGTCTTATACTTTTTAGGCCAACAAGTTGAAGCGATTTATGGGCATGGCCGCTTTTTGATTTTGTATTTATTAAGTGGCATCATGGGCAATGTTGTGAGTTTTGCTTTTAATGAAGCCGGGGTTAGCTCAGCGGGCTCAAGTACAGCCATTTTTGGTATTTTTGGTGCGTTTCTCATTTTAGGGATGCACTTTAAACGCAACCCAGGCATTCAAGCGATGGTTCGGCAATTTTCTTTATTCGTTGGTTTTAGTTTGGTTTTTGGTATTTTTGATCGGACGATTGATATGTGGGGACACATTGGTGGATTACTAGGTGGGTTATTACTTGGGAATATTTTGGCTTTACCGAACAATCACGGGAAGTTCAATCTGCATACTCGAGTGATTTCGGGGATGATTTTTGTGTTTCTTTTGATAATTTCTATCGTATACGGTTTAAATAAATACGATTTTCTTTTATAATAGTTGAGGAAGTGTACAAATGGAATCTTTATATGACGTGCAACAATTATTCAAACAATTTGGAATCTATATCTATGTCGGCAAACGTCTTTATGATATCGAACTGATGATGCTTGAATTAAAAAATCTTTACGACGGCCGGCTAATTGAGCAAGAGACGTATCTAACAGCTTGGCGTATCTTAAAAAGAGAGCACCGTATTGAAGAAGGCCGAGAGGAAGGATAATATGATGGATAAAAAAATTATTGGCATCGACTTAGGTGGCACAACGGTAAAATTTGCAATTATGACTACAGAAGGTGATGTACAACAAAAATGGAGTATTGAAACCAATATTCTTGATGACGGTTCGCACATTGTTCCAGATATTATTGAATCTGTGAATCATCATTTAGAATTATTTGGCATGCAAGCCGCAGATTTCGTCGGTATTGGCCTTGGAACTCCGGGAAGTGTTGATCAAGCAGCCGGAACAGTTGTTGGCGCTTATAATCTAAACTGGACAACGGTCCAACCAATTCGTGAACAAATTGAAGCGGGAACAGGGATTGCTTTTGCTTTAGACAATGACGCCAATGTTGCAGCTTTAGGTGAGCAATGGAAAGGTGCAGGTGGCAACGAGCCGGATGTCATCTTAATTACATTAGGAACTGGTGTTGGTGGTGGTATCATCGCTGATGGCAATTTAATTCATGGCGTTGCCGGTTGTGGTGGTGAAGTTGGCCATATTACGGTTGATCCAACAGGCTTTGAATGTACATGTGGCAAACGTGGTTGTTTAGAAACGGTTTCAAGTGCCACAGGCGTTGTCCGTTTAGGTCGCCGTTTGGCTGAAGAATTTGCCGGCGAATCTGTTTTAAAACAGCGTTTGGATGATGGGCAAGACGTGTCTTCCAAAGACATCTTTGATTTAGCGCAAGCCGACGATGCCTTAGCGTTAATCGTGGTTGATAAAGTCTGCTTCTACTTAGGGCTAGCTTGTGGTAATTTAGGGAATACTTTAAACCCATCAAGTATTGTCATTGGTGGTGGTGTCTCTGCAGCCGGTGAATTTTTACGTAGCCGGGTTGAAACCTACTTTGAAGAATTTACGTTCCCACAAGTTCGTAATAGTACAAAAATTAAATTAGCAGAACTTGGTAATGGTGCCGGTGTGATTGGTGCTGGCTCATTAGCCTTACAGTTTGTAAAATAGAAGGGTAAGATACGATGTCGTTTTTAGTTTGGCTTAACACAATTTTATTTTCAATCTTATTGGCGTTGTTACTAAATGAAGCGTATTTACGCATTCAAACCAAACGTTCAGTTAAGATTTTGACAGAAGAAGAATTTAAAGAAAACATGCGTAAAGCACAAGTGATTGATGTTCGGGAAAAAGCGGATTTTGATGGCGGCCATATTTTAGGTGCGCGCAATATCCCTTATTCTGTCCTAGCCAATTCGATTGCTAGTATCCGTAAAGATCAACCGGTGTATTTATACGACCAAAAAAGAACCTTGAGTATTCGTGCGGCCATTAAATTGAAAAAACAAGGCTACAAAGAGCTTTATATGCTAAAAGGTGGCTATCAAGGGTGGACGGGTAAAACCAAAGTCAAAAATCCCTTATAATAGTAAACAAAAAAGCTAGGACCGCGGTCCTAGCTTTTTTTGTTTAACGTGCGCGGCTTTTACGACGTGCTTTTTTACGATTTTCTTCGATCATGGCTTCTTTTTCATCAATTGGATCAATTACTTGTTTTTTGACCGCGGTTACAAACCCAGCCGCAGCGGCAACGGTTGCTAAAGTCCCGACCAATACACCAGAGACAAATTTCTTCATACTAAATCACTCCCAATCTTGATAGTTACTAGTTTCATTATGAACGAAAGTGCTCAAAATGAAAAGCAAAAGACATGAAAAGGTTGATTGAAAAGATTTACTAAATCTTTTATACTGGATTTACTGGAAAGTTCATTATTGTCAGAACTTTCGAGCGTAATAGTAAGTAATTAATTGGTAATCAATATGAATAATGGAGGAAATAAGATGTCAATTTTAGTTTTAGGCGGTGCCGGTTATATCGGTTCACACGCGGTCGATCAATTAATCAATCAAGGGTATGAGGTGGTCGTGGTTGATAATTTATTAACTGGACATAAAGAGGCGATTCATCCAAGTGCGACGTTTTACCAAGGTGATGTCCGCGATAAAACTTTTTTAAGCAATGTTTTTGAAAAAGAAAGCATTGAAGGCGTGATTCATTTCGCAGCCAGTTCTCTGGTTGGTGAATCGGTTGAAAATCCGTTGAAATACTTCAATAACAACGTCTATGGGATGCAAGTCTTATTAGAAGTGATGGAAGCTCACCAAGTGAAAAACATTGTCTTTTCTTCAACCGCAGCAACGTACGGGGAACCTGAAGAAGTGCCGATTAAAGAAACGACTCCAACCAATCCGAAAAACCCGTATGGCGAATCAAAATTAATGATGGAAAAAATGATGAAGTGGTGTGATGAGGCATATGGCATGAAATATGTCGCATTACGTTATTTTAACGTCGCTGGTGCCAAAGAAGATGCGTCAATCGGAGAAGACCATACCCCAGAGACGCATTTAGTGCCGATTATCTTACAGGTAGCACTGGGTCAAAGAAAAGAATTATCAATCTTTGGTGATGACTATGATACGCCAGATGGCACTTGTATCCGTGATTATGTCCAAGTAGAAGACTTGATTAGTGCGCATATCTTAGCTTTAGAATACTTAAAAGCTGGCAATGAAAGCAATGTCTTTAATCTAGGCAGCAACAGTGGCTATTCAGTCAAAGAAATGCTGGAAGCTGCTCGTCGCGTAACTGGTAAAGAAATTCCTGCCAAAGTCGCGCCACGTCGTGCAGGAGATCCGGGGACATTAATTGCAGCGAGTGAAAAAGCGAAGTCGGTTTTAGGGTGGCAACCACGTTACACGGAAATCGAAGCGATTATTCAAACTGCTTGGAACTGGCATGTCGCTCGTCCCAATGGGTATGACGACTAGGAGGAATTGGATGTCTTTTAGTCAAGCGATTTTTGACTTTACGACCCTTGCGATTCAAGCCGGGGGATATATGGATTTGGATCGCATTTATGTGCAAAATCAACTCCTTGATTTAATCGGGGAAACGACCTTAGCTGAGGTTTCGTTGACGTTGCCAACACAAACTGCATCAGAAATTCAACAGCTTTTATTAGCCCAAGCTAAAAAAAATAACATCGTTCAAAATGATGAGCAACAAGCAATTTTAGCGGCCAAATTAATGGATTTCTTAACCCCACCGCCATCGGTTGTGAATGCGTTGTTTGCCAAACACTATGATCATTCGCCACAAGAAGCGACGGCATATTTTTTCACGCTTTGTCAAAATAATGGGGCCATTCAAGCTTCAAAGCAACCAGGCGCGCTTAATGCAACCGTTGATAATGCGCAGCAACCATGTGCCTTTTGTTTGGCTAGTGAAGGCTATGCGGGGATTATTGAGGGGCGAGCTCGCAGTAATCAGCGTTTCATTCGCATGAATCTTGATAATCAGAGTTGGGCCTTTCGCTATGCCACCAATCCGGTGTATAGCGAACAAGGGGTAATCACCGCCGAAGATCATCAGCCACAAGCGTTAACTAGATCTGCCTTGCAACGCTTGTTCCGAATTGTTGAGGTCTTTCCTCATTACTTCGTTAGTTTGCCTAGTCAGAGTCAACACGCGCATTATCAAACAGGGCCAACGGAGGTACCGTTAATCAAAGCAGCCGTGAAGCAAAGTTTTCCGTTAGCGATGTTTCCAGAAATAACTGCCGGTATTGTTGATTCGCCACTTTCGGTGATTCGCTTACAATCAGCTGATAAAGAACGTTTAGTTTTAGCCGTTGAATGGATTCGTGCTGCTTGGCAGGCTGAAAATAAAGAAGGTGAGCTAGCCAAGCAACCAGATCTGGTGTTATTGGCACATTTGAGCCAAGGTCAATTTGTGGTGGAGCTCGTTTTACAACATGCGCAAAGTGCGGCCAAGTTCAACAAACTAATGCAAAAGCAACCAGTATTTGAGGCGCGCAATAAACCTGTGGCATTAAGCGAGATTCTCGGTAGCCCTCGTTTACCAACGTCTTTTGTTGAGCGCTTAGCAGCTGTTAGTGCTTTTGAAGCGACCCCTTCAGGCCAACAAGCGTTTGAACGTTTTTTGCGCAAATTATAGAGTGCTGGAGGAAACCAAATGGCCACAATTAAAGACATCGCTCAAAAAGCGGGGGTTTCGCCGGCGACGGTTTCGCGCGTATTGAATTATGATGAGGGGTTATCAGTCGGTCAAGAAACCAAGCGCAAAATTTTTGCGACGGCAGAAGCCTTAAACTATACGAAATATAAAAAGAAAAATCAAAACGAACAACAAGTCTTTCGTCTCGTTCAATGGGTGGAGGCCGAAGAATTAGCTGACCTTTATTATTTGGCGATTCGTTTAGGCATTGAAAAAAAAGCGGAAGAATTAAACATTCGCTTAGTCAAAGAACCACTAGGGCAATTTTCTAATTTGCAAAGCGACGGTGTGATTGCTATTGGAAAATTTGATACCGAGCAATTAACAACGCTTAAATCTTTGGAGCAACCAATCGTTTTAGTGGATAGTGATGGCGTGAAAGACGGCATTGATTCGATTGTTGTCGATTTTAACCAAGCAGTCAATCAAGCGATTAACCATTTGCTAGACCAAAAGATGCAACAAATTGGGATTATTTCAGGGATCGAGTTTACCAAAGAGAGTAAACAAGCAATTATCGATCCGCGTTTAAAAGCCTTTCAGAAAATATTAACGAAACACAATCTTTATCAAGAGTCCCTACAGACAAGCCAAGAGTTTTCGGTTGAGGGTGGTTATCAAGGAATGAAGCAATTAATCGCCAATAATGAAACCTTGCCTCAAGCAATCTTTGCTTCAAGTGACGCTTTAGCGATTGGCGCGATGCGTGCCTTACAAGAAGCGCAAATCGCGATTCCAGAAGAGGTTTCGGTGATTGGTTTTAATGATGTCAGTGTCGCGAAGTACGTCACTCCCGCTCTGTCAACGGTTTTTGTTCCGACTGAATGGATGGGAGAATTAGCGGTTGAGAATTTATTAACCCTCACCAAAGAAGTGCCACCGGTAGCCAAAAAAATTACCGTTGGGACCAAGCTCATTTTAAGAGCATCTTCCCAATAATCAACACAAACGTCTCAAGGGTCAGCCTTTGAGGCGTTTGTGTTATTTTATTTGCGATTAGTCGCAATTCACTCATAATATTGGTTAGCGAGCTCTTGTTTTGTTAAAATGGAAGGGATGAGGAGGGATTTCATGAAAACAGTTGCCGTCATTGGTGCCGGTGTCGCGGGGCTCACAGCCGCCGTTCGCTTACAGTATTTAGGGTATCAGGTCACGCTATTTGAAAAAGGGGGCATCCCAGGTGGGAAAATGAACCAAATTCGACAAGCCGGTTTCACTTTCGACGTGGGACCAACAATTGTCATGATGCCAGAAGTTTATCGTGAAATCTTTACCTTTTGTCAAAAAGATCCTGCCGCCTATCTGCCGATGCAACGGGTGGATCCGATGTTGACGCTAAATTTTCCACAAGGGGAAGTCTTAGCATTTTCGAACGATTTAGTTGAATTAACCAAAGAATTGGAAAAGATTTCACCAGAAGATGCCCAAGGCTATATGGCTTTTTTAGCTGATATTTATCGACGATATTTAATTGCGAAAAAACATTTTATTACCAAGTCTTTTCGTCACCCCTGGGATTTTTATAATCCCCAATCCCTACTCGCGGGGTTGCAGTTAAGAACCTTTAGTAATGCGTATTCGGCAATTAAAAAATTCGTGAAAGATGAACGCTTGCGCAATTCCTTGGCGTTTCAAACCTTGTATATCGGAGTATCACCGTATCAAGGTCCGTCACTCTATACGTTAATTCCGATGATTGAATTGTTTTATGGGGTCCATTATTTGCAAGGTGGGATGTATACGCTAGCTCGTTCGTTAGCCACTTTATTTGCAGAACTGGGCGGACGGAGTTGTTATGACACGGCGATTGAAGAAATCGTTATTGAACAACGGGCTGCAACGGGCGTAAAGATTTTGGGACAAGCGCAAACGTTTGATAAGGTTGTTTGTGCGGCGGACTTTCCTTATGCGATGAAGTCCTTGGTGAAAGAACAAAATCGTGGGAAATATACCAATCAAAAAATTGAACGCTGGGAATATTCCTGTTCGTGTTTCGTATTATATCTAGGGTTAGATCAAAAATATCCACCTACCAATGTTCATAATATTTATTTTGCCGATGATTTTAAAGCCAATGTCGATGCCTTGTTTACGAAAGGGGAACTGGCGACCGATTTTTCTTATTATATTTATCGTCCAGGGTTAGTTGATGAGTCATTAGCGCCGGCCAATCAAGAGGGGATTTATATTTTAGTCCCTGTGCCAGAATTGACTAAATTTGCGGATTGGTCGGATGCGACAATTCAGGAGTATCGTGATTTGGTGATTGCCAAAATACAAGCCAATTCGGTCTTTTCAGATCTCAATGAACACATTGTTTTTGAAACTTGCTTTACCCCAGAGCGATTTGCCAAGGAATTTAATGCGTATCATGGCGCGACATTTGGGTTGAAACCAACTTTAGCCCAAAGTAATTACTATCGCCCGCATAACAAGTTCCCCTATGCAGAAAATCTTTATTTTTGCGGCAGCAGTACGCATCCTGGAGCCGGTGTGCCAATTGTGATGCAAAGTGCTAAACTAGCAGTAGAGGAGTTGTTAAGAGATGACCACCAAAAATAAGGAAACCCCTAAAGCAACTCAAGCTGATTTTGAGTATTGTGAAGCGATTATCAAAAAACATTCGAAATCATTTTACGTTGCGTTTTCCCAATTAGAACCCCAACGAGCGCAAGCGATTTATGCGGTGTATGCGTTTTGTCGTCTGGCTGACGACTTGGTGGACAATGAACAAGATGGACAAAAATTGACCCGTTTGCATCAAGAATTAAGTCAATTTGAATGCGGTCAGATTCCGGATCAACCAATGTGGCGGGCGTTAGCGACTGTTTTTGCCGAATTTGAAATGGACATCCAACCGTTTCATGACATGTTACAGGGGCAAGCAAAGGATTTAACTTTCGAACAACCCGAAACGATTGCGGAGTTAGCTGAATATGCCTATTATGTCGCGGGGAGCGTTGGTTTGATGTTGTTGCCTATCTTGTCTACGCGAGCGCATGCAATTCAATTGCCAGCCAAACAATTAGGCGAAGCGATGCAAATTACCAATATTTTGCGTGATATTGGTGAAGATTATCAAAATGCGCGAATTTATTTGCCGCAAGAATTGATGACGAAATACGGTGTGACTCAAGAGACTTTGCAAAACCAAGCCATTACACCGGAGTTTATCGCTTTGTGGGAGGAGCTTGCCCAACGTGGTGAAGCCTTATATGAAGAGAGTCTCACGATGATGCCACTAATTGAACCCAATGCTAGACAAGCGTTACTGAGTGCATTGTTTATTTATCGCGAAATTTTAGCTGTGATTCGTAAAAAAGGGTACACGGTTTTTCGTCAAAAACATAAAGTCAGTTTGTTGCGCAAA
This sequence comes from Enterococcus sp., assembly GCA_047975385.1. Classification (GTDB taxonomy): domain Bacteria; phylum Bacillota; class Bacilli; order Lactobacillales; family Enterococcaceae; genus Enterococcus_C. The sequence goes on along the minus strand of JBKEDL010000022.1, from coordinate 5,854 downwards.
AAACAGTTAATGAATCAAACCAAAGTGTACTTGTGAAAGTTTGGCCAACTAGGTAATTGTACTGGTTGGCTATTTGTCGTTAACATCCATTCAATTTTTATTAATAAAAGTGATTCCAACCTTTATCCTGAACGGTTTTATGGTAAAATATTAAAGAGTTTGGGAGGAGAATTCCAATGAAAATATTAGCAATCGATACATCAAATCAAACGTTAGCCCTTGGTTTGTCAGAAAATGGTCGTCTAATCGGTCAAATGCAAACAACGGTTAATAAAAATCATAGCCTAACGTTAATGCCAGCCATCGATCAGTTGATGAAAAGTGTTCACTGGCAACCGAGTGACTTAGAAAAAATCGTAGTTGCCCAAGGGCCTGGTTCATATACGGGACTAAGAATCGGGGTGACAACGGCCAAAACCTTAGCCCAAACGTTGGGGATTGAACTCGTTGGGATTTCGAGTTTAGCAATCGTCGCAGCCAATATGGTACATGCTGAGTCTTGGATTGTGCCGCTTTTTGATGCCCGCCGTAAAAACGTCTATGCGGGTGCGTACGTGTGGCAAGACAATCAGTTAATCAATGTGTTATCCGATCAGCATATCGCGTTTGCTGATTTAGCTGCCCAATTACCCGCCAATGTTTTGTTTGTGGGCGAAAGTGTCGCCAATTTTCAAGACGAGATCCATGAACTTTGCCCGCAGGCTCAAATCAATCAGGTGGAAGTTTTGAATTATCCCAACGGCTTCACGTTGGCGCAATTGGCTCAAAACATACCAAGTGTGGTGGATGTTCATCGCTTTTTACCGCATTATTTGAAAAAAGTCGAGGCTGAAGAAAAATGGTTAGCAGATAATCAAGAGACTGGGGAAGCATATGTTGAGAAAATTTAAGCCTTTCAACAAATGGTTTTTTAAACGTAAAGTCATCTTTCCTAGACGAGTGGAACGCTTTGGGGAGGATGTTTTCGTCATCCGTGAAGTCTTGGCCGAAGATGTCAAACGCTTATTGGAAGTGGAGCGACTGGTCTATGGCGACAATATCCCTTGGACTCGCTCGGCCTTTTTATCTGAATTATTGTCACCCATTAAACATTTGTATTTATGTGTAGAACAAGAGGGCGCCATTTTAGCCTTTATTGGCTGTCGGATTATCGGTAATGACGCTCATATTACCAATTTAGCCGTGGTACCGAATGTTCAAGGTCGTGGGATTGGTAATTATTTGGTCGCCCAAATGATTGCCTACGCCCAAAAAAATGATTGTTTGACCTTGTCGTTAGAAGTGCGCTTAGGCAACATTGATGCTCAGCGCTTGTACCGTAACCAAGGTTTCGTCTCCAAAGCAATCAAGCGCGGCTATTACGATGCAACCAATGAAGATGCGTTGGATATGGTGAAGTATCTTGAAGACTAATATCATAACCTATTCGAGCGCTTTTTGTGAGCAATCAGTATTTGCCCAACAGCTGTTTGATTTGGCTGAGCGCGCCTATCAATTTCAAGCACCATGGACCGTCGCGCAGTTTTTGGATGATTTATACAATCCGTATAGTCATTATTTGATATTGTTAGATGAAAACCAACAAATGGTAGGGTATCTAGGATTTCAGCAACTTTTTGAAGAGCTTGAAATTACCAATTTAGTCGTGGCTAAAACGCAACAAAAACAAGGGCTAGGCAAGCGCTTGTTGAGTCATCTAGAACAAACCTTGGCACCTGAAGTCGAACAACTTTTGTTAGAAGTTCGCGTCTCGAATTTGCAGGCGCAAAATCTTTATCTGCGGCGTGAATTTGAAATTATTAGTCGCCGGGTGAATTATTATCAGCATCCAGTTGAAGATGCGTTGATCATGTTAAAGAAAGTAGGAACTGTTTCGTGAAAACAGAATTGATTTTAGCCATCGAAAGTAGCTGTGATGAGACCAGTGTGGCAGTGATTCGCGATGGCCAAGAAATAGTAAGTAATATTGTGGCCTCCCAAATTAAGAGTCATCAACGTTTTGGTGGGGTGGTACCTGAAGTTGCAAGTCGCCATCATGTCGAGCAAATCACCCTGTGTATTGATGAAGCCTTAGAAGAAGCGCAGGTAGCCATCGCAGATTTAAGTGCGGTCGCGGTAACGTATGGACCAGGCTTAGTCGGCGCGCTACTGATTGGGCTTTCGGCGGCCAAAGCGTTTGCTTGGGCGCATCAGTTGCCCTTAATTCCAGTCAATCATATGGCAGGGCATATCTATGCCGCCTGCTTTGAGCAACCATTGGAATTTCCGTTAATGGCGTTATTAGTGAGTGGTGGCCATACTGAGTTGGTGTATATGGTCGCAGATGGTTCGTTTGAAATTATTGGGGAAACCCGTGATGATGCTGCGGGTGAAGCCTATGATAAGGTCGGACGTGTCTTAGGGTTACCTTATCCAAGCGGCAAAGAAATTGACCGGTTAGCCCATCTCGGTCAGGATACCTATCAATTTCCGCGGCCGATGATTCATGAAGAGAACTTTGATTTTAGCTTTAGTGGGGTCAAAAGTGCGTTTATTAACTATGTCCATAATGCCAAACAAAAAAATGAAACGTTATCTAACGTTGATTTAGCCGCTAGCTTTCAAGCGAGTGTCATTGAAGTCTTAGTCAGTAAGACGATTCGCGCGTGTCAACAATATCCGGTGAAACAATTAATTGTGGCCGGTGGCGTGGCTGCCAATCAAGGACTCAGAGAAGCTTTCGCCAAAGAACTGCCAGCGATCTTACCTGAGTTACGTGTGGTGATTCCACCATTACGTTTGTGTGGCGACAATGCCGCGATGATCGGTGCAGCTGCTCATGTTGAATGGCAAAAACAACACTTGGCGGATTGGTCCTTAAATGCAAAACCGAGCTTAACTTTTTAAAAAAAACGCGAAAGTTCCCGTAATGAACAGGGCTTTCGCGTTTTTTTCACTCAAAGAAGGTAAAAATCTTCTTGTCATAATTTAAATGGCCGTCTAATTTCAATTTTTTAATCACTTGTCCCGCGGTTTCTCGCGTCGTGCCGCTATTGGCCGCTAACTCTTTTAAGGTGATTGGAAATGGGATGGTAATTTTCGCTTTGTCTTCTTTTTCACCAAGCTCTTGTTTTAAGATATAGAGGTTTTGTTCCACACGGTCATGGGCGTTAGACGTTAGCCCGGTTTGTAAGCGGAGTTGATGCGCGGCGATGATTTTGTTAAGTTTTTTTATTAGATAGACCAATTGATTCGGATTGTTTTGACAAACTTGTTCAAATAAAGGCACCGACAGGTAAAACGTTTCAACATCGGTCATCGCTTGAGCGCTATGTTGATAACTTGTGGCTTGAAAGAGGCCAGCCGTTGGAAAAAGTCGATTGTGTGCGATGTAGTCATAGTAGTAATACGTAGCGCTTTCATCATAACTTTCCAAACGAACCAAGCCACTGGTTACAAAATAAAATCGTTCTCTAGGATCGCCTTCATAAAAGAGCATCTGCCCTTTTTTGTAAGTTCGATGTAAGATATTGGCTTTTAGTAAAGCAAATTCTGTGTTGGTTAATTGTTCAAATTCTGGTTCATACCGAAACTGATTAAATGTCGGTTGTCGTTTACTAGGATTCATAAAATCTCCCCACTTTTCATAATCATCCGTTAGGTTCATTGTGGCTTTTTTTATGCAATTTGTAAAGGGGAATTTCCCTAATTTCACCTGTTTTTCAGTAGATAAATAAAGCGGATTCACTAAAATGTCGTTATTATTCATTATTTTAAAACAAATGTATAATAGTTTGTTTTGCATAAAAAAAATTGTATATATATAGTGTAACACAAAGAAGTAAACGCTAACATTGTTGTTTAAATGAGAAAAATCTAATATTTAAATAACTTTTTTGAAAAGAATAAATATTTTTTTTACTTATTTTTTGCATAAAAAACATGGATATTCCGCGAGTTTGCGCATGCTTTTGTGTAATTATAAATAACGCTTACATCTGTGTGAAATCCTTCGCTTTTTAAACGCCGGATTTTTTTGTAAGGGTTTTCTTTAACGCGGTATGCTAAGACCGTAATCAAGACCGAGGGGGAAATAAAAATGGATAAACCTATTCACGTTTTTTCAGAAATTGGCAAGTTAGACACTGTCTTATTAAAAAGACCAGCTCAAGAAGTTGAAAACTTAACACCAGATATCATGGATCGTTTGTTGTTTGATGACATTCCGTATCTGAAATATGCTCAAGAAGAACATGATGAATTTGCCAAAGTACTCCAAGACAATGGAACGGAAACCTTATATTTAGAAAAATTAGCGGCTGAAGCGATTGATGCCGGTAATGTGAAAGAAGAGTTCTTAACACGAATGCTTGATGAGTCACGGATTCATTCACCAGCAGTTCGTCAAGGTCTGCACGAATATCTTTTATCAATGGAAACCCAAGAGATGGTCAACAAAATCATGGCTGGTGTGCGCACCAAAGAAATTGATGTGAAAGCACGGACCTTATTAGACTTATCACAAAATGATAACTATCCATTCTACATGGATCCAATGCCTAATCTCTACTTTACGCGTGACCCGTCCGCATCAATTGGGAATGGGATGTCAATTAATAAAATGTGTTTTGAAGCCCGTCGTCGGGAATCGATGTTTACGACGTACATTTTGAATCATCACCCAAGATTTGCAAATCAAGGGGTTGATGTTTGGTTAGATCGTGACGAAGAGGGTCATATCGAAGGCGGCGATGAACTCGTTTTAAGTGATGAAGTGTTGGCAATTGGGATTTCTCAACGCACGAGCGCGTTGAGTATTGAAAAAATTGCCCGCAGCATCTTCAAGAAAAATGCGAGCTTCAAAAAAGTCTTAGCGATTCAAATTCCTAATAACCGGGCGATGATGCACCTAGATACCGTCTTTACGATGGTTGATTACGATAAATTCACCATTCATCCAGAAATTCAAGATGATCATGGGTTGATTAATGTCTTTACATTAGAAGCTGATGGCGATGGTGTTTCGATTTCTCATAGTACTGACTTACATGGTACCCTAAAAGACGTCCTTCATTTAGAGGATTTAGTGTTAATTCCAACCGGAAATGGTGATGAAGTCGTGGCACCGCGCGAACAATGGAATGATGGTTCCAACACATTAGCGATTGCACCTGGCGTGGTAGTGACTTATAATCGGAATTATGTTTCTAATGAAATTTTAAGAAGCTACGGGATTAAAGTGTTAGAAATTCATTCAAGTGAATTATCTCGCGGTCGTGGGGGCCCACGTTGCATGAGCCAACCACTTGTTCGTCAAGATTTGAAAAAATAATAACCGACACTTACCAGCACGATTGTGGCTAGATTTTCCCAAAAAAGTATAGACAACCTAAAGGAGAGAACGAATTATGAAAGAATCAGTATTTCAAGGTAGAAGTTTATTAGCAGAAAAAGATTTTACACGAGCTGAATTACAATATTTAGTTGATTTTTCAGAACATCTCAAAGATTTGAAAAAACGTGGGATTCCTCATCGCTACCTTGAAGGAAAAAATATTGCCCTTTTATTTGAAAAAACTTCGACTCGAACTCGGGCCGCTTTTACAACCGCAACTGTTGATTTAGGGGCGCACCCAGAGTATCTAGGAGCCAATGATATTCAATTAGGGAAAAAAGAATCGACAGAAGATACGGCCAAAGTTTTGGGCCGCATGTTTGATGGGATTGAGTTTCGTGGGTTCAGTCAAAAAATGGTGGAAGAACTAGCGGAATTTTCCGGCGTGCCCGTTTGGAACGGCTTAACGGATGAATGGCACCCAACCCAAATGATTGCTGATTTCTTAACGATTCAAGAAAACTTTGGGACGGTTGAAGA
>JBKEDL010000074.1:0-5915 GCA_047975385.1 Enterococcus sp. | reverse complement strand
ATGTCGTTGGTTTAGAAGATGCGCATACCGCTGAAAATCATCCTGATGTGAAGCACAACATCATCGATTTAATGGCTGATCAAGAAAAAGTTGAAAATTTAGGTGGGACATTACGTTTAGGGTTGTACCCATGTAAATTGAAAAAAGGTTCAAAAACAGCAACTGCTTATAATGAAGCGAAAGTGGTTCAAGAGCGTCACCGTCATCGTTATGAGTTCAATAATAAATACCGTCAATTATTTGAAGACCATGGTTTGGTTTTCTCAGGGGTTTCACCAGATAATCGCTTGGTTGAAATCGTTGAATTACCGGAGAAAAAATTCTTTGTGGCCTGCCAATTCCATCCAGAGTTGATTTCTCGTCCAAATCGTCCGCAAAGCTTATTCAAAGCGTTTATCGGTGCATCATTAAATAAATAATCATAAAAGTAGGTAGGACATTCCGATGTTCTGCCTATTTTTTTTTGCTAAATTCTGCGAAATAAGAAAAATATGAAAATAAATTTTCTTGTTTCGTAGAATGAAAATTTTACATCGTTTTTACAGAAAAGAGGATTGAAAGTTTACAAAGGGTTCGTATGATAGGGATATAAATAAAGGAGGTTACAAAATGTCTCAAACAAAAGAAGTGTATCAACTAAGTCAGTCTAAAAAAATGATTGTTTTTGTATTGTCAATGTCTTTATATGGTGTAGCAACATTATTTACAGAGTTGATTCCATCAATCAACTTAGGGGTAATTGAACTTTCCGTAGAGTATTTAGCTTTTATGCCATTAACCTTAGCCATCTTATTCGATCCACTATCAGCGGCAATCGGCGCAGCCACTGGCGAAGTCATTTTTAGTGAAATTATGTTAGGTCAATTTGGTGGGATTGGTGAAGTTGAAAAATTCCTCTTATTTTCGTTAGGGATTTATGTTGCTGGGATGCTGGTCCGAAATCCGTTAAGCAAAAAACAAGTCGCCTTTGCATCAATCACCGGTATCGCGCTACATCAAATTTTGGCTGCAATCGTCGATATGTTAAAGGTTGTTTTAGCAGTTGAAGGGTTTGAATCAGTTCCAGGTTTACCAAACTCCGTCTTTTTCACTGAAGGTTTTTCAGCGGTCAATGATATTTTATTTTCCGGAATTTTGTTTTGTATGTTACCAACGCTTTATTTAGTTCCACGACTGTATGGGAAAATTGAACCATTGTTAGGCCTAAAAAAGCGGACTACAGATTTACGCCCATTGGTTAAAGATAGTCTGAATGTGAAATTTGTATTGCTAAGTATTTTATTATTTGTTGTAGCAGCTAGTTCTTCTATTTTAAGCAAAGCCGGCTTTAGTGGATTTGAGTTTGAAGCTTCGTGGGCGGAATCGCCGCTGGCTTTTGTGAGTGCGATTGGTGTAGGTGCCCTCTTGTTTGTATTGGTATTGATTGGAATTAAAGTCAAAAGCAATGACCGTCAGGAGGAAGTCGGGTAGTATGATCGAGCTGAAAAATGTGAGCTTTGCTTATTCAGATACCGAAGCAGCCATTTTAGAAGATGTTTCGGTATCCATCCCAACTGGTTCATTTGTCGCTGTTGTTGGTGACAATGGTGCCGGGAAATCGACGTTTTGTAAATTGCTAAATGGGATTATTCCCCATTTTATGGACGGCAATTTTCGCGGGGACATCTTAATCGATGGTCAGAGCATCAAAAAGCATTCGCCGGCTCAATTGGCTCATCACGTAGGCTATGTCTATCAAGATTTTGAAAACCAAATCATTCGACCACGTGTTTTAGATGATGCTTCGTATGGCTTACTCAATGAAGGTCAGGAGAATTATTTACAAATCACGATGGAAGTTTTAGCGACTTTGGATTTGGCTCATTTGGCAGATGAGTTTGTGTGGCAATTATCAGGGGGGCAAAAACACTTACTTGCTTTGGCTGGCGTGATTGTAATGTCTCCGGATACAATTGTTTTAGATGAACCGATTGCTCAACTTGATCCGCTTCATGCGCAGAAAATCTATGAGAATTTACGTTACTTAAACCAAGAATTAGGCAAGACGATTATTGTGATTGAACATAATGCAGAATTTATTGGCAAATATTGTGATCATGTTCTCTTTTTGAAAAATCGGAATATCGGCTGGTTTTTACCAGTTGACGAGGCACTCCAAAACGTCGAGGAACTAATGCAGGGCGGTGTTTATCCACCTCAAGTTACGATGCTCGCTCATGAAATGATTCAACGTGGATACAGTAATAATAAGATTTTACCTACAAATATGGAACAAGCAATCGCATTTATGCGAGAAAATGAAAAATATCTAGTCACGCCTCAGTTAGAGATACCAAAGCGCGATGAAGTGGACGAACCTTTTATCGAAATGAGCAATCTTATGGTGGAATATGCGCGTATTAATGAAAAGCCGAAAAGTGTGATGAATGATTTGAATTTAACAATTTATCAGGGGGAAAAAGTAGCAATTATCGGAAACAATGGTGCTGGGAAATCAAGTTTGATGAAATTACTCATCGGTTTGATAAAACCGACAAGCGGGTGCATTAAAATTGCTCAAAAAGATATCATTCAGATGAACCCGGAAGCCATTTCGGACATTCTGGGTTATGTTTATCAAAATGCAGAAAATATGTTCATTGAAGATTCGATTGAAAAAGATATTGCATTTTCGCTAAAGGCACGTGGTCAAAAAGATTTCCAACAACGCACGGAAGAGTTATTAGAACAATTTGATTTGACAGCTTTGCGTCACCGTGATGGTCGTCTTTTAAGTGGCGGGCAAATGCGGCGAGCATCACTAGCGGTTGGTATCTCATTGTCACCAAAATGTTTGCTCTTAGATGAACCAACGGCTAGTCTTGATTTGGCCACTAGAAAACGAATTACTTCGACGTTAAAGGAATTGTCTAACTCGATTGAAACCGTTCTGATTGCCACTCATGACATGCAATTGGTCGCTGAATGGGCTAGCCGGATTGTCGTAATGCATAACGGAGAAATTATTGGTGATGGAAGTCGCGAAACGATTTTTGCAGATACCAAATTGCTCAAAAAAGCTGGGGTACAAGTTCCTGAGATAATTGAGCTGGGGCAACATGTAAAACGTGATTTAGGTTATAGTCTGGCCGAATTTGTCCAACGTTTGGAAATGGGGGAAGTAAGTGGAAGAAAGTAAGCTATTAGCTAAAATCAATCTGGATTTGATCAAAGGCCAAGTTTTAAAAAATGCTTATGGGAATAATGAAACGTTGATTGCTCGTTTAGATCCGCGGACGATGTTCATTTGGTATCTGACATATGGGATTATTCCCTGGTTTATCTCAGATCCTGTTGTACTAGCGGCGCTCTTTATCTTTGTGGCCGGAGTAACCAAATTATCCAATACTGTTCCGTTAGTCTTAATTGTTTTTTGTTTGGGAATTTTTTCCCAGACAGGCTATTTATTTCTCTTCTCCCTCTTTTTTAGTGGTGATTCATCAAGTGTGCTTCCGCTACTCAAGCTGACCGTAAAAATTGCCGTGGTCTCATTAGCCGCAATTTGTGCTTTTGCTGGGATGGATCCAGATAAATTAGCGAACGGTTTAATGTCAATCGGGGTTTCGGAAAAGTTCGCCTTTAGTATTTCTTTTTCATATCGGATTTTACCAATTTTAATGGAGGAATATCAGTCGATTCTCTTATCCTATAAAATTCGGGGGATTCGACCATCTTCAAAAGGTGTGCTCGGAAAGTGGTACAACCTGGTTTATCAACTAAAAATCATGATGAAAGCTTTTTATCCCTTGATGCTAAATATGGCCAAAAGAAGTCGGACAACGGTGGAAGTTTTAGAAATCAAAGGGTTTCATGAAGCGTTAGGAAATAAAAAAGTTCGCCAGATGAAATTGAAAGACTTGTCCTTCCAAGGTCGAGATGTTTTATTTTTAGGAGTTTCTTTCATTTATTTTGTGGCAGCCATTGTTTTAACAAATTTAATCTAAAAGGAGTTTTTCTATTGTTAATCGATACACATACACACGGCAAATTAGCAAAATATTTGCCATTTTCAGAGTCTTACACGGCCAACATTTATAAAGAAGCCAAAAAGCGTGGCTTAGATGCGTTATGCTTAACGGAACATTTTAATACACAAGAATTCGAGAAGATTTATCAATTTATTCGTGATAACTACGAGGCTGATGGTGATTCGTTTCTAGTGGAAGGGGTTCGTGTCTTTCCTGGTTTAGAAGTGGATATTAAAGAGGTTGGGCATAACTTGGTGATTGGAAACTACGAGTCAATTATTGCTTTAAGAAAAGAAATTCTTTCAATTAGTACAGAAAAAGACTTTTTACCAGCAGAAATTTTATTTCCAATGATCAAAAAATATGATGTGATTTTTGGGGCAGCGCATGTCTACCGTAAAGGGATGCATAACTTAGATTTGCCAGATTATTTAATTGCACATTATGACTTTTTTGATTTGAATGGGAAAGATACTGGTCTGATGGGTCTTGAAAACTATGATAAAATTGTCAAGATTGCCAAACATTACGAACGTCCGGTCTTAGCAGGGAGTGATACGCATCAATACTTGCAGTTTGGTTCGGTTTATAATGAGTTTGAAAAAGAGTTTTCAACAATTGCCGAATTTCGCCAAGAATTAGCTGCTGGAAATTATGAACTATACGTGAATCCGGCAATCAAAGAGAAAATCGAAGGTGCCAATCTTTTGAAAAAAGCGTTGAAACTATTACAAAAACAAGGTGGGAGTTATGATACTCCGTTAATCATTGAATAAAAAAGAGATTCCTTGCCTAGCGAGGAATCTCTTTTTTATAGCTTTCTTTTAGCTGATGGATTTTTTCTAATTGTTCGTGATACGACGGAGGGGCTAGGCGATGGACGGCGACGATTAGCGCATCGATAAACGAAATCGTACTCGTCAATGAATGGTATTCATTTGAGTTACCTCTAGAAATATAAAAAGGGTAGGTGGCGATTTGTTGCATTTGCGGGTGTAGGCGATCGGTGAAGCAAATGGTCTCAATCCCATTTTTTTTGGCATAATCAAACACGACTTGTGTTTCTCTTGGTGTCTTACTAAAACAAAAGAGTATCACGAGGTCCGTTTTTTTTAAGGCGTGAAGTGTTTCGAAAATCTCAGAGCCGCTTTGGTTGATATTTTGGATTTGAATGCCAAATCGGCGTAAACGAAATTCTAATAAATGCCCCAAAGATTGCGCCACTCCTTTGCTAAAAATAAAAATACGTTCTTTTTCAATGATTGCTTGGGCAGCGTTTTGAAAGACCGTTGCATCGACTTGTTCAAGTGTTTCTAAAAGTTGTTGAATGTCACGGTAGATCATCGTTGCGGGTAGTTCATTGGTCTCTTCAAATTCCAACGCATTTTGTAACTTAGAAGAAGGTGTTGCTTCGCGCTTGGTGACTAGAGAAAGTTTCAATTCTTTAAAACTTTTAAAGCCGACTTTTTTAGAAAAGCGTGTTAAGGTTGCATTGCTGACGCCAATGGATTGACTGATTTCATTGATGGAAAGGAAAGGAATCACTTGCTCGTTCTTATAGAAAAAATCAATAATTTGTTTTTCACTTTCAGTTAGTTGGTTAGCATCCAAATCAAATAAGTGATTCACAACAACGCTCCTTTGCAATGGTTTCTTTCATTATGCCTTAATGAAGTGAATCTATCAACAGCTAAAGACGTTACTTACAAAGTGACGATTTGCTAAGAGGTAATTTTGAACGGGGAGATTGTTAGTGATGAAAACGATGGAAAATAATGATGTCTTGTGCTTAATTTCAGAAAAAGATTTGGAAACGAAAGCTATTTTCTATTTTCTTGTCATTTTTTGGCAAGAAAAATAACTCTTTTAGTAGCTTTGGCTTTTAATGTCTGATAAAATAGAAGCGTT
>JBKEDL010000043.1:0-11245 GCA_047975385.1 Enterococcus sp. | reverse complement strand
TCAGGGGCGAAATTATTAATTACTGACGATGTCGATCAAGGGGTCGATGGGGCGGATGTCCTTTACTCAGACGTTTGGGTTTCAATGGGTGAAGAAGATAAATTCGAAGAACGTATCAAATTATTGAAACCATATCAAATCAATATGGAAATGATCGAAAAAACCAATAATACCGATCGCTTAATCTTCTTGCATTGCTTACCAGCGTTTCATGATACCAACACTGTTTATGGCCAACAAATGGCTGAACGCTTTGGCATTTCTGAAATGGAAGTAACCGATGAAGTCTTCCGTAGCAAATATGCACGTCATTTCGACCAAGCGGAAAATCGGATGCACTCAATCAAAGCGATTATGGCGGCAACCTTGGGGAACTTATTCATTCCTAAAGCGTAATCTAGCAAAATTAACTAAATGAAGCGAGTCAGAAGTTGAACATGACAAACATGCTGGCTCGCTTTGTCATTGGAAAAAATCGGAATTTAAGGAGCGATCTGTTATGAGTAGACGGAAAGTAGTCGTTGCGTTAGGTGGAAACGCAATTTTATCGGATGATGCATCAGCACAAGCCCAACAAAAAGCATTACGTGAAACCGCTCAATACTTAGTGAAATTTATCGAGCAAGGCGATGAATTAATCATCTCTCACGGCAATGGACCACAAGTGGGGAACTTATTGATCCAACAAGCAGCTGCTGATTCAGAAAAAACACCCGCCATGCCGTTAGATACTTGTGTAGCGATGACAGAAGGATCAATTGGTTATTGGTTACAAAATGAGATGGGCACTATTTTAAGTGAACGCGGCATTGACAAGGATGTGGTTTCACTAGTGACGCAAGTGATCGTGGCCAAAGACGATCCGTCATTTGAAACACCAACGAAACCAGTCGGACCATTCTTTTCTGAAGCGGAAGCCAAAGAACAAATGGCGGCTGGCGCAACGTTTGTTGAAGACGCTGGTCGGGGGTGGCGCAAAGTGGTGGCTTCTCCTAAACCGGTTGCAATCAAAGAAGCCCGCGTGATTGCAAGCTTGGTTGAACAAGGGGTCGTGACGATTTCAGTGGGGGGCGGCGGAATTCCCGTCATTGAAACGCCTCAAGGTTTGGTTGGTTGTGAAGCGGTGATTGACAAAGATTTTGCCTCAGAAAAACTAGCGGAAATCATTGGCGCCGACTTGTTGATTATCCTAACTGGTGTGGACAATGTCTATGTAAATTATCAAAAACCGACGCAGAAAAAACTGGAAACGGTTACAGTTGCGGAGATGGAACAATACATTGAAGAAAATCAATTTGCGCCTGGCAGTATGTTACCGAAAGTGCAAGCTGCCATTCAATTTGCCAAAGCCCGGCCTGAAGGGAAAGCGATTATCACCTCATTAGAAAATATCGAAAATCTATTAGCGAACGAGGATGGTACGATTGTTGTCGCAAAAAAGTTGGTTAGCGTGTAAAGAGCAACCAGTCATTGACTAGAAAAAAGAGGCTTAGGACACGGGTGGTTCTAGGTCTCTTAGCTTTTGGGGATTAGTAAGCCGGAAGTAAGGTGATTTTTAAGATATTGGTATTGACGGCCAACTCTTCAATCATTGAAGCGTAAGTCATTCCTTGGGGCAATTCAAAGGTGTAAATGTTTTTGTAAATCCGATAATCGTCATGGAAAGTCACTTCAAAATGAAAATCGTCAATCGGGATTTTTTTGCTTTGGAAATATTCGGCTAAAAAATCTTTGGTACTGGCTTGGTGGCGATAAAGGATTTCTAATTTTTTGACTTCGGGAAAACGGACAATTTTTTTGACAACGGTTAGTGAGAGCAAAATACTTAAAAAACCGAGAATGCCAATCAGGTAATACCCCATCCCAATCGCAATGCCTAGTGCGGCTACCGACCAAATGGATGCAGCTGTCGTGAGTCCGGTGACTGATTGTTTCGTGACGATAATCGTGCCAGCGCCTAAAAAACCAACGCCACTGACGACTTGAGCGATTAAGCGGGCTTCATCAATGCGAATGGTGTTTTCTAGTTTGGGATTAGCCAGGACGTCTTGAATAGCCATCCCATAGACTTCTGTTTGGATTAAGGCAATGATACAAGCGCCCAGACAAACTAAGATATGCGTACGAATGCCCGCTGGATGGTTCTTGTACTCGCGTTCAAAGCCGATAATTCCTGCAACCAACAAGGCAAGGGACAAACGAATCATAATTTCGGGAATTGTTAAGACCAGATCAACCATCATTATCCACTCCTTTCCAAATAACGATAGCATTTAAGGCATTAAGGAGCAATTTCTTTGATTGGATTTCGCTGAATGACTAGTCAAAGTCATCAAGGTTTGCTATAATCGGCGTAGTTTAATAAATGATTTGAAGAACAAGAGAGTAACTTTTATTGTTTTTTTAGCGAGTTCAGATTTGGTGGGAGCTGAACAAAACACAAAAGCGAAGCGCACTTGGGAAAATCTGCCTAGCAGACGGTTTCTACCGTTATCAGATGAAGTAGGTCCAAATTGGACAATTAGAGTGGTACCGCGGGTAATCTCGTCTCTAGTGAACAACCGTGTTCGCTAGAGGCTTTTTTGTTTTTTAAGGATAATCAAGGAGGAAATGAAATGAATAATAAAGACTTAGTAGCAAAAGCGATATTTGATGTTGTCAGTGAAGATTTAACGTTCGAACAAGTGGCTAACTTATTAGAAAATCCGAAATCAGCCGATCATGGGGATGTGGCCTTTCCCGCGTTTGCCTTAGCCAAAGCGTATCGCAAAGCACCACAACAAATTGCTGCCGATTTAGCGGAAAAAATTGCTGGCGCTAATTTTGAAAAAATTGAAGTGGTAGGACCTTACCTCAACTTCTTTATGGACAAAGCCGCAATCAGCCAACAAGTTTTAGCAACCGTGGTGAAAGAAAAAAATCATTTTGGTGATGCAAACATTGGTGAAGGGAAAAACGTGCCAATCGATATGTCATCACCTAATATCGCCAAACCCATTTCAATGGGACACTTACGTTCAACAGTGATTGGCAATTCGATTGGTTTCATGATGGAAAAAATTGGTTACAACCCAATTCGGATTAACCATTTAGGTGACTGGGGTACGCAATTTGGGAAATTAATTACAGCGTATAAAAAATGGGGATCAGAAGAAGCGGTCCATGCGCAACCAATCAACGAACTCTTACGTCTGTATGTGCATTTCCACGAAGAAGCGGAAACGGATGAAACCTTAGATGATGAGGCGCGGGCGTGGTTTAAAAAATTAGAAGACGGTAATGAAGAAGCAACGAAATTATGGTCTTGGTTCAAAGAAGAATCGATGAAAGAATTCAACAAAATCTACGACATGTTAGAAGTGAAATTCGACTCGTTAAACGGGGAAGCCTTCTACAATGACAAGATGACGGAAGTCACTGATTTATTAGAAGCAAAACACTTATTAACCGAAAACCGTGGGGCAGAAATTGTCGATTTAACGGCCTATGATTTAAATCCAGCGTTAATCCGCAAATCCGATGGGGCAACGCTTTACATCACGCGGGACTTGGCGGCAGCGTTATACCGCAAACGCACGTATGATTTTGCCCAATCAATCTATGTCGTTGGTAACGAACAAAGCAACCACTTCAAACAATTAAAAGCAGTCTTAAAAGAGATGCAATTTGATTGGTCAGAAGATATGCACCATATCGCGTTTGGGTTAATCACACAAGGTGGGAAAAAACTTTCGACACGTAAAGGGAAAATTGTCTTATTAGAAGAAGTTTTAAATGAAGCGATTGCCTTAGCGAAACAACAAATCACGGAGAAAAATCCTGATTTAGAAAACCAAGATGAAGTGGCCAAACAAGTCGGCGTCGGTGCCGTGGTCTTCCACGATCTGAAAAATGACCGTCTGAACAACTTTGACTTTGTTTTAGAAGAAGTCGTGCGTTTTGAAGGTGAAACGGGTCCTTACGTGCAATACACACACGCTCGTGCGATGAGTATCTTAGCCAAAGCTGGCTTTACACCGGATATCAATGCCGCGTATGCGTTAAACGATGAAGCGAGCTGGGAAGTGATCAAACTGATCCAAAAATATCCTGAAACGGTGCAAACAGCTGCGGCAAACTATGAGCCTTCAGTAATTGCCAAACACGCGATTAAATTGGCCCAAGCGTTCAACAAGTACTATGCGCATACCAAAATCTTAGTCGACGATGAGCAAAAAGAAGCTCGTCTCGCGTTAGTTTATGCGGTAACAACTTTAATTAAAGAAGATTTACGCTTACTAGGCTTACACGCACCAGATAAAATGTAATAAAAAATACCTCGTCACGCTTGCTGAACTAAGCGTAACGAGGTGTTTTTTATGCTAGCATATGGGTTTTAAAGAAGCTTTCGACTTTTTGAGCATCTTCTGCTGAGCGACTGATGATGATGACCGTGTCAAAGCCAGCAATTGTGGTAACTTTTTCGGGCATCCCGACTTCATCAATCACGGCTGAAAAGAGTTGCGCATTGTCAGGGATGGTGTTGACAATCGTTAAAAACTCCACCCGATCGACTTTAGTGACGATATCTTCAATCATATGAATCAAGCGGCGTTGTTCTTCATGGCCATCTTGATCGTAGCGTTCCCCTTGGAAAATCTCGAAATGGGGATGACCCGTTTCATCGGGGGCTTTGATAATTTTTAAATCGCGAATATCACGAGAAATCGTGGCTTGAGTGGCGGATACGCCGTGTTGCTCTAAGTGGTGTAAGAGCTCTTCTTGGGTTCGTACGGTATGGCTACTGATAATTTGTTTAATTAGTAAGTGACGGTCAGCTTTGCGCATAGTTTTTACTCCTCTACGTTTAATCTACACTTCTATGATAACAAATATCTACGAAAACTTCATTAATAATGAAGTTGTTTTTATTCAAAAAAATGATAAGTTTTCGCGATATTGACTTGCTGGAATCGTTTTTTGCAATGAAATGAATTGAATATTCAATTTATTGTTTTGGTTAATCGCAGGTTTTATATGTCGGGGATTTGTTAGGTAATCGAGAGGTGCTTGACAATAGATAGATATTCGTCTATATTCTAAAGATAGATGGTTATCTATTTATAGAAAAGGAGGACTTAATGATGAACTACGAAGCCTATGCCGCGCAACTCAAAATCATCGCTGACCCCAAGCGAATGAAAATTATTGATTTATTGTCTTGTGGAGAGATGTGTGCGTGTGATTTATTGGAACATTTTGATTTCACCCAACCGACTTTATCGCATCATATGAAAGTTCTAGAAAAAGCTGGTTTTGTGACGGTTAAAAAAGAAGGGAAATGGCATTATTATCGCTTAAATTCCCAGCATTTATTGAGTTTTACGAAGCAATTTAATCAATTGTTTATCAATCAAGAAGATTGTCTGTGTCAAGTCGCAGAAAACAAAGTATAGGAGCAAGTATCATGAAATTAGAAATTTTTGAAGAAGCATTATGTTGTTCGACAGGGGTTTGTGGCCCATCGGTTGATGAGGATTTATTACGCATTACGGGGGTCTTTGAAACGTTTAAGCAAACTGAAATGACGGCGGTGCGCTACAATTTATCGGCCAATCCAGCCGAATTTGCCCAAAATGAGCAAGTCTTGAATGTCTTAAAAGAGCAAGGCAATACTTGTTTGCCACTAACTTTAGTGGATGATCAAATCGTTAAAAGTGGCCAATACCCAAGTAATCAAGAGCTAGAAGTGTTGACGGGGATTCAATTAGCAACAACACCTGCGAAAAATAGTTGTTGTGGAGGATCGTCATGTTGTTAGGCGCGGCGACTTTTTATCAGCCGTTGGAATTGTCGTTAACTAAATATCTGTTCTTTACTGGTAAAGGCGGTGTTGGTAAGACGACAACGGCTTGTGCAACTGCAATGAAACTTGCCAAAGAAGGCCGGAACGTTTTATTAGTTAGTACCGATCCTGCATCGAATTTGCAAGACGTCTTTCAGATGAACTTAACCAATCAGGCACAACCTTTAGCCGAAATCCCGAATCTCCATGTGGCGAATTTCGATCCAGTCACAGCAGCCAAAGACTACATGGAATCAGTGGTCGGACCCTACCGTGGGATTTTACCGGCCAGTGCGATTGCCAACATGGAAGAGCAACTCTCAGGTTCGTGTACCGTTGAGATTGCTGCGTTTAATGAATTTGCCAATCTTTTGACGGATGAAACGGTTAATCAGACATTTGATCATGTTTTATTTGATACCGCACCAACCGGTCACACCCTCCGCATGTTGCAACTACCGGCAGCGTGGGATAATTATTTAGCTGAAAATACGACCGGGACCTCGTGTTTGGGACAACTTTCAGGCTTAGGCGAGCAACAGGCGTGTTACAAGCAAGCGGTCGCAACCTTAAGTGATGCGACGCAAACAACTTTGGTTTTAGTCTCACGTCCGCAAGTAGCCTCATTTATTGAAGCGAGTCGTGCAGCTGCCGAATTGAGCGAGCTGGCGATTAATAATCAAGTCTTAGTAATCAATGGTTTGTTGCAAAGTGTTGATGATGAGCTATCGACGACTATTGCAAACCAACAACAAACAGCGTTAGCGCAACGACCAGCCAATCTAAAAGCGATTGCTAACTATTATATTCCACTGCGAGCATACAATGTCACCGGGTTAGATAAATTAACTATCTTATTAGATGAAGACCAGCCAGTGTTACTTAATGATATGCCAACAAAACGTGCGTATCCACAAATCGAGGAACTAATTGAGGATTTGGCCCGAAAAAATACCAAAATCATCTTTACGATGGGCAAAGGCGGTGTTGGTAAGACCAGTTTAGCCGTTGAAATCGCCAATGAATTGGCCGCGCGCAACAAGCAAGTCCGATTAGCAACGACCGATCCGGCGAATCATTTAGATTTGTTCACTAGTGATACGAAAGTGACCATTAGCCAAATCGATGAAGCCAAGGAACTGCAAGCCTATCAAGCCGAAGTTTTGGCTAAAGCGAGCCAAACGCTGAGTGAAGACGAATTAGCCTACGTGAAAGAAGATTTGCAATCACCGTGTACGCAAGAAATCGCTGTTTTTCGTCGGTTTGCAGAAATTGTGGACTATGCCAGCCAAGATGATGTAGTCGTGATTGATACCGCACCGACTGGACATACCTTGTTGCTATTAGAATCTTCCCAAAACTATGCCAAAGAAGTCGCTAAATCAACGGGGGAAGTCCCTGAGACCATTACCAAACTGTTGCCGCGGTTACAAGACTCTAGCGAAACCCAAGTGATTATGGTAACTTTACCAGAGACGACACCGGTGAAAGAGTCGATGCGTCTGAAAGAAGATTTAGAACGTGCACAGATTGCGCACAATTGGTGGATTGTCAATCAAAGTATGTATCAAACGCAGACAAGCAATGCCTTGTTACAACAGCGCGCGCAAAATGAAGTGGAATGGTTGGAAAAAGTGGCTGAATTGTCACAAAATAACTTTGTCGTCAAAGCATGGGCGGCCAAATAAGAGGAGTGAATCAAATGAAGAAAATTTATTTTCTGTGTACGGGAAACTCGTGTCGTAGTCAAATCGCAGACGGTTTAGCAAAAGAATTGTTAGGTGAAGGATGGGAAGTTCGCAGTGCGGGGATTGAAACCCATGGTTTAAATCCACGAGCAGTCGCGATTATGGCTGAAGTTGGCATCGACATTAGTCATAATCAATCCGAACTAATCGATCTTGCTTACTTAAATGAAGCCACGCTCGTGATTACGTTATGTGGGGATGCGTTAGATAATTGTCCAGTGATTCCGCCACATGTAAAACATCAACACTGGGGCTTAGCCGATCCGGCGAAAGCAAGTGGGAGTGAAGCTGAAATCATGGCGGTCTTTCGAGCGACTAGAGAAGAAATCGCAACAAAAATTAAGGAACTCAAAGAAAATGGCATTTAAAATAATAAATGCTTGTATTTGATTTTTAAATATAATATACTGTTAAAGGTTGAGTGCGAAAGCCTGAACTAATCCACATCAATTGTGATTTTAATAGTGGTGCTAACCAAGTTAGAGCTATTAAGAGCTGATGCAATTGAGAGGAAAATAAAAAAACCAATTGGAGGAAACACAACATGGCAGTAATTTCAATGAAACAATTACTAGAAGCCGGCGTACACTTTGGTCACCAAACTCGTCGCTGGAACCCAAAAATGAAGAAATATATCTTCACAGAAAGAAACGGAATCTACATTATTGACTTACAAAAAACAGTTAAATTAGTAGATGCTGCGTACGACTACATGAAAAACGTTGCAGAAGAAGGCGGCGTTGCTTTATTCGTAGGTACGAAAAAACAAGCTCAAGAAGCAATCAAAGAAGAAGCAACTCGCGCTGGTCAATACTATGTAAACCACCGTTGGTTAGGCGGAACTTTAACTAACTGGGAAACAATCCAAAAACGTGTTGCACGTTTGAAACAAATCAACAAAATGGAAGAAGATGGAACTTTCGAAGTTCTACCTAAAAAAGAAGTTGTTGGTTTAAACAAACAACGTGAACGTCTTGAAAAATTCTTAGGCGGTATCGCTGACATGCCTCGCATCCCAGATGTAATGTATGTTGTTGATCCTCGTAAAGAACGCATTGCGATTCAAGAAGCACAAAAATTAAACATTCCAATCGTAGCTATGGTTGATACTAACTGTGATCCAGACGAAATCGATGTAGTAATCCCATCAAATGACGACGCAATCCGCGCTGTTAAATTGATTACTGCGAAAATGGCTGACGCTTTCATCGAAGGAAACCAAGGTGAAGATCAAGTCGTTGAAGCGGATTTCGCTGAAGAAGCATCTGCTACTTCAATCGAAGAAATCGTTGACGTAGTTGAAGGCAACAACGCATCAGCTGAATAATCTTGAATTTATGGAGCTGTTTCAAAGGCTAGGCGCCAAGCCGCACTCTCCTTTGAAACAGCTTTTTTTAAAGAAAACCAATTTATTTAGGAGGAATTTTAATAATGGCAGTTACAGCTAAAATGGTAAAAGAATTACGCGACATGACTGGCGTAGGGATGATGGATGCAAAACGTGCATTGGTAGAAGTTGACGGAGACATGGATAAAGCCGTTGATTTATTACGTGAAAAAGGTATGGCTAAAGCAGCTAAGAAAAATGACCGTATCGCAGCCGAAGGTTTAGCTTCAGTTGCTGTTAACGGAAACGTTGCATCAATCGTTGAAGTAAACTCTGAAACTGACTTCGTTTCTAAAAATGAAATGTTCCAAGAGTTAGTGAAAGAAATCGCTGAAGTAATCGCAGCAAACAAACCAGCTGACATGGAAGCTGCTTTACAATTAGAAACTTCTAAAGGTAAATTAGAAGCTGCTTTAATCGAAGCAACTCAAGTTATCGGCGAACGCATTAACTTCCGTCGTTTCGAAATCGTTGAAAAAGGCGATAACGATGCATTTGGTGGGTACTTACACATGGGCGGCCGTATTGCTGTATTAACAGTTATCGAAGGTTCAACTGAAGAAGAAGTAGCTAAAGACGTTGCGATGCACGTGGCTGCAATCAACCCTCGTTATGTTGACGAATCGCAAATTCCTGCTTCTGAATTAGAGCACGAAAAAAATATCTTAACTGAGCAAGCTTTAAATGAAGGCAAACCAGCTGCAATCGTTGAAAAAATGGTTGTTGGTCGTTTGAACAAATTCAAAGCAGAAATCTCTTTAGTTGACCAACCATTCGTTAAAGATCCAGACCAAACAGTTGCAAAATATGTTGCTTCAAAAGGTGCGACTGTCGCATCATTTACTCGTTTTGAAGTTGGCGAAGGTATCGAAAAACGCGAAGATAACTTTGTAGAAGAAGTTATGAGCCAAGTGAAAAAATAGTTCTATTCAGTTGAATAGTTCCGGGAACGCATGAAAATGCGCTCCCTTTTTTTAAGCAAAATACCGCTTAGAATTTTGCGACAGTTTGTCGTGGCGTGAAGATATGCTAAAATAGATGTAGAAACTGATGGAGGAAGAAATATGACGAAACCAAAATATCAACGTGTTGTCTTAAAGTTAAGTGGAGAAGCTCTTGCCGGGGATGAGGGCTTTGGAATTAAACCACCAACAATTAAAGAAATCGTGAAAGAATTAAAAGACGTTCACGATCTTGGAGTTGAAATGGCAATTGTTGTTGGGGGCGGTAATATTTGGCGCGGACAAATCGGTGCGCAAATGGGAATGGAACGTGCGCAAGCGGACTATATGGGCATGTTAGCAACGGTGATGAATGCTTTGGCGTTACAAGATACATTAGAAAATGCGGGTGTGCCAACACGGGTGCAAACATCCATTGATATGCGTCAAATCGCAGAACCATATATCCGTCGTCGTGCGGAACGTCACTTAGAAAAAGGCCGCGTGGTCATTTTTGCTGCCGGTACGGGTAATCCATATTTTTCTACAGATACTACTTCAGCTTTACGTGCAGCAGAAATTAATGCCGATGTAATTTTAATGGCGAAAAACAATGTCGATGGCGTTTATTCAGCCGATCCAAAAGTTGACCATGATGCCGTGAAGTTTGATGAATTAACACACCTTGATGTGATTGCCAAAGGCTTACAAGTCATGGATTCAACTGCAAGCTCATTAAGTATGGATAATGATATTCCATTAGTGGTCTTTAACTTAAATGAAACAGGAAACATTCGTCGCGCTATCTTGGGCGAAAATATCGGAACAACTGTAAAGGGGAAATAGTTATGGCAGAGACAACGATTCAACAAGCACAAGAAAAAATGCAAAAAGCCGCAGAAAGCTTACAACGTGAACTAGGAAGTATTCGCGCAGGCCGTGCCAACGCAAGTATCTTAAACCGTGTACAAGTCGTTTACTATGGCGCACCAACACCATTAAACCAATTGGCTTCAATTACGATTCCAGAAGCGCGCGTGTTATTAATCACACCGTTTGATAAAACAATCATCCAAGATATCGAAAAAGCGATTCTTTCAAGTGATGTTGGGATTACACCAGCTAATGATGGCAACGTCATTCGTTTAGTGATTCCACAATTAACCGAAGAACGCCGGAAAGAATTAGCTAAGGAAGTGAAAAAAGAAGCTGAAAATGCGAAAATCGCCGTGCGTAACGTACGTCGTGACGCAATGGATACGTTCAAAAAACAACAAAAAGATGGCGATATCACGGAAGATGACTTACGTGGCTATGAAAAAGACGTCCAAAAATTAACGGATGA
>JBKEDL010000025.1:0-36086 GCA_047975385.1 Enterococcus sp. | reverse complement strand
CAACAAAAACAAGAATTAATCTTTAATGGGATGGAAGTTGTATCGGACTCTAATCCGTTAGCACATGTGATTTTACGTGGTGGGTTAAATGATCACAATGAAAATGTTCCGAACTATCATTATGAAGATTTAGAAAAAGTCGTGGCTGCGTATCAAAAAGGCGATTTCAAAAATCCATTTATCGTGGTCGATACCAACCATGATAATTCAGGTAAAAAATATTTGGCACAAACGCGAATTGTGCATGAAGTTTTAAACAGTCGCCAATGGAATGAGGAGATTAAAGCAACGGTGCGTGGCTTTATGATCGAAAGCTATTTAGAAGATGGACGTCAAGAACCTGGAGGCGAAGTCTTTGGGCAATCAATTACGGATCCGTGTTTAGGATGGGAAAAAACAGCTGAATTAGTTCGCTATATCGCAGCGAATTGCTAAATTAATACCCGCGAAGGCAAACTGAGCACAACGACTAAAACTGGGAGTTGTGTTCAGTTTTTTTGTGGTCTTTTCTAAGCAGCGAAAAAACGGTAAAATAAGAGTAAATAAAAGAAAGTAGGGATGCGTTGTGAGACCTAATTTAGGCTTTTACGTACAGAATATCAATAACATTGTCAAAGAAACGGAAGAAATTGGTGAAGGGATGAACCCTAGCTATGAAGAAATTCGTCAAGCCATCGATGAAGGGACAGTCGCTGAAGTGACACCGGGGCGTCTAGCAGAAATTACGGAGTTATTTGCATCGGGAACGACTAAGTACAAGTTGTTATTGAAACAGATCAAACAATTAAAAGCACCAGCCAAGGTGATGGGGATTCATAAGAAATTAGAACGTTCATATTTAGAGTATGTTGCTGGCTGTGAAGAAATGACGTTGTCGTTACAAGAGGGCAAAGTCGATGTTCATGGTTTTGAAGCCGCCGAGAAGAAACAAGATGAAGCGACGGATCAGATTTCTTTTGCCATCCAACGTTTGACGAGCTTATTATTAAAATAATTAGTAGGTGAAAAAGATGGGCGTGATTACTGGCTATATTCAACAAGCACCAATCGAACAACATGGGCATTTAAACGAGATGTATCATTTGTTAAAACGTTTATTACCTGAAGCTGAGGAAAAGTTATCTTATGGGATGCCAACATTTTATTTAGGTGAAAATTTGGTGCATTTTGCTGGGGCGAAAAAACATTTGGGCTTTTATCCAACACCGGCTGGGGTCAGCCAGTTTGCCGAAGAATTGACTGAATATAAAACGTCAAAAGGCGCGATTCAGTTTCCTTATAACCAAGAATTACCCAAAGAATTAATTACTAAAATTGTTCATTTTCGCATTCAACAAGCCCAAGAACGACTGAAAAAATAGGGTGTTACTTGTCAGTTGTTCAAAAGGAGGCTATGATGAACACAACTAAAACGTGAAGTGAGGGATCGTCGAGTGAATAAATAAGCCAATTTGTTGAAGCTGCATTCAGATGAATTCGTTGTGAGAACAAGGGGTTCGTGTGCAGATTTTCAGGATTGGGTTATTTCTTCACGAGGGTCTCTTTTTTGTGCACTAATTTTTAGTGCCTAAGATCTTTGGTGACCCTTGTCCTGAAAAGTGGCGAGGGTTTTTTCTTTAGAATCAAGCCCTCTGTCTTAAAAAGAAAGTGTGATTTTATGACAACTATAGAAATTAAAAATTTAACGTTTGGTTTTGATAACCAAGGCGAAAACTTATTTGAAGCTGCCAACTTAGTCTTAGATACGAGTTGGAAGTTGGGCTTAATCGGTCGTAACGGACGTGGGAAAACGACGCTTTTGAATTTATTACAAGCGAAAATGCCGTTTCAAGGAACGATTCAACACCAGGTGGATTTTACTTATTTCCCGCAAAAGGTGCAAGACAAAGAGCAAATGACGTACTACGTCTTACAAGAACTGAATGATTTTGAAGAATGGAAATTGCAAAGAGAGCTTAATTTATTACAGCTCGACCCAGATATCTTATGGCGCGAATTCGCGAGCCTTTCAGGAGGCGAGCAAACTAAGGTTTTATTAGCGTTGTTATTTGTGGATGAGGTGAATTTTCCGTTAATTGATGAACCGACCAATCACTTAGACCAAGCGTCACGCACGCAAATTGCCCACTATCTAAAACAGAAAAAACAAGGCTTTATCGTGGTCAGCCATGATCGCCAATTTGTCGATGAAGTAGTCGATCATCTTTTATCCATCGAAAAAAATCAATTGCGTTTGTATCAAGGAAACTTCTCGGTTTACGAAGAGCAAAAACAGTTGCACGATGAGTATGAGCAAGCGCAAAATGAGAAGTTGAAAAAAGAAATCGGTCGCTTGCAACAAACCGCCAAAGAAAAAGCTGCTTGGTCAAGTTCTAGAGAAGGGGACAAGACGAAAAAGCAAACAGGTTTTATTGATACAGATCGGCGTCGAACCAATAAAGGGGCGATTGGGGCGGATGCCGCTAGAACGATGAAACGTGCCAAAGCGATTGTTGGTCGGATGGAGCAACAAGCAACGGAAAAAGCAAAATTGCTTAAAGACATCGAATACATTGATCCATTAACAATGAATTTCCAACCAACCCATCACCAACAACTTTTAAAAGTTGAAAACTTACAACTTAAGTATGAAGAAGCGCTTTTTGCACCGATTTCGTTTGAAGTGATGCGCGGCGAACGGCTAGCGATTCAAGGCAAGAATGGTTCAGGCAAATCAAGTATTATTCAATACTTATTAGGGGCGTTTAAGGGTGAGATGAGTGGGGAAATCTTACGACCCAAAGAAGTCACGATTAGTTATGTGCGCCAAAACTATGAAGACAATCGCGGGACACTTAGCGAATTTGCCAAAGAACATCACTTAGCTTATGAGGAGTTGTTAAGTAATTTGTTCAAATTGGGTGTTGAGCGGAAAGTCTTTTCTAATCGGATTGAAGACATGAGCATGGGGCAAAGAAAACGAGTTGAATTAGCCAAATCTTTAGCGACACCAGCTGAACTCTTCATTTGGGATGAGCCCTTAAATTATTTGGATGTTTTTAATCAAGACCAATTAGAAGCGGTGATTCAAGCAGTGAAGCCGACGATGATTTTAGTTGAACATGACCAGCACTTTTTAGAAAAAGTTGCGAGTAAAACCATTGAATTAAGCTAAAAAAACAACGACCATGCGGCAAGGGCCACGTGGTCGCTGTTTTGCTGCTTGATTAATTTTCGACATTTCGCACATAGTTGTCATAATAGTTGACTAAGTTTTCTTTGAAGGCTTGGTAGTCTTCTTC
Organism: Enterococcus sp.; assembly: GCA_047975385.1. Taxonomy (GTDB): domain Bacteria; phylum Bacillota; class Bacilli; order Lactobacillales; family Enterococcaceae; genus Enterococcus_C. The sequence goes on along the minus strand of JBKEDL010000025.1, from coordinate 32,805 downwards.
GGCATATTCTTTGTTGGCAACTTTAATGTTCAAAAATGGCAAATTAAGTTCTTCGCGTAAACGCTCGAGGACTTCTTCACTAGTCATCAGCTAACCTACTTTCTTAGAATAAATTAAAATTGGTGCTTACTTCTTCATAGCGGTCTTGTAACGTTTGGAGTCGTTCTTTTAAAGAAATCAAATCATCATCATCATGAAACAGCACTTGTTTTAGTTCGAAGTAAAAATCTTCAAAAGCGTTGAAAAATTTGGCAACAAATTCTGTTTGTAGTTCTTTGGTTTGGTCACAACGTAAATAGGCTTTTTCAATTAACGTATAGGCTTCACCAGTCGTTAAAATCGCCAACGGTTCATTGTAGCGCCGACTAGAAACGAGCTCATATGCGGACTGTGATTTATTTAAAATGTTCGAAAAATCTTTAACAAGTAATTCGATCGGTGTGTGGTTAAACATCATAATTCCCCCCAATTATTTTGTTTGTTGATTACGTAAACAAGACGCAGACGGCTTCTGGTACCGTAAAGTCTTTTTGGCAAAGGCTCAATAAGCCGGTTTGTAAATCACGACGGTAAAGCGTTAAATTGTTGGTCGTTTGATTGGCGCAAACTAAAAAGTCATCGCTGTCATTTAAAGCGAAATCACGCGGATGGTCGCCATGGGTCGAGCTATGTTGAATCAGTGTTAATTGCTGGGTGTGCTCATCAATCGCATAGGCAACAATTGAGTTGTGGCCGCGATTGGAAGCATAAAGAAATTGACCGTCTTTAGTGACACGTAGAGCTGCACCGCCGTTTTCTCCTTCAAAACCAGCTGGTAAGGTTGAGATTTTTTGAAGGGCTGCAAAGCGTCCCGTTGTTTGGTCATAATTTAAGACGGTGATGGTGCTGTCTAATTCCCCGAATAAATAAGCTGTTTTTTGATTGGGATGAAAGACTAAATGGCGCGGTCCGGTTTGATCTTCGGCTTGGTATTGCGCAACTTCGCTTAACTTGCCAGTGGTTGATACATCATACGTATAGACGCGATCGGTTCCAAGATCACAAACCACTAGGCGCTGATCAGGTGTTAAGTCGGTATAGTGGACATGCGCACTATTTTGGTTTGGATGCGTGCCGGTTGGGTCCGTGTGACGAATCGTTTCACATAAGGTGATGGCCCCGTTTGGCTCAATCTGATAGACGGTCACTTCACCAAGGTGATAATTGGCACCGTAGACGAGTTGACGCGCTTCATCAACGGCGACATAACAAAGTGGTGCGCCGTCTTTGGTAACGGTGTTGATTAGTTGAAATTGGGCATCGTAAGCACCACATCCCCCTTGACCATCAACAGCAGTTACGGTATAGAGGTTTTGGGCTTGGCTTTGCGCTAAGTAAGTGGGACTCGTTTCTTTGGTTACTAAGGTTAAATTGGTTAATTCTTGTTTTTCAGTATCCAAAAGGACTTGATAAATCCCTTGGCTAGTCTGACGGGTATATGTTCCTAATAAAATTTTTTCTAACATGAGAACCTCCTAAATAGTTAGTAGTTTTATTTTAGCACAGAAAAGATGAAGCGCGTTCATAAATGCTAGGGTGTGTTATAATATTTTTGACTACTGTAAGGGAGGATGAACAATGGTTAAAGGGAAAATTATTGCAATTGGTTCCAAGGCACAAAATGAAGAAGAAAAAATGTTACTTTTTTTCAATCAAAGTGCAACAACGACACTCAAAGAATATTCGGTCATTCAAGAAATCGATGACGTCCAAGGACTGGATTTAGCAGTCGGGAACACAATCTTCTTTGGTGAACAGGAATACCAAATTGCTTATGTGGGGAACACGGCCGTAAAAACATTGCAGTCGATTGCTCATGTAACTTTTATTTTTGAAGAGCCACCACAAGAAAATCCGGTGGTTAGTGGGGTTTATCTAACACCGAGCCAGTTACCAGAAATTTTTGTGGGGTTAGAAATTAGCTATCCCTAGGAGTGATCAAGATGAATAAAGAAACGCGTAAATTTTCATGGTTTTGGAAGTGGTTTTTGAATAATCAATTTGTAACCGTGTTGTTAATTATTTTACTGATATTATTAATTTTAAATGCGTTTACGAAAGTTTCGTACTTATTTGAACCATTATTGCAATTTATCGCCGTGGTGGGCTTACCAATTGTGATGGCGGGAATCTTGTATTATTTGATGAATCCAACGGTGGACTATTTTGAACGTCGGGGAGTAAAACGAGTCTATAGCATTTTAGTCTTGTTTTTAATTGTTACGGGACTGTTAATTTGGGGGATTGTCGTAATTGTTCCTAAGATTCAAGAACAATCGATGAGTTTTATTAATAATTTTCCAGATTACGTCAATACCATCGATCAAAAATCGACGGAAATTTTAAATGATCCCATCTTCAGTCACGTTCACGAACAAATTGAAGTCTATAGTGATCGCTTTAATGCTTGGATTACTGACTTTATCCAGAATTTTTCGCAAGTCACCTTAACAAGTATTGGGCATTTCGTGGGGGCGCTTGCGACAGCGGTCATTGCCTTGATTACGATGCCGTTTATCTTGTTTTATATGTTGAAAGATGGTAAGCAGTTGTCACCGTATTTTGTGGGCTTTTTACCTAATCGCTTGCGCCAACCAACACGCAAAGTATTACGCGAAGTGAATTCACAAGTCTCTTCGTATATTCGCGGCCAGTTGACGGTTGCCTTTTTTGTCGCCATCTTGTTTATGATTGGTTTATCGGTGATTGGTTTAGAGTATGCCGTCACACTCGGGATTATCGCGGGCTTTTTGAACATGATTCCGTACTTAGGTTCATTTCTAGCGATGATTCCAATCGTATTTTTAGCACTGGTTGCGGGTCCATTTATGGTGGTTAAAGTCTTAATCGTTTTTGTGATTGAGCAAACGATTGAAGGCCGTTTAATCTCGCCGTTAGTATTAGGTAGTCAATTAGACATTCATCCAGTCACGATTTTGTTTGTCTTATTAACTTCGGGCCGTTTATTTGGGATCGTTGGCGTGATTTTTGGAATTCCCGTTTATGCGGCAGTCAAAGTGATTTTAACGCACCTGTTTGAATGGTATAAAGAAATTTCAACGGTTTATTTTGATGAAGAGACGATGGAAGTCAAAAAAGATTCTGAATAAAAAAACACTGCCCGCCTGAAAAATTTTTTCAGGCGGGCAGTGTTTTTTTGATTGTGGTCCAGAAGCTACCTCTACGGAAATGAGCGAACCATTCCAGAAATTTGAAAAAATAATTTCCAAAATTGTTCGCTTATTTCTTGAGTGACACTTCTGTCCCAACCTCTTTCTGATTAGACTAATGCTTTGATTGATTTCATGCCACCAATGACATGAGTTGCTTGAATTTCATTCATTGCTAAGTAGTTAGCGATGACTTCTGAGCGACGACCAGAATGGCTGATGACATAGTGTGGTTTCGTTTTATCCAAGTTGGCTAATTCGTTAGGCACACTTGTCGCGGGCATTGAAATGGCTTGTTCCAAATGGTTTTCTTTAAAAGCCGCCGTGTCGCGAATATCGATGATTGAAATTGAATTTGAGTCTAATAATGAACAAAAATCTTGTACAGTAATTGAATGCATGATGATAATACCTCTTTCTTTAATTTGACGATGTTTGCATTTTATGGGAATTACAAAAAATTTTCAACCGACATTACAAAACGTTGAGAAAATGATGTGTAGAAGATAAAATGTAAAGAAAACGTTAAGAAAATCCCCAGATTTAAAATAAATATAAGAATATTACTGTGTGATACAAAGTAATGTGTGATATTCTTACCCCAAAGAGGTGACTAATGGCAATGATGATATCCAAAGAAATGATTCGTGGACATGTCGAAACAATCATCTTGAATATTTTAAGTCAAGGGGATTCTTACGGTTATGCCATTTCAAAGAAGGTTAGTGCAATGAGTCAAGGTAGCTATGAATTAAATGAAGCGACTTTATACACGGTCTTTCGACGATTACAAAAAAATGAGTTGATTGAAAGTTATTGGGGCGATGAAAGTCAAGGTGGCCGTCGTAAATATTATCGTTTGACACAAGACGGGCAAAAGAAACTAGTACAAGAGGTTCAAAATTGGCAATTTGCCAAACAAGTACTTGATCAGTTAATTACAGGGAAGGTGGAGGCAGATTGAGTAATCAACCAAAAGGGCTTATCAAACAAAATTTAGATCGAATTTTTTCACAATATGAAGAAAATGAAGAAACGCAGGAATTGTATTTAGAGGTTCAAGCCGATATCAAGGAGGCCATTTTAGATTCTTTGGCAACCGGAATGGAATTGAAATCAGCGGTCGGGCAAGCTTTTTTAATGATTGGGGATTTAGAAGGTCCTTTAAGCGAAATCAGTCACAAGAAGCAAGCAACAGAGCGTCCGGATACTCAAAAAGAGCAAGCTGATTTAACGAGCGAAGATTCAATGGGAAGTCTAGCCGTGGAACCAGTCGTTTGGGAGAGCGAAGCGCCCGAATTTGCCGAGGTGGAAAGACGGTGGCTCAAGAAAGTCGAAAGACAAACGGTTGTCGAGCAAGTCATCCAGGTGGCGGATTGGCAAAACTATCAAGAAATAGTGATTGAACAACCCACTGTCGAGGTGGCTATTTTTGCCACCGAGGCGCCAGAGATGACCGTCATCGAGTCATTAACTAAAAGCGACTCGCGTTATTGGGGGGAGTTAGTGGGGAAACAGAACTGCTTACAATACGTAAGCGGGGAACGTTCTTTATTTAGTCGAGGCGTCAAAGTTTTTTTGACGATTTATTTGCCGCAAGCCTTTGCTGGTTCTTTGACGATTGCTAATCCGAATGCTGATTTGATATTGGCTGGACTAGAGGCCTTAACGACGATTGAAGTGAAAAACGCATCAGGCACGATTTTAGGTCAACACCTAGGATTTGAAAACTTCTTTTTGGATGCGACAAGTGGCAGTGTGAAGTTGACTGATTTATTCGGTCACGCTCTAGAGTGTACTTTGTCTTCAGGGAGTCTGAAAATTAGTGAGGCCAAACTAGGGGAGGCGCAGCTCAAAACCAACAGTGGCGCACTCCAACTTACTACTAGTTTGATTGAAGATAGTAAACTAATAACCAATAGTGGCAGTCTTAAGTTAAAAACCGTTAAAATGGACCAGTTAAGCGCTAGTACTGCAAGTGGGAGCCTGGTATTAAGTGATACCTTGATTACCAATCAATGGCAACTGGAGAGCAAAAGTGGCACGGTCAAATTTGACTGTCTCTATGGGGCCGGTACGATTCAAACGACGAGTGGGACGATTAAAGGGTGTTTGGCACTAAGTGAGCAGACGGAGTTAGAAACAACGAGCGGTAATATTAAAGTGACCATCGATGAGCAGTATCCCGTCGCGCTTTACTCGCAAAGTGCAACGGGCAATGTCAAAGTGAAGTCACTGGTTGCGCACCGTCACTCATCCGCATCAGACCAAGTAGCGTTAGTTATTCGAACGACTAATGGGAATGTGATGGTTTTATAATCTGCTTGGTAGGCTCAGCTGGGCGACTTGAAAGTCTGAATATGATGTTTTATAAAAAAATTTCTGAAAATAGGGGGGCTTTTATTTGCACGATTGCCGATTTCTAAGTAAAATTATTTTGAAATAGAGGGGGCAATTTAATGGAAGAGTTTATTTTAGGAGTAACAAAACAATTAGCAACCATTGCTATTCGAGTAAAAAATCGGAATCAAATGATTGAGTTTTATCGGGACCTAATCGGCTTTTCATTAAAGCGCGAAGAAAATGAACTAGCGATCATGGGCAACCAACAAGTCGATAGTGAATTGCTTTGGTTAGAAGAAAGTCCGCGAGCAGATGATTATTTTGGCGAAACCAAGCGTTTAAATCGCTTGTCATTGGCGATTCCAAGCCAAACAGAATTGGCAGAAATTTTGGCGCGCGTAACCGCACAAAACTATCCAATCGAAGAATTAGTTTTTACCAAGCACCAAATCCGTTTGCGTTTAAGTGACCCTGAAGGCAATCCTTTAGAAGTTCATTATCATGGGGTGGTTGATGAAGCGAGTGATCAAATAACATTATTAGCCCAAGCAACCGGTGAAAGTCCTGTTTTATCTGCAGTAACGCACTTTGATAGCATTCATGTCAATACCAACCAAGTAGCCAAGCAGACCGCTTTTTTAAATGAAATCCTCGGGACGAAGCAAAAGACGTTAACTGAAGTGCATCATCTGGATCAATTAAAAGTAACCTTGATTGAACAAGCAGAAGGAGTCTTACAAGTGCCGAGTCACAAAATTTTGGGACTCGATTTTCTCAAATTTTATTTATCAGCGAATCATTTTGAACAATTAAAAACCCAAGTCGCTGCCAGTGAGTGGGCCTTTTATACCGATCAAAAAGGTGAGATGTTTACGATTTATGATGCAACAGGCATTGAATGGTGGTTTGTAAAAGCATAGAAAGTTAGCGAGAGTAGCGATGGTTGAGCTGTCACTACTCTCTTTTTTTAGGAGGAGCAAAATTGTACGAAAAAACCAAGGCACTAATTGAAGCCAAACGGCAAGCCAGCGTTTTTCCTGGCGTCGTCGTGTGCTTTTTAGAAGGAACCACCCAGGAAACCTGTGTTTTAGGGCAAAAAGCGCTAGAACCGTCCGTTGAAACCATGACGCGAGATGATCTATTTGACGTGGCTTCCTTGACGAAAGTGGTCTGCACCACGACCGTTGTCTTAAAACTCTGGGAACAAGGCGAACTAGTCATCGATGCGCCATTACAACGCTATTTGCCAGCATTTGAAAATCCGCAGATTACTTTGCGACACTTGTTGACCCATACGTCAGATATTCAAACGTGGATTGAAAACCGCGACCAACTAAATGCCGCCCAATTACGAGCCGCCTATTTAACGTTAGCCCCGGGAGAACAACTCGGTGAGGACGTGAAATACACCGATGCAGGGACTATTTTATTAGGCTTTATGCTGGAAGAAATTTATGGCAAATCAGCAGTTGAAATTTTTACCGCGGAAGTTTTAACGCCACTCAACATGACTGCCAGTACCTTTTTTCCAAAAGCGCTGCCTCAAGTCGTCCCAACCGAAAAACAAAAAGATGGCTCAGTCTTGCGTGGGGTAACCCATGATCCTAAGGCGCGTGTTTTGGCCGAACATGCGGGCAATGCGGGCTTATTTACCAATCTGGATGATTTAACAACTTTTGTTAAGATGTATTTGAATTTTGGTCGCAGTGGGGAGCAAAGTTTCTTAAAGGAAACAACGATTGCAGCTTTGTTTGGCGATCAAACGCCAACCAAAACAGGGCAACGCTCGTTAGGCTGGGATTTGAAATATTCACTGGATCATCGGCCGCTCCTTTTTCATACCGGGTATACGGGAACCTTTTTAGTGATCGATGTGACCAAGCAATCGGCCTTGATTTTCTTAAGTAATCGGGTTCATCCACATGATTATCGGGAAAGCTATTTACGTCATCGTGATGAAATTCTTGCGACATATTTACAAGAAAAAGGGTAAGGCTTACAAAAAAGTGCTATAATTGAAACCGTTATAACTAGAGAGGAGTTTGAAGTATGGAACCATTGTTTATGAAACCTGTTTTTCAAGAAAAAATTTGGGGAGGTAACCGCCTACGCTCTGTTTTTGGCTTTGAGATCCCTAGTGAAAAGATTGGGGAAGACTGGGCGATTAGTGCGCATCCCCATGGCGTAAGTGTGATTGAAAATGGCGCTTTTAAAGGCCAGAAATTAGACGAATTATGGGCCAACCACAAGGAATTATTTGGTAACCCAACTGAACCAGTCTTTCCATTATTAATTAAAATTTTAGATGCCGAGGCCGAATTATCGGTTCAAGTCCATCCAGATGATACATATGGGATGGAACATGAAGGTGAGTTAGGTAAGACGGAATGTTGGTATATTATTGATGCCGAGCCAGGGGCGGAAATCATTTATGGTCACCATGCACAAACGCGTGAAGAATTAGCTGAAATGATTGAGTCTGGTAAATGGGATGAGTTATTAACCCGTGTACCCGTGAAAAAAGGTGATTTCTTCTACGTTCCAAGTGGCACGATTCATGCTATCGGTAAAGGCATCATGATTTTAGAAACGCAACAAAGTTCAGACACAACGTACCGCGTTTATGATTATGATCGCACAGATGATGCGGGCAATACCCGTGAATTACACATCCAACAATCCGTTGATGTGACGACCGTGCCAGCGAGAAAACCGGAATTAAACGTTAAAGAAGCAAAATTTGGTCAATCAGCCGTCGTGACGTACTTACAAACGGACTTCTTCAATGTTTATGAGTGGCAAGTTCGTGGCAGCTTAGCTTTAAAAGCTGGTGCGCCATATACTCTAATGACCGTGATTAATGGCTTTGGTCATTTAATCGTTGATGGTACTTCGTATGAATTAACCAAAGGTGCCAGCTGCATTATTCCAAACGGGATTAGCGAATGGACAATTGAAGGCGAAGTGGATATCATCGCTTCTGAACCAGGAAAATAAATGTTTCATAAAAAAGCTTTGGAGCAATTACTCCAAAGCTTTTTTGAACTATAAAGGGATTATAAAGTTTTCACAAGCAAAAACTTTATAACGACAACGATTCCGTTGTTTAGCTCATTGAATTAGAGCAAACGACATTTAGATAAACATTTCGCTTGATAAAAAGCATCAAGTGAGATGTTTTCTAAAATGCTCATGCTCTGAGCAAATTCACTGAGCTTTTCTTTTAGCTAAGAACTTTACTAACAAGTGCTACCTGTAGTTGATTAGCTAACACTGCTGCTTGGCCATACACCATCAGTGATAAGGCTTCACCGGTGACCAAGGTCAAGGTAACGTGTGTTTTATCGACTTGTACTGCAATTAAACGATTGCGGTAGTTAATATGAAACGCGTAACTAGTCCAATCTTTTGGCAAGAAGGGCGCAAAACTTAATTGTTGATCGATTTTCATTTGCGCAAAGCCATGAACAATCGCTAGCCAACTACCGGTCATCGAGGTGATGTGTAGGCCATCATCGGTATCGTTGTTATAGTTATCTAAATCCAGTCGGGCGGTACGTTGGTACATTTCTAACGCCTTGTCTTCTAACCCAAGTTCAGCCGCTAAGATGGCGTGGACACAAGGGGATAGGGAAGACTCGTGCACGGTCATTGGTTCGTAAAAGTCAAAGTTGCGCCGTTTTTCCTCTAAACTAAATTGCCCGCCTAAGAAATAAAGTCCTTGTAAGACATCGGCTTGTTTAATAAAACAAGAACGCAAGATTTTATCCCACGACCAGTTTTGATTGAGTGGGAGATTGCGCGGGTCTAATTCACTGACGGGCATCAAGTCTTTGTCTAAGAAGGTATCGTGTTGGACAAAGATTTGTAACTCAGCATCATAAGGCAAATACATCCGGTCGATGATATCTTGCCACTGCGCTTGTTCAGCGGCAGAAATATCCACACTGGTCACATCTTGAAACTGCTGGTAACTTTCTAAAGCATAACGCAAGACCCAAGTGGCCATCGTATTGGTGTACCAGTTATTACTGACGTTATTTTCGTATTCATTGGGGCCGGTCACACCGTGGATCATGTACTTTTGGTGGCGTTTAGAAAAATGGACGCGATCAGCCCAAAAACGTGAAATCTCAGCTAAGACAGCTAACCCTTTGTCTTTTAGGTAAGACGTATCGCCGGTGTAATTGGTGTAGTTGTAAATCGCATGGGCAATCGCTGCATTGCGGTGAATTTCTTCAAATGTAATTTCCCATTCGTTGTGACATTCGACACCCGTAAAAGTCACCATGGGATAAAGTGCACCATTGAGTCCTTGTTGGCGGGCATTGTGTTGGGCTTGTGGCAATTGGTTGTGACGATAAGTTAAGAGATTCTTCGTTACCTCAGGTTTAGCCAAGGCTAAATAAAGCGGCACGGCATAAGCTTCCGTATCCCAATACGTAGCGCCACCGTATTTTTCCCCAGTAAAGCCTTTCGGTCCGATATTTAAGCGAGCATCTTCACCATAATAGGTCGAAAATAGCTGGAATAAATTAAAACGAATGCCTTGTTGCGCGGCATCATCACCAACAATCTCGACATCAGCTAACTCCCAACGTTTTTGCCAGGCGTGGATGTGGGCTTTTCGCAATTCAGCCACACTTTGAGTTAAGTCGTTGAAACGCGCCGTTAATTCAGTCAGCTGGTCAATTTCAGCCACATCACGACTCGTCAAAACAAGGACTGATTTGTCAAGGTGCAACGTTTCTTGTGCTTGTAACTCATAGTGAAACGTCTCGCTGATGGTTAAATCAGTGGGTTCGTTTACTTGACCACGGGTGGTATGTTTCATCCCCGCCATCACGGTAAAGCGTTCGATATTAAAGTTGTTCGGAATTGTTTTGGCACTGAGGTAACTAAAATCACGATGATGGCCACGACTCACGGCTTCCCAAAACAATTCATCATAGTTACTATCTTCATTGTGGACGTTGTTATCGAGTTTAGAGACAATCTCAATGCTAGCACTCCCAGTTAAGACGGTTGCGTTTACTGAAATTACGGCCAGTTCTTTTTGCGTTAAACTCAAGAAGCGTTCAAATTCAAACCGAACCCTGGTCTCAGGTAAAATCACGGTAAAGGCGCGAGATAAAAGTCCTTTTTGCATATCAAGTTCTAGATAAAAATCCTCATAGGAAATTTTGGCTAAATCAATCAATTGGCCATTAACGGTAATCTCCATGGCAATAAAATTCATGGCATTAATGACTTTCCCAAAATATTCCGGATAGCCGTTTTTCCACCAACCAACCCGGGTTTTATCCGGATACCAAACACCGGCGAGATAGGTTCCTAAGTGGTGGTCATCACTATACGGTTCTTCAAAATTCCCTCGCATCCCCATGTAGCCATTCCCAATACTGGTCAATGATTCTTGTAAGCGGTGATGAGTGGTGTCTAATTTAGTGGTTGCGATTTTCCAAGGATCGATATCGAAAAGTCGTTGCATCTGTTCCATAAGCACTACCTCCAAACAGTTATTTTATAAGTTAATGATACATGGTAGTGCTTACAGAAGCAATAGGAAGAAATGTTCGCTCCGGTGCAAAAAATTCTATGCTAAAATAAAGTATCAAAGAAAAAGTGAGGGTGAAAATGAACGTAATCGCAATCGAGCTACCGAATAGTTTGCCGGTAAATATTGAAAGTTTAACCCAACGGATCCTAGCTGAGCAACCAGAAATGATCTGCTTAGCAAATGTTCACCAAATAGATGCTAATGTGGCGATTTTGTCAGAAGAATTTTGCTTAATGGAAGAAGCGATGTTGCCCAATGAGGAGAATGTTGCTTACCAATTAAGTGAAAACTTGGCCTTAGCAGATTGTGAGTATTATTGGATGTGGTTTGATGCTGCTGGCTGGGCCGTATTTGCTAAAGCGCCGCTCGTGGCTGAAAAACTATTGGTTGATGAGCAACTGTGTCTAAGCATCATCACCGAGCTTAAAGGAACGCTGACGCAAGTGCTATGTTCTGAACAACAATTGCCAACAACGACCATGGCGGAGCTAAGCCAACAAGCGGCAACAAAAGACCGAGAATTACTAATCATCAATGAATTTAAAAATTAAGTATAAAAAAAACAGCGATTTTAGTATCACTGTTTTTTTATCTTTGTCTAGCTTTTCTACTTCAGTTCGTCAAAAGGTAAAATATCGACCGAACCATATTTTTGTTCTAAAGCGGTCTTAATCAAGCGGTAGGCCAAAATTTCATTACGTGAAAGAATCGGTCCATGGAAGTAAGAGCCGTAGACATTTTTGTAAATTACGCCTTCTGATTGATCTTCGCCATTGTTACCATGACCTTCAACGATTTTGCCTAATGGACGTTCGCCTTCACCTAAAAAGGTACGACCGTTGTGATTTTCAAAGCCATAATACGTTTCGTCAAACTCTTCGTTATAAATCACGACATCACCGATGAAACGGTTGTTGTCTTGGCTTAGGGTATAGTGATCTAACGCACCAATTCCTTTAATCTGTTCGCCGTGAGCGCCCATGTAGTAGTGCCCCAATAATTGGTAACCACCACAAATAGCTAACATCACGCCATTGTTTTCGATGTAGTTGGTTAAATCAGCCTTCTTGGTTTGAATATCTTCTGAAACAATCAATTGTTCAAAATCTTGTCCGCCACCAAAGAAGACTAGGTCATATTTATCACTTTCAAATGGTTGATGGATACTAACGATACTCGTGTCCATTTTGACACCCAATTTTTTAGCGATGTATTTTAACATTAACAAATTACCGTTATCGCCATACGTGTTTAGTAAGTTACCGTAGAGGTGGGCCAGATGTAATTCATATTTAGCCACGATCCATCCCTCCTTTAATAAAGCCTTGTTCAGCTAGTTTTTTACGTAATTGTAAGACCGCCGTATACGTCGCTAGGATATAAACTTCGTCAGTCGGTAATTCTTGGATGTCTTGAATCACTTCATCCAAATCCTTAGTTTCGGTTAATTTGTCCTCTTCGATACCGGCAACTTTTAGCCGTAGCGCCATGTCTTTGTGACGATCGCCACCAGCTAAAACGGCGGGGATATCCATCTCCGCAAATGCTTCGTGATTGCCATCCCAAATCCAGCTGACATCGATACCATCAGCGTAATTGGCATTTAAAAGACAAACCAGTGAGAATTCATTCGGGGTTAAACCAATCATATCGATGACTTGGTTTAAGCCAACCGGATTTTTCACCAAGACCAAGGTACATTTTTTACCATTGATATTGATAACTTCTTGACGCCCAAAGACTTTCTCGTCATAAGCTAAACCTTTTTGGATTTTAGCCGGAGCCACGCCATAATATTCGGCTACAGCAGTTGCAGCCAATGCGTTATAGACGTTGTACATGCCACCAACTTCAATCCGACAATCGGTGCCGTCAATCGTGAAATCAGCCGATGCATTATCCATCGCATTCATCTTCGTCAACTTGTAATCCAGTTCGGGCCGGTGGAAGTCACAATTCGGACAGTAGTATTTGCCCAGGTTGGCATAAGTAATCATCTTGTAATGCAGGATGTGGTGACAGTTCGGACACAAGACGCCGTCAGTATTGTAATGCGCCATTTGTTCCTCATCAGGTAAATGATCAAAGCCGTAATATTTACGGGGATTGACGGTTTCTAAGGAATTGAAAATCGGTGAATCGCCCGCGCAAAGTAAGGGTGCTTTGGGTGATTTAGCCGCACCTTCGACGATTAAGCGATAGGTGGTGTAGATCTCACCGTAACGATCCATTTGGTCACGGAAAATATTGGTAAAGACAAAAAGTTCGGGTTTGATGTACTCGGTAACCTTACTCAAACTCGCTTCATCAATTTCAAGGACCGCAAAGTTCTTTTGGCCTTTTTTCGGCTTGGCGCCCAAAAAGGTCGAAACAATTCCTTGGACCATGTTGGCACCAGTGGGATTGGTTAAAACTTCATCAAATTCTTGGCGTAAGATGTTCACGGTTAACGCTGTGGTTAAGGTCTTACCGTTCGTTCCGGTAATCACCACAACCTCATAATCTTTGGCAAAATGATCTAAGACGTGGGGATCGATTTTTAAAGCTAATTTACCAGGGTAGCTCGATCCACCTTTAAAGAAAGTTTTTAGTCCCCATTGGGCCGTCTTACCCACGGTGACAGCTAAATGACTGCGCAAACTCATATATGATAAATCCTCCAATTAAGTAATTCGATACTTATAAAAAGTATAAGTTAAATTCAGTTAATCATACCATAGGTTGCTAAAAATTGGGGATTAGCTTTATTTTTTCTTAAAAAAGAGTAGCGGTTACTGGTCTTCTTTGGCGAAAAGGTTTAGTTTTTCTTGTCTTGAAAATTATGACTGTAAAAAAAGGCTAGTTTCAAGTATAATACCAAAGGAGAAACTGGGAGGAAAACGTAAAATGGCACAATTATATTTTAAATTCGGTGCGATGAATAGTGGGAAAACCATTGAGATTTTAAAAGTCGCCCATAACTATGAAGAACAAGACAAACCCGTGGTGATTATGACGAGTAGTGTTGATACGCGCTCAGGTGTCGGCAACGTCGCGAGTCGCATTGGTTTAGAACGAGAAGCGTTGCCGATTTTTAGTGAAACCGATGTCTATGAGACCATCGCCCAGCTAGCTGACAAACCATACTGTGTGTTAATTGATGAAGCGCAGTTTTTAAAGAAAAAGCATGTCTTAGGTTTAACCAAGATTGTCGATCAATTAGATATTCCGGTGATGGCGTTTGGGTTGAAAAATGATTTTCGCAATGAATTGTTTGAAGGCTCGCAATACCTGTTACTTTATGCTGACAAAATTGAAGAGATGAAAACCATCTGTTGGTTCTGTCACAAGAAAGCGACGATGAATTTACACTATATTGATGGTCAGCCGGTCTATGAAGGCGACCAAGTCCAAATCGGTGGTAATGAATCCTACTATCCTGTCTGTCGGCGTCATTATTTCCACCCTGCAATGAAACGAAAAGGAGAATAAGCATGTACGATCAATTACAAGCAATTGAAGACCGTTATGAAGAACTAGGTGAATTACTAAGTGATCCCGCTGTCGTCTCTGATACGAAACGGTTTATGGAATTATCAAAAGAAGAGGCCAATACCCGTGAAACGGTAGCAGTGTACCGTCGTTACAAAGAAGTGGTCGAAGGCATTAGCGACACTGAGGAATTACTAGGTGAGAGTTTAGATGCTGAGATGGCGGAAATGGCGAAAGAAGAATTAGCGGAGTTAAAAAAAGAAAAAGAAGTCTTAGAAGAACGCATCAAGATTTTATTATTACCCAAAGACCCGAACGATGATAAAAACATTATCATGGAAATTCGAGGAGCTGCTGGTGGTGATGAAGCGGCGTTATTTGCCGGAGATTTATTCAATATGTACCAACGTTACGCTGAAGCACAAGGGTGGAAGACGGATGTGATGGAGGCCAACGTGACGGGCATTGGTGGTTACAAAGAAGTCATCATGATGATTACTGGCGAAAATGTCTTCTCGAAATTGAAATATGAAAGTGGCGCGCACCGTGTACAACGGGTCCCTTCAACGGAATCACAAGGGCGTATTCACACGTCAACAGCAACCGTGGTTGTGATGCCAGAAGCCGAAGAAGTCGAAATCGATATCGCGGACAAAGACATTCGGACGGATATTTACCACGCATCAGGTGCCGGTGGACAGCACGTCAATAAGACTGCTTCAGCCGTTCGTTTAACGCACATCCCAACTGGTGTGGTCGTAGCGATGCAAGATGAACGTTCGCAGTTGAAAAACCGTGAAAAAGCGATGAAAGTCTTACGCGCACGGGTTTATGACCAAGTTTCGCGTGAAGCGCAAAGTGAATACGATGCAAATCGGAAATCAGCGGTCGGAACGGGCGATCGTTCAGAACGCATTCGGACTTATAACTTCCCGCAAAACCGCGTGACGGATCACCGAATTGGTTTGACGATTCAAAAATTAGACCAAATCTTAGCCGGTAAATTAGATGAAGTGGTTGATGCGTTAGTGATGTACGATCAAACATCGAAATTGGAAGAAATGCAAAATGGCTAAAACTTATCGAGAAGTCCTTTCACGGGCTTCTTCTTTTTTAGAAGCCGCCGGCAAAGAAGGCTATGCGATTCAGTTCGTTTTCTTAAATCGTAAAAATTGGCAAAAACTCGATTGGTTATTACAGATGAATCAACCAATCACACCGGCCGATGAGATGCAAATTGCCGCTGACCTAGAACAATTGCTGGCCAATCAACCGCCGCAATATTTGTTAGGCTATGCTGACTTTTATGAATCGCGCTTTCAGGTGACCCCAGCGACCTTGATTCCCCGACCAGAAACGGAAGAATTAGTCGCGCTTTGTTTAAGCGAAGTGAATCAAGCGGATGCCAGAGTCGTTGATGTCGGTACGGGAAGTGGCGCGATTGCGGTTAGTTTGAAATTAGAGCGGCCAACTTGGGACGTCACAGCGATTGATTTATCTCCTGGTGCGTTGCGTGTGGCGAAAGAAAATGCCCAAAACTTGGGCGCGGACATTGCATTTTATCTCGGTGATGGTCTTCAGCCATTAGCTAACCAAAAAATTGATGTCTTGATTTCTAATCCTCCGTATATCAGTCACGATGAGTGGGCGTTAATGGATGAGAGTGTGCGTGAATTTGAACCTAAAATGGCTTTATTTGCGGAAAATGATGGGTTAGCGATTTATCAACAGTTGGCCAAAGAAGTCCAAGGGCTCTTAACTCCTTGTGGACAAATCTTCTTAGAAATTGGTTTTCAACAAGGAAAAGCGGTTCAAGCGATTTTTCAACAAGCTTTTCCGAGCAAAAAAGTGACAATTTTAAAAGATTTGGCTCAAAATGAGCGCATGATTCATGTGAAATAAAGTAGTTTGTTAATTTTGTACACCTGTGAATAAAAATTTTTTGTAAAAGTTTCACATCGTAAAAATGTTATTAGAATCAGTGTTCCACAAAAAAACGAGTTATGCACAAGGTTATGCACACTTGACAAACGAGTTACCCACAATTCGTGGATAACTTCATGGTAAATGTTGAAAAGTAGCGACTATTTTCTTGAAAGGATGTGGATAAACTGTGGAAACCAAAAAATACCAAGAAATAGAAATTGCCCAAGCAGCACAAAGGTTACGCGAAGGAGAATTAATCGCTTTTCCGAGTGAAACGGTTTATGGGTTAGGAGCCAATGCCTTACTTCCGGAAGCCGTTCAACAAGTTTTTACAGTGAAAGGACGTCCCAGTGACAATCCGGTCATCGTGCATGTGGCTGATTTTGAACAAGTCAAAGCGTACGTCAGCGAATTTCATCCGTTGACCGAAAAAATCGTCAAAAAATATTGGCCGGGTCCATTGACGTTAATTTTCCCAATGAAAGCTGATAGTTTACCCGTTGAAGT
Source organism: Enterococcus sp. (assembly GCA_047975385.1). Lineage (GTDB taxonomy): Bacteria > Bacillota > Bacilli > Lactobacillales > Enterococcaceae > Enterococcus_C. The sequence goes on along the minus strand of JBKEDL010000025.1, from coordinate 15,789 downwards.
TACAGGCGGATTAGCAACGGCTTCGTTTCGGATGCCGAATCATCCACTGACGTTAAAATTAATTGAATTAGCTGGTGTTCCAATTGTCGGGCCAAGTGCCAATACTTCAGGCAAGCCTAGTCCAACCACCAGTGAGCATGTGTATCATGATTTACAAGGCAAGATTGCTGGGATTGTGGAAGGTGGCGCGACGAAAATCGGGGTCGAATCAACGGTTTTAGATTTAAGTGATGTCACGAAAGCGCCGACGATTTTACGTCCAGGAGCGATTACACAAGCGGAATTAGCAGCTTATCTGAATTGTGAGGTCTTAGTCGATCGCCATCTCATTAAAGAATCCGAAGCACCGAAATCTCCAGGCATGAAGTACAAACATTACTCGCCGGATACTAAGGTTTTGATGGTTCGTGATCCGGATTGGGAGGCGGCGCTAGCATGGGTGCAAACAACGAAGCAGCGCGTGGGTGTGATTGCGGGACCGGCGATTGCGGAAAAAATGCGTTACGATGTCGCAGCGGTTTATATGTATCCACGAGAGGATGTCAGTTCTGCTACGCAAGGGTTATTTGCGGGCTTACGAGCGTTGGATACTGAGTTATTGAATTTAGATGTCTTACTCGTGCAAGTCTTTGTTGAAGAGGGCTTAGGAATGGCGTACATGAATCGTTTGAAAAAAGCTGCCGACCAAAAGTATTTTGAACAATAGTTGCTAAGCCGAAAAAATGTCCCGATGTTTGATTTATGGTATAATCCCCTTAAATAAGCTAAGGGAGTGTTGTGTTTAATGGACTACAAAGCATTTGATTTGGAAATTTGGGAGGCAATTGAGGCCGAGTTTACTCGTCAGCAAAATAATATCGAGCTGATTGCTTCAGAAAATATCGTTTCAAAAGGCGTGATGGCCGCGCAAGGCAGTGTCTTAACGAACAAATATGCAGAAGGCTATCCAGGACGGCGTTATTATGGTGGGTGTGAACATATCGATGTGGTCGAAAGTTTGGCGATTGAACGCGCCAAAGCATTGTTTGGGGCTCAATTTGTCAATGTTCAACCGCATTCCGGCTCACAAGCCAATACCGCTGCCTATCTTGCTTTAGTAGAACCAGGCGACACGATTTTAGGGATGGATTTAGCGGCAGGTGGTCATTTAACCCACGGTGCACCAGTGAATTTCAGTGGCAAGACCTACCATTTTGTCAGTTACGGGGTCGATCCAAGCACCGAGGTTTTAGATTATGATGTGATTCGGATTTTAGCGCGTCAACATCAACCGAAACTAATCGTGGCCGGTGCGAGTGCGTATTCCAGAACGATTGATTTTGCTAAGTTTAAAGAAATCGCGGATGAAGTTGGCGCGAAGTTAATGGTCGATATGGCGCACATTGCCGGTTTAGTCGCAGCGGGTTTGCATCCATCACCGGTCCCATATGCGGATATCACGACGACAACTACCCATAAAACTTTGCGTGGTCCGCGCGGGGGCATGACGTTAACCAACGATGAAGCACTTGCCAAAAAAATCAACAGTGCGGTCTTTCCGGGGATTCAAGGTGGACCGTTAGAACACGTGATTGCCGGCAAAGCGATTTCTTTTAAAGAAGCGCTTGATCCAAGCTTCAAAAAATACGCGCAGCAAGTCATTAAAAATGCGCAGGCGATGGCCAAAGTCTTCAATCAAACACCCGAAGCGCGCTTAGTCTCTGGGGCTACGGATAACCATTTGTTATTAATCGAAGTTTTAGGCTTTGGTTTAAATGGGAAAGAGGCTGAAGCGATTTTAGATAGTGTCAATATGACGGCTAATAAAAATTCGATTCCATTTGAGACTTTGAGTCCGTTTAAAACGAGTGGTATTCGGATTGGAACGCCGGCTTTGACTAGTCGTGGTCTGAAAGAAGAAGATGCGACTCTCGTTGCCGAGTTGATTGTGCGGGCTTTAAAAGCCAAAGATGATCAAGGCGAGTTAGCGCAAATTCGTGAAGCAGTTCAACAACTTACCGAGCGTTACCCGATTTATCAAGAGAAAAAAACAGCGCATGTGGTTAAATCCTAACCAGGAAAATTAAGTTTTGGAGCTAAGGCAACTGATTTGTCTTAGCTTCTTTTGTTGGAGGAGAAACGTTTTTCTTTTGCGAAATCGGCGGAGAATTGTTGTTTCTCACGCATTTTTGTTTTAAAATAAATAAAAACACTAAAGGAGCTTGCTAAAATGGGTAAATTTCAAGTTATTGATCATCCGCTAATTCAACACAAATTAACAATGATTCGCGACAAAAATTGTGGGACAAAAGTCTTTCGTGAAGTCGTTAATGAAATCGCAATGTTAATGGCCTATGAAGTATCACGTGACATGCCGTTAGAAGATGTCGAAATTGAAACACCGATTGTTAAAGCAACACAAAAAACACTTTCAGGGAAGAAAGTCGCGATTATTCCGATTTTACGTGCCGGTATCGGCATGGTTGATGGAATTTTAGAATTGATTCCAGCCGCGAAAGTTGGTCACATCGGTTTATTCCGTAATGAAGAAACCTTAGAACCAACGGAATACTTCGTCAAACTACCAGAAGACATCGATAGCCGTCAATTATTTGTGGTTGATCCAATGTTAGCGACCGGTGGTTCAGCCATCATGGCGATTGATTCATTGAAAAAACGTGGCGCATCAAACATTAAATTTGTTTGTCTAGTCGCAGCTCCAGAAGGGGTCAAAGCACTTCAAGAAGCGCATCCTGATATTGATATCTACACTGCGGCTTTAGATGACCAATTAAATGAAAAAGGCTACATCGTTCCTGGTCTAGGTGATGCTGGCGACCGTTTATTCGGGACTAAATAAAATTTGCAGTGGCTTGAATTTATCAAGGCCACTGCTTTTTTTGTCCAAATTAGCTGAGTTGGATAAAAAACGACTCATCACGCGTAGCTCACAGCTTCGATTCCTCCAGTTGGTAGCTGCTACACAAAACCCCCTTCACTCAAGTTTTCGCAATGAACTTGGGGGAAGGGGGCTTTTAAAATTCGTTAAAAGAAAATCGCAACGCTCAGTAACAGTGCAACGAAACCGACGAGCAGTTCAGGGAGGTGTTTTTTTAGTTTTACTTGCTGTTCGTACGTACTAGCAACTCGCGGTTTATCGACCGTAATCGCTCCTTGTTGCGAGGTAATAGTAATTTCATCAACCGTTACTTGATTGGGTTGTTCTTTGAGATCAAACCAAGTGGCATCGGTTTTTTCGAGGGTGGCGACCAGTTGTTTCAATTGGTCAATGCCTAAATAAGGATGATAAAAAGCCGAAAGATATTTTTGGTCAAACGGGGCATAGTCAGCAACTTCCGTTTGGATGGTGGCAATCGCCGAGTCATCCCCATCTTCAACGTAACCCAAAGTCTCCGGATAGACGGTCATGCCGCCTAAAAAGTTCGGGTTCGATGCATACGTTGGTTGGTATTGGCTTTCCCAAGTGGTGTCTGATAATTGCAACTGGCCAACGTAGGAAGAAAAGTGTTGGGCCACGATGTGATACCCATTTTGCGACATCGTATAGTGGGGCGCTTCAAACGCTAATGGATACAAGCCGTTAGCCACGAGTTCTTCAACCCCATTTTCGATGGCCGCCTCTGTATAGGTGGTTTCAAATTCTTGTCCAGTTGTCAAAAAGTCTTGATACAGTTCGTCACTGGCAAAATCCGAGCGTAATTTGACGGGCTCATCACTGGCTTGTAAAATCGGGCGGTCATTTTCAACATCCCAAAATTCAAAGCCTTCGCCAGTTTCGGATTGGCGATACTGATGCCGATAGCCGTGTAAGACGATGCTCGCGCCGTTTGCTTGCATATATTGGAGCGTTTTAACGAGCTCGGGAGAATCATCGAGATGAACGGTTTGACCATCACCGGTGGTATACACGGGAATCACGGCGACCATATAAGGAATGTTTTCTTCTTTTAGAAATTCGGCTTGTTCTTGCAAGACTTTGGGATCGACCAATGGATGCACGTCTTCTAAGCGCAAGTAACGCATCGGTTTTTGGGGCGCACAATCGAGAAAGTCAGTTAGACTGTCAGCTAAAAACCAATCAAAGGGTTTTTCCAATAGTTCAGCCGCCAAATAAAAATCATCATTTTTTTGTTCAATCAGCGGGGTGGTGTCTTCAGGATGCGTTTGTTCGCTCGCACTATAAAGAATTTGAGCATCTTGAGGATTGGTTTGATAGATAATTCGTTTTTCTGGCAACTGGAACGTATCGGTGCTACTTGAGATGGTATCGCTCACAGCTTCTCCTTGGAAATGCAGCCAATCAAAGCGCGTGAGTTGTTCGACGTTATGCCCAATCGCATAGATTTCTTCGGGGTAATCATTTAAAAGGCTCGTCAGCGTCGGACTAAGTGTTGTTTGATCAACACCGAGATAGATTAGTTTATCGCTATGAGCTAAGTCAGTCGCGGTGAGTTCGTTATCGCGAATGAAGCTCGCTTGCACAGCGAACTCACCCAAAAGAACATCGAGTGTCTTCACTTGCGTTTGTTTTTCCTCATCAGTTAAGGAATAGACAACTGTCACCGTGGGATCTTCAGCGGCGGCTGCGGTTATCGGGCAAGCGAGGAAAAACAAACCGGCACTTACTAAGCAGAAGTTAAATAGTTTTTTCAAGGGGCACCTCAATTTTAAATAATTTTAATTTAAAGTAGCATAAAAGGGTTTGAGAGTAGCGAAAATTAACTAAAATGTTAACGAGAATATCAGCGTGAGGAAATAGTTAAAATTTTCTTGAATGAATCCGCTTGACTCTTTCTTTTCTGCGCAAACAATCCTATAATGGATAGGTGTATCTTTGAAAGAAAAGAGATGAGTTATGGATAGTAGACAAAAGAAAATAGAAAGTCGGATTGACTATGGTGTGATTTTGCCAGTCTTCCTTTTATGTTTAATTGGCTTGATGTCGATTTATGTGGCGTTATCAAATGACGCGGGCGACCCTAACGTGTGGCGTGGGGTGATCATGCAGGCCATTTGGTACGGTGTGGGGACGGCAGCGATTATCATCATCATGCATATCAATTCGAAATGGCTGTGGAAATTAACGCCGTATGCGTATGGAGCAGGCCTCGCCGTGATGCTCGCCTTGCTTAAGTTCTATGACAAGGACTTGGCGGCTTCGACGGGGTCGAAAAACTGGTTTAGTTTTGGGCCAGTGACCTTTCAGCCGTCAGAGTTGATGAAGATTGCCTTCATCTTGATGCTCGCACTCGTCGTCACCAAGCACAACAGCCGCAATCGTGACCGCACAACGGGGTCTGATTTTTGGCTGATTGCTAAGATGCTCGCAGTCGCCGCACCGGTCTTGACCTTGGTGATGTTGCAACATGACTTTGGGACGATGCTCGTCTTCTTAGCGATTTTAGGTGGCGTCTTCTTGATGTCAGGAATTACCTGGAAGATTATTGTTCCGGTCTTTGCCATTTTTGCCATCGTTGGGGTGAGCACGATTTATCTCGTAACGACTGATATCGGTCGCGATTTCTTATATGACATCGGCTTTCAACAATATCAGTTTGCCCGGATTGATAGTTGGTTAGATCCATTCCACGACACTTCAGGCTTGAGTTATCAACCAGCCCAAGGGTTACTGGCGATTGGTTCTGGCGGCATGTTTGGGAAAGGGTTTAATGTCAGTGACGTCTACGTTCCAGTTCGCGAATCGGATATGATTTTTACCGTGATTGGTGAGAATTTTGGTTTTGTGGGTGGCGCGTTTGTCATCTTGATTTACTTCATCTTAATTTATCGCATGATTCGGGTTTGTTTTGATACGAACAATGAATTTTATGCCTATATCGCAACTGGTTTAATCATGATGTTGTTGTTCCACGTGTTTGAAAATATTGGCGCCAATATCGGCTTGTTACCATTAACCGGGATTCCATTGCCATTCATTAGCCAAGGGGGGTCCTCGATTTTGGGGAACATGATTGGGATTGGCTTGATCTTATCAATGCGCTATCAAGCCGTTGATCATAAGACCTAAGGAGGATTTGATGGTTACACTTTATATCCATCCGCGCTGCAGTACGTGTAAAAAAGCGCAACGTTGGTTAGAAAAGCAGCAAGTAGCATTTGAAACCATTGATTTATTAGCGCAACCCCCACAGTCAGAAGCCATTTTGGCGTGGATGAAAGCAACGAACGTGCCCATTCGCCGCTTTTTTAATACGAGTGGGCAGAAATACCGGGAGCTAGGTTTGAAAGACCAAGTGCCAACGATGAATCAAAAAGCCGCCAGTGCGCTGTTAGCAAGTGATGGAATGTTGTTAAAACGTCCTGTGTTACTCAAAGATAACCAGTTACTCGCACTCGGCTTTAATGAATTTGACTTTGAAGGAGCGATTGAAAAATCATGAAGAAACCGTGCTTGAAAAGAAAAGACAACTTGTGGATTTTATTTAATGGGAAAGAATACTGTGTAGGTTTAACGCAAGCAGCCCAAAAAGAGTTAGGCGACATCACCTTTGCTTCACTACCCAAAGTCGGTCAAACGCTGACAGTCGGACAAACGTTACTCGAAGTCGAAGCCGAAAAAGCGGTGAGTGAGTTTGCTAGTCCGTTGAGTGGTGTGATTTCTTCGGTCAATGAAAAAATCGCCGAAGATATCGCGGTCTTAAATGACAACGATGAGATGAATGCGTGGCTGGTTTCATTTAAAGAGGTACCAGTGAGCGAATTTGAGGAATTAGCATAAATGAAAAACTAAGGTCGATGAAGACCTTAGTTTTTTTGTTTGACTTAGTTAAGGTCAGAGCGAACTGCATGATAACGCTTTTTATTTATTTTGATAAAATGTTTGACAGGTAGAAAAACGCTTGATATAATTTCCTCAATAACAGAAAGCTTTGAAAAGAAGAGTACATGTCAGAAACGTTTGAAGAGAGCCTCGTGCGCTGAAAAGAGGTAACGCAGATGGGATGGAAGATGGTCTTTGAGCAGATTGAGTGAGTCAGATGACAAGCTAATTACGGGAGTGCCCGTTATCGCACAACGGTATACGACTTGGTCAAGTACCGATAGAGGTTATTGTTGTGAAGCAATAACGAAGTAAGGTGGCAACACGAAGGTAAAACTTTCGTCCTTTTGTATAAGATGTACAATTGGGCGGAAGTTTTTTTATTATTATAGAAAGTGGGAAAGATATGTCTTTGATTGAATTGACCCATGTCAAAAAATCATACGAAGGTAAAGCTGGTCGCATCGATGCGGTCAATGATGTTTCGTTGGCAGTGGAACCTGGTGATATTTATGGGATTGTTGGCTATTCAGGTGCCGGAAAAAGTACGATGGTGCGCCTGTTAAATGGGTTGGAGTTACCGACGTCAGGTGAAGTTGTCGTCAATGGGGAAAATATTTTAGCCTTAAAAAATAAAGAATTACGTGCGTTTCGCAAAAAAATTGGGATGATTTTCCAACATTTCAATCTTTTGTGGTCACGAACCGTGTTACAAAACATTGAATTGCCGCTTGAATTAGCCGGTGTTGAAAAAGCAAAGCGCAAGACACGTGCCGAAGAACTATTGAAACTCGTGGGCTTAGAAGGTCGTGGCCAAGCGTATCCGTCACAATTATCGGGTGGGCAAAAGCAACGGGTCGGGATTGCCCGCGCGTTAGCGAACGAACCGCAAATTTTGTTGTGTGATGAAGCAACGAGTGCCTTAGATCCACAAACAACCGAGGAAGTCTTGGATTTATTATTAGACATCAACAAAACGTTAAACTTAACGATCGTCTTGATCACGCATGAGATGAACGTCATCCGCAAAATCTGTAACAAGGTGGCGGTGATGGAATTAGGCAAGGTCGTCGAAGAAGGGCCGGTGGTAGAAGTCTTTCGTCATCCGCAACAAGCCGTAACGAAACGTTTCGTCCAACAAGATTTTGAACCAAAGGAAAATCCGGAAGAAGTGATTAGCGAACTGATTGCGGCCAATCCACAAGGGTCGCTAGTGACCTTAACATTTAAAGAAGACAATGCGGATGAACCGATCATCTCACAAGCGATTCGCCAATTTGATGTCGATATCAATGTCGTTTACGGCAATATACGTCAAGCCAAGGAAGGAACGTTTGGTTCGTTAACGATTCTGTTGACCGGTAAAGACCAAGCAATCAACGAGGCAATCACCTTCTTTGGTCAAGAGCATGTCGGAGTGGAGGTCGTTCATCATGGATAAGGGATTTGTGGAAACGTACTTTAATTTTGAAATGGTCGATTGGGCCAACATCCAACAAGGGTTCTATGATACGTTGTTTATGACGGCCGTCTCGATGGCATTAGTGATCATGATTGGGTTGAGTTTGGGGCTGGCACTGTACAGTATTGGTCGCCAAAACAAACCGTATGCCAAATTTGTTTATAGTTTAGTGTCTGTAATCAGTAACATCTTCCGTTCGACACCATTTATGATTTTGATGGTCTTGATTATTCCTTTTACGAAGTTGTTAGTCGGCACCATGCTCGGGGCCAAAGCGGCGGTGCCAGCGTTAGTCTTATCGGCGGCCCCGTTTTATGCGCGCTTAGTGGAAATCGCCTTTCGTGAGGTGAATCCAGGCGTCTTAGAAGCGGCCGAATCGATGGGGGCGAGTTATTGGGAAATCGTCTTTAAAGTCTTGATTCCTGAAAGTGTCCCCGCCTTGATTTCAGGCGTGACAGTCACAACGATTTCGATGATTGGTTATACAGCGATGGCCGGTGCGATTGGTGCTGGTGGTTTGGGTAGTATCGCTTGGCAAGAAGGGTTCCAACGTGGAAATTATACGGTAACGATGGTTTCGACGATTATTATATTAGTGATTGTTTTCATCGTCCAAGGAGTCGGTGACTTCTTAGCGAAGAAAACAGATAAACGATAAAAAAGGAGAGAAAGAAAATGAAAAAGAAATATTTGGGATTAACAGCAGCAGTCTTATTAACAGTTGGTTTAGCAGGGTGCGCCAGCGAAAGTGACACGACGGATGGGTCATCAAGTGAAGAATTAACAACCTTAAAAATCGGTGCTTCACCAACGCCACACGCCGAAATTTTAGAAGAAGCGGCACCGTTATTGGAAGAAGAAGGAATCAAATTAGAAATCCAACAATTTGACGATTATGTCTTACCAAACAAAGCGTTGGCAGATGAAGAAATCGATGCCAACTATTTCCAACACATTCCGTATTTGAATGCACAAATCGAAGAAAATGGTTATGACTTTGTTAATGCTGGAGCCGTTCACTTAGAACCAATGGGCTTATATTCAAACACCATTACCGATATCGCTGATTTAGAAGATGGCGCAACCATCATCACCTCGAACTCTGAATCTGACTGGGGACGGATTTTAACCATCTTACAAGATGCGGACTTAATCACGTTGAAAGAGGGCGTTGATCCATTAACGGCAACGTTTGATGACATTGATGAAAATCCGAAAAACTTGGAATTCAAACATGACATCAACCCTGAGTTACTAGCAACTACGTACCAAAATGACGAAGGCGATCTCGTTGCGATTAACGCCAACTACGCGTTAGGAATCGACTTGAACCCAACGGAAGATGCGGTCTTAGTTGAAAAAGACAACTCACCATACGTGAATGTGATTGCCGTACGTGAAGGGGATGAAAATAAAGAAGAAATCCAAAAACTCGTTGACGTGTTACACTCTGATGAAATTCAAGAGTTTGTCGACGAAGAGTGGGGCGGATCGGTGAAAATCGTGGACGCAGACGCTGAATAATTGGTACGCTGAATCAACCTGAGATGTCGTGGATATCTCAGGTTTTTTTTGCTTTTTTTGGCTGTCAGGTAATTTTTAATTTAGAGTCATTCTAAATTAAAGTGAAAAAATGAAGAGAAAAGGAAGAAAGAACGCCAAAATAAGCAACTAGATTGATTTTGATTTTCAATTAGTCTAGAATTATGAATGATTGAATCTTTTTTAACGGAGGGAAAGAAATGGCAGTTTTAGAGATTAAAAACTTACACGTATCCATTGAAGATAAACAAATTTTAAAAGGGGTGAATCTAACCTTAAAATCAGGCGAAATTCATGCTATTATGGGACCCAACGGCACCGGGAAATCGACATTATCAGCCGCGATTATGGGCAATCCCAACTATCAAGTGACGGAAGGAGAAGTCTTGTTTGATGGCGTGAATGTCTTAGACCTTGAAGTCGACGAACGTGCACGCCTAGGCTTATTTTTAGCGATGCAATACCCGAGTGAGATTCCGGGAATTACCAATGCGGAATTCATGCGGGCGGCAATCAATGCCCGTCGCAAAGAAAATAACAAGATTTCAGTGATGCAATTCTTGAAAAAACTCGATACCAAGATGGCACTCTTAAATATGCCGGAAGAAATGGCCGAACGTTACTTAAATGAAGGCTTCTCGGGTGGGGAGAAGAAACGTAACGAGATTTTACAACTCTTAATGCTCGAACCAACCTTTGCGATTTTGGATGAAATCGATTCAGGACTGGATATCGACGCCTTGAAAGTGGTTGCTAAAGGCGTGAATGAAATGCGCGGCGAAGGCTTTGGCGCACTGATCATCACCCACTACCAACGTTTGTTAAACTATATCACGCCAGATGTCGTCCATATCATGATGGAAGGTCGTGTCGTGAAAACTGGTGGGGCCGAACTTGCCCAACGCCTAGAAGCAGAAGGTTATGCCGGCATTAGTCAAGAATTAGGTATCGACTACCAAGAAGAAGAAGCGTAAGGAGGCGAGGATAATGACAGAACTAAAAAATTATCTGGACGCAATCAACGTTTTTTCAGCCCTCAAAGAAGAACCGGACTGGATGTTACAGTTGCGCCAACAAGCCGTGCAACAAGCTGACGAATTAGCCTTACCCAAAATTGAACGGGTCAAATTTAATCGCTGGCCACTCTTTGAAATCGACCAAGAGGCCTTATTTGGCGAAAGTTACGCTGATTTTGGCAATGTGCCGAGTTTTGATGAAATCGATAACCATCCATTAATCGTCCAAAGTGGTGAAGTCTCCGTCTTTGAACAATTGCCGCAAACCTTAGCCGATCAAGGGGTGATTTTCACGGACCTCTTCACTGCCATGCAAGACTATCCGGAGTTGGTGCAAGAACACTTGATGACGGCCGTACCATTTGCCGAAGACAAATTAACTGCGGCACATGCGGCCTTTTTAAACAGTGGCGTCTTCTTATACGTGCCCAAAAATGTGGTAATTCACGAGCCGCTTGAAGCGATTTTTTATCATAATGGGGACGTTAAGACGCATTTTTTCAAACACGTCTTGATTGTTGCCGATACGCACAGTGAGTTCAGCTATTTAGAACGCTTCATCAGCCAAGGGACCCAAGCCGAAAAAATCGCCGGCAACATCGTGGTCGAAGTGATTGCGAAACCAGGCGCCAAGGTGAAGTTTTCCGCCATTGATCAACTCGGTGAAAACATCAGTACGTATATCAACCGTCGGGGGCAGATCATGCAAGATGCAGCGATTGATTGGGCGATTGGGGTGATGAATGATGGCGATGTGGTCGCTGATTTTGACTCGGACTTAGTTGGGAGAGGAGCGGCGGCGACCATCAAAGCCGTTGCGATTTCTTCTGGGCGCCAAGTCCAAGGCATTGATAGTCGCGTGACGAACAAGGCCGCGCATTCAACGGGGCATATCTTGCAACATGGGGTGATCTTAGACAAAGCAACGCTGACGTTTAACGGCATTGGCCATATCTTAAAAGGGGCAAAAGGGGCCGATGCCCAACAAGAAAGCCGGGTCTTGATGCTTTCCGACCAAGCCCGTGGTGATGCCAATCCGATTCTTTTAATCGATGAAAATGAAGTAACTGCCGGACATGCGGCGAGCGTCGGTCGGGTCGATCCCGAAGAAATGTATTACTTGATGAGTCGAGGCCTTCAAAAAGCAGCGGCCCAACGCTTAGTGATTCGTGGGTTCTTAGGTTCGGTCTTAACCGAAATTCCAATTAAAGCCGTTCAAAATGAACTCGTTGAAGTAATTGAAGGGAAGTTAGGTGTATGAAGGACGTAACGAATTATCGCAATGATTTTCCACTGTTAGATTCGCGAGTTAACGGCGAATCGCTCGTGTATTTAGACAATGCAGCGACGACCCAAAAGCCAGAAGCAGTCTTAGAGGCGATTGAGCATTACTATCGGGTCAACAATGCCAATGTTCACCGCGGCGTGCATACGTTAGCCGAACGCGCAACATTTGCTTATGAAGACGCCAGAGACAAAGTGATGGAGTTTATTCATGCCAAGGAAGCGGCCGAAGTCTTATTCACCCGCGGGACGACCACGAGTTTGAACTGGGTGGCGCAAAGTTTTGGTGAGGCCTTTGTGAATGAAGGGGACGAAATCGTGATTTCTCACATGGAGCATCACGCCAATATCATCCCGTGGCAACAATTAGCCAAACGCAAAAAAGCCAAGTTGGTCTATATCGACTTAACTGCAGAGGGCTTGTTAGATATGGTAGATGCCCAAAAGAAAATCAATGAGAAAACCAAAATCGTCTCCATCGCCCACGTCTCCAATGTCTTGGGTGTGATTAACCCGATTGCCGAACTCACGCAACTCGCTCACGCGCAAGATGCGGTGATGGTTGTTGACGGTGCGCAAGCCGTGCCACATATGAACGTCGATGTTCAAGCGCTGGATTGTGACTTCTATGCGTTTAGTGGGCACAAGATGTGTGGACCAACCGGGATTGGGGTGCTTTATGGCAAACGCCACTGGTTAGAGCAGATGGAACCGGTCGAATTCGGCGGTGAGATGATTGATTTTGTGAACTTGTATGACAGTACGTGGAATGAGTTGCCGTGGAAATTTGAAGCCGGCACACCCAACATTGCCGGCGCAATTGCGTTAGGGGCCGCGATCGACTATCTCAATGAAATCGGCATGGACACCATCCATGAAATCGAAAGCCGCCTCGTGAGATACGTCTTACCGAAACTACAAGCAATTGAGGGACTCACGATTTATGGTCCCCAAGATCCTAAGCAACATACGGGCGTGATTGCCTTTAATCTGGCGGGCCTGCATCCGCATGATGTAGCCACTGCGCTCGATATGGAAGGTGTGGCGGTGCGTGCGGGGCATCATTGCGCCCAACCGTTACTCAACTACTTGAATGTTTCTTCAACCACGCGCGCGAGTTTTTATTTTTACAATACCAAAGACGATGCTGATCGCCTCATCGATGCGATTGAAGCCACGAAGGAGTTTTTCCAATATGGCGCTGTCTAGACTAGATAATTTATACCGCCAAGTCATCTTGGATCATTCGAGTCATCCGCATCACAAAGGGCATCTCCAAACGGCCAACCAACAAATCGAGCTGAACAATCCAACGTGTGGCGATGTGATTCACCTAGAATTAGCCGTGAACGAAGGTGTGATTACCGATGTGGCCTTTGATGGGCATGGGTGTTCGATTAGTACGGCAAGTGCCTCGATGATGACGGATGTTATTATCGGCAAATCAACCACCGAAGCCTTGGAATTATCCGAGCTTTTCTCCGAATTGGTCTTGGGTCATGAGGTGCCGGAAGTGGAGAAACTCGGTGATGCCGAGCTCTTAGGTGGGGTCGCGAAATTTCCGGCTCGCATCAAATGTGCCACCTTGGCGTGGAAAGCATTAGAAAAAGCAATGAATGAAGCTGGAGTGGCCGAGGTCGGTCAACTTCACTGTGAGGAGTGAAAACACAATGGGCGTTCCTGAATTAGAAGAATATAAATTTGGTTTTCACGATGATGTGGAACCTGTTTTTAGTACCGGTAAAGGGTTGACTGAAGAGATTGTCAGAGAAATCTCGGCAGTCAAAGGCGAACCGGACTGGATGTTAGACTTTCGCTTAAAATCTTTAGCCGCCTTTCATAAAATGGACATGCAAGAGTGGGGGCCAGATTTATCAGACATCGATTTTGATGCAATTAAATATTACCAAAAACCAAGTGACAAACCCGCGCGTAGCTGGGATGATGTCCCTGATAAAATCAAAGAGACCTTTGAACGCATCGGGATTCCTGAAGCCGAACGGGCCTATTTAGCCGGTGCTTCTGCTCAGTATGAATCAGAAGTGGTTTACCACAACATGAAAGAAGAATTCACGAAACTCGGCATCGTCTTCACCGATACCGATTCGGCGTTAAAAGAATATCCGGAGTTGTTCAAAGAATACTTCTCCAAATTAGTCCCACCAACCGACAACAAGTTAGCGGCTTTAAACTCAGCCGTGTGGTCAGGCGGCACCTTCATCTATGTACCAAAAGGCGTGCGTGTCGATGTCCCGATGCAGACGTATTTTCGGATTAATGCCGAAAACACCGGTCAATTTGAACGCACGTTAATCATTGTCGATGAAGGGGCGAGTGTCCACTATGTCGAAGGCTGTACGGCACCGACCTATTCAAGTAATTCACTGCATGCGGCGATTGTGGAGATTTTCACCAGAAAAGATGCCTATTGCCGGTACACCACCATCCAAAACTGGTCAGCCAACGTTTATAACTTGGTAACCAAACGGGCCAAAGCGTATGAAGGCGCGACGGTGGAGTGGATCGATGGCAACTTGGGGTCAAAAACTACGATGAAATACCCCAGTGTCTACTTAGATGGTCAAGGTGCGCGCGGCACGATGCTTTCCATCGCCTTTGCGGGCGAAGGCCAAATCCAAGATACCGGCGCGAAAATGATTCACAACGCACCCAACACCTCAAGCTCGATTGTCTCAAAATCAATCGCTAAAGATGGTGGCGAAGTCAACTATCGTGGTCAAGTCACGTTTGGTAAAAAGAGTGAAGGCTCGATTTCCCATATCGAGTGTGACACGATCATCATGGATGACATCTCCAAATCAGATACGATTCCGTTTAATGAGATTCACAATAGCCAAGTGTCATTAGAACACGAAGCCAAAGTCTCAAAAATCTCGGAAGAACAATTGTACTATCTGATGAGCCGTGGTCTATCAGAAGCTGAAGCGACTGAAATGATTGTTATGGGCTTTGTTGAACCATTCACCAAAGAACTCCCAATGGAATACGCGGTCGAGCTGAACCGCTTGATTAGTTATGAGATGGAAGGCAGTGTTGGCTAGTCTTCCTTAAAAGGTCAGAAACCTGTTTGGGTTTCTGGATTTTTTGTTATACTAATACAGGGGGGATAATAATGGAATCAATTGCAATGAAACTATTGAAGACACTTAACAGTCCGATGAAGGAAGAAATTGCCGCGTATCTAAAACGGAGATATGCGCAAAAGCAGGAGGTAGCCGAGATTCTTGAGGACTTGAATCTTTTTGTAAAGACTTTGGAATCTTTGCCATCAGGAGTAGATGAAGAATATTTGCTGAGCATTTACTATGGTATGACGAGTTGGATGAAGAACAATTCTGGAATATTTACTTAATAGAAAAAAGCAGTGGGGACGGGTATGGGATTGATTTTGTGCCATTTCATCGAATCCTTCGCTATCCGGTCGAAGGCTATCAAGAAATAATAGCGTTAGTCGGGGATATCATTTGGGACTTAACCTTTAATGGCTGGACGATTGAGCAGCAAAATAAACGCATTGACGAAGTCGAACGCAGAATGGAAACTACTGAGACCGTTCCTCTTGATCTAGAAACAATCTGGGAAACAGTCGTTGCACAACATTCACCGGAGGGCGTAACCTTTGAACTTCCAGCCAAGTTAGCCTTAGACATTCAAGATGGTACCAGCTACTACGTCGAAAAGGA
>JBKEDL010000021.1:0-30801 GCA_047975385.1 Enterococcus sp. | reverse complement strand
AAGCCGACGAGCCATCTTTGTCTTTGGACATCCCTAAGGCTAGTCCGACGGCAAATAACAACCCTAAATTATCTAAAATCGTGCTTCCGGCTTTGATGAGAAACGCGGCTAAAACACTATTCCCACCCCAACCACTGGGATCAATCCAGTAACCAACCCCCATAAATAAGGCTGCGACTGGCAAGGTCGCGACTGGTAACATCAGTGAACGACCCATGCGTTGCATGTATGCTTTCATATTATTGCTCCTACTCTAAATATTTTTTCCATAAAGTGAACTTCTTAATCGTTCGATATGAATCACTAAATAGCCCATTTCTTCGCTTGCAATCGACAATTGATGCTGCTTTAATAACAAGACGCGAATTTTTTTTGTTATTTCATAACTTGCAGGATACTTGTTCTTAAGGACCGCTAAAATATCATTATCCAACACCGCATACTGTTGGTTTTGATAGCGTTGTAACAACAAGCGTAAATGATTAACTAAACGGGTGTAATCCAAAGACATCTGTTGATCATGCAAATCAATTTTAAGCTCTGCTTCGATAAAATGAATAATATCCGAAACAATCGTCACGTCACGCATACTTTGATGGTTATTGTTGCGATTGCTACGATTGGAATGAAGATGAATGGCAATATATCCCGCTTGATCATAGGTGAATGGAATCTTTAAACTAGTGGTTAAGTAGTCAACGGCCCATTGCGCAATTCGAAATTCCTCCGCATACAAGACTTCAATTTCTCGTAATAATTTATTTCGGACGACAATTCCTTTCGTCAAATTTTCAGCTGCAAATGAAATGTGATCGGTCAAAGCGATTAACACCCGCTGATTCAAGGTTTCTTCTAAAATCAATTCGGCGTGTGCAACAATTTCTTCAGCAACAAGTAAATATTTTTCATCAATTTGATTCAATAACTTTTGAAAACACGCTTGAACAGATGGTTCTAAGATAAATAAGCGCTCAATCTCTCGATTAAAAATCAAGTCATTTTGTTTGCGATTGAAACCAAGTCCTTTACCAATAGCTACTTTTTCTTGGCCATTATCGTTGACCAATATCGCATTTTGATTAAAAATCTTCTTTATTTTCATAATCAATCCCTTTTCTGCAGAAAATAGGTGTTCATACTTTTTTTATTTCTCTCAGAAAAACAAAAAAGCATCGAAAGATTCGTAAGAGAGTCCCCCCGCTTAATAAATCCTTCCATGCCTAGTATGATCTAGTCACATGAAACCAGTATTGTTAACGCTTTTATTCTACAATGGTCTATTCCATTTGTCAACCGCTAGTCAAGTATTCCAATACTTTTTCATCCTTTGCTAACCATTTAGTTACTTTTTTTTCATCTAAAAAATAATATTATCCTTGATTAATTCTAAGTTTTTAATCCAAATCCGTCGTTTTTTCACTTCAATCGCTTCTAAATCTTTCAGATGTTGCATCATTCGATTGACCGAACTAGCCGAGGCAATTCCACAAAAACGGGCAATTTCTTCGTTCGTAATGGGAAAATCAATCAAAATCCCTTCCTCACCAGGAACTTCCCGCCCAAACATATCATATAACGAATAAATCTGCGTACAAACCGCACCGAACTTACCATTCATTAACATTTGTTGCATCTTTTTCATGGCGTGCATCAAACGGTAACGATAATAATCTTTGACATAGTTTTGCAGTTCTAAATTACTATTAATCTCTTTCCAAAATTGCACTCGGTCAATTTGATACAATTCCGCAGTTGTTGATTCCACCCGAATATTAAACGGTGCATCAATGAATTGTGAATATTCATCTTTCACCAAAGAAACAATTTCTAAGCCATTAATATAGGCAATATTAAATTCTCGCCCATCTCTAGAGATGACACTGGTTTTCACGACCCCACTTTTTAAAATATACACATACCGATCTTGAATCCCCTCATACATTAAATACTTTTTCTTTTGTTTAACAACAATTGGAAATGAATGATCTTTCAAATAATCTGCTAAGACCTTACTATCCATTTATAGTGCACTCCTTTTTTCGTTTTCATCACTTTTTCATATCACTTTTCATTATATACTATCTTAATTTCAAGAAATTTACAAAAAACATTAACATTTGTTGCTATTTTTTCGCACTAACAAAACCGCATTTTTCATCGTGCGAGCTTTGTTAAAGTGAACTCATCAAAAGAAAAGAGGTCTGATTTATGAAAAAATACACTGAATTGTTACTTAACCGCTTGGACGCTGCCTATCGCAACCGTTTCGATCGCGATGCTGCCCTGATTTTTTTAAACGACGCCTATCAAGAATACGTCTTCGTCCGGACGACCCAAGCGGACTTTCTTGATGAAGCGGAAATTTTCCAAGAATTTATGGAGATTCGCGATTTATTCATTTGCCAATTAATGGATCGTTACCCTTCGAATTACGCGGAAATCAAACAAAAAATTGATGCCTTAAAAGGAACATGCACGGTCATCGATGCTCCAACGAACTTACAACCTCATCTCGCTTTTTAATTTTTTAACAACTAAATCAAATTTGGAGTGAACGCCCACCATGGAAGAAAAACTATTTAATAAAGGGTTTATTAGTATTACTGTCATCAACTTCATCGTTTATCTCGTCTATTATCTCTTAATGGTCATCATCGCGGTCATTGCTTCTGATAATTTGAATGCCACCCCGAGTCAAGCTGGATTTGCTTCTGGTATTTATATCATCGGAACGTTGCTTGCGCGCTTATTGATCGGGAAAAAATTAGAAATTTATGGACGCAAGGAAGTCCTTCGTTTCGGCGCTTTGTTTTATTTAGTGACCACCCTCGCTTACTTTTATATGCCGTCCTTAACCATTTTATATCTGGTTCGTTTTTTTAATGGTTTTGCCTACGGAACTATTTCGAGTGCCACAAATGCTAGTGTGACGTCTTATATTCCCGATGCTAAACATGGAACTGGCATTAATTATTACGGCCTAAGTACTAGCCTCGCCGCTGCCATCGGCCCATTTATCGGTATGATTTTATTGCAACTGACGAATTTTTACACCATTATTTCTTTTTCAGCCATTTTAATCTTTTTAACAACCATTGCTTGTTTCTTAATTGAGATCAAAAATGTCCAACTCACCGATGAGCATCGCCACTTATTAAATCAATGGCGTCTGAATAGCTTCATCGAACCCAAAGTCATTTTTATTGCCTTCATCGCCTTTTTAATCGGCTTGGCCTATTCAAGTGTTTTGGCATTCTTATCTTCGTATGCTGAAGTTATTCATCTAGTCACTGCCAGCTCGTTTTTCTTTGTCGTGTACGCAACCGTCATTACCTTAACTCGGCCACTATCTGGCAAAATCTTTGATGCATATGGTGAAAATCATGTAATGTATCCGAGTTATCTTTTCTTAACGCTCGGGCTCTTCTTATTAAGTATCACCACCCAAAGCTGGATGTTACTCCTTTCAGGGGCCTTTATCGGCTTAGGTTATGGTACCTTTATGTCCAATGGTCAAGCCATTTGTCTAAAAAAAGTCCCCAAAGCACGCATTAGCATCGCTTTGTCCACCTATTTCATCGGCTTAGATCTCGGCTTAGGTGTTGGACCATATTTATTAGGTGTGCTAAGAGGATTCGTTTCTTTTGCCGGTGTCTATTTTGTTTGTGCCTTTATCCCGATTATTTGCGCGATCCTTTATGCATTGTTCTACCAAAAACAGCCCGCGTCTAGCAAGAAAACCATCGCAACGCTAAGATAAAACGCACTTATGATTCCAGCAGCAGCGCAATCACATCGTTGATACGTCAAAGAGGTTGTGACAGAAGTGTTATGCCTCAAGAAATAAGCGAACCATCTCAGAAAGTGCTTTTCAAATTTTTGAGATGGTTCGCTTATTTCCGTAGAGGTAGCTTCTGGAACACCGTTTATTCGGCAAAAAGGATCCGGGACATCTTTTCGTCCCGAATCCGCTTTAGCTATCATTTATGAAGGAAAAACGCAATCTGGAAAAGGAAC
Organism: Enterococcus sp.; assembly: GCA_047975385.1. GTDB lineage: Bacteria > Bacillota > Bacilli > Lactobacillales > Enterococcaceae > Enterococcus_C. The sequence continues at coordinate 26,784 of JBKEDL010000021.1, read as the reverse complement.
CAGCGTGTTTTTTTTCAGACCTAGTCTAACGTAGCCGAAGTTGTTGCTCTTGATCTAATTGCCGTAAATGCTTAATCGCTTTTAAATAAGAAGGCAACAACACCGAAACCGAGCCAATCCAAGCCAACGGCGATGCAATGGCCGCACCCGCATAGCCAAAGATTGCCGTTAAAACAATCGCGGCAAACGAGCGCATCACGAGCTCCATAATCCCAGCTAACGTTGGGATTTTACTTTGGCCGAGACCTTGTAGCGTATAACGTAAAATAAATAAAATCGCTAAGACCCAGTAAAGCGAACCATTAATCAGAAAATAAATATTGGTCAGCTGAAAGACCTCGGTTTCAGAAATTGAAACAAACATCTGGACAAAAATATCACTTTCAAAAATCAACACTGCGCCAATGACTAAACTAAAAAGCCCACTCATAACTAACGTCTGCTTGACGCCTTGTAAGATTCGTCCATATTGTTTCGCGCCATAATTTTGTGCCGTAAAGGTCGCCATCGTGATCCCAAATGACATCATCACTTGGATGGCAAATTGATCAATTTTACTCGCCGCTGATTGGGCCGCCACGGCATCGGTTCCTAAACTATTCACAGCCGCTTGCAAGATAATCGCACCAATCGCGATAATTGATGATTGAAAAGCCATCGGTAGTGCGATATTTAAGTGACGCGTAAACTCTTTTTTGAGATCGGTAAAATCTTTGACGCGCAATTGTAACAATGGGATCTTCAACTTGATGTATAAGATGCACAACAGACTCGCACTGGCTTGAGCAATAACGGTCGCATAGGCTGCACCTGCTACGCCAAGTTTAAAATACAGAATAAAAACAAAATCTAAAATTACATTAATGATTACTGAGACGATTAAAAAAACTAATGGCGTCCGACTATCACCAATTGCTCGAATCACATTAGATAACAAATTAAAGCTCATCGCCGCAAACATGCCGCCAAAAATAATCGTGATAAATGTTTGGGCATCGGCAAAGATTTCCGGTGGCGTTTGCATCGCCACTAACATCGGCTTAACCAAGACCACACTTAAAATCGTTAAGATCACCGTAACCAACGCACTAATCACAATGCCGGTGGCAAAACTTTTTTTGACCTCGCGATAGTTTTTCGAGCCAAATTTTTGGGCGGTAACAATCGATAGCCCCGAAGTCAGCCCTTGGGCAAAACCAATAATTAAAAAAGTTAAACTCCCCGTTGACCCAACGGCTGCTAAAGCATCTTTACCTAACGTCTGGCCGACAATAATCATGTCGATCATGTTGTAAAATTGTTGGAAAATATTTCCGATTAACAAAGGAATCGTGAAAATGAAAATCACTTTTAATGGATTCCCCTCAGTTAACGATTTCATCTAACCCCTCCTTGGCAATTTCATACGTTGTTCAGTATACTATGAAACGTTGGCTTTGTACGAAAAATTGACACGCCAGACAAAAAAATCAAACGCATTTGGTGCGTACGTCACCATGAAGCGTTTGACCTAAGTGATTTTTAGGAGCGATCTAAAATCGCTTGGACCGTCACCATGAAGCCTTCGCGGCCAAAGAAATCTTGATTGAGTAATTCTGGAAAGATTTCATGGAAAAAGTATTGCACCGATGCACGATGTTCAAAAGATTTTATCGTGCTCACGGCTTCAATAAACATCTCTTGATAGACTTTTTCGGGATTATTTTTGACAATTTCTTCAAATGATTCATAGAGCAAATCCACTTTGTCAGCAATGGCTAAAATTTCCCCTTCAACACTCCCATCTTTCCCTTCGGCTAGACGCCTACGATAAATCGCTTGAAACTCGGGCGGAATTTCTTGATGAATGAATTCTTCGGTCATTTTTTCTTCAACCAGTTGCAACATTCCCCGTAGCTCTTTACTCGCATATTTGACCGGCGTCTTAATATCCCCGATAAAGCGTTCCGTATAATCATGATTCAACGCTTTTTCATACAAAATTTTCCAATCAATAACAACACCATTTAATTCTTCAATATCACCGAAAACTTGAGCAATTGACGTCACACGATATGAATGCGCCGCAACGGTATGCTCAGTGAACTTGAAAAAACCGGGGGCTCGCCGAATTTTTTCTAAATTATTTAACCCCAATAAATATTCATTTAATCCCATGTACAACCCGCCTACCTTTCGCTTAATTTAGTAGCATCACACTGATTACGCTTGTTCTTGCATGGTCCAATCAAATGACATCGGGCCATACTTTAACTCGACAAGTGACAGAATGACTTTTAATTCCGCAATATTTTTAGCATCTTGCCAATCAAACACCCGACTGTGCTTGCCGTGGTAGTGATTATCAATTAAACGATTTTTTTCATTCCAATTTTCAAATTCCGCAATCGTTTTTAAATGCCGCAAATGATACGCTGACTTATCCAAAATTTCACTGAGTCGTAAACGAACATAATCACTATCGATAATCTCTTGGTTTGGATTGACTTCTTCCAGATTTTTTCTGATAAAGAGTTTTGTTGGCTCATAAGACAAATACCAGTCTACTAAATAAAGAAACCCAATCACTTGATAATCTTTGGTGAAATGACACGTATCGGCACTAATTTTTTTAAATAATAACGGGATCAAATAGTTTTTTTTATAATAAATCACAGGAATATGATCGACATGATACTCCGAGTAATGCCCCAAATAACCTGAACCCGTGTAACTTGTTAGTCCATAGTTGACGACTCCTAGATTTTGAAATTTCCTAACCAATTGTGAACAAGCGCTAACGTTGAAAGTATAGGCCTTAATGGTTGATTCTTTGCACGCAATTTTTAGTTCTCTCATATTGATTATCCTTTCAAAAAATATTTTCATACTTATTTAAAAATAACAGTACCAGTAATTAAAAAAACTACTATCTAAATAGTAAGCTACTTGCCCCTTAGAACTCAACTAATTTCTCCTGTTTTTTGTCCGTATTTTGTTATTTTGACATACTTTCTTTGACAATGATTTGCTATAATCAATTATCAGAATGATTTAGTTAAAGAAAAGGTAGGAAAATTGATGGATGATAAACAGTATTTGTTAAAAGTGGGTGGCTTTTTAGCGGCACTTAACATGGAATATGAAAAACGTTGTATCAATGGCATGACCAGACATCAGGCGGCCATTTTTTATGGGGAAGAAGTAATTAGTCGCTTAGCTGGTGACCTCAAAGGCGAGATGCTCCAAGAAGTCATCCGCGAGTTACACGCAACTAGATTCATCGCAGCCGTTAAATCTTCCACGGGTTATTACTTAATTACGCTAAAAGAACGTGGGATTTCTTTTGCTAAAGCTAAATAAGGATTTTTCAATGAGTGCAGCCCTCAAGCAAGTCTTGGGGGGCGCTCATTTTTTGATTGTTACTTAATAGTATACCGCTTCTCTTTGGTTCGTCCACCTTTCTTTTTCGTCGACCTAAAAAACAAACCCGCCACAAATCAAGTGAAACCTGTGATTTGTGGCGGGTTTGTTTTTTATAACGAAATTAGGCTTTATTTCGCAAAATCAATAACCATGCGACCTTCGATTTTCCCAGACTTCATCTCATCAATAATCGCATTGACATCAGTTAATGGCCGTGTTTGAACAATCGGTTCCACTTTACCTTCTGCCGCAAATTTAAACGCTTCAGCTAAGTCTTGACGCGTCCCAACCAGTGAACCGATTACTTCAATGCCATCAAAAACGGTCCGTGGAATGGATAAGGCCATGTCATCATTTGGTAAGGCCACGGCAATCATTTTGCCCATTGGTCGTAAACAATCGACGGCATTTTCAAAGGCAACTTTGGCCACGGCACAAACAATCGCCACGTGCGCGCCACCTAGTTCTTCTTGAATGAATTTGGCAGCATCCACTTCTTGGGAGTTCAAACAAAGATCGGCCCCAATTTTTTTCGCTGAAGCGAGTTTTTCGGCATTGACATCGACGGCAATCACGTTGGCGTTGAACACATTTTTAGCATATTGAATCGCTAAATTCCCTAAGCCTCCCGCCCCAAAAATCACCACATTTTGCCCTGGTTGAACTTTGGCCGCTTTGATCGCTTTATACGTTGTCACTCCGGCACAAGTAATTGAACTAGCTTTGACTGGGTTAAGTGTTGCGGGCACTTTCACGGCATAATCAGCCACGACAATCGCTTCTTCGGCCATTCCACCGTCAACTGAATAGCCGGCATTTTTAGCTTGCCGACAAAACGTTTCATTGCCTGACACACAGTATTCACAATGACCACAGCCTTCAAAGAACCACGCCACAGATACGCGATCACCGATTTTTAGCGACGTCACGTTTTTCCCAATTTCTTTGACCCGTCCAATCCCTTCATGCCCCAAGACGGTTCCGGCCTTGTTGCCGTAATCTCCGGCAGCCACGTGCAAATCGGTATGACAAACACCACAATACTCCATCACTAATAACGCTTCATTTTCATTAATTGGACGTAACTCTTTTTCAACAATATCCACATACCCATCTGGATTATTTCTAACAACTGCTGCTTTCATATCTTCTGCCTCCCAAGCAAGTGAAAACGTTCACATTTTTTTATTATAAATAAATTTTAGCACTCGCCTTGGCCATTTCAAACGCATTCTCGTTTTACTTAGCAACTTATTATCTAATTTTATGAAACTATAGTATGATTAATAATCATAGGTACCATTTATCAAATGAAAAGGAGGTATTTTTAGCGTTATCATCGGTTTAGCAGTCTTTTTAAAGCGCTCTTTTTACTCACTCATACTTCCACATTTTTTTTTAATTTTTTGCTCAAACCACTCAGAATAGATTGTCTCAAACAGACACATTCGCTAATATTCCCGGTTTATTTGGGAGAGCGCAAAAATTATGCTATACTTTTAAGAGTGTCTAAAAATGAAAAGTGTTAGATGATCTTTCTATTGGTATCAAATCTCAAGAAGGAGAATTCTAGTGTTTAAAAAATATAAAGTATATTTTATTTCAATTTCTATCTGCTTAGCCTTTACGCTATGGGGCATTATTCCTGAATCGGTTCTTGGAACGTATTCACTTACTCATGCGACCGCCTTAGCACAACAAGTGATTTCTGGTGGCTTTGGTTGGTTATACACCTTGTTAATGATTGCTTTTATCATTATTTGTGTCTATCTCATGTTTTCTAAATATGGAGATATTAAACTCGGCCAAGAAGACGACGAACCACAATTTGGTTACGTTTCTTGGATTGCTATGTTATTTAGTGCCGGTATGGGGATCGGCCTAATCTTTTGGGGCGTGTCTGAACCAATCATGCATTTGCATGAGCCGGCAGTTGCTTCCAACGATATGATTGCTAACGCCAGTTCTTCGATGAACTATTCGTTTTTCCATTGGGGCTTTCAACCATGGTCGTTGTATGCCTTTTTAGGTTTGGTGATTGCGTACAATACGTTTCGTCATAATCGCCCGGCATTAATCAGTGAGAGCGTGGTCTATCTCTTTAAAGAAGAAAAACGAGCCCGGATTGCAACGATTACCAACGTTATCGCCATCATTGCCACCGTTTTTGGGGTGGCAACGTCTCTTGGTCTAGGTGCGCAACAAATTTCTGGGGGCTTAAACTACCTCTTTGAAGGTATCCCGAACAACTTCCAAGTACAATTAATTGTCATCATTCTGGTAACGATTATGTATCTAACTAGCGCTTCAACAGGTTTAGATAAAGGCGTTAAATTATTAAGTAATGCCAATGTGGTCTTTGCCACGCTCTTGATGGCTGCCGTCTTATTTATGGGACCCACGGCTTACTTATTAGATCTATTTGTCCAAAGTGTCGGTGATTATTTACAAAAATTACCTGATATGAGTTTTAATATGTCGGTCTTTGATCAAAGTGGTCGTGATTGGATCAATCAATGGACCCTCTTTTATTGGGCTTGGTGGATTTCTTGGTCACCATATGTGGCAACCTTTATCGCCCGGATTTCAAAGGGGCGTACGATTAAAGAATTTGTTGGTGGCGTCTTAATCGTGCCGACCATCTTCGCTTTAATCTGGTTTACCGTCTTTGGTGGAACCGCCATTTGGCAAGAAATGTTTAACAACGCGGATATCTATAACGTCATTCAAAGTAAAGGGATGGAAGTTGGTTTATTCTCAATGTTAGGCAATTACGGCTACTTCGGGATGATTTTAACTGGCTTAGCCCTATTATTGATTTCTTCGTTCTTTATCACCTCAGCCGATTCGGCAACCTTTGTTTTAGGGATGTTCAGTTCCGATGGCGATCTGCACCCTAAAAAAAATATCAAGATTACTTGGGGCTTAATCCAATCGTCAATTGCAGTGATTTTACTTTATGCCGGTGGGCTCGGAACATTGCAAGCCGTTTCGGTGTTATCGTCATTTCCATTTATCTTTATTATCCTCTTGATGATTGTGCAATTCTTCAAGACGCTCGCTAAAGATAACCGCGTTTCCTTATAAGAAGAGCTCAGTGAATTTGATCAGAGCATGAGCATTTTAGGGAATAGCTCACTTGATGCTTTTTTATCAAGCGAGCTGTTTATCTAAATGCCGATTGCTCTAATTCAATGAGCTAGACAACGGATTCGTTGTCGTTATAAAATTTTCGCTTGTGAAAACTTTATAGTTAAAAAAGCTAACAAAAGCTCTGAGGCAGATGAATGTCTCGGAGCTTTTTGGCTATCTAAAAAACTTGGTCCCCACTTTTCCTTAGCGATGATAGCGTTTCACCCTTTTTTCATGAACTTCTCACGCTCTCCCCTAGATAGTCTAAAAGAAAGCAAGTACACTTAAAGGACGTTAATTTGCCATAAATTATCCGTCATGCTTAACGTTTGAGCATGTTTTTTTATGTCAAAATATCAAATTTAAATTGAATGGAGTGTTTTTTTGTCTACAACAGAAAAGAAAATGACTTTAGGTGCACTCGTCATGATGATTTTCACCTCAGTCTTTGGTTTTGCAAACGGACCAACCGCCTTTTACTTAATGGGGTATGGCTCGATTCTTTTTTATGTCATTTCAGCTTTCTTATTCTTTATTCCCTTTGCGTTAATGATGGCCGAATATGGCTCCACGATAAAAGGTGAACAAAGTGGGATGTATAAATGGCTCGAAGTCAGTGTCGGTCCGCGCTTTGCTTTTATTGGCACATTTATGTGGTATGCCTCTTACGTCATTTGGATGGTTTCGACCGCTTCCAAAGTCTGGATTCCTTTTACAACCGCTTTTGCCGGGAGTGATCAAACGCAAAAATTAGGGATGTTGGGGCTGACTTCCACCCAAATCGTTGGCTTACTCGCTTGTTTGTGGATGATTTTGGTGACGTTTATTTCCATCAAAGGAATTAAAGGTGTCTTGAAAGTCACTGGTTTAGGCGGACTCGCGGTTACTGGATTAAACGTCATTTTAATTGTCATTTCAGGCATTATTTTGGTCATTAATGGTGGCCAATTAGCCCAGCCATTCGAACAAGTTCTTAACTCCCCCAACCCGAGTTACCAAACGCCAATTAGTCTGTTAGGCTTTGCGGTTTTTGCGATTTTTGCTTATGGCGGACTTGAGGCGATGGGAGGGATGGTTGACCAAACCAAAAATCCCGAAAAGACTTTTCCACGCGGCATTATCTTATCGGCGATTATCATCTCCGTTGGGTACGCACTGGGCATCTTCTTATGGGGTGTTTCGACCAATTGGCAAGAGATGCTTTCAGGAGAGACAACCAACCTTGGAAATATCACCTATGTTATGATGAACAATTTAGGCTATGTCTTCGGTGATGCGATCGGACTTAGTCATAGTGCGGCGATTTCACTTGGGAATTGGTTTGCTCGTTATGCTGGTTTAGGAATGTTTTTAGCCTACAGCGGCGCCTTTTTCACTTTGAGTTATTCACCCCTAAAAACATTGATTATGGGGACGCCTAAGCAGATTTGGCCACAAAAATTTACGGTTGAAAACGAACATGGGATGCCTAGTTTTGCAATGTGGGTCCAATGTGGCATCGTGGTTGCGATTATTTTAATTGCTTCATTTGGAACAGCCAACCCCTCTGATTTCTATAACATCCTAACGCTAATGGCCAATGTTTCGATGACCTTACCGTACTTATTTATCATTTATGCTTTTCCTAAATTTAAGGCACGAACCGATTTAGACCGTCCGTTTGAAGCCTTCACATCTTATCCTCTGACCGTCGGCGTTAGTATCGTGGTCTTCTTACTAGTCGCTGGTGCGAATGCCTTTACGATTTTCCAACCAATTTTAGATGGTCTCGGTCTTCATGATACGTTATGGATGATTGCTGGACCGATGCTTTTCATGGGGACAGGACTTTTGATTTATCAAAACTACGCCCGCAAAAAGTAATTTTTGCAAAAAAGCCTGAGACACTAAGCTGTTTCAGGCTTTTTTTAACAAATAAACTAAAAAAACATGCCAAACCACCCTTGATGGTTTAGCATGCACAGAACTAATTCTAATGAGTTGGGCGTTTTTGATTATCCAGATGGGTTTTCACCGAAATCACATCGACCGGTGAGTGCCGGATAATGTATTCGGTCGTTGAACCGATCAATAAGCGCGTCAAGGCATTGACCCCGCTCGCTCCCATAAAGATGGCATCGGCCTTGTGTTCGTTCACCACTTCTAAAATCTCATTTTTAGGATTGCCAACCGTCGCAATCGTTTCAAAGATGACTTCACTTTCCTTAAGATCTTTTTCATAGCCCGCAATTAAAATTTGTGATTGGGCTAGCGCTGGATTGATGTCGACTCCAAAACCGAGGCCATAGATTTCGATACTCGAAGTATCCACGACATTTAAAACAATTAACTTCGAACCATTTTTTTCAGCATAGTGTTTGGCTTTTTGGTACGCAAGATCGGCGAGAATCGAACCGTCGACTGGTACAACAATCTTTTTGTATTCATTCATCTAGCATCCCTTCTTTCACTATTATTATACACCTCTAACAGTGAAATTGATAATTATCTACTAAATTTAAACACCATCATATAACCAATTTGAAAAACTAGCATCCATATTGCAATGAACCATTGATTTTTGATTACGCCATAATTGTCCTTCATCTCGAGCATCGCCACGGGTACAATGTTAAAATTAGCTGCCATCGGAGTTAATAACGTCCCACATGAACCACAAGTTAATGCAACCATCCCGATTAAGGCCGGATCTGCCCCTTGGCTTAAAACAAACGGTTCGCCAATCCCAACTGTAATCACGGTAATGGCCGCAAAAGAGTTGCCCATAATCGCGGTGAAAATCACCATTCCTAAGGCATAGACAATAATCCCGAGATTAACATTGCCGACGGGGACCACTTTTTCAACCACTTCCGAAATCAGCTCACCGACCCCCGCACTCGTAAACACCGCACCAAGAGATGCCAAAAGCATGGGCAACATACATAGTGGTCCCACCGTTCCTAGCATTTCTGAAAGATCATCTAAAAACACAGCTGGTGTATTATTTTTTGAAAAAAGCATCAACATGACTATCGCTAGTCCAACGCCAAAAGCAATTCCGACCAAGGCGCCTAACGTGGTAAACAGCGCAAAACCAATCGCTGAAAAGCCAATACTGAGGGCTGGAATGAAAATTTTATGGCCAACTTTTTCGGCATTGGCTTGAATAATCTCCTTACTAGGTAAACGACTAGCCCCTCTACTCACTCTTTGACTAATCGCCGGAATAACCATTAAGAAGATTAGTAAGCCATTGATTTGATTAGGAATAAAGTGCCCAAAAGCAATCACTGTTCCAAGTATTCCCCAAAAGATGGCGGTTCCTAAACGCTGTGGATTTGATGAATCACGTAAATTCTTCAGGCCTGTGATGATCAAGAGCACCCCCATCAACAGATAAACCATTTCTAACATTTTCGTACTTAGCAAGATGTCCGGATCTAAAAAAAATGTCATACTGACTCCTTTCAACTAAAGAAGGACCCGAAGGCAAGGCTTCTGGTCCCATATTGTTACTTAAAAATAGTCATATACCCAATTTGAAAAACTAGCATAAAGAGCGCGATAAACCATTGATTTTTAATCACACCGTATTTATCTTTCATTTCTAACATCGCAACGGGTACAATGTTGAAATTCGCTGCCATTGGCGTGAGTAGTGTCCCACAAAAACCACAAGTTAAGGCAACCATCCCGATTAATGCCGGATCTGCCCCTTGACTAAAGACAAAAGGCGCCCCAATCCCAACTGTCATCACCGTAATCGCTGCAAAGGCATTTCCCATGATAATCGTGAACAACACCATCCCAACGGCATAAACGACAATCCCAATATTCACATTGCCTTCCGGGACAAATTTCCCGACAATTTCTGAAATAATCGTTCCGACACCAGCACTTGTGAAGACCGCACCTAATGAGGCCAATAACATCGGCAACATACTTAATGGTCCGACTGTCCCTAGCATATCTGCCGCATCATCTAAAAAGACCTTTGGCGTGTTGTCTTTTGAAAAGAACATCAAAACAATCACGGCAACTAACACACCGACACCCACACCAACTAGAGCACCTAAACTAGAAAAGATGGCAAATAAAATGGCAAAGACACCGATACTTAAGGCCGGGATAAAGATTTTCATCCCTAGTTTTTCAGACATCGCTGCCATGTATTCTTTGGCGGGCAGTTTACTTTGTCCTTTTTGGACGTTTTTGGTGACGGCTGGAATCGTCATCGCAAAAATTAAAAGACCATTGACTACATCAGGTAACCAGCGACCAAAGCCGATGACCACCCCTAAAATCACCCAAAAGATTGCCGTTCCGATGCGGCGGCGATTGCTTTTGTCTAAAAAATTCACGATACCCGTATAGATTAAAATTAAGCCCATCACGATATAAATTACTTCCAGTAGTTTCTCACTAAGTAAGACATTGTTATCCATAAAAAAGTTCATCTTATTTCTCCTTTAGCTCTGGATAGTATTTTTTCAATAATTTTTTCTCCTTGTAATAAAAGAAGACAGAAGTCGTTACTAACGCCACAATGGCCACCGGCACTTCGACTAGCGCTAAACGCCCGAGACTGACTTCATAACCAATTCCTTTTAGGGTTGACTGAACCAATAATGCGCCCGCCCCACCAACAAAGAGGACCTGACCAAAGAACCAACAAATGTTTTCCATCGCGGAAGACAACCCTTTGAGCTCTTCTTCATAGTCAGGGTTTACAACTAAGCCTTTTGACTCGATTGTTCCTAACGCCATCGGCATAATGATTGGTCGCACAAACCCGGCAACCCCACCAAAACTGACATTAAAGGCCGCAAAAACAATCCGAAAAACACCATAAATATCAATAATCATCCCTGCCGAAACATTTTTGAAACGTTTAATCAGGCTGGCCGCCGATTCTTTCAACCCATTGCGTTCCAAGGTACCCGTAGCTAACATGATGATAATGAAAATCGCCATTCCACGATTGCTAACAAAGCTTGATCCGAGTAGCTCCAACATCTCTTTGATGCCTAGCCCACCAGTAATTGCCGTCACCACTAGTGAAATCATCACGATTAAAATCGAATCGAGCTTTAGAGCAAACCCCACAATCACAATTAAGACTCCTAATAAACTCAAATAGTGTTCCATAAATACCTCCATTTTTTAGTAATGATACGTCATACTACATGGAATTTTAGGAACAAGCAACTTTAGTTATTTTTTTAAAATATCAATTTATTGCAATATTTAACCAATTCACATCTGATTTTTAGATACTTCCCAGCGTCTCTCTTCACAAATACTAGACAACTTCGAGCCCGAGCTTAGCCTAATCATCCCATTTGGCGTATACCAATTCCAAGTATGGTTTGGCTGAACTCGCACAAAAAAAAGGCTGAGACATCGTTTTGTCCCAGCCTTTTTTTCGTTATTCTTCGCTTGATTCACTAGAACCGTTCATCTCTTGGTAAGACTTGGTTTCATATAAATCAGTTGTGGTTTGGTTATTGTTTTGACTATAAAGACTAGTTGATTTATCCCCTAGTTCTTCTTCGATTGCGGTCATCTGCTCCAGACCATTGCGGTAATCAATCGTGGTCGTGTCAATCGGCGCTAAGCCACTTTCACTATCAAAGCGCAGTAAGTTGCCGACATTGATCGCATCAGACGTACTCAACTGAGCAGCGACTTCTTGTTTCCACGTATCGACTTGTGCGCTCAGTTTTTCATCTGGTTCTACGACTTCTTGACCATCCGCATTAGCATAAAGTTTGCCGCCATAATACGTATAATCGGGTGTCATGAAGTCCCCATCACGAAATGCTACTAAGTCTTCGTGTTGATCTGAGAGTAAATCTTGGCCGACTTGCATGTAGTTAGTTGTATCCACACCTAAAAGATGTAACAAAGTTGGTAAGGCATCGACCTCGCCACCATACGTATGGTTAATGCCCCCTTGGTCTTGGCCGGGTACATGAACCATAAATGGCACGCGTTGCATTTGCGCGTTGTCATAGTTACTCCACTCTTCGCTCGTTTTACCAACGAGACTAGCTAATGAGGTATTCCGCGAATTGGAAATCCCATAGTGGTCACCATATAAGACAATCACTGAATTATCATATAAACCAGAAGCTTTCAAATAATTGAAGAACTCTTCAACGGCAGAATCCAGATAATTAGCTGTTTTGAAGTAATCATCAATCGTCGCATCGCCCGTGTCTGGTTCAGGGAAGCCATCATCTTCCGTACCATCTAATTGTGAATACGGGAAGTGGTTGGCAACCGTTAAGAACTTCGTATAAAACGGTTGTTGTAGATGCTCTAAGTATTGAATTGATTGTTCAAAGAATGGCTTATCAAGCATCCCGTATTGGAACGTATCTTCTTCTGCCATGTCATAATAAGATTGATCAAAGAAATAATCATACCCTAGACTCTTATACGTTTCTGTCCGATTCCAGAAGTTCCCAACATTACTATGGAACGTTGCACTCGTATAGCCTTGCGTTTGTTTCAAGATATTTGGTGCCGCTTCAAAGGTATTCGTCGCCCCCATTTGAGCAAAGAGTGACCCTTGGTTTAGACCAAAGAGTGAGTTCTCGATTAAGTTCTCTGCATCGGATGTCTTCCCAGCTTTCACTTGGTGGAAGAAATTATCAAACGCAAACGTCTGTTGATCATGGAACAACGAATTTAAGAATGGTGTGACTTCGTGTTCGACACCTTCACTATCGGTTAATTGATAATCCAGTAAGAACTGTTGGAAGCTTTCTAAATGGATATAGATCACGTTTCGTCCTTCGGCAATCCCAAACGTGTCATCATTAGGCGCGGCATAATGCTCATCGACATAGCTTTGGACTTCTTCTAAATCGTTCGAGTCCGCTTGCGCTCGCACTTTATCTGTTTTATAGGTTTGAATGCCGTCATAAATCGTGAAACCATTAATCCCCAAGTATTTCACCATATAGTTATTTGAGAATGTCCGACTTAATAATTGTGGGCGATCAACTTCTGCGATAAATAAATTTCCAGAAAAAATCACAACCGCTAAAATCGACATCGCAGACGCAAAACGGAATTTGACAGGTGCTTCTTGCATCTGAATTTTTTTGCGCCACAACAAGATTGGTAAGACGAATAAATCAATCAGATAGATGAGATAGCTCGGCTCCATCATCTTCGTTGCCGTGTCACCTAGCCCACTGAAAACCTTCCCCACACCTAAAATCGTATTGACCGAGATAAAATCGGTAAATTCCGCATAATACGTGACGTTCGAGAACAAGAGAATGCTCAAGAGAATGTACAAGACAGTCATCGTAATATATGAGGCGAGCTTGCGACGAACAAATAAACCAATCGATAAAATCAACATGGTGGTCGCAATCGGGTTGATCACTAAGATGAAGTATTGCAAGGGATCATCTAAGCCGAGCTCAAACGCAAAGCCATAAGCAAACATCGTTTTGGCCCATAACAAGAACAAGAGCAAGAGCATGTAACCGACTCGAGTATTAATAAAATCTTTTATTTTCTTCAAAAAAACCGTACCTTTCCTTCCGAACTAAGAACATTTCATTTCTCAGCTCTTTGTTAATGAATAGTGACAGACCAAAGAAGTTATCCGCCTAATTTCAAACTACGCTTATAGTTTCATAAAAAACATTATAGCGTTTTTTTTCATTTATACTATGGACAAAGTAAGAAGATTTGTTTATTTTAAGATGATTCGCAGTAAATTCAAATAGAAGCCCCTCCCCTGAACCAGCGCATCACCAATATTTTTTCAGTTATCGCAAATGAATTCTCACGTCTTTTGTGGGATAATAGCAACGAAGAGTACCACTAAACCTTAGATTAGGAGAAAAAATCAATGAATAAAAATATCCAAGTCGGGGATAAAATCCGCCTAAACATCCGTCGCATGGACATTAATGGTGCGGGAATTGGTTATTACCAGCGGAAAATCACCTTTGTAACCGGGGCTTTTCCTAAAGAAGAAGTCATCGCTGAGGTAACTGCCGTTCACGAACGCTACTTAGAAGCCCAACTCGCGCAAGTCAAAAAACCATCAAAAGATCGGATTGATCCTGTTGATCCCAACTACGGCATTGTTGGCGGCATTGAACTCGGCGCCCTCAGTTATCCCGCTCAATTACGCTTTAAAACCGACGTCATCAACCAAGCACTCAAAAAATTTCAGCCACTAGGTTTTGAAACGTATCGCGTCAAAAAAACGATTGGTGCGAAACAACCGTTGCATTATCGCAACAAAGCCCAATTTCCGGTCCGAATAATTGACGGGCACGTCCAAGCTGGAATGTACAAACCCGGTACGCATGAACTCGTTCCTTTAACGAGCTTTGCGACCCAACGGAAACTGACGATGACGGTCATCAATCACCTTTGTGCCTTCATTGAACAATTACAAATTCCTGTTTATGATGAAAAAGCCAATTCTGGTATCATCAAAACACTCGTCGTCCGTGAATCCGTGGCCACTGGTGAAGTCCAAGTGACTTTGGTGACCAATTCACCAAAATTACCACAAAAAGCCGCTTTACTTGAAATGATTGAGACCGAGTTGCCGATGGTTGTCAGTATCAGTCAAAACGTGAACCCTGGACGTACTAGCCAAGTTTGGGGTGAGCAGACTACCTTACTTTCAGGTCAAGCATACATCACGGAAATCATCAATGGGGTTAGCTATCAGTTATCCCCACGCGCGTTCTTACAATTAAATCCGGAACAAACGGCGCTTTTGTATCAAGAAGCACTCAAAGCACTGGACCTCAAACCTGGCGACAACCTTGTTGATGCCTATTGTGGCGTCGGTACTTTAGGGTTGGCTTTGGCGCATCAAGCTGCTAGCGTCCGCGGCATGGATACGATTCCTGCGGCGATTGAAGATGCGACACGCAATGCCCAACAAAATGGCTTCAAAAATACGGAATATGTTGTCGGTAAAGCCGAAGAACTCCTGCCACGTTGGGTAAACGAAGGCTATCAACCCGATGCCGTGATTGTCGATCCACCACGCACCGGACTAGAAAAAGCATTTATTCAGGCACTCTTAAAAATCCGCCCAGAAAAATTGGTCTATGTTTCCTGTAATCCTTCAACGCTTGCGCGCGATTTAGTGCTATTGAGCAAAGTCTATCACGTAGAATACATCCAATCGGTGGATATGTTCCCACAAACGGCTCGCGCTGAAGCGGTTGTTAAACTGCGCTTGCGCAACTAATTTTTATCTAAAAAATAAGCTACTACCGCTTCTGGTTGAGAAGTGGTAGTAGCTTATTTCGATAAGTCATTTGTGATTATAAAAGCTCCTTCATCCGCTGATTTAAATTCGCGAAATACTGGTAGTCGGACGCTTTAATTTGGGGATACATCACCGCAATCATCTGTTTCAAGGCTTTGACTGCCACAACGATTTCTGTTGGCGCTTCCCAATTTTCTTGGAGTCTTAACTC
This sequence comes from Enterococcus sp., assembly GCA_047975385.1. Classification (GTDB taxonomy): domain Bacteria; phylum Bacillota; class Bacilli; order Lactobacillales; family Enterococcaceae; genus Enterococcus_C. The sequence goes on along the minus strand of JBKEDL010000021.1, from coordinate 10,783 downwards.
ATCCAAATCATGGGACACCCGATTTCTCAGCTTTCTAATTTGTTCAACTTGGCGTAACGATTCGACCAATACGGTATCCTTTTGATACTCTAAAAAACGTAAGCCCGCCACTAACGTCAGGTCGCGATTGTAATCAATCGGGTGTTCTTCTTTGTCAAAATAATATTTGGCAAATGCTTCTTTTTGACCTTTTGGCAATGATATTTTTTTTCGATTATTGCGATTAACAAATTGCTGATAATTTCGTTTTAAATAGCAGTTCATCACGTAATTGGCCACTGAAGTTACCCGAATCAACACTTGTGCATAATCACGTCGTTTAAAATGCATCTCCAACAATAAATAATGGAAAAGCACTTTTTTCTGGTCAGGATTCGTCCCTTTCTTGAGGGCATCAAAGATTATATGACTCTTGATGCATTCATTCTCACGTTTCAACAAAGTTCGTAATTATTGCGACTGGTAGGTGTCCTTATGTGATTCTAGTAAACGAATGGCCACTTCATAATCGTAGTTATCAATCAAGCTCTCTAGTTGTTTACGAATCATCGTTTGTTTAAAGCTGATAATTGCAACTTCTTTACAGCGAGAAGCATGGGCTTGTTCTTCTTGATTGACAATTTCCAGATCGATTTCTTGCTCTTCGGGTGTGGCAAATTTCCGTCGGGCATTGCTAGATGCAATTGGCTTCGCCACTTGAATACAAGTCAATTTTTGCGGATTGGTAATATATTCTAAACAAAGCGTCGTTTCCATCTGGGGGGTCCCACTGGTCACATTTAATAAAATTTCAGCAGATGGATGTGCTTGGCGTAACTGACTCAACTGCTGATGAAAAATTTCTTTATAGCCATCAAAATCATGTTCTTCGGCAATTTCTTTTTGGATTAGCTCAACTTGACTTTTGGGAGCAATCGTTTGAATAATCTTCTGCCAATCATATGCTTGGTGTCCGGCTTTGGCAAAACGACCTTCCCAAATACTCTGCGTGAAAAACAAAATCACTCGTTCGGGCTGATAGTGGCGAACTGTATGGAGCATCGCACCATCGCGATCATTGCGCCAAGGATCGATATGACACTCCCTTCAACAGTTGTTATTTAATCTTACCATCAACTCACAAAAAATAAAACGTTTTTTTGAAACGTTTTCATAAAATCACCCTATTCTGAATTTCTAAAATAAGGAAGTCTGGTGGCCTGTTTTATCAGGAATCACGGCGCTCCCAAGCAAGGTTACTTGTTGCTGATTCACCTCATCCGGCAAGAAGTAACATCTGAACCAAACAGCGTCTTAAAATAACGTATTGCAGCATACGCTTCACGAGTAGTTCCATCACCTGCTGTTACTTGTTTGGCACACATTTTGAGTTACTTAGTAATTTGATACGTTCCCCTTTGATTGAGACAAATGTTCGATTGGCAACGTTCACGATTTCTTTCATCGACATCCACCTTTAGCAAATACAAGCGAAAAAAGAATAAAAAAAACAGCACCTAACTATCACGCTTGTTACGTTGTATCCCGAAACGTTACTCTTTGGAGATTACCTAACAAATGAGCGTCCACAAAAAAATCCCATCTTGATTAAAATCAAGACAGGATTTTGATGCCTTCAAACGATTCACTCACTTTCCTAACCCAATCACTCCTAACCACGGTCTCAGTTGGCGCATAGTTTATGCCTGTTGCTAGCATTTAGTAGGAAAACACCACGCCTTTAAACTTGCTCACCAACGACGGTCGTCACTTCACCTGATTCGGCAGTTATTTTTTTCCGGTTAAATAAAGCAAACCCGAGTGTCACTATACTCAAAATGACCGCCCCAACAACCCCAACATTGGCCGTCAATTGGTAAATCAACCAAGAAAAAGGACTCGCTGCAAAATCGATTGAGGCAACCGATGCTGTGCCGGCTGGAATCAATGAGCTATCCACGATTTGAACGGCACTGGTGAAGATAACTGATAAGGAAGTAGCAAACAACACCCCACTAACTAATGTCAAAATTCCGGTAATTAATGAGCGCAACACATTGCCTTTGGTGTATGGTAAAACCAACGGGAAAATATAAATCAAGCCCGATAATGATGCCAATGGTAAAAACTTGTTACCCGGAATAATCACTGATAAGAACAAGATCGTTGGTACTAATAATAACGAACAAACCAAAGTCACTGGATGACCGATGACCAGTGCGGGAGTCATCCCAATCGTTAGTTTGCGGCCCCCTTTTAATTTCGAACCAATCAATTCTTGGGCTCGCTGAGAAATCGGATTTAACCCTTCAATAAACATGCCGGTAATTTTAGGAATCAAGACCATCACCGCTGACATGGTAATCCCCAAAGTTAACATTTCCGCGACCGTATATTGGGCAATCAAACCGAGCAAAATCCCAACAATCACACCTAAAAATAGTGGTTCACCAACAATCCCAAATTTTTCTTGCATTTTCTTCGCATCTAAATCGATCTCTCTCAGACCTGGAATCTTATCGATAATCCAATCGGTCACAATCGCAAATGGGATGAATCCGATACAAAAGGCTTGCGGAATCGAAATCCCCTCTAAATCTTTGCCATAGAAACTTTCCATTTTCTTTTGTGAGCGGTCGGCACCGACTAAGGTAATCGCCACAGTGATCACCACGGCAAACAAGCCCCATAAGAAACTATCCGTTGCAATCGAAACAATCGAACCGACAAACGCAAAATGCCAGTAGTTCCACAAATCAATATTAACCGTATTGGTTGTCCGAGTTAAGAGCATGACGATGTTCACTAATAACCCTAATGGAATCACAATCGCTCCGACCTCGGTTCCATACGCAACTGCCGCGGCTGCCGGCCACCCGATATCTAACGTATTGAGATTTAGACTATACAACTCAACCATTTTATTGACTGCCGGACCTAAATTATCAGCCAACAATCGCGTAATGACACTCAACCCCACAAAACCAATCCCAACAGAGATCCCTGCGCGGAGTGCTCTGGAGACGCCCAAACCTAAAACAATCCCAAAAATGGTAAAGATAATCGGCATCATCACACTCGCCCCGAGACTCATCAGATAATTAATAACCACCATCACTTTTTCCCCCTTATTCTCCTTAGATTTCATTCAATGATTCACAAACTATTGCGCTCAGATAGACTTTTGTCCCTTGCTTTACGGTTGTTTCCCGATATAGGCTAAGATCCCCCCATCCACATATAACACATGTCCATTCACAAAATCAGATGCATTTGACGCCAAGAACACGGCTGGCCCTTGTAAATCGGCCGTCGTCCCCCAACGAGCTGCCGGTGTTTTGGAGATGATGAATTGGTCAAATGGATGACGTGAGCCATCTGCTTGCTTTTCTCTTAAGGGGGCGGTTTGTGGCGTCGCAATGTAGCCTGGCCCAATCCCGTTACACTGAATATTGGCTTCTCCAAACTCGGAACAAATATTACGCGTTAACATTTTCAATCCACCCTTGGCTGCCGCATACGCCGACACCGTTTCGCGACCTAACTCGCTCATCATTGAACAAATGTTGATAATCTTCCCTTGACCTTTTTCGATCATCCCTGGAAGGACAGCTTTTGCGACAATGAATGGCGCATTCAAATCGACATCAATGACTTGACGAAAGTCAGCAGCAGACATTTCTAACATTGGTGTTCGTTTGATAATCCCAGCATTGTTGACTAAGATATCAATCCCCCCAACTTCTTGGGTCACCTGTTCAACAAAAGCGTTTACATTCTCTTCGTTAGTTACATCACAAACATAGCCATACGCTTTAATTCCGGCTTCTTGATACGCAGCGATTCCCGTATCAACCAATTCTTGGGTCAGATCATTAAAGACTAGCGTTGCACCGGCTTGGGCCAAAGCGGAGCCAATCCCAAAACCAATCCCATAGGTTGCTCCTGTGACTAGCGCGATTTTCCCCTTTAAACTAAATGAATCAACTAAAAAATTCGACATTGTTTTCCCTCTTTCTATTTTCTTATTTGGAATACCGTTTTTCCAATTTGTTATCTTTATGTTAGTTAGTATAAAACTTCACTAACTATAATGTAAGTGTTTTTTTATAATTTTATTTTTATTTTTTCATCTAATTTTAATCGCCACTCCCACTAGTGAATAATCACTCGGCTGTGAACCAAAAAAAGAGCCCGGAGAATCTCCTGGCTCTTGATTGGTCAATGAACAACTTAGTTTAGTTCGTTTTCTAATCGTGCTTTCGTGGCTTTTAATTGGGCCACGACTTGTTGTTGATAATCTGGTGACAACCTAAATTTAGGAAAACTAATGCTCATCGCACCAATCACTCGCCCCTGCCCTTCAATGGTTGTTGCCACACAATAACCACCGTCTTCTTGTTCCTCATCATCAATTGAAAACCCACGTGCGCGAATGGCCGCTAAGTCTGCTCGCAGTAACTCGGCAGTCGTGATGGTATTTTGAGTAAACGCAACGAGTGGGGTCTGATTCAAGTAGGCGTCAATCTCTGCCTCACTAAATGTACTCAAAATCGCTTTCCCCATCCCGGAGCTATATAACGGACGCGACAAGCCAATTTTCGATGTCATGTAAATTCCTTGATTTTGCGGTTCTAATTTGTCGATATAGACGACTTCCTGATTTTCCAAGACGGATAAGTGGATTGTTTCATTCAACTCAGTACGCAACGCTTCTAAATAGGGTTTACTAACCGCGAGTAACCGTTCCACTTCGATATTTTGCGTGTTGTATTTCATGAATTTACTCCCCAAGTAATACAACTTGGACTGATCACGAATCACATACCCAACATGGATTAAGGTTTCCAAAATTTTCGATAAATTCGATGGTGTAATGGCCGTCGCGTTGGATAATTCTTGAATCGACTTGCCGCCTTCTTGAGCCAACGTATCGAGAATGGTAGCCGCTTTTAACAACACGCTACCGTATAGTTTTTTTTCTGGTTTCTGTTCCAAGTTCTTCCCTCCGAAATTCATTCTTTTTTTGCTTGCATTCGGGCCCCGTACCAACAAATGAACTGCTCCCCTCACGCTTCTTTCCTATAGTACCATTAATTGCCGCATCAGACCCTCACTGTAGCCAAATTCTGCTACTAGACCACGAAAAAAACAGCGAACATGCGCGCGAGTCGCTTTTCGCTGTCTCTAATCATTAATGCGTTGGTCGCGTCCGATTATCCAAATGCGTCTTGACCGTTACTAAATCGACCGGCGAATGACGAATGATGTATTCGGTCGTTGAACCAATAATTAAGCGGGTAATAGCATTCACCCCACTTGAACCCATGAAAATGGCATCGGCATGGTACTCTTTGACGGTTTCTAAAATGACGACCTTGGCTTTGCCGACCGTAGAAAATGTTTCGTACTCCACCTGAGCATTCTTCAAATCTTTCGCATAGCCTTGCACGAGTTTTTTCGAGGCCTCAAAGGCTGGATCTAAATCGAGGTTATATTCAATACCATAGACATTTGCTGCATCGACCACGTTAAAGATAATCAGTTTGGCGTGATTTTTCAAGGCATAGTCTTTCGCTTTTTGAAAAGCTAAATCCGCGAGAATCGAGCCGTCAACCGGTACCACGATTACTTGATATGTGTTCATCCGAATCCCTTCTTTCTCCCTTCATTATACACCGGAAACGAGTTGAAGGCATCTTTCTTGCTAGAGCGTTAGCCTGAGTTTACGCGCTCTTTGGGGCAGTCGTTTTTCGCAGACTAAGTAGTATCAACCCCCACCCTAACGTCAACTCAATCAATGCATGGAGAGCAAAAGAGAGCGCATCAGCCTGTAGACCGTAAGCAATCATCCGCTCAGGGTCTAGCGCTGAGGTCCGCACACCTAGCAAGCCACATAATGTATACGTCGCCATCGCAAAGAAAAAATAACCGCCGAGCTGCAAATCAACGTTTATCGCTTGTGACGAACGCTTGCGATCACGTTGCTGAGTCACTTGCCAAATAATGCCTCCGATAAATCCGGTCATTACGACACCCAAAACGCCAAAGACCCACCCCGGTGCTGCTAGCGGCATGTAGGCCAGAGCCAAATAAATGAGTCCGAGGCTCGCGATGAAAGCAAAACGTTTTTTCGTGATTGCCGTTTGTAACAATCCACCTAATAAGAAGAAATACACCCCTAATTTATACGAAAATGCCCAAATTAAATAGCGCGCGATTTTCCACGGTGATACATCTGTTGGGATAGAACCACTTGCACTATTTCCATTAGCCAGTGATTCATTGTAGCCTGGTAATACCACATATCTGCCTAAAATCGCCCACAAAATAAATAAAATTCCTATTCCCATCAACAAGATGGCCCATTTCTTTTTCATTTGACTCCCCCCTCATCATTATCATATCATGAGAACATTACTTACTTTGATTATTTTTTCATCTAAATGAGAACGCCTTCCCTTTAATCTCAACTGCTTTCTGTCGCGAGACATATTTGTCCGTTATTTAACTTCAACTTCATTAAATCTCGCTGACCGCTTTCACAGTTTATTTGCCGACTATCCAGAAAACGGTTACACTAAAAAACGATTACTGAATCATTAAGCGAGGTTTAGCCATGTTCAATCGTAAGAAAAACAAAATCAGACAACTAAATCAACAAGTCCAAAAACTAGAAGAATTAAAAATAAAACTCGAACAAGAAAAACAAAACCACACGCGTTGCCAAAGCTACCCACCCTTTCAATTGGATGAAGAAAATATCATCGTTATCGATGAACTCACCACTAGTAAAACGCCAAGTATCTATATCTACCAAGTCGAACGGCCCATTGAGAAATGGATGTTTCTCCTAAATGACACCCTCGGTAGTAAAAGTTGGGCCGCACTCATTGGCAAAGTCGAGTGCGATCGTCCGGTCCATTCCCAGGTCTATATCCAAAAACTCCTCGTCACACCAGACTATCGCCATCAAGGAATTGCGACGTATTTGATGCAACGATTGCTGGATTGGGGAAACACTGAACAAATCACGAGTTTTTCCTTAACCGCACAAGCAAATCCGACCCGAACGGAAAACGAGCTCATTCAAACCGAGTTACTCAATTTTTATTTTGATTTAGGGTTTCAACCAATTAAGACCAATTCAAACCAACTCGCATATTATTGTTACTAAATGCGTGCTAGCGAAATTCAAAGTTGCCAGCAACGCCGATGAGTGTAAGACAGATTTTTAAATCAGTTGATTCGATAGTCAACTGATTTAAAAATCTGTCTTACACCTTCTGGGGCGAAAAAAACTCTTTTGTTTTGGTAAACGATTAATTGAAACTAAAAAAGACCAACGCCATTATTTGCCGTTGATCAATAACTCTCAGCCTGCCCCTAAGACAATCTGATTAAAACCATTTCTTAATTCGCTATTTTCTGTTTCATGGAAATACAAGTAGTTAAATTGATTTCCTTGATTTTGTTGCGTCACTAACACTTTCGGTTGCTCATTTTGCAATACAAAAAAGTACACATGTGCAGTAAATCCTGGTTGCGTTTTAGCATCTGAGTAAACAGCTACTAATTGATAATCTGCACTCCCGACGCCCTCTGTTGACCATTCAACCGATACGGGTGTTTCGTTAACTGCCATCGACCACTCACCACTTAAAACTAAATCAGGCAACATCGCGCCATACAAGCTAACATTATTTCCTGGTGCATAACTTTCATACTGTTGCCCCATCGTTTGGCCCCAGCTACTCATAAAATTAGCTAATTGAGTAGCTTTTCCGTTGTTCCAAAGTGTGGGTTCTACTACTGTCATTGACTCCACTGTTTCAGTTTCAATTTCAGTTGACGTGGTTGTCTCACTTGAAGATTCGCTCGTTGCTTCCGTTGTCTCTGTCGAAGTCGTCGGTTTATCCGGCAAGTCTGACGAAGTGGTCGTTTTTTCGTCTGCCAATTTTTTTAGGTCTTCCTTGGCATACTTTACCAATTGTTCTGAGCCATCTTTAACCGTTGTTACAAATTGTAGCTCTTTTTTAGCCTCAGTGATTTTTTGTTCTTCTTTATCCGTTTCAGCCTCAATCACGTGAGCTAGCTGCTTTTGCATATTCGTAGCTTTTTGATCGTTTTTCTGATTGTCTAAAGCCATGTCAAGAAATGCTTCGGCCTTTTCAAACTTTTTCTCTTCAATGGCATCTTTCGCTTTTTCCATTGATTGTTCATAAACTGACGCCGTCGTATTTGACGAACAACCAGCTAAAGCAAGTAGTAAACCCGTGGTAATCATCACTTTTTTCATCCTTAATAACTCCCCTAAATTAACCAGATACTTGATGATAACATATCTCTGACGTCATTTTTTAACTGTTTTCTAAGAATCAACTTGAACATTAATTAGTGATTGCATTAATTTCTCTTTCAATCAAAACTAATGAGATATCTAGGGCCTTCAAGCGTTCATTTGATAACGTCATCTGAGCCTTCATATTTCGTCGAATTCTTTTTGATACAAGCGAACCTCGATTACTTCTTGGCAAACTGGAAGTAACTGCTCTTTTTCTGCCAAACTTGCTTGAAAAGTCATTTGTTCGACAAAAAATGCTTTGCTAAATGCTGTTGATAACCTAATCGTTTGTTTCATTGGTTTGGGGACGCAACGCAAGTAAGTCATCTCCGGAACCAACTCAAAGCCATTATTTTGATAGAAACCATTTGCTGGAATATCTTCTTGTGTCCAAAGTTCGACATAATTAATGCCACTTACCAACAACTGCTCTTTGACTAAATTCCACAGCTTTTGAGCGATACCTTGTTTGCGATATTCTGGTAAGACACCTAGATTCCAAATCATTGCACCGGTAGCCAAATTTTTGGTCAATTCTTTTGAGCGCAATTCAACGTCGATAAAGCCAACAATTAATCCATCTTCTTCCGCAACTAATTCGATTGCATCACCTCGATACGTTTCTTTTTCCGTTTTCACATCATTTCGGTAGCTCGAATTAAGAAATGAAAGTACACGGCATTTTACCCAAGCTTGCTCGTCATCTTTTCTGTAAGTTCTAATTTGCATATTCGCTCCTTCTTTATCAGGTACATTTTTCAAAATCATAGTACCTCCCCAATTAAACGAATGATTAATAAAAACAATCCCTCACAAATAACGAGGGATTGTTCTCAAGGCTTTGTTGCTAATAAATGACTTATTCGCCAACCATTCCATCACCATCATTATCTTGCATATACTGATACAACCAGTGATCACTTGTAATCGGCATGCTAAAACCTGCATCTTTGGCTTCTTGGATGGTCACTTGACCGTTGCCATTCGCATCGACCGTGGAAACATCCCCTGTTGTATTAGCTGCTGGTGCACTACTTGGGGTACTCACCGAACTCGCTGGTGTTGCTGAACTGGCTGAGCTATTTCCAGTCAATCCCAGTGAATCATTGAGCTCATCAGGATTGATATTATCAAAATCGTCGACAACCGCATTGCCGTTTAAAATATATGTGTAGTGATAGTGTGACGGAATTTGCGTCGTGGTATCCGGATAAGTAATCGTTGCTTCAAAATCAGTTGCTCCACCGGCCTTACGAATCTCTTCTTCCATATACGCTTGATCACCATGACGATTCAAGGTGCTTTCTTGTGGCGTGATATTATAGGCATTTGATACGCCACCCAATGAATCCGCGATGATATGTCCTTCATCTAACTGGTCACTTTCAACCCCTGGGACCTTCGCTTCATCTGAGTAATATCGTCCTGTCGATAACACCGGTTCTGTCGCATCATCTTGAATGGTAATTTTTTCGGCTGTAACGTACACTAATTGACCATACTCATTCGTATATCCCCAGTATTCGCGATCGCCATAGCCGATATCAACGACGACATTGGCCTCGCGATTCCCACTGCGATCGCCACCGTCGACTTCAATCTTCTTGTTATTGGCATACGGATTCTCCGATGCTTGCTCCTCACTTGAAGCCGATGCGCTTGAAGACTCTTTAGTTGAACTAGCAGACGCTTCGGTTGAACTGGCTTTTGTTTCCTCACTTGTGCTTGTTGAACTTGATTCTTTGGACTCTGAGTCTTCGCTTTCTGACGCTTTCGTCGATGAATTTGTTACACTTTCTTTTGCAGAGCTACTTTCGCTCTCTTTAGTTGTCACTTGGGTTTGCGTTGTTGATGGTTCAGCTGACTCTACCGCACCATGTGCATCGGTACAACCAGCCATCACTACAACCAATAACCCTAATGTCAAATAATTAATCCCTTTTTTCATTCGTTCACTCCTACATATTCTTTTCTTACTAAAACTTTTTTCAGTTTATTTTACCAGAAAAGGTAGGTTAAATCAGGAAAAATAAGCATTTTTTACCTAAATGAGGGAGAAGGCTCCCACTTCAACGGGTGAAACCCGTAAGTGGCGAGATGAATCCCTCGGTTTTTCTTTGAATCGGCTACACTAGACTAGACAGAAAAAATAAGGTGTGTAAACTAATAGAAAACACACTGGAGGAATTTTCATGTCAAAACGTCCAAGAAGAACGTACTCAACCGAATTTAAACAACAAATTGTCGATCTGTACAATGCAGGAAAAGCACGCACCGAAATTATCCGCGAATATGATTTAACTCCATCGCTTTCGATAAATGGGTCCGCCAAGCGAACACCTCTGGCTCATTCAAGGAAAAAGATAATTTAACGGCGGAACAACAGGAATTAATTGAACTACGAAAAGAAAAAAAGCGACTAGAAATGGAAGTTGATATTTTAAAGCAAGCGGCGCTGAT
>JBKEDL010000020.1:0-1508 GCA_047975385.1 Enterococcus sp. | reverse complement strand
ACTTAACGTATTTGTTTATCGCTCATGACTTATCGATGGTGAAGCATATTAGTGACCGCATTGGGGTGATGCATCACGGCAAATTGTTAGAAGTCGGGACGAGTGAAGCGATTTATAATCACGGGGTTCATCCTTACACAGAGAGCTTACTTTCAGCGATTCCATTACCAGATCCTGATTATGAACGGACTCGTGAACGGATTATTTATCAACCAGAACCAGACGACGGCAAAGTGCGCAAGATGGAAGAAATCTCACCAGGTCATTTCGTCTATTGTACAGCAGAAGAAGTACCGTTTTATCAGGAAAAATTGCAACAAAGTGTTGCTAAGCGGTAACGTTTTAAGGGGGAGTTAGATGGGTGTGTTAAAAGCGTACCGGTTTCGAATTTATCCGACTGAAATGCAACGACAATTTTTTGTGGAGACATTTGGCTGTGTTCGTTTTACGTATAACACCTTGTTGAAACAACGCCAAAGTGGGGGGAACGAAACGAAGTTAACACCAGCAAGCTTAAAAAAAGACTATCCGTTTTTAAAAAAAACGGATAGTCTGGCCTTAGCCAATGCACAGCGACATTTGGAGCGTGCGTTTCAAAATTTTTATCGCGGAAAAGCCGGCTATCCCAAGCTAAAAAATAAGCGGAGTGTTTGGCAGTCGTACACGACGAATAATCAACATCATACGATTTATTTTCAAGGTTCGCGCCTTAAATTACCGAAACTAAAGAGCTTGATTGACGTGAAAAAACACCGTGAAATTCAAGGGAAAATCAAATCAGCGACCATTTCAGCCAAAAATGCACAAGCGTTTTATATTTCGATACTTTGTGAGGAAGAGATTGCGCCATTGCCTAAAACGCAAAAAGCAATCGGCTTAGTTTTTTCGGCTCAATCTTTGGTCCAAGGCACGACAGCTATTACATATCCGCCAATTTCCTTGAGCAAAGTCCAAGCGCATGTGCTACAAGCGGAGCGGAGACTAGTAACGAAAGCGCAGTCGGCACGCCGCCGGAAGGTCAAGTTAACGGAAGCGAAGAATTATCAAAAGCAGAAATTGAAAGTCGCACGACTCAACAATCATCACCACGACTGTAAAGAAGCGTATAGTGACGAAATTTCAATGGCAATTATTCAAACTTATGATCGGATTTTTATTGATTCGCAGCCGAAATTTTCACAAACAACCCTTTTTTCACCGAGCGATTGGCTACAGTTGTTGAAAAAACTTGAGTATAAAGCGAAATGGTACGGCAAAGAACTTGTTTACGTGCCACTAAAAAAGCATCAACTAATTGAAATTCAAGCCGAAATGAAAAAGTATTCATAATAAGAAGGAAAGAACTGGTAGGGGCACCAGGGATCGCTTAGGGGATAAAAAGAATCCATGATTCTTGTTTCTAAGAATCAAGCTCACTAATTATGACAAACCAGCAAGCAGGCCGTTCAAGGGGAAACTCAGAACGGCTTGTTTCATTTGGTTGTTTTTATTGAAACGCATTGTCTTTT
>JBKEDL010000003.1:0-3378 GCA_047975385.1 Enterococcus sp. | reverse complement strand
GCAATGATTTCTTCCGGCAATAGCTAATTTCCAAAAATTAGGCTGCCGCTTTTTTCTTATCATGGCCGAGCTCATTGTCAAGGGTGCGCTCCGCCAATCTCCGTGAACGATACTGCATCGGAGTCTCATATCCTAATGTTCCATGCAGGCGAAGATAATTCCACCAATGGACATAATCAAACAATTCCATCTGTAGCTGATCCAGTGTTTCAAAGTGATAGTGATGAACAAATTCCACTTTGACAGACTTATAGGTCGATTCCGCGACTGCATTATCATACGGACAACCTTTTTCACTCAATGAACGAGTGCTGCCAAAGGCGGTTAAAAGTGCATCAATCGTTTGGTTATCAAATTCTTTGCCACGATTCGTATGAAAAACTTGAACGACATCTAACGCATAAGGAAGGCGTTGAAATGCAGTTTTTACCAGTGCGGCATCTTTATTTTTGCCACAAGAATAGCCGATAATCTCACGATTGAATAAATCTAAAATCAGACAGATATAATGCCATTTTTTCCCAACACGAACATAGGTTAAGTCGGTCACAATTCGTTCCAACGGCGCTTGAGAAGAAAAATCTCGATTCAAGATGTTCTCAACTTTTGCTTCATTACACGATTTTGAATGGACTTTGAACTGGGCCAAAGTATAGCGAGAAACGAGGTTACGCTGTTTCATGATCCGACCGATTTTTCGACGACTCATTCGAATTCCGCGATTGGCGAGCGATTTTTTTAGTTTACGCGTCCCATAAACGTGGCGATTTCTCGTGAATTCTTCTTCAACGAGTTCTTCCAATTCCGCTTCGTTTATGGCTCAACTTTCTGATCCAATTACAACCTAATGCAATTAGGAGTATGATTAATAAGTTGACTAGATATGCAATATCCGAGGGATTTAAAGTTCCTGTTTTAATAAAGTTAATGATATTTTTAATAAAAACAATGACAAGCCAGATTATTGTGTAGGTGATTACAGAATGCTTATTGAAACTATCGTCGAATTTTTTGTACAAATAAGTCAATTTTTCTTTCGTATGCTTCAACAGCAATCACCTTTTTACAAGTATGTTAAGACTATTCTACATCGTTTTAGATTGTGTGGAAACTACCTTTCTGTCTTTTTCGTAAATTTTTGTTTAACTATCAACGGACATCTAGCCTAGATTAGCTTAAAACAGCCATAAGACTTTCCCTTGGTCATCGATATCCATTTTCAAAGCAGCCGGTTGTTTTGGTAGCCCCGGCATGGTCATCACATCACATGTTAAGGCAACGATAAACCCAGCGCCTAATTTCGGTACTAATTCACGGATGGTAATCTCAAAATCCTTTGGTGCCCCTAGTTGCGTTGGGTCATCAGAGAATGAATATTGCGTTTTAGCCATACAAATTGGCAAATGCCCCCAGCCTTCTTTTTCGAAATTCTTGATCTGAGTTAGGGTTTTTTTCGCAAAAATCACCTTTTGCCCGCCATAGACTTTGGTGACAATTGTTTCAATTTTTTCTGGAATCGTCAAGGAATCGTCATATAAACGTGTGTAGTGGCTCTCAATCTCACAAGTCTCAATCACTGCTTTGGCTAAGTCTAAGCCGCCTTGGCCACCATTTGCCCACACAGAAGTCAATTCGATTGGTACATCTAATGCCTCACAAAGGGCGGTTAAGACATTGATTTCAGCAGCCGTATCACTGACAAATTCATTGATTGCTACGACCACCGGAACATTAAACTGCTGTAAGTTTTTGATATGGCGTTTTAAGTTAGCAAATCCTTTTTCCACGGCCGCAATGCTTTCGTTTCCAAGTTGATCTTTGGCAACGCCGCCATGCATCTTCAAGGCACGAATTGTTGCTACGACAACCACCGCATCCGGAGCTTTTTCCAGCTGAGGAACTTTGATATCAAGGAATTTCTCGGCCCCTAAATCGGCCCCAAAGCCGGCTTCAGTAATCGCGTAATCCCCAAGTTTTAAAGCTAATTTGGTTGCCATTAAACTATTACAACCGTGTGCGATGTTCGCAAATGGCCCCCCATGGACAAAGGCTGGTGTCCCTTCTAGCGTTTGAACGAGATTTGGTTTAATCGCATCTTTTAAGAGTAAGGCCAACGCTCCTTGAATCCCTAAATCGCTCACTGTGACAGGTTCACGTAAGAAGGTATACCCAACAACAATTCGTCCTAAACGTTCTTTTAAGTTCTCTAAATCAGTCGCTAAACACAAGACTGCCATGATTTCACTAGCCACCGTAATATCAAAGCCATCTTCTCGTGGAACCCCTTGAATCGGACCACCTAACCCAACAATGACATTGCGTAAAGCGCGATCGTTTAAATCAACCACGCGTTTCCATTGAATGCGGCGTTGGTCGATTGCTAATTGATTGCCTTGGTGAATATGATTATCTAAGAGCGCGGATAACGCGTTATTCGCCGTCGTGATTGCATGCATATCGCCCGTAAAATGAAGGTTAATGTCTTCCATCGGCACGACTTGGGCATGGCCCCCACCAGCTGCGCCTCCTTTGATGCCCATCACCGGGCCTAAGGAAGGTTCTCTTAAAGCAATCACCGCATTTTTCCCTGCTTGGCGTAAAGCATCCGCCAAGCCAATTGTGACCGTTGATTTCCCTTCACCAGCCGGCGTAGGATTGATTGAGGTTACCAAAATCAGCTTGCCATTTTCTTTCGTTGCTAGTTTTTGAATCGCATCGATTTCAATTTTGGCTTTGTATTTGCCATATAATTCTAAATCATCTTCGACTAGCCCGACCTTTTTGGCGATTGCTTGAATCGGTTGGATTGGGGCTTGTTGCGCAATTTCAATATCTGATAACATATTCTAACTCCTTTTACGAACTTTTTTAGATTAACCGTCATCTTTTGTTAAGATATAACGTATTATAACGTAACAAAGCTAAATATTCATTATTTTTTCGCTTAGAAAGCAAAAAAAGACGAGCGAACACGTAAGTTCGCCAGTCTTTTACACGCGGTCATTGCGACCGCGTTACTCATATTCTTCAGCTAATTCTAATTGGTATTTCTTGAACTCCCCTACCTTACAGGTTTCACCTGTTGAAGGTGGGGATTCCTAAAAACACCCCTCTATCGAGGAGTTACGTTAGGCTATCCCCGTGGTTCCCACGGTTGTTTCTTTCAAAAGGCGGAGTCCCTCTTGATACAGATTCTCTGCCGCATTCACATCACGGTCATGGTACGTGCCACAAGTAGGACACGTCCATTTGCGAATGGTGGTATCTTTTTTCGGTCCAGTCAGTTCATGACAAACCGAACACAATTGTGTCGATGGGAAATAGCGGTCAACTTGAACCAAGGTTTTTCCGTACCATTGGCACTTGTAACTCAATAGG
>JBKEDL010000067.1:0-1928 GCA_047975385.1 Enterococcus sp. | reverse complement strand
CCCTGCGTTGTAGAGATCCACAATTTGTTGTTTGAATTCGGTTGAATAGGTTCTTCTTGGTCGTTTTGACATAAAAATTCCTCCAGTGTGTTTTCTATTATTTTACACACCTTATTTTTTTTGTCTAGTCTAGTGTAGCCGATTCACAGATTTATAAATCAGTATATTGCCGTGTAAACAGATTTATAAATCTGTTTTACAGCTATTTTCTCTTCAAAGTATCTTTAATTTTGCTCGATTCATTTATACCGTATATCAGTACTGCACTACTGCACTTTTTTTACTCCGAAAATTTTTCTATTTTTCAACGCTAAATTTCTCAACTCAATCTTATCAACTTAATTTCACGCAAACAAGAAAAAATGTAGTAAAGAATGTCCGACATCTCTCTATTACATTTCAATTAACTATTCTCATCAATAACCTCCACAAACCGCTACTTCCAGATGCCTTCATATTGGAGTTATGAATCACTCGACAAAAACTTGTTGATTGGTATCCCATTCTTGTAAGCTGCTCTGGCTTCAATCAATGTCATTTTGTTCGGACCACCATCGATATTTGTCTCACCCGTGTTTTGCCAATGACATTTGTTGCAAATGTCATAAACCATCGTCATAGTACCGCAACAGGACAATTTACATACTGATCCCCATTAATGACCCGAATTTCAAAAATTTCTTCATCAACATTTTTCAACTTAGTCTCTCCTTAATTGTTCTTCTTTATAAATGGTCATGGCTTCATCGCGAATTTTCCTCACTGCAGCAAAATGCTCTTCGGAACACAGTCCATAGTCATAACCATCCAAATCGTCTATCATATTTCCTGTCTGAAGGAATTCGTTAGTAATCGGAGCTTCGTTTTCGATTTCATCATAATGTTCATATAAAAAATCAACACCATCAACTGAAAATTTACTTAAACCTTTTTCCGTAAGTAGCGCCTTATCCAATCGCTCAAAAAATATATCAATACATTTCAACTGTTTCACCCCGCTCTATTTATTGCTAATCCTTTTTATATGCTTCTTTTGCTTCAAACAACGTCTTTTGTTCGGTCCGCTATTGACAACTCCCATTCAAATTAGTTACCTCTGATTTACTATCGAAAAATCTTCTTTTTAAAACTTCACTTATAACTGTAGGACAGATTTTCAGATCAGTTGACACCTAGTCAACAGATTTATAAATCTGTCCTACAGTCACATGAAGCATTCCACACTTGCTGATTTTCCTAATTTCAAATCGCAACTTGATTTTGATTCTTTAATTAAGAAAACTTCTGCAACTTTTGACCTGCCTAAAATGTTTTCCATTTCAAAAAATTATTTTCAACCTAACTTTTTATCCCCTTCTTGCCACTTGCAAAAAAATGCAGCGAAGAAGACCACTTGCTTCTTCACTACATCTTCACTTATTGATTCCCTATTCTTCGATGAATGTCACAAAGCGCCGATTCCAGATGCCTTCATAGAACTGAATCGTCTCACGAAAAGTCATGAACGGATTATCTGCCGTGGCGGTTCCACTTTGTAACATTTGCAGCTGATAGCCTAATCCATGGGCAAATTTCACCGTCGCATCGACACAATATTCGGTTTGCGCGCCACAAATTTCTAGACTTTCCACTTGCAGCTCGTTTAACACTTCGCCTAAATTCGTGTGAAAGAACGAGTTAGCGTGCGTCTTTTGGATAAAGTGCGTGCCAACATCCGTGTTTAGTCCGGGAATGATTTCCCAGGCTTTGGTGTTGGCGACCAACTCTTCATCGTTGTGTTGCACGAAAATGATTGGCCGATTGTCTGCTTGATACAATTCAATGCGGTGATTGATTTTGTCTACCAAGTCATTCAGATACATTTTCTCTGGAATTTCTTCGCAGACGGCGTTTTGTAGATCGATGATTAGTAGTGCGTGCGCTAGTTT
>JBKEDL010000073.1:0-80330 GCA_047975385.1 Enterococcus sp. | reverse complement strand
GCGATATTGAAATACATTTTTCCGTCCAGCAAAATAAAAAGTGTGCGACCTGATTTAATCAGGTTGCACACTTTTTTGCTATTTAAAACCAGCTGAATCGCTTAACTCACTCGACCATGCTGGACATTTTCTTTAATTTCTTTTTCAATCTTCTTAATCGTTTCATCGACCTTATCCGCCCATTGACTGAACTTCCCACGATAATTATTCACCAACGGACAGAACTTACAACTGACATCACTTTCTTCATCCACTAAGTGACGAATAAAAATCGTGAATGGTTGCAGCCCAAACTTGCCGTAATTCGTTTTTTTAGGTGCATCATTTTGTAACGTTGAACCAATGATCACAATCTTGGCATCATCACCAAATCGTGTGAGTACCGCTCTTAATTCATTTAAGGTAAAATTTTGGGCCTCATCGACAATCACAAACTTATGCCCCACGCGATTCATCCCACGCTCAAAGGTAGTCGTGGTCAAACTTAGCTGTCCATCTCGTTGCATTCTAGCGGCTAACTCAAATTGGATTTCATCTAAAGCCTGCACACAAGGCATCATATACGGACGCTCTTTTTCTTCCAAAGTGCCACCTAAAAAGCCTTGATCATGCATCGATAGTGGTGCGCGATAGTAGATTAGTTCATCGTATTCCCCTTTTTCAATCAGATAATGGGCCGTTTTGACTGCTAAACTGGTTTTTCCGGTTCCGGCAGCTGCATCCACAATGACCGCTTGGACATCGCTCGGTGAAGCAATCATATTCCGGACATAATCAAGTTGAAAGGGATCAGCAATTAATTTGTAGCCAAACTCTTTATCAAAGTGGTGTAACCATTCAGCATCTTTTTGCGGATATTTTGTCTTTTTACTCATCTTCATCCTCCTGATTTATAAAAAAGATATTAAGTACAAAATACTGATGATACAAGTGACACAGTTTGAATATTTATTTTCTACAAAAAAAGATTGGCTTCCTTTTTTATGATGTTGGTAAACAAATTAAAAGAGGTCGTCAACACTTTCTATATTAAGCATAGCAAAATTAAGGACTAAAACAATAGCAACTCTGAAAAAAATTTTACGACACCTCAGAAAATGCGCTTTCATTTTTAGCGCTCAAAAAGTCAAAAAAAATCCCGACCAAATAACTGTAAAACAGATCTCTAAATCAGTTTATTTTTCACTAAACTGATTTAAAAATCTGTTTTACAATTTTTTCAGGCCGCTCTAATTTTCATTTAGAAGCCTTGATTTTGGTAAGCCGCTTTTAGCTGCCGATCATCGCTTCATAGTCAAAAAAGAGGTAACTTCTGGAATACCGTTTATTCGTAAAAAAAACTTGGGACATCTTTTTGTCCCAAGTCCTTACTAACCATTTATTCCATTGAGTCTAGTAATATGGCTACATATTGTTCAAGGTATTCTTGATCAATCGCATCATACGTTCCAATTACACCACTATCAATATCTAATACCCCAATTAATTGACCGTTTTTAATCATTGGCACGACGATTTCTGACATCGCAGCCGAATCACACGAAATATAATTTTCATGCGTTTTAACATTTTCAACAATTAATGTTTTTTGCAGTTCGGCACTCTCGCCACATACGCCTTTTCCCATTTTGATGCGCGTACACGAAACTTTCCCTTGGAAGGGGCCTAAGACCAATTCTTCGCCATTAAATAAATAATAACCCGCAAAAACGGTGTCAGCTAAGGTTTGATTAAGAATAGCTGAAGAGTTCGCTAAATTCGCAATCCAATCACTCTCTGCTTCTAATAAACCTTTTTGTTGCAATAAAAGCAACTCATAGTTACTAATTTTTTCATTTGACATTCATCCTTCACCTCATGAGAAAGTATAACGTATAATCAGTCTTTCGACTACTATTAAAAAAATAATTGGAGCATTCGTAAGAGATAGCGAATCAAGCGATAGACAATAAACAACAGCAAGAGATTACCGAAAATAAAACGTGTCGCATTGCCCACTGAACTTTTCAGATTCGCTAGCGTGAAGCGGCGGAGGAATTTGGGCAGTCGTTGGTAGCCATTGCGTTTTAGCCGATAGCTTTCTTCGTACGTCAGTTCCAGCATATCGTAATACACAATCTGTAACGGTTGCGCACTAAAAAGCCCCTTTTGAAAGCCAACCATCAGCATATACTGCTTGTCACTTGACGGAAAATTTCTCAAACCGGTTTTATTAATTTTCAGAGCTTCTGCTTCACCGATATCCACTGCATAGTAATACTCGTGTTCGACAATTGAGCGAATCTTAACCGGCTGATTTTCATTAATAAACGTTGCATAGACTTCAGCAAATTTTTGCCGTTGTTGAATGAGATACAACGCAATACCACTTAAAATTAATAGGATGAGTCCGTTAAGTACTAAGCTTTCGCGTAATAATAACATATAGATGGCAACGATGACTAAACCAATCATCGTACCTACCAATCGCTTTTGATAGTAAGCGTGATACATGATTTTTATGGATCGACGATAATAATCAAAATCAGTCTGTGTAAAATACATGCTAATCCCCCCTTTAGCTCTATCATACCGTATCCCTAGCATTTGATGAATTAATTGAACTAAAAACTTATTAACAATTATTCAGAATATTTGCTATACTGAAGCTATTAATTAATTTGGGGGAATGACAATGAATTATCCGATTACTTGGGACTTAGAGTCGATTTTTGTTGGTGGTAGCGACTCGGTAGCCTTACAAGAACGCTTGACTTTACTCGATGAACAACTAACAGCTTTAACGACAACGATCAATGCTTGGGACGGTGAGCTTACCGGTTGTGTAACAATTATGGAGCAACAAGCCATCACTAGCAATGGTTTCTCACAAATTGCGAGTTTTACCGGGGCGTTAATGTCTCAAGATGTTCATGACAACCAGGCAAAACTCCTTTCAGGACAATTATATGATAAATTACCCGCTTACCAACTAGCCATGACCATCTTCAAGAAAAAATTAGCCGCACTAACCGCTGAAAAATGGCAAACCTTAACCCAGGCACCAGAAATCCAACCGGTCGCTTTTCGTTTAGGTGAAATGCATCGTGATGGCCAAAAATTACTTTCCGAAGCGGAAGAAAACATTATTAACACCTTAGCTTTAGATGGTTTAAATGCCTGGAGTTCGCATTATGACACAATTGTCGCTAGCATTAAAATTCCATTTGTCGATCAAGACGGGCAAACGCACGAACTTTCAGCTGGACAAGCCTTCAACAAAATGATGGGTGATCCTGATGCCAACGTGCGGCAACAACTTTTTACCAATTGGGAACAAGCTTGGCAAGAAAAAGCACCGATTTTTACTGATACGTTAAATCATTTAATTGGTTTTCGTTTATCAACACAAAAGTTGCATCAAACAACTGATTTTCTCGCCGAACCTTTAGAATATAACCGTTTAGAAAAGTCGACTTTAGATACCATGTGGGCAACGATTAGCAAGAACAAGCAACCCTTTATTGATTTCTTACAACGCAAAGCTCAATTGCTTGGCAAAGAAAAGATGGATTGGCAAGATCAAGATGCGCCACTTGTGTTAGGTGATTTAAAAGAAAAGACCTTCACCTTTGATGAGGCAGCTGAATTCATCATCACGAACTTTGAACCATTTAGTCCTGAAATGGCGAACTTAGCTAAGACCGCCTTTGAAAAACAATGGATTGAAGCCGAAGATCGCCCCGGCAAACGTCCCGGTGGTTACTGTACGAGTCTACCTGAATCACAAGAATCACGGATTTTTATGACTTATAGTAATTCAATCAATGAAGTCGCGACACTGGCTCATGAGTTAGGTCACGCCTTTCATAGTAGCGTGATGTGGGACTTACCGGCCGTTAACCAAGACTATGCGATGAATGTCGCCGAAACTGCCAGTACCTTTGCTGAATTAGTGGTCGCCGATGCAACCTTAAAAGCCGCTCAGACCAAAGAAGAAAAAATCAATCTGATTGATATTAAAATGCAAAATGCCTTAGCGATGTTCTTAAATATCCACGCACGTTTCATTTTCGAATCTAACTTCCATGCCGAACGTCAAAAAGGTTTGGTCGCTGAAGAAACGATTACCGAATTAATGCTTACTGCTCAAAAAGAAGCCTATCATGAGAGCTTAGGGGCGTATCACCCCCACTTCTGGTCAGCGAAACTGCATTTCTTTATTGATGACGTGCCGTTTTATAACTTCCCATATACCTTTGGCTACTTATTCAGTCTTGGCATCTATGCCTTTGCCCAAGAAAAAGGGGCTGATTTTGAAGCGGCTTATATCGAATTGTTAAAAGACACGGCGTCAATGACCACCGAAGATCTAGCTCAAAAACATCTGGGGGTTGACTTGAGCCAACCAGACTTCTGGCAAGCTGGGATTGACCAGTTATTAACCGATATTAATGAATTTATGGAACTAACGCAAGAATTTATTTAATCTAAAAAGGAGGTGCCGTGGCACCTCCTTTTTAGATTGCTAAACTGTCTACGGTATTGAGGACAATTTCCGCATTCGTATATTGTGACTTCCAACCAAGGATATTTTGCGCGTTTTCCGTACTGATCACGCGATTCATATGGAGTAATAGTTCCCCTTCCGCTGCGTGTTGATTGAAGGTAGCACCAATATGAATCACCCAATCTGGTAATTTTTTACCAGAAACTTTTTGCGACACTAGCGGACGATCCTTTTTAATCATTTGGGCAATTTCCGTTAATGTAATCATACCAGCGGCCGAAAGAATAAAACGATTGCCAGCAGCTTTTGGTATCATCATCGCTAATACGTGCGCACTTGCAACATCACGAACATCCACAATATTTAACGGAATTTGTGGGACACGTTTCATTGAGCCATCCAGTAAATTAGTGATTAATGACACACTGCCTGAGGTATGAGCATTTAAACTCGGACCAAAAATTGCGACTGGGTTGACCGTCACGAATTCAAAAGTTGTTTCTGGCTGATTGGCAATTCCCCACGCTTCTTTTTCAGCTAGCAGTTTCGATTTTTCATAAATGGATAAGCCTTTTTCTGACTCGTTGGTCCAATTCCGTTCCGTTGTCACACCACCAGCCTTAGCCTTCTCACTAAAACCAACCGCACCAAAATTTGACGTCATTACGACGCGTTTGACGTGCATGCCTTTAGCAAAATGTAAAATCCGTTGAATCCCTAAGCGTGAGGTTTCAATAATCTCATCAGGATTAGTTACTTTCCCAAAAAAGACCGGCGAAGCGACACTAAAAACCCCTTCAATCTCAGTCATTGCCTCTTGCCATCCGTCATCGGATAATAAATCAGCCTGGACGAATTCTAGCTTATCCAAATTCTGCGCACCGGCCTTTTTTAACGTCGCGATCACTTCGGCTTGTTTCTCTAGTGAACGCAAGGTCGTTCGCACGAATTCCCCTTGATTTAATAACTGTAAGATTAAGTGCAGTCCTAAAAATCCACTACCACCGGTTACTAAATAACTTTTCTTCTTCATCAGTTTCATTCCTTTACGCCATTTTCTAATTACGATAAACTTAGCTTAAACCCTAAACCATGGTTCATAGCAAGCAAAAGTGGAGGAAATAATGAAAAAAACTTATTTAATTAGTGAAGTCGCTGAAATGTTTGACTTGCCGGTTTCAACGTTACGCTATTACGACAAACAAAACTTACTGCCATTCGTGCAAAAAGATCGCAACGGCTATCGGGTCTTCACCGAAAGTGACTTAGCTTTTCTAAAGACCATCACCTGTTTGAAAAACACCGGCATGCCGATTAAAGCGATTCAAAAGTATATTGCCTTATGCATGCAAGGCGTCCCTTCGATTGAAGAGCGCAAAGAACTACTGAGTAAGCACGCTGAACAAATCAAACAACAACAAGCGCAACTTAGTCGGGATTTAATTGAAGTCGAACAAAAAATTGCCGACTATACCGATGAAAAGGCGCAAGCAATCATTGAAGAAAAAATTGCCTTTGTAAAAAAAGAAAAAGCCAATTCACAACTAGCTAATCCTTTTGATTGAATAGAAAAAAGCCCTTGATTTCAAAATCAAGGGCTTTACCATTCGATAAGTTTTGATTAACGACGGATTTCTTTGATACTTGTGAAAAGTCGTTAAAGCATTGATATAAAAGGATTTGTATTACCTCTGACTACATATTGACTAATTTGTTAAAAAATCGTTTTTCAAGAATCCTGTAATACCAGTGGTTTCACCGTTTTTTTAACCTTCTAAAGAATTAAAAGCAAGCAGAGGTTTTACCTTTTCATTTGACGTTAAGTGGCGATAAATTTTTGAAGTTGTTTGGTCAGTATGGCCTAAGCGATCCTTCAAGACTTCCCAGCTACAGTGTTCCGCTACTAAGCTTGCCATTGTATGTCGAGCTAAATGAGTATGAAATGGCTTATTAATTCCTGAGCGATTCACACACCGTTTGACGTGATCATTTACATACTCTCGACGATAAGGAACACCACGTTTACTAGAATCAAGATACACAAACAAATATGTTTCTTCTATAGTAAACCGATAGTGTTGCCTCATCTCATCCAAAGCCTTAATCAACTGTTGTAACTTTTCCATAACTAGAGGAGTTACTAGAACTCGTCTAGCAGAACTAACTGTCTTAGTAGTTTCAATTCGAAAATCCTTGCTCTTACCTTTAACTGCCGTTTGCTTATAGAATAGAATTTCATTTCTTTTGAAATCTATATCTTCAGGTTGTAGAGCAAGAGCCTCGCTGACACGGCAACCAGTGTAAAATAGAACATGGAATAGTACAGACATTGGTAACTCCTCATGAACAATGCCATAATTCAAAAAAGTTCTCGATTCATCGACAGTAAGAAACTTGTCCTCAATATTATTCACGGCTTCTTTTAAATCAGTTACCGTTAACTGATATTTTGGCATTCTCACAGACTTCATTGGGTTTTCACTTATCAAATTCTTTCTTTGGCAGTATTTGAAAACCATATTCAGAACTTGAATAAGTGATTGTAAACTATTTTTGGCATAGCCAACATTTGTTCCATTAACGCCACATTCCTTTAAGGTAAAAAGTAGTTCTTGAAGGCAGTCAGGTGATAAATCAGATAACTTTTTATCACCAATCCATCGAACAATAATTTTTAATTGTTCTTCTCGCTTATCATAGGTTGTTTCCTTTTGCTCATTTAACGAATGGTAATATTGGAACCATTGCTCACCTACAACACTAAACTTGTCATTGCTTGCAACAATTTTTTTCTTAAGCCTTTGTTGTTTCTCCATTTCAAGATAAGCGAGTTGTGCCTCACGTTTTGACTTAAAGCCACGTCTTGTTGTCCGGTACGCTTGGAAATACCATGTGATTCTACCTGTGGAACTGATTTGCTTCTTGAAACGATCTTTTGTTTCCATTTACTGATTCCTCCCTTGAGAGAAGAACCCCTTAAGCGGAAAAATATAAAATCTCTTATTCTCTATATACTTATTGTACCGCAAGTATAGAAGAAATGAAATATTATAAGGAACGCAATATACGAAGCTGTTCACGATAGTCATCTGAATCACTCTTTCTCATCCATTCTAAAACATCATCACGAAAATAGTGTCCCCGAATCCCATACCAACAGGGAGGAAACTCACCAAGTTTTACTAAACGGTTCAGTGTGCTATCACTTATCTGAAACAGTCGCTTTAAATCAGCATTTGTTAAAACCAGAGGTAAATGACTAACTGCAAGCAATTTTTCCGTGTAATCTTCCAGTTTTTTTTGTAAAATTGAATAGAACTCTATTTCCAGAGAATTAACATTTGTTTTAACTTCCAACTCCATCACCCTTCTCTATCAAATTCAAAACGACCACCACGGTACCTCTTTAAAATTGTAAAAAACCACTCCAGTACCCCATCAAAACGGACTAGAAAAGAGGAATTTTTAATATGAAACAAGGAATTGCAGACATAAAAATAATTAAAGAAATTCTTGAAAAATCTACGGCTAATGCGATAGCATCCGGAACAGGAATCAATTTGAGTACAGTAAAAAAACTTAAAAGAGGAGAAAGAGCTGTAGAAAAATTAAATCTTGCCGATGCTATTAAAATCACAGAATTTGGCATGAAAAATATGCCAACCAAAATCGAAATATGGAAATAGTAGTTTTTCTGATCTATCAGCTGCTTTGCCAAAGCACATAGGAATTTCACCTCCCCCCAGTAATGGCGGGCCAATTTGGTTACGGAAGTATCATTATCATAGTCTTGATTTTCATATTAAAATTTGTCGCTCAAAGGATAACCTTGTCATGGCGTAACTAGAAAATCACAATCTACATGTACTGATAGATTTACTATTCACTTGTCAAAGAGCGTTAGGCTATTTTCAGCCTATGGAAATCTTTTATTGTATACCGATAAAAAACTTCCATAGAATGAAAAGGAAAGGGAAAAAACTACTTTAACGAGTTGTGTCAAATTCAAGTATCTTCTCAATCAATTTCGTTTCCAGTTGTCTACGCATATATTCATCTACGTACATAACCATTCCTTTTTCTTCTTCATAGACCGGTTTCATCGCTAATCGTGAAATATAATTTTGATATTTTGACAGAACGATGGACATGGCAACTGAATCACCTGAAGCTGCAGCTTTGATTGTCGTTAGCGATATAAAAGGTATATAACGTTTATTTTGTTTCATAGTTGCCACCCAAATACTTTCCTAATTCTTCCAAGGCCACTTGTCGTTGGTACCAAACACTGCCGAGACTTTTCCCAATAATATCCCCAATTTCGCGATCATTGAGACCAATGAAGAAGGACATCAAAATGATTTCTTGTCTTAGACTTGGTAATGCTGCAATCGCATTTGCCAACTCCTCATTTGAAATAAATATCTTTATACCTAGGACAATAAAACTACCACTACTATTCATATTTGGTTCTGAATAATAGAACTCTGTCCCTAATCCTTTTTGTTCTAATATTTCCATTGAGATTTGACGTTGGCGAAATCTAGCGTATTTCTTTTGAATGTTTAATGCTTCGTTGCGGACTACTTTCTTACAAAAACTGTCAAACGCGTGTCGAATGTGGGTTTCCTCTGAGTCGCCCATAAATTCTCCTCCTCAAAAAATTCATTCAACTCGTTTTACTTCTATCCCTTTCCATTATTACTACAATTTGGGAGTGAGCATTTTTCGAAAAAACTCAAAAAATTTTTCAAAATAAAAAAGGCATACAGACAAAAATTGTCTATACGCCTCACAAACAGTTAAAGCTAGTATATTATCTTACTTTTCATAGCTGTGTTTTATATATATCTAAGAATGATAATTAAAAAACATATACATAATGATTTTGATTGAACAACCATAAAACTGCCTATAGATTTACCAACTAGAGCTGATAATTATGATGAATTCCATCATGATTATTCGTAATAGCAAATAAGTAAATTACTTGCTATAAACTGGGAACGAACTAGAATCTCCATAATTGTCGATTCTATCCATCTTTTTCAATAGCTGTAAATCATCATTTGATAAATTAAAATCAAGCTCTCCATTTGCTTTAATATGTTCTTTATTTTCTGATTTTGGTAAGGGTAGCAAACCAAGTTCCAAACAATAGCGAATAGCAAGCTGAGGAACTGAAACTCCGTATCTCTCGGCAATTTCTTTTATCTCTTCATTCTTCATTAACTCACCATGTCCGACGGGAGAATAGGCTTCGACTAAAATATCGTTTTCCTTACAAAAATCAATTAGTTCAAATGGCGTATTGGAAATGTGCGCTAGAATTTGATTAATTACTGGTTTGATAGTGGCATGTTCCAAGATATTTTCGACATCATGCTGATTAAAGTTCGATAAGCCAATAGCACGAATTTTTCCAGCCTTGACGGCATCTTCCAGTGCCTGCCAAGCGGCAACATTTCCTTCATCATAGTTTGCTTCTCGAAATTCATCCCAAGGTTGTGGAGCATGGATAATCATTAAATCAATCGTCTCTAATCCAAGTTTTTCTAATGATTCATCAATTGAATTTGCCGCTGCTTCATAAGTTTTATGTTCCGCAGCTACTTTACTCGTCAAAAAGATTTCTGAACGGTCAACTCCGGAAGTCCGAATAGCTTCTCCAACGCCCCGCTCATTGCCGTAAGCTTGAGCAGTATCAATGTGCCGATAGCCGATTTCTAACGCATCCTTAACCGCTTGCACGACTGCCTCGTCATCAATCATCCATGTTCCAAAGCCGACTTTTGGAATCGTCATGCCATTATTCAATGAATATGTTTCTTGTAAAATCATCTATATTTCCCCTTTTTCCTTCTTAGTTTCACTTCTAAATAAAATTTAGTTAGCTTAAGATAGTTTTTGAAAAAACTTTACTTATTCATAGGTTCATATCTCAACCAGAGCGTATTGTCCTCAATAATCTCTACATTTTTGAGACTAAATCCCATTGGTACAACTTTATTCTCATCATCGACATTTTCAAAAATGGTATTTGTATTTCTTTGACCATCGGTCACTGGCGCAACAACAATGCTAACCTCATCAACAATTTTTTCCTCTAAAAAGGACCAATTGATGATACCGCCACCTGAGACCATTAGCGTTTTTATGTTAAATAACTCATATAACTTTTCAGCAACTAGTTTACAATCAATACTAGTTTTTCCGGCAAAGATATAAGAAATGTTTTGCCTCCTTAAAAAGGAAATATACTTATCACTAGCTTTATCCGTCAAAATTTCAACAACGTGAGCTCTTGGTCTATCAGCATACTGAACCCAATTTTGTTGCCAACCTACTTTTCCAGAAGGATCAGCAGAGACAATGTACATTTTTTCATTCGGCTCAGCAACAAAATCTTCTCGTGGATATACGGGATCATTCTCATCAAAGAGGGGCTTCTGAAAATTTGTAAAGTTCTCTTCCATTGTTACTCTGCCACAAAGCCAAGCTTGGCTATTGTATTGATCATTGGTTGTTTCATACGCTTTACTACCTGCTTCGGCAAATTTAGAACTCATATATGAACCACTGATTTTTCCATTGATGGATGTCAGCATGTGGCAGACAATGTATGGTCTAGTCATTTGATTTCCTCCATTTTGTCATTAGTATTATAAACGCTCGTTTTTCGTTTTTTATTCGTTATTCCAATTATCGTTGCAATTAAAAGCATTAGTACTCCTTCACCGATAAAGAGACCTGCATCGTTTAATATTGGAAGTATTCCTTGAAAAATTGCAATGGATATCGGAGAAAATGCTACTCCAAGATTAAAAGCAATCAAGAGTATAGCAGTATTTCGTTCCGATTCATCGGACTGCTGATTGACTTCGTTGAACAGGTAAGGAATAAAGGTCCGAAAGCCAAATCCACATAAAAGAGCTGCGATGATTGCCATTACTAGCGTCTGCGAGAACGCAAACAGAAACATGGCGATAGCTAATAATCCAAAAGCAATAACTAATGATTGCTGCTTGAAAACTAGAAAAATCCTGCCAAACAACATTCCTGCCACCATGGCTCCTAGTCCCACCAAAGCAATCAAGTTACTCCCATCTGTCGCATTTCCAATCCCCTTAGTTATCAATAGAGAGGTAATTTTTACCGTTACCGACATATAAACAGTTACTGTCACAAGCAGAAGTAATAGAAAAACTAAAAATTGAGGTGAAGCTTTACTGGTCTTTAGCTGAACTTTTTGAGGTTCTTTATTAGGATGGATTTCAGGTACAAAACGTGAAAAAAGTAAGAACACGGGTAAGGCTAGCAGATAAGCACCAAAAGAAATCCGCCAATTGATCACCAATAACTGTCCAACTAAAAAAGTAATCAGCATACCACCAATGCCTTCAAAAGCACTTTGTAAGCCGATAACGGAGGCAAGTTCTCTTCCGCTATATAAATTTGAAGCAAATGAATAAAGCAATGGGTTGAATAGTCCGATACCAATCCCAAATAAAATTCGGCTAAAAAACAAGGTAGCAAAAGCAGTGGTAAAAACGGGTATTAGGCCTGCCACTAGTACAAGTAGGACGCCTAATTGAATTGTTTTTTTATAACCAATTACTCGAGCAATCTTGGGACTTAATAACACAGTCAAAATAATAAAGAGTGATGGTAATGTCGTTAAAAGCTCAATAATTGTCTTATTAATCAATGGATACGAAGATTCGATTGCAGGAATATTCCCTGCAATCGCACCAGCCGATACCACCAATAATGAAACAGATAGTAGAGCTGGTTTGGTCTTCTGATTCATAAGTCCTCCTTAGTACATGGGACGATTGCCATCTGTCCCAGGCTTTGAAATTCCTAAACTTGAAAATGTATGCTTAGTAGGATCTTTAATCATGCGAACAATTAAATCTGCGATACTTGCTCTTGAAATGATTGTTCCTTTATAAGGTTCCCCTTTTTCTGTCAATTCATAATCTACTTCTGGGTCATTGTTCATATAGGCTGCTCTTAGAATCGTATAATTAAGCGTTGAGTTTTCTATTGCTGCCGCAGCTCTTCTGGTATCATCCATCACAGGGGTTCCAATTGTTTCTTCTACCCATCGACCAAATTCTCCTGGAACTTCATGATATAGTCCAAGACCAGTGACATAAATTAAACGGGAGACTTTATTTTTTTCCATCACCTGAACAATATTTTTTGCCATCGGTTCGAATTCTCCACCAAGATTTGCATACACAAGTTCTTGACCAGCCATTGCTCCATCTAAAGTTTCAAAATCATTCACATCTCCTTCAATAATCGTCACTCTTGAAGGATCGGGAATCGTCACTCTTGAAGGATCGGGATTACCTATTCGCTGACTGTTCCTCAAATATAATGTTAACTTATCGTCTGTTTCTTTTAATAGGCGATCGGTAACAAGCTTAGCAATTTGTCCGTTCGCACCAAGTATTAATACTTTTTTTATACGCTCTCTTCTTTCTTAAAACTAATCTGCAAATATTTCTTTCGCCATCGAGAACGCACTCCACGCTTTAGGCCAACCGGCATAAAATGCCAGATGTGTAATCATAGTTGAGATTTCTTCTTTCGTGACACCATTCTCTTTAGCAACTTTTAAATGAGCCTCAAGCTGAGGTGCACCCATTGCTAAAAGTGCTGAACAAGTGATCATACTCCGGTCATGGGCGGACAGTTCGTCTTCTTTCGCCCACACTTCTCCAAAAAGTACATCATCATTCAATGCCGCAAATTGTGGCGCAAAATCGCCTAACTGTTCTCTTCCCGCTGTTTGTTTTTTCATAAATAGATTCCTCCTTTATTTAGTAGTTAAACTTTCGTACCATTGATCATCTACAGGTTCTAACCATTCTGGAGTACCGGCAGTAATCGCAATATGTTCAAACCAGCTGTCTTTGGTAGCTCCATGCCAATGTTTCACGCCATCGTGTGTTGCAATCACATCACCTGGCTTCAAAAATTGGGCCGATTTTCCTTCTTCTTGATACCAACCTTCTCCACCTGTTACAAGTAATAGCTGAAAGCCATCATGGTGAATATGCCAGTTATTACGACAACCTGGTTCAAAAGTTACATTGGCTACACCTACGCTAATTTTTGGATCAGAAATTAATCCTTGCAAGTAACTTTGTCCAATAAAATATTGAGCATAGGCATCATTTTTTTCTCCGATTGGAAAAATCACACCATTTTTTACTTCTTCATTTTTTGCCATTTTTCATTCCTCCATGAATTTGATATTTTTTCTATTTATATGCAAGCAACCAATTTTCAATCGCCACATCAGCTCGTTGAACTCGTGAACCACGAACAGGAAGGCCGCAACGAATATCTGCATTGGGACACTGGTTTTTAAGCTCATTCTAGCTACTGCCAAACGCACTCCCTTCATGTGTGCAGAAGGGATAAATGATTAGCCCATCCGTATCAAAATCTTCTAAAAAAGTTGAAATAATCCTTGGATAACTTCCCCACCAATTTGGATAACCAAGGAAGAGCGTATCTATTTTTGAACGATCAAGTTCGATTTTCTGATAGGCAACTCGCGTATTTCCTTTTTTCTCAAGTTCGGCTTGCTTGACTGTTTCGTCATAACTATCTGGATAGTTCTCAATTTCCTTTAACCGAATAAAAGGACAGTTAAGTTGATCGATAATTTTATGAGCCAGTACTTCCGTATTACCAATCGGAATTTTTTGAGAAACGCCATTAATAAAATTTTCTCCGGCACGGGAGAAATAGACAACGACTGGATTCAATTTGATTCCTCCTTTGCAAATAAAAATGAGTTGTACGATTGATATACTCATCGTACAACTCATGATTACTTCCGTCTAATGCTTATTTAATATATCACTATGCTCCAAAAGCATGTTTGAAACGAGAAATAAATTCTTGAACGACTGGCGTTTGAATCCGTTCTTTCCACACTAACATACAGTTGGTTTTCACTTCTGGCTCCATAGGAATAAACGTTGAAGTTTCCAACTGCCTTTTGGACACTGCACCTTCAATCGTAAGAGCTGCACCCATTCTATTTTCCACTAGTGAAAAAACATTAAAGATTAAATTGAAGTTTCCTACAATATTTAGTTGATCCAGAGGTCTGCCACTCCAAGAAGTTAGTAATTTCTGAACTTCTACTCGATTCGAACATAATAATGGTAAGCCGATAATATCTTTTGGGGTAAGCTTTTCCTTGTTTGAAATAAACAATTCATTTGAAACTAAAAATCCCCATTTTTCTTCTCTAGGTAATTTCAAAACATTCATATCATTCAGTGTAATTGGATCTAATAAAACGGCTAAATCAAGAAGCCCTTTTTCTAAGCGATCACTGATATCATCGCTGGTCCCTGTCACAATATTAAAACGCACATCGGGATAATCACTCACCATCTCTTCTAGCATCATCGCAACTGTATCTGAATTATCTGCTTCCACACATCCTATAGCAATCGTTCCCTCCAACTGTTTCTTTCTCTTGTTAGAAAAATCCTGTTCCAACTTATCATTTAGTTGAAGGATTTCCTCTGCTCGCTCTTTTAAAAAGATTCCTTCGGGTAACAAATAAAGGCGATTTTTTTCTCTATGAAACAGCGACATTCCCACTTGTTCTTCTAGTTCACGGATCTGCCGACTTAAAGTGGGCTGGGTAATATTTAATAACTTAGCTGCTCTAGATATATTTCCCTCTTGAGCCACCGTCCAAAAATACCTTAATAATCTAATCTCCATAGCGATCCCCTACTTTTTTTGTTTTTACTATTACTATAGCAGACCTAATACTTTTTTTCTCATCACATCTTTAGAGAAATCTGTAAGTTCATAAGGAACTTTAGGAAACCCTATACCCTTTCCCAAGACCACTAACTCAGTCCAACTTTGTCTTTTGCAATAGCAGCATTATTATTAATTTGTTTGATAACTATCACTTACCTCCCCCCCTTATACAAATAAAAAAAACACAAATCAAAACCCTCTAACTAAAAAAATTTAGTCTGCCAGTTTCAAGTCGTGCCTCCATAGAGTTACACCTTTAATTTACTCAAATTATAGGATAATTTTTCTTTGATGTCAAATAATTCAATATACAGAATTTAAATGTCTAGATTTTCATGGAAAGACAAATTGATTTTTTAATATATAAATTCGAACGACGTTTTATAGACCAAATTAGAATTTATTCGTTTCAGTTGTTGTAATTTTACTAGATAGACTACGAGTTACATAACAACTCACCCTTACTTTTAAAGCCTTGTTTATTTCTTACTTCTTGTTTAAGTGGTTTATAAAAGGTCTCCAATAAATCGTTATCGTACTATAATTATTGTCTCCAAACTACAAAATTTAGGTATTTAAAAGAAAGAATTCTTATTAACCGTGTTCTTTTGAGAGCCACGACAGCTAGCATTTAGCTTCTATAATAAGATTACTTACACGTTGTCAGTAATCTCATTATAGCCCCTTCTTTCAAGAATAAAAGTTAATGTCCAGTCGGTCTAACAACCATAGCATTAATAGCAATGTTACCTGGCTCATTAATGGCATAAATGATAGGCCGAGCCATTTCATCAGGAGAGAGAATCATTTCCTTTTTCTCATAAAACGGCATAACAATGTCCCGCATTTCTTTGTCAGTCACAGTATATTTTAAATCTGTGTCAATGGCTCCCGGAGCAATTTCTGTAACACGAATGTTGGATTTAGCCATAGCTTCTTCTTTTCTTAATCCTTCTGTAATATTACTTACAGCATGTTTCGTCATACTATAAATTGTTGAAAATGGACTAATTTCCTCGTAAGCAGCAGTTGACGATACATTTATAATGTGTCCGAATTTTTGTTGACGCATTTTTGGTAAGACCGCACCAATTCCATAAAGAACTCCTTTTATATTGATGTCAATCAAATTATCCCATTCCTCTGTATTATTTTTCACTAAAAATGAGGCAGGCATGATACCTGCGTTATTAACTAAAACATCAATACGTTGGTATTTCTCTATAGCCAAATTAATTAAATTCATTACTTCTTCTTGTCTTCTTATGTCTACTTGACGAAATATCGCTTCGCCGCCATCTTCAATAATTTCTTGAGTTAATTCCATCAATTTGTCTTGTCTTCTAGCACCTAAAACTACCTTAGCGCCAAAACGAGCCAATTCTTTCGCTAAAGCATACCCTAATCCGCTAGAAGCTCCAGTGATAACAATAACTTTATCTTTGATATTCCCCATATAGTTTTTCCTCCAATCATTTGTCATTTATTAGGTATCAAAATAATTCGCCCTAATTTATCATTTTTTATCAGTTGTTCAAATGCTGCTTGGTAATCCTCTAATGAAAAAGTAGCAGCGATTTTCGGTTTGAATACACCATTTTCTATTTGAGAAAGAACATAGTCTGTTGCTTTAGAAAATAATTCTTCATTTTCAACAATTTCATTTACTGCAAAGCCACGGATGCTTAACCCTTTACTTAGTATCTGAGAAACAGGTAACGGGGCCTCTAAGCCACCAAGAACACCATATTCGATGATTGTTCCTCCATTTGTCATTCCAGAAGCAAGATCATCAATAAACGTTCCACCAATACTATCAAATACTAATTTACTGCCTTTTCCCTGAGTGATTTCATTTATTCTAGAAAGATAGTTCTCTTCGCTAGTAATAATAACATCTTTAATTCCAGTGTTTGTTTGAAGTATCTCCGCTTTCTTTCTTGATCGAGTTGTTGCAATTGGAGTTGCTCCACTTGCAGTGACATACTGGATTGCTGCATTTCCAACAGTTGACGTACCTGCTGTAATAACCGCATAATCACCAATTTCAAGATTTCCATATAATTGGATTGGAGCTGCTGTTAAATATGGAACCCACAAACCTGCTGCTTCTTCAAAAGAAAGTTTTTCAGGGATTTCAATCAAACGATTAGCTGGCACGATTGCTTTTTCCCCGATACTACCATAAGACAAAAAATCATAAGGCCCAACTGGTGCAACACGCTTTCCAACCCATTGATTATCAACGTTCATACCAACTGCTTCAACAATTCCAGTTGCTTCATAGCCTAAAGTCGCAGGAAAAATAGAGTCAGAACCTTCTTCACCGGGAAGCACTCTCCCCTTAATGAAGCTTAAATTATCGCCGGTGATACCGGTTGCTTTAACATTAATTAGAGCCTCATCTTTATCCAAATTCTTCAAATCAACATCATCTAATGTTAAATTTTCAATACCACCAAATCTATTTAATCGTAAAATTTTCGTCATATTCATTCCTCTTTTCATTTTATTTGCTAGCTATGCCACTAGCTTCTACCATAATTTCTTCGACTAACTCAGGTGTAAAAGGACGATATTGAGAGAACAATTCTCCTTGGTTTTTAGCAAACTGAATGATTTGTTTCTTAACACTCTTATCTATTGATGGATTCAACTCTTTAAATGTAGTTGCAACACCAATTTCTTTATAAAATAGATTTAAATGGTCTAATCCAATTTTTAAGATTTGTTCATCATTCAAATCTGTAAGAGTTAAATCAAAAATATTTTTAAAATAATCCTTAAAAATATTTTGCCCAGCATAAATATACTTTATCCAGTAAGGAAGAAGAATTGTCATTGCCTCAGTATAGGAAACATTTAAAATAGTTTGTGCCATACCTACCAGAGGAATTAAGGACCAATCTCCTTCTTTACCAAGCGTAGTAATCCCCGAAACACTTAGTGAACTGGCTAACATCAGATTCTTTCTTGCTTCTTCATCCTTAGAATCATTTAAAGCTCTTTTTAAGTTGTCCATTACAGTTGTCATGAAAGCCAAAGAAATAGATTCGGATAAATCGGAACGCTCTAAGCTAAGATACCCAGATGAGAGTTGCGCAAAAACAGTCATTTGACCATATTTCAAATTTATTTCAGGAATAGATTTCATATAAGCGGGATTCAACCAAGCAATCATAGGAAAAATGGAATTTAATCCACGTTTCTCAAGTGTTTGATCATGATCAATTTGAGCTGAACTATCCATTTCAGATCCAGATGAAGGGTAAGTAACGATCGTAATGACTGGTAAATGACTACGATTTTCTTCTGAAATTTCCATATCTAGAAACTTCCAAATATCTTCTTTTTGTTTTACACCAAATGCTATAGCTTTTGCTACATCCATAACAGTTCCACCACCGATTCCAATGATGGAATCAATTTGATTATCCCTGCAAATTTGGATTCCTTCCCTCACTTTGCTAAGTAGCGGCGTCACAACTCCTTTAAAATCATAAGTTGATACTCCTTTTTCTTGAAGTGCCTGAACAAGGCTCTCATAATAACCATTTTTAATGAAGCTCGTTCCCCCCATTACTAGTAAGGTTTTCGGTCCCAACTTGCTGATTTCATTTGCTACTTCTACAATTTTGTCTTCTCCAAAAATTAACTTTGTTGTATTTTGATAAGAAAAATTCTTCATTCGTACACCAGCTTTCTACATTTTGAAATACATAAGAGTGTTTAACTTAATAAAACCTATTTATCATTTGACATCTATTCTTTTCCTTCGGTCTTCATTACTTTTTCTAACATATCACCAAATTTTGTTGTCGAATCCATAAGTTCCCTCATTGATTCTGTACCCATTTCATTTACAACTTGCTTCTCTAATGCAAACAACGGGCTAAGTAGCTGTTCAGAATAACTCTTCCCTTTTTCTGTTAAAACAATAACCTTTTCCCGTTTATCTACCTCGCTCGATTTCATTTCAATCAGCTGATCTTTTTTCAATGAAAGAATAATATTATTCACTGATTGTTTAGGTACATTATGAGCCTCAATAAATTTTTTTTGGGTAATTTGGCCTTCAGTAACAAGCATGTGCATAATGCTAATGGTATTTTGATTCGTAGCATGTTCCTGCGCCCACTTACTATAAAGACTATTTATCCGGTGAATTGCTCGATTAATGTCACTAATTTGTTCAAAAAATGTTTGTTCCACAATTTTCTTCTCCTTCCAAACCTATATAGTCCCCACAAGGACTATTATAGTCTATTCAAGGACTATATGTCAAACTGGAACTACTTATGAATCACATCCAACACCAGGGCTTCCTTAAATTTTATAATCAGCATCAGAAGAACTATGTTTTTATAAATTATATTAAAAAAAGGAAAGGCGGTTTATTAACCCACCTTTCCTTTTTCACTTAACAAGTCTTATTTCTATATCTACATTATTATCTAATCTCTCCACTTGCCCAATAGTAGAAGTTACTTTTCCTAAAATCATTAGTCCTTCAGGATCGGTATCCGGTTCAGCAAAATAGAGTGCAAAAAGATTTCCTGGTGTCCAAAAGGCTAAGTCGCCAATACTATATCCAGTTTGAAGATTTTCTGAAGGAGCTAAATTTTCTTCTAGTCTACCGTAATACTCATGATCTCCAATTCTTTGCATCGAAATAGTTTGTGGAAGCTGTTCTTTAAATTTTTGAGCGCCAGTACTATTGTTTAGTTCAGCCTCAATCACAGTATTACCGGTTCTAATTTCAATCTGATTACTATTTGAATTCTTCATTTTTAAAGAGTTTCTACTCACTGTATTCAAGGTCTTAAACCATTCGCGTACATGTTCTGTAATCTTTTGATCATCAGACATCTCAGAAGAACTAACCCCTAAACTATTTTCTATATCATGATTTGAGAGTAAACGCTGAAAATGCTCTTCATAATTCCCCTTATTATTTGCATAGGTATAGAAAGGAGCAATTCTCAATTTTGAGAGTTCTTTTGTCTGGATAAAACTTTCTAGTGGTGTGGCTAGAGTATCTGACCAGACGGGTCCTCCAAATAGGACTAGATCGTAAGCCCTCAAATCTAGATTATCTTTTTTTAATTCAGGCAATTGACCAGAGGAACGTTCTTCTTTTGAACGTTTGTCTGCCTCAGATAAGCTTTTTGGGTAAGGACTTTTCAGTTCAATTTCGTATATGTCACCACCAGTTACCTCATGAATTTTCTCCGCCAGTAGTTTAGTATTCCCTGATAAAGAATAGTAAACTACTAGGACCCTTGATTTTTCGATATCAGAAGAAGCATTAGACGAGGATTCCTTTGAATTTGTCGATGAGCATCCAGATACTAAAATAACTATGGTAACCAGAGCAGTAACTAACATCAATGATTTTGATTTAAACAATTGACTCCTCCCAATTCTTAGTGTTATGATTCCATCTCCTTAAATTTATCAAATAAATCTTCTCCTAGTTCATTTTGATAGATACTTATTTTTTCATTTAGAATGTCTAAGTTTTTCTGATAAATTTGGATTTGTTCAATAACTTTTTCCCTATGTCGAATTAATATGTCTATCAATTCCTTAGGATTATAGTCTTCACTCTTTCTCAATTCGGTATATTTCTTCATATCCAGAATCGACATTCCCGTCTCTTTCATATGAAGTAAAAACTCCATCCATAAACGATCTTCCTCTGAATAGTAGCGTAGATTTCGTTCTCTTTTTTCGGGAATAATCAGGCCTTCTTTTTCATAATACCGAAGGGTGTGAACACTAACACCTAAAATTCTAGCAAACTCACCAATTTTATAATCTTTCATTGTACACCTCTTATCATGTCAAAAGACTTTCTGATTGAAATTCTAGAATCTTCTTATTTCCATTACACTCTGGCTTCCAGTCTGCTCTATGCGAGATGCTTACCAAAGAAATCAGTGAGTTTATCAAATGGAATCAAATCAAGTTTGTCATACAAATCAACATGTCCTGCTTCGGGAACAACGTATAATTCTTTTGGCTCATTAGCTTCGGCATAAACATCTTCACTAAAGAATCTTGAATGCGCATTTTCTCCAATAATCAATAAAATTGGTCGTGGGGAAATAGATTTAATATACGTTAACAAAGGAAAATTCATAAATGACATACTACTAGTAATGGTAAACTGAGTAATTGAATTAGGATGATATCCTCTAGGAGTAGAGTAGAATTCACCAAATTCTTTACCTATAGGATCTGTATTTTCATCAAATCCAATAGCAGCACCTCTAGGACCTAAAGTTGGTTGATTATTTTCAAAGTCTAGATAGCGTTGCTCATTCATATCGTCTAACATTTTGTTTCTTTCGGCTTCACTTAATGAATCTCCTCGTTGTGCCCGAGAAATATCATACATACTTACAGTAGCTATCGCTTTGATTCGACGATCGACTTGTGCTGCACTTAGCGCAAAGCCTCCACTACCGCAAATACCGATTGCGCCGAGTTTCGTTTTATCAACAAATGGACGTGTGCCAATAAAATCAATTGCGGCACTAAAGTCTTCAACAAAAATATCTGGAGATGATACATGGCGAGGATCGCCACCACTATATCCATTATAAGAAGGATCAAAAGTTAATACGACAAATCCTCTTTGAGCTAATTCATTTGCGTATATCCCTGGTCCTTGCTCTTTAACCCCTCCATAAGGCGTCCCAATAATTAACCCTGGATAAGTCATTGTTGATTTTAAATTTTTAGGTGTATACAAGTCTCCAGAAATTTTAATCCCATAACGATTTTTATAAGAAACACTTTTTCTTTCAACATTTTTATTCAATTCAAAAATATAATTTCCATTTTGAGTCATTTTTCTTCGTCTCCAATTCTGTTTAAATTAAATCCCTATTCATCAGTTTACTATGTCTCCTTTTTATCAAATTTATTCCTTTAAGGATTTGACTATGGATTTATCATAAGTAATAGAGTTAACTCTATGTCAACTACTTTGTTTCCATTTTGCGTTTGTTAATTCAAGGTAGCTATTCAAAAAGTAAATTTAAAAATTCAGAAGTCAAATTCTTCTTTTTTTATCAGCCTTAACTCATATAAAAAGCGAAATAAAATACATGGATTATCTGGGGCATCAGTCATTTCAGTCATTTCAATCACTCATGCCTAATAAAAACAGCTACTACAACAATTGAAATAATGGTAAACACAGCCATCAAAATCATCTCACTCTGGAATTGATTCGTGAGAGAGACGATCAAGGACAGTCCAATAGGCCCTCCAATTTGGTGCATCGTATTAGTCACACCACTTGCGGCTCCTGAAAGTTCATTTGGCGCTTCGTGGACACCAGCAGAAGTCACGGGTGCCAAGATTAATCCTTGTCCTAAGCCAAGTATTACCATTGGTATAAAAATGGCCGACCAATAACCACTCGTAATATCAGAAAAGGCCAAAAGAATTAATCCCACAGCAAGAATAATTTCGCCTATTAGTAAGACTCGATTGTTGCCAAACTTGGCAGTTAATCTAGGTAATTGTAAGGCGATTAGAAAATTAACGAGGGTCAGAGGCAAAAAAGCCATTCCTGATTGTAATGCTGAAAAACCATACTGTGCTTGCATCATTTGTGGCAAAAAGAACCAAAATGGTAGCATTGCCATCATAAACAAAAGTCGCACAACGTATGCACCAGATCGAATCCGATTTTTAAAGAGCACTAATGGTAAGATAGGAAACGAAATACTTTTTTCACGAAGAATAAATAATCCTAAAATAAGAATTCCTAACAACACTAAAAGTACTATGCCTTCAGTAAAACCATAGATAATACCGATTAAACCAACAACTGATAATAGGCTACCAATATAATCAATTCTTTCTTTCTTCATTTCAGAGTTCTTAACAAAGCGCACTGTGAGATAAAACAGAATAATTGTAAATGGGACATTGATTAAGAAGCCTGCACGCCAAGAAATAAGACTTGTTAAACCACCGCCCACTAATAGTCCAACGCTTGAGCCAATCCCCGCTGTTGCTCCATAATAGGAAATAGCCCGTTGCCGCATATTGTGCTTGTAGTTATCCATAATTAAGGCAAGAGATGTAGGCGCAATGATTGAGCTCCCAATTCCTTGAATCGCACGCATGGTGATCACCATAAAGGGTGTTTGCGATAGCCCAATGACGAGGGAACTAAATCCGAAAATTAGTAACCCGATTAAAAAGATTCTCTTTCTTCCCAATAGATCAGAGAGTCGCCCACTTAATAATAAAAATCCGCCAAAGGTAAGTGTATAAGCACTAGACACCCAAGATAGTGATGTTGCAGTTAAATGGAGACTCTCTCCAATCTGGACGGAACTCGTAAAGATGATCGAGTTGTCCATTAAAATTAAGAAATACGAAAGTAGTGTGATGGGTAAAATGATGCCAAATTTTTGCTTAGTCAAATTTTTAACTTCTTTCTTTTTGGTTATTTTGGATAGAAAGAACACTTCTATCATAAGTAGGCCAGTAGATAGAAGTGTCCCAATATTTTTGTACGTAGTAATTTTAGTAATCTATATCGACTGGTTACGATCTCAATTCACGTAAACTCGAGCCAAAGATTTGCTCAATAGTATCTGGATCATGATGATCGAAAAATTGACTCTGATTTTTATCTAATGTTGAAATCAAATTCATGTCTTCCATCGATAATTCAAAATCAAACAGTGCAATATTTTCTTTTTGACGAGCATCATGCACTGACTTAGGTATCAGGATGATATTCCGTTGTAGTAGCCAACGAAGAATGACTTGCCCGGGAGTTTTTCCATATTTTTCACCAATCTGTTGTAATAGCTTATTCGTGAAAATCCCATTTTTCCCTTCAGCAAAAGGTGCCCAAGCCTCCACCGCCACATCTTCTTTTTGATTCCACTCAACTTCTTGTGTTCTTTGAAACCAAGGATTAACTTCTATTTGATTGACAGTCGGTTTAACATTCATCATTAATTCTAAATTCTTCAATTGGGCGGGCCAAAAATTTGAAACCCCTAATGATTTTATTTTCCCCGCTTTTTGTGCTTCTTCCATAGCTCGCCAAGCACCGGCAACATCCCCATAAGCTTGATGCAACAGAAAAAGATCAATATAATCAGTCTTTAGCTCTTGTAAATCATGGTCAATCGCTTGTTTCGCTTTTTCATAGGTGAAGTTCGAAACCCATAATTTTGTCGTTAAAAAAATATCCTCACGTTTTGTACTACTCCAACTGATAGCTTCGCCAATTGCTGGTTGATTATTATAAGCTTCAGCGGTGTCGATTAGTCGATAACCATTAGATAGTGCCGACTCAACTGTATTTCTAGCTTCAAGATGATCAGGAATTTGAAAAACACCAAAACCTACCTGTGGCATTTCATTCCCATCATTCAATTTTATTGTTGGTATCATCACTTTTTCCTCCTTAATCTTATTTATGAACGTCAAATGCACTTAGCAACATTTCTTCTACTCCAGCTGCATCTGGATTGTGACTACCTTGTCCACGGTCTAAGCTACGAATGCTGTCCATTTCATCACTAGTTAGTTCAAAATCAAAAATAGCTTGATTGGATTGCATCCGATCTTCATGTACTGACTTTGGAAAAATAATAATTCCTTCTTGGTGTTCAAAACGTAGGATCACTTGTCCGACATTTTTATTGTACTTATTGGCAATTCTTTGTAGTGTTCGTTCATTAAACAATTCAGTATTTCCTTGCCCCAACGGTCCCCAAGCTTCCAAAGTCACCTTATTTTCAGCCATAAGTTTTCGTAGTTCTTTCTGTTGGAAATAAGGGTTAAACTCAACTTGGTTTACTGAAGGTCGCATTTCATCAAATAGACCTTGTTGTTGCCATTTTGTCCAAAGTTTAGGAGTCATATTGGAAACTCCAATCGAACGAATTCTTCCAGCAGCTTTTGCTTCAATCATTGCTTTCCATGCTTCTGATAACTTTCCGTAGGGTTGATGAAGCAAATACAAATCCAAATACTCAACCCCAAGTTTTGAGAGTGACGTTTCAATTGCCTGTTTCGCATCTTCATAGGCATAATCTTGTAACCACATTTTAGATGTTATCCAAAGCTCTTTTCGTGAAATACCACTATCCCTAATTGCTCTCCCAACTTCTTCTTCGTTAAAATAAGCAGCTGCTGTGTCAATATGACGATAGCCTAAATTGATTGCTTTCAAAACTGCATCATAAGTCGCACCTTCAGTTGGAATTTGAAACACTCCAAATCCCAGTGCTGGAATCTTGTTTCCATCATTTAATTGAAAAACTGGTGCTTTGCTCATCCTTATTTCCTCCTTTGCCAATCTATAGCTAGATTATAGGAGCAAGTATCATACTTGAAAATAAACACTTTTACATGCTAGTATACGTTTAGGTTAAGCTAGGGGGCGAAAACATGATTGACCATTATTTACTAGAAGAACTAACTGCTTTTGCAAAATTTGGTACACTTGCAGCCGCAGCTGACTATCTTGGTATCTCACAACCTGCAATTACACGCGGAACTCAAAAATTAGAAGAGCAATTAGGTGTTAAACTATTCATTCGAACACCGAATAAAATCACCTTAACAAAAACTGGTGAATATGCCGTCCAAAAAGCACAACAATTACTAGATGCAAATCAAGCATTTATGGAAGACGTAATAACCTTTAATCATAATCTAGAATCCGTAACTATCGCATCCACGGCTCCAGGACCTTTGCTTGTCTTAAATCAAACAAAAAGAGATAATTTACTCATTCAACAAGAATTAATTCAGACAAATAACATAGCTGAACTTCTTTTAGACCGCAAATATGCCTGTATCGTGACAAACCAGCCAGTGAACGATCCTCGCATTTATTCCAGCTACCTTGGTCAAGAACATCTATCAGTCAGAATTAATAGTTTTTCAAATCTAGGAGGGAAACAATCAGTTACCTTTGAAGCACTTTCTGGATTAAGTTTCATTGTCCGCAATGACATTGGTATCTGGTCCGACCTCATACACAAAGAAATACCTGATGCAAAATTTATCTATCAAAGTGAAGCAGATTTTACCGAGATTCGAAATTATTCGATTTTCCCTTATTTTGAAACAAATCTTTCTTCCATTAGTTCCACTTGGGATCCCGAAATATCCAATGACCGTGTTCCTGTCGATATTTCTGATAATAGTGCAACTATGAATTTTTTTGCTAATTATTTAACTGAAAATCAAGAGGTAATGTTACCACTGATTAATTTATGGCAAGATGAATGGAAGAAGTTTGATTAGAAAACTTAAAAGAATAATTAAGGAGGAAATTTCTATGGGAAAAGAACGATTAATCGCCTTTACTGATGCAGTGTTGGCCATTGTCATGACTATCTTAGTCTTAGAACTTAACAAGCCAGATTCCATTAGCTTTTCTGGATTTTGGGCATTACGAGAAAATTTTTTTGCTTACACACTATCCTTTTTTTGGCTAGGCACAATGTGGGTAAATTTGCATAACGAATGGTATCACGTCAAACGAATCAATAATCATACTATCTGGGGAACGGTTATTATGCTCTTTTTTTCTTCCATATTTCCTTATAGTACTTCCATTGTCTCTGAGAATTTTTCGAATTCTACTGCGCAATTTTTTTACGGGATCATCGTCATTGCCATTACTATTTCAAATATCCTAACTCACCAAACTTTGATAAAAGAAAATGCTGAAATTTCTTGGGTTAGCCGACAAATTCAACACCGCAATCAGTGGTTGCTACTGGATTTATCTCTTAAGATTATTGGTCTAATACTTTCTATTACAGTTTGGCCCCAAGCTATGTCTTATGCTGT
This sequence comes from Enterococcus sp., assembly GCA_047975385.1. Taxonomy (GTDB): domain Bacteria; phylum Bacillota; class Bacilli; order Lactobacillales; family Enterococcaceae; genus Enterococcus_C. The sequence continues at coordinate 53,167 of JBKEDL010000073.1, read as the reverse complement.
ATTATTAACTCTACTTGTCCTAGTGATTCCAAACCAAATCAAATTTGTCCGTAAAAACCTTAGTAAATAATAAAAAACTAGTCCGAAGAAAATGATTCGTACATTTTCTCAGACTAGTTTTTCTATATTGCTTTTACTTGAAATGATTGGATGTTTCTCTTTTAAAAAGTGCTAGCAACTTGTTTTGTGATCTTCCATTCGCCTTTGATTTTTTCAAAGAAGACAGTCATTTGTAGATTCCAAATTGTTGGACCATTTCCCCACACGCGGGCTTCGACACGACTTTGACCAATTAAACTGGCATGGTATCCTTCAATATGAACATCCTTAATACTAGATTCTTGCCAAGAATAGTACTTCATCTCTTCAGAGTCAATCTGATCTAGCCATTCAGACACAGGCTGTTCATATCCAGTCATATGTACCAAAAATGTATTTGGCATCAAAAGAATTTCTAATGTATCTCTATCCTTAGCTACCATAGCTTGGTTAACTTGGCGGTATAGGGATTTCAAAATTTCTTCTTCTTTCATCTTTCATTCCCCAATTCTATCTGGTTAAACTAAATAAATCATTGCAACAATTCAACATGTTTATATCTAAAGTCTGACCAATTTTAGTCTCGTACTGTCAGTTCATACTATTATTAATTGGTCCAATAGTTTCCATTCATCAAAAAGCTTACCATTCTCACTTTTATCAGTTAATCAAGTTATAAAAACTAGTCTGAGGAAAATGAATGGTACATTTTCTCAGACTAGTTTGTTTAACAATCGCTTACTCTGGACGATTAATCCCCAGGCTTTCTCTTATCCCCAATTTTGGTTCATGAATCAAGCGTTTTACCAAATCAGCGATACTTGCTACAGCTACATCATGTCCGCCAAACGGCTCACCTTTATGGGTGATTTCATATTCCGTAGTGCCGTTATCGAACCATCCTGGACGAATAATTGTATAATTCAAGTCAGACGCTTCAATGATATCTGCCGCCTTACGATAGGTTTCCAAGACTGGATTACGGGAAAGGTTACCACCACTGCCTACAGAGTTGGGAATTTCATCATAAATTCCCATTGAAGTAATGAAAATCAGTCGCTTAACAGGTGAGGTTTCCATTACGTTCACAATATTTTCTGCCATAGCGCCTAAATTTCCACTTAATGCTACAAAAACCACATCCTGATCTGACAGTGCTTTTTGTAAGTCCTCTGTGGAGTTCACATCTCCAGCGATAATGGCCTCTCTACTGGAGGCACTTTTTAACCTACTTGTATGTCGAGCAAACAATGTCAACTTATCATCTGTTTCCTGCAATAGTTTTTCTCTGACAGCACTTCCGACTGTTCCTGTTGCGCCAATTAATAATACGTTCATTTCTTATCACTCCTGCTTAACAATACCCAAATTTATCAATATACTGGACGATTCAATCCTTGTGTAGCTGCATCAGCTATTCCGATACTATCTTTACTATATAAAGTTGGGTCTGAAATAATTTGTAAAATCAAATCTGCAATACTTTTTCTTGAACCAGAAACGCCTACATATGTCTCATCTTTATGGGTTACCTCATACTTAATTTCATCTCGATTGTTTAGCCAGGGTAAGCGTAAAGTTGTGTAATCCACGCCAGAATCTGCCAATAGGCGATCTGATGTAATTGCTGCGTTTAAGCCACTTCTCACTTGAGCCAAGTTCCAACGACCAAATTCACCTGGTACCTCATTATAAAGCCCAAGAATATTCGTATAAACTACCCGCTTTACTCCAGTAGTTTTCATCGCGGCAATCACATTTTTTGTAGGACGATTTTGCTTATCGTGATCCACTGCTGCCACAAAAACTAAATCTTGCCCTTCCATAGCAGCTTCTACTTGATCTTGTCTGTTCAAGTCTACATCTGATAGAATGACGCGGGAGTTACCTGACAAATTTTGTAGGCGAGATGGATTCCGTAGTCCCAAGGTCAACAAGACATCTTCAAAGGCGCTTTCAGTTAATATCCGTTCTTCCACAATACGGGCAATTTGTCCATTTGCTCCCAAAATTAATACGTTCATTTTATTTCCTCTTTTCTAAAGTCGAAAAGGTAACAGCCACAATTTTTATCTAGGCAATAACCAATAGAGATTTAATAGCTTCTCGCTTGTCCATTGCTTCATAAGCCAATTGAACATCTGCTAAATCAAATTGTTTGGTAAAAACTTTTCCAGGATGGATCTCTCCTCTAAGAACAGCATCCAATAGAGCATTTTTATCGTGAGTTGTTACCGCAGCAATTCCGCCTCGTAATCCAATGTTTTTCCAAAACAGTTGATTAGTATCCAGTTCATCAATATGAGGAACTCCCACTCGACCAATCACGGACCCTGGACGACCAATTTTTGTTGCTGTATCTACAGCTTGCTGAGTTCCGACACACTCCAGTACTGCATCAGCACCAGCATCAGTGAGGACCATGATTTCTTTAATCGCATCATCACCTCGAGCTGCAATAATATCCGTAGCACCAAACTCGAGGGCAAGTTTTTGTCTATCCTCATGGCGACTCATCGCAATAATTCTTTTTGCGCCTAATAATTTAGCTGCGATCACACCACAAAGTCCAACTGCTCCATCTCCAATAACGGCAACTGTGTCACCAGGCTTTACTTCAGCACTGACTGCCGCATGATAGCCTGTCGCCATCACATCAGCTAATGCAACAAAAGAATTTAACATGTCTTCTGAGTAGTCCTCTGGTTGACCAGGAATCTTTACTAGTCCCCAGTTTGCACCGGCATAACGTAAATATTCAGCCTGGTAGGTACTAGCGCCGGCGGTATTATTCAAACAATCACCATCGAAGCCAGCCAAACAAGCTGCACAATGTCCACAACCATGGGTAAAGGGCACAATCACAAAATCACCTGGCTGTACACTTGTTACATCTGTACTGACCGCTTCTACGATACCAATGGCTTCATGACCAGCAAATGTTCCTTTTTCTTTTTCTGAAATCCCACGATACCACCATAAATCTGAGCCACACACACTCGCTCTAAGCACACGGATCACAGCCTCATCTGAATGCTCAATGATTGGCTTTTCAACTTCCTTTATTTCCATCTTTCCAGGTTCTACAAATACAGTTGCTCTCATAATTTCATCTATCCTTTCAAGTCTTGTCAATTCTTTAATCAATTTGCGCCCACAATTTGGTGAGGCACGTACATCTCTTCTAAATATGCGACATCTTCTGGTGACAACTTCAAATCTAATGCTGGAAGTGCATCAGTTAAGTGACTTTCTTTAGTAGCACCGATAATTGGCGCTATAACAGATTTTTTTTGCAATAACCAAGCTAAAGCAACTTGTGCACGTTTTACTTGGTATTTATCGGCAATTTCTGCCACTCTTTTGACAATAACTCGGTCTTGATCTTCTGTTTTGTCATATTTCGATTTCGCTACGGTATCAGTTAGAAATCGATTAGTGGTCGCTTTCCAGTCGCGGGTCAAACGTCCGGCAGCTAACGGGCTATACGGGGTTACTGCTATTTTTTGATCATCACACAAAGGCATCATTTCTCGTTCTTCTTCACGATAGAGTAGGTTTAAATGATTTTGCATCGAGACAAATTTAGTCCAGCCATGTTTGTCAGCAACCGCTTGGGCTTTGGCAAATTGCCAAGCATACATCGCAGAGGCACCAATGTAACGTACTTTTCCAGACTTCACAATGTCGTGCAAAGCTTCCATTGTCTCTTCAATGGGCGTATTGTAATCCCAACGATGAATAATGTACAAATCTACATAATCCATTTGCAAACGTTCTAAGCTTTGATCAATTTGGTAAAGAAGTGCTTTTCGCGACAGTCCACCACTATTCGGTGTCTTTTTCATAGTGACAAAGGCTTTAGTTGCCACCACGATTTCATCACGCTTCGCATAATCCTTCAGCGCTCGTCCCAAGATTTGTTCACTAGCTCCGTATGAATACACATTTGCCGTATCAAAAAAATTAATCCCTAAATCCAAGGCTTTTTTGATAACTGGACGACTTTCTGCCTCTTCTAAAACCCACTCGTGAAACCCACTATTTGGATCGCCAAAACCCATGGTTCCAAGACAAAGTTGTGATACATCCATACCAGTGTTGCCGAATTTTACATAGTCCATCTTTTTCCCTCCAGTAGTATTAATTTAACTAAATATTTCGTTTCTTATTAACACAGCTTGAAAAGTACTTCAAAATAAAATGCGTATCAATTTTTCCTTAATCGATGATATCTGTAGAAGCCGCAATATCTGCTTGAGCTTTGAATTGTTTGATTCGCTCTTCTAAGACTTTGATTGTGTCATTTAAGGCTTGTGAGCCTAAAACCAAGCGCATTGGTGCAGGATTTACATCAGCACTTTCAATGATACGGGTAGCCATTTTTTCGGGATCACCAGCAGCCAAACCATTGTCTGGATTTAACATCGTCAAAAAAGCATGGGCTGGATTTCCATTATATTCGGACATCAAATTTGCTACTTGAGCACTGCCATAGCGAAATTGTGTTCGTGCGCCACCAGGCTCCACGATCGTCATCCCAATGCCAAAAGGTGCTACCTCTTGTGCTACTGATTCTACAAAGCCTTCGATTCCCCACTTCGTTGCATGATACATCGAGTTTCCAGCAAATGCGACCTGCCCACCGTAACTAGAAATTTGAATAATTCGCCCATGGCCTTGTTCTCGCATGATAGGAATAACTGCACGAATTAATTGAATCGAGCCAGTTAAATTTGTTGCCAAAATATGATCGACTTCTGCATCTGTTAATTCTTCTGCGGCTCCAAATAGTCCGTAGCCAGCGTTACTGATAACTACATCAATCCGACCAAGTTTTTCTCGAACATTCGTAACCAATTCTTGAATTTTCGGAATATCTGTCACATCCAGAAACTGTCTGAAAAAAGTATCAGGATACTTTTCCATCAAGCCAATCACATTTTTTTCGTTTCGTACTGTACCAACAACAATTTCGCCTTTCGCCAATAATTGTTTCGTCAGTTCATAACCAAAGCCACTACTCACACCAGTAATTAACCATACTTTTTTGTTCATTTTTATCAGACCTCCATTATTTTGTCGCTTCATTTACACAGTTCAATCCATTCAATACTCTCGGATACCCCACGTAAGGAATCAAAGTAGATAGTACTCCAATCAAAAAACTTTTATCATTCCCAATCCGGATATTAGCCGATGCGTGAGAAATCAATTGTGGCTCACATCCGCCTTGGGACATTAAGAAACAAAAGGTAATCAGCTCTCGTTTACGATAATCTAAGCCACTTCTTGTGTAATAATCACCAAAACAATTTTCTACCAACCACTGATTGATGTGTTGACTTTCATCAGAACCTTGATTTGAGAAACCTCTCATACTTTCACCAAAAATAGCAATTTGTGCTTCTTCGCCGGCTTTTAGGCGATCTTCAACTTTAGTGTTTGATTGACTTGCAAGTGGCAAAGAGATATTTACCTCTTCAAAAAAAAGATTCATTACTTTCAGAAAAGGGAAAACTCGGCCAATCCCTAAATAAGCGACAGCTTGATAGACGATTTCTTTGATTTCGACTGCTGTTACTCCAAAATTCATTGCTGCAGGAAGCATCGCTTTAAACTCATCAATTCCTTGACACCCCACTAAACTAGCTAGAATAGCGATAAAGCGCGTCTGATCATTAAGACCATCTTGCTTTACGACGGTATCAAAAGAAAAATTATCAAAACGTTCGATAAATTCTGGATCTGTTCGTAAAAAATCTGATTGATAACCAGGAAACATTTTTTCATGATAGTGCTGTGCTTGTTGACTAATAGTCATTAATATCCTCTCCTCACTATATATTCTACTTTTTTTGAAAGAGGAAACAATTTCACTTACTTATTCCATGGATAAGTAAAACTAATGAAAAAAACAGAGCCTTTCATCACGAAAGACCCTGTTTAGTATTATCTTGAATATTTTTCTTTAACATTCTAGCAAATTCTTCTACATAATAGTTGGTACCTTCTTTTTTCCAAAACGCACAATATTTTCGGATAATCGGTTTACCAGCCTTTTGAACAGGAATTCTAGTCGTCGCTGAAAGTGGTGATGGTTGAGAACCAATTTTTTCAAGTGGTAAAAATCCACGATTACTAGCAACCATCAGACGAGCTTCTTCCAGATTTCCAGCATAAATGAACTGATTTGAAAATCCTAAGGTATCCTTATAAAAAGCTTCTTCATGCTCCAATTGATCTTTCGAAGTTATCAAGATACAAGGAATTTCTGAAAGATCTTCTACATTTATTACTTCTTGTTTGCTTAAAGGATTACGTCGCGAAATCTCAATAAACGTTGTTGGCTGAATGAGTTCAAGATTGACATAGTCTTTTGAAAAAGCCCTTCTTTGATCACTCAAAACCAAATGAACTGTTTGTTGGAGCAACTCTTGATAAAGTTCCTCATGTGTCCCATGGATCAAATCAATCACTACTTCAGGATAAATCTCTGAAAATTCGGTAATCGCTTGATGTAAAACAGGGCCTCCATAAACTTGTAAATAGCCAATTCTGAGATGAGCATCATCATCACTTCCAATTCTTTGGGTTTCCAAAATAATTCGATCAATTCGACTCAATATTTGCCGGCTCTCTTGATAGAAATATTCCCCAGCAGAAGTTAAACGAAACTTTCGATGCTGTCTAATAAATAATTCTGTGCCCAATTCTGTTTCTAATGATTGAATTTGTTGAGAGATTGCAGATTGTGAGATAAATTCCTGTTCAGCTGCTTCTGTAAAGCTATTATTCTCAACCACCGAAACAAAATAACGCATTTGTCGTAATAACATTATTTCACCTCCCTAGGGAAAGATTTAAGTAGTATCTGTGCAATAGATAATTATTTTTTAATTAGATAAAATTCTACTGTTGATAAATTGTCGTTTTCATATTTCAAGGACTTTATCGAAATAGTTAATACCGCTACTTCTTTATTATGCCTCAACTACGACATATTGTACAAGTTTACAATAATTGTTTACCTATATACTTTTTGAACTCATCTTAGAACGTTATTCGCAATTGGTAATCTTCCAGTTTTCTCCTTTAGATAACAATAAGTTATATTGAAAATCATGAGTCACCTTTTCAACATCATCGAGATATTTCACTATGACTTTTACTCGAACCGAATCCTTTGTTTCAAAATAAATAGGATTAGTTATTTCTACAAATTGAAGATTTGTATTAATCGGTTGAATCACATTATTTTCAACATAATACTCAAGTTCTTTTTCCGATGCTGTTGGATAAAGCTTGAAAAATGTCTCTAAAAACTCCGTGATTTCTTCTGTGGTTTTGGCATCAATTTCCGAATCACTTTCTACTTGTTTTGCCTCGTATTTTGCCTTATCTGGCTTTGCAATCATAGTAGGCAAACTCGTTATAACATGATTCCCATTTTCATCTTCAAAAATTGTCACTCGATAAGCAGAAGAAATTGCTTGTGCCTTTTTTCTCTCCATAATCTTTTGCTCCACTAAAAACGAAACAGTAAATTCTTCTGAATTCTTTTCAACATCTAGAATTTTTACTGATTGAACTTCAGAACTAGTGGGAATATCCGCTCGGACCATATCTTGGCTCAAAGTGAGACCTTCTTCTGTGAGGTACTGTCCGAGATTACTCATTCTCTTTTCAATTACTTCTTTATTATTCTTCCAGGAAAAATATTCTTTCGCAAAATCCTTCGCAAAACTTTCAATGCCAGAAGTATTCACTACTTTCTCTTTTACCACCACTTTTTCATGAGTCGTGTGCTGATCAATGGCGGTGAAATTTTTGTAGATTCCAAAAGCAAGACTACAAGACAATAAAAGCCAAAGGGCAAACACCATTTTTCGATGCTTGCCCACGGATACGACTCGTTTTTTCTTCTTTTTTGGGGTCTTTTCCTTTTGATTTCGTTCAATTTTTATCTTCATCTTTATTCCTCTTTTCTTTTATTTGTATCGACCGGCCCCGATAAGATGCTGCTGCCAATAGTTTTCCGTTAGATTCGTCCAGCCTATTGATTGCGATAGGTAAGACTTTGAGACTATCTCCATCTTTTCCCCCGCTTAGCACCGTGCATGAAAGTTTCCCCTCACACGGCGCCCCATCAACAGTAATTCGTTTCTATTTCACTATTCCCAGCTAAAGCACGTAATTTATTCAGCTTTTCCAATGATCTTTCCTTTTTTAATACCGAAGGTAAATAATGGAATATCGTTTCTCTTCTAGTCGCATGAATCAATTTGTGTGTTTCTTTTGTAACAATCACAAGATTCTTATAGTTATCATTCCCACCAAGTGATAACGGCGTAACGTGATGAACTTCCATATTCGCTTTTGATAAATTTTCACCACTAACATGACATTTTCCTTGTTGGGCTATGAACAGAGAGATTCGATTATCGTTAAATTCTACAGACTTATTTGGATTGGAATTTTCCAGCAGGTAATAAACGATATGCATATCCATCTTTAATCTTTGATGAATAAACAACCTACCTTCAGGCGTATACCGATTCCAGTCCTTCGGAAAGATTCTTGGCATTGTAAATTTTATCCCGGCTATTGGAAATAAAATCATGTTAGCTATGAATCGTTTCTTCCAGTTATATTGTCCATAAAATTTTAGATAGGTACTGGTTATAGTTCCGTGCTTATTGCGGATATTTTTGGTTCGACAATCAAGACTTTTATTAACTGTGAAAGCAATATCCACAAAATCTAAGTTGACTAGAGTCGCAATTTTATAGTAGTTATGCAAGCCTAGGACAACGGAGTTGTATTTATTTACATTATCTACAGTTGGGTTAACGGCGATTGTTTTGATATTATTTTTTAATTTATCGACCGCGCTTTTCTTTGCTTTATCACACATTCGACTTCGGTTTGTATATTTGTTTGCTTTTCCTTTTTTCACCTTCAACTTGAATCCTAGAAAATCTGAGTAATTTTTTCTCAAATTTGTTACCTTTGATTTTTCTGGACTTATATCTAGACTAAGCCGTTCTTTTAGCCACTGCTTTGTAGCGATAAAGATTTTTTGAGCTGTGTGGTAGTCTTTACACATAATTTTGAAATCATCTGTGTAACGGACAATTTTGATTTCCTTTAGTTTGGAATACTTTCTGATCGATTGGGTTTTGCCCAACAAACTACTATATTCTCTTTTAGTTGGAAATCCGTCCCACTGACTGTCTATCCACCAGTCTAATTCGTTTAGCACTACGTTGGCTAAAAGAGGTGACAGGATACCGCCTTGTGGCGTTCCTTTGATTGACCTTCCAATTCCTTTTACCTCTGCTTTGAGCATTCTCGATAATACAGAAATGAATGTTTTGTCTTGAATTTTCAGTGTCCAGAGTTGCTTGAGCAGTTTTCCGTGATCCACATCATCAAAAAAGCCTTTAATATCGATATCCACTACATAGTGAAAACCTTTATATGACCATTGCTGAAATATCGCTATGGCATGATGGGAACTTCTTTCTGGTCGAAACCCATAAGAATGTTTGTAGAATTTCGCTTCCAAAATTGGTTCAAGAATTTGCTTTATACATTGCTGTACTAATCTATCCTCAATTGTTGGAATTCCTAGCGGTCTAGTTTTACCATTAGGCTTTGGAATTTCTACTCTTCTGATAGTGTGGGGTTGAAAGTTAGTAAATCTTTTTTGAACATATTGAACTAATTGAGCTGGATTTTCTTGACCAACATCGATGATAGTTCTTTTATTTGTTCCAGCAGTTTTACTGCCTTTATTACTTTTGATATTCCGATAAGCCAATAAAATATTTTCTTCTTGTGTGATATAGCTCATTAAATCTCTAAAAATATGTTTGCCTTCGGCAGACAATTGATAAAGTTCGTCTTGAATTTTCTGAGCATCGTAATACTCATTGAACCTCAGTGCCTTTTTGTTACTAGCTTTGACTGTCATTAGTTGGTTCCCTCCATAAAATGAAGTTTTCCTATCTTAGTCTTACCCGAACCTAATTCATGAACAATCAAATAGATTGAATTACTGTTGACTAGTGGCTATCCCTCCACAGCTTGTTGTCACTGCTTCAAAGGTACTGTGCCACCACTTTCACTGAAATTAATGTAAGTTATGGTCAATACTTTTCCTTACAAACACTTCATTTACGAATAAGCGTATCCATGTTTTCAGCTTACGACGTTCCGATAATTCTATCCGTACATAATACTTTTAGGTAATTCCTCTGTGCCTGTTTGCTTGATATCGCCTGTAACGATATAGGGAGTTTCATAGTGACCAGTTTTACTCCACCCCACAAACCCTACGATTTGTAGCAGTTGCCGTTAGACAACTTCGCGGTATAGACACGTACATTCAGAATTTCGTCAGTGCTTTTTCGCACATTCTTACCATGAGTATTTTATGGAAGCCCGACCTATCGGACACTCGACTACCTCTAGTTCGCATTTCCTTTCGTATTTTCAAAATACGATTAGGGTGTCTTCTCAGTCGACTTCTGCGAGCTTCAGACCATGAAAACCTTAATGATTTATCGCCTGTCGCAGTTTTAGCTAAAGCCTTTCAGGGCGTTACCCCTTCATTCGACTTTTCAAATTATCAGTTCTCGTTACAACATTCATTTTTGTGAGGTTGTAACTGCCTAACCTTTTCAGTTAGGAACGTCTCACACGATCTCCCGCGTGATACATACGATTCTCTCCTGCATAAATACCGACATGGGTTACATAAGTACCAGCATCATAGGTTGAATGAAAGAAAACTAAATCACCTGGTTTGGCATCTTTTAGATCAATATGGGTCATGGCATCATATTGATCCTGAGCCACCCGTGGGAGTTTCAAACCAACTTTGGCATAACACCATTGGGTCAATCCACTACAATCAAACCCCGTTTCGGGACTTGATCCACCAAATACATAGGCTGTTCCTTCATACTTAAACGCCTCGTCAAAAATTCCTTGGACGGTTTTATCATCAAACTGTGTTGTAGTTAGGTATTGCTTCACTAATAAGCAATAAAACATATTGCCATAGTTATACCGCCACCCACCATTTTCCTTAATCGCTATTGGGTTGGGGTAGTCTACTTTTTGGCCACCCGATTTTTCCTTTGAAAAAGATTCAGCTAAAGCAAAACTATGCTTCTTCCCGTTTTTCGCGACATGATCCAAATACCCACCACCATAGTTATAAGCCTGAATGATACTATCTTGATCACACCCTAACTCTTTGGAACGCTTAACTAAAGACGCAAAATAGAGACACCCTTGTTTAATGGATGCCTCGATACTTAATGAATTCGGTGGTAAGCCGGCCGACTCAGAACTTTGCATAACGTCTTCCATTGTGCCACCAGATTCCACTTGAATAATCGCCAAAAGAATTGGGATATACTCTGTTATATCCGATTCTTTGGCATACTTTTCCACCATTGCACGGTGTTTCAAAACTTCTTCTGAGACACTGCTTCCTCCTGAAGATATCCCAGAACTACTACTTCCTTCACTGTCTTCCCCAAATAACAAACCCACACACATCAAGATTCCCATAAAGGAGATGGCCAGAAAGGTTAACGAAATGATACTTAATTTCTTTACGTTCATTTTTTCTCACCTGACCTTGATTTTGGACGAGGGTTCATTCTTTTTTGTACTTTTTGATTAGTTCGCTTGGACAGAGTAGACCGCTGTTTCACTTGTTGGAAAGAATTTTTCTTACTTGATGATTGGCTTTTCCCTTTTGAAATGATTTCTTGACTAGCGAGTTTTCGTTTGATTTCGGGATTCGGATTGCCTTTTACAATCCGCTTTGATACTTCTTTCTTCGGCGTCTTATCTTTTTGAGGTTGGTGCTCTGTTTTTATTGGAACATTTCCCCTTCTTTTCCCATGACGATTTCCTGCTTCGTTCAATGCCTTGCGCTTTTCAGCCATTTTTTCGTCTCTACGTTGTCGTTGTTTTTCTCGCAACTCTCCTCGCTCTGCTTTTTCTTGAACCAGTCCACGCTTGAACTCTTCTGGTGCTTTTTTCGTCTTTTCAATCCCTTTATGGAGGTTGTATTTCAAGCTAGTTGGTGTATTTTGTACCTGATCCTTTACTTGTTTGGTCTTATCTTTCACCAAAGCTTGGGTATCCGCAACTTTGCCTATTTTTCTCCCGGCCAAATTCATTCGAGATTGTTTCTTATTATTTGAAACTGGATTCTCCTTAGTTGAGTCAGATGGTACCTCGTGATCGTTAGGTAATCGTGAATTCTTTCGTAGAGAAGAATCGGATGGCTTAAATTTGGATTTTGATTGTTCCTTTGTTAGCTTATTACCGACTGCTGCACCTCCACCAAAAGCTAAAGTTCGTCCCACATTGCGATTAAGTTGTCGCAATTTACGGTTCATCAACATTTGGGGTTTTCGCATGACCCGTCTTCCCATCGATTGGCTATCATTACTTTGAAGGTTGAACATGCTCATAATGTCACCCAATTTGAAATAGATGCCGGCAAAGGTCACAATTTGTAGAAAAGCTACCATGAAGAAGGGATAAGTGGCCGAAATATTGAAAAACATGGTAGAAATACTAAATGCAGTCGTAATCACCAAGGTCACTCCCGCTCGCATCATAATCGTGTTGAATAAGCGAATAATCGCCTTCTTTCCCAAACTTTCATAAGTCGGCAACATGGACAATAAGAAACTAATTGGCAGAAACATCGCAAAGATAATGAAGAGAATTTGCGAGAACAACATAATCCCGGTTAGGAGAAAGACAAAGAAGGATATGCCAATATTGAACAATACTAAAAAGACCACGGTTCCTAAGCGGTTCATGGTCTTGGTAATACTTAAATTCGCATTGTCATTGTCTTCAATCTCGACTTTGACCGCTTCTTCCCGATCTTTGCCTTTATTTTCATCCGGACTCACGGATAGAATATTATTGACACGATCTTCGCCAATTTCTTCTATATTAGAATCATCAAATTGTAATAGTAACCAGGGTTGTTGGACTTGAATCGAAAATAAACTGTCTCGAATCAAATCCACACTGTCTTTTCCCTGGCTTTCCGAATTCGGTACAACGAGCTCTGTTCCAAGACTAAGGGCCGTTTCACTAATATCTGAACTAAAGTCGTTAATTTTTGTGATATAAGTAGGCGCATACGCAATAAATGAACCTGAAAGTAGAAAAATCATCACAAAATTAATCACGGCCCGGACTGCTTTCGTGGTTTCTCGTTTTAATAATCCGGTATACGCCACATACACCCCCAGAGCCAAAATCATCAATAATAGAAACCCAAAGTAAAATCCCGAGGTCTGTAGTCCATTTTCGGTAATACCTGCTAATGTCTGAATGTTTTTCCCAATACTTTCAGCCGTGTCTGAAATGAAGTCCAACTTGTAGGCTTCTTGAACTACATAGCCCGTGGCATTCGATAAATACAAACTTACCGTCCAAATGAAATTTGTAATGGCATAAAGTCCGTACATTACGCTCTTGCCTAAGCCATCGCCCCAATTCCACGGTAGCCAATCCCATGAACTATCCACAAAAAAATCTAGTTGATAGTTGTTCAGTGAATATTTGGAATATAGATTTCCTGCTTCCACTGTATCATCAACTAGCCCTGTCGCCTCAGCTACCGTACCGATTAAACTCAATAGAACTATCAGAGTGATGATGCTAATAAAAACGATTCCTACAATCCGAAAAAGTTTCTTTTTCATACCCTCACTCCATTCTCTCTTGAACAGGCGGACGGGTATCAAAAGCATGGAAGAGTTCTTCAAAGACTGGGTGAACTTGGACCACACCTACTCGACCATACAAATCTTGCATCAAGCATTGGCCGTTTTCCAAATCTCGCAGGCGTTTTTGATTGCTTTCATCTTCTTGATCCAATCCAAAAAATTCCAAGGTTTTCTTAATTTCATGAATATCGGTACTTCGAAAAGCAAATTTCAATCCGATATTATTCTTCAAGCGTTCATCCAGTAAATCGTCACTATTTTGCGTGACAAAGTAAACACCGGCATTCATGGCCCGACCAGCACGCACAAGTTTATTCGATAACGTCTTTCCTTGCGCTACTTGAAGAAATGACCAAGCCTCATCCAGGTCCACAATCTTGAAGATTTCTCTGTTGCTATGGATAAAGTCCAAGGCAAAAGTCGAAATGACGATTAACATTGAAACACTAAGCAATTCCATGGTGGTGTATTCCTCAAAAGTCGTTTCTGCATCTGGTAAAACTAAATCCGCCACTTGAATGATATTCAACTGTTTGTCTAAACTAATCGATTGAGTAATCGAACCATCTGAGAAAAGCAAATGGGCAAAATCATAATCGGTAAAAGACTCGATGTGATCGGCGATATTTTCTGCGATTGACGAACCATCTTTACGCAATTCAACGATTACTTGTAATAATCCTCGTTGATTACTTTGGGTAACCGTCCGAATGGCCTTGCGCAACACTGGAAATTTATCCCCATCTCGACTGGAAATTCCTGTTAAAAAGGTTAGGATATCAATCACTAGACTTTCCGAGTCCTTCTTTTTCTTCATAATCACGTAAGGATCAAGCAGACCTTGATTTTCTGGCTTACTAGTTAAGTTGAGAATATTGATTTCATCCGCAATTTCTGGCAAGGTCTCTTTCCATCCTCCACGCTCCCCTTTTGGATCGACAATCACAGCTTGCCCACCGAACAAAACAGCATAGTAGACCAAGAGATTGTTACTAAAGGATTTTCCGCCACCTAACGAACCAAGGAAAGCAGCTGCCAAAGCATTGGTAACTGAACCCTTTACCCCTTGTGAAGCCAATGCCGGCTTGAGATAAACATTACGACCCGTATCTACATTGTAGCCAAAGTAAATACTTTCTAATTCACCTAGCATCTGAGTAGCCCCAAAACCAAGTCCCGCTAGAAAGTCAGACGTCACATACTGGATATAGTCGTTCATGTAGCGTTTGCTTGAGGGTAAAAACTCTTCATGTAAACCCATCATATCGCCAAAAGGACGGACTAGTTTTACATTAGTATCGTCATAAAAATCGAACACTTCATCACAGCGGCGTTTTAATTCATCCACTGATTCGGCACTCACCCGAACCACATAACTCAGTTTATACATGGATTCTTTCGACTGATCCAAAGTAGTTTCCAACTCATCCACAGAATCCAACGCATCTAAAACATTGGAATTCGTTTCATTGTCAGATTGATAGGCATGGTTGTCTAAGTCTTTCAATTCCTTTTTCTTATTGCGAACGGTAGCAAGTGCCTTTTTGTTCGTCACAATCTCTACATTCATTGAAGTATCAATCGGAAAAGTGAATTGTTGTTGCTGGTAATAGAAAAGTTCTGAGGAAGGAAACTCCATTTCTCCCGCAATTGTATTGATAGTTAAGTAAGCTACGTACGATTCATGATTTTCATGTTCAATCCGTAAGTAACGGGGCTTTTCTTCAATCAAGCAACGAGTGGGACGTAATAAGTCGTAACGTTTCACCAAAGTTTCCGACTTCAGCTTTTTCTTTGGTAGCTGAAATTTATATTCTTCAAACGGTGTACCTTTTTCACCATAGATATGTTCAATCAAGTAAGTTAGATCACTCGGTGTGACTCGTCTGACTTTGAATCTTCTAGCCAGCTTGCTTTCCATCAGTTTTTCAAGCTTGGTATATCGGCGAACTTCTTCATTGGATAAGGAAACAAAATCGCCCATCAAATGATGATTCACTCCATAGATAAATTCTTGAAATCCAGAAAAGAAAGATTTCTTGAGACTTTTTAGATTTACTTCTTCATCTGTCGCAATCAGTTTGAAGCCAATAAAAAAGCGATAATCAATCTGACTATCGCCAATCATGGATACTAATGCATCTGTTTGAAGGTCAATTCGTTGTTTCGCTACTTCTTTGAGTCTACCCGTAATTTCTTTTTTTGATCGTTCTTGTGTGGCTCGTATACTACTTTCTGTAGCAATTTGTAAGGCATGGATCTTGCCTTCACGATTTTGCGCAATCAACTGGCGAAAGTTATCATGTACTTGATATTTTTGTTCCGGTGACAAAAAGGAGTAATTGTAAGGCACTAACTCATAGTAGGCAAAACACTCACCTTCTTGGTTAAACACAAGATTATTTTCAATATACTTAATCGGGTACATAATTCACACTCCTTACAAGAGTAATGGGTTCGTCCCATCGTTTCTTTTGTTCTTTGACTTTCTTTCCCGCAAAAGTGACCTTAAATCGTAAGTGATAGCTGATAAAGGATCGTAAAAATCCTAATGGTTTCTTTCCGTCAAACGTCTTTTGCGACATAAACCAAGTAACCGCTACCGGTATGCCTAAGTATTTTAAAAAAGCCCCCTCTATCATAGATAGTGGAGGCACATGGGCAAATACGATGACAAACAGCAAGGATAAAACAAACCAAGCCATCTGATTAAAGGTCACAGGAAAAGGAAGCTGAAAGTCATTGATCGCGTAAATGACTTTTTCAACTGCCCAGATACTGGTGTAACTTTTTATTTTTTTCATCAAATCATCCTCTATATGAAAACAAGGAAATCAAAAAAATTGACTTCCTTGTTTTGGCATTATTAAAATCCACGAAATTCATGTAACATCAAAGACAATTGTTCATTTTTTTTAATGAACTGCATCAAATATTCTTCTGTTACTTCAAATTGATTGCCGTTTTTTTCCTTAGTAGCTAATACCTGTTTTCCACTAGAATTAGTAATCTGAAAGCTATGAATGATTCGATTTCTCATACTAATTAATTCTGAAAACAACTCAACAATATTTTGATGAGAGCATTCTTCTAACACATTTTTAACTTCATTATTTAATCTTCCCGAAGTGTAGTCTATTAGTGTATGCCATGAATACTTATCAACAGTAATTCTTAAAATATTTTCAATAATAAAGGAATTATTTGAATTAAATACTGTCACTGCAGTTCCTACTAATTCCCTATAGTGCCTTTCTGGAACCGCTTGTCTTGTATAATCTTCATACATTTGATCTCCCCCTTTTATTGAATATCTTATCCCATTAACCGGTATATTCAAATATCCCACGATTAGTAACTAAATAGTTTCCTTCAATTTCCAAGTCACGTGCAAAAGAAGAATAGTTGAAATACCTTACAAAGTTTTCCGGAGCATCTCCTAAAAGCCCCTCATTTACCATTTGATAAGCTAAATCTTCCATATCATTACAATCGGGATAACAGATAATATCGTCCACATGCTCCACCATTTCCTCAAAAGAATTGAAGAAAGCATGCTGAATCTCTAAAGCAACCTCACCAATCGGCGTTCCTTCTAATTCCTCTGCTAAGCCACACAACCGATTAATTTCTTCAATTGTTGTATATTCATCAATTTCAAAAGGCAGTTCATAATCATGAATCGCGTACTCTTCGTATTCGTCATTTAATCCAATCCGTTCTTTGACTTCATCTAAATCGACAGGTGGGGTAAACCACGCCCCCACCAACTCACCTTCATTGTATTTTCCAAGGTTCGCAATATAAATACGCATCTGTTCCATAGCGATTCTCCTTACGCACCGACAATTCGGTTAAACAAATTGAGTAAGACATCTTTCACACCAGAAGCATTAAAGACCAGACCTACCGCAACCAAGGCAATCACTAAGAAGCCAATCAGTTTGGAAAACTCCCGCTTAAATCCTAAAAACAAACCAATGACCACAATCGCTAGTAAAACTAAAGATTGAGCATTGGTTAAAAACCATTGATACAAATTTTGTCCGAAATTCATCTCGTCACTTTCCTTTCTTTTCCATTGCTCGGTCTGCCGCTGCACTTGCGTTCATCAAGCACATCACAGTAACACCAAGCATACTGCCACCAAATATCAATAACATATCTTTTACAATTCCCATGACCATTCCTCTTTTCATATAATCAGGTTTTCAATTGCCATACTTTGTTGCTCCAAAATCTTTTTGTGCCGGTCTGATAAGTGTGCATTCTGTACCATATCCTGGATATAGGTTGTCTGATTCAACCGATCCAACTCCTTGGCCATCTTCCACGTAGGAGCGACTTGTCGTCCAAGCCAATTCAAGGTTCGTTCAATGGTGTACGGTTTCGGCTCAGAAGTTAATTGAATTTCCTTGCGATGCCGTCCAATAAAGCGACCCCATTGTTCATTCAAGGGCCAATTGGTTCGCCGTTTTCCTTCCACCTTATCCGCAAATCGCAAGTAACGGTTGATAATGGAAAATGTGGTACTTTCAATGCTACGACCTTTTAACAAATCTTGAATCGCATGATAAGCGCGGTCATTTTTCAGTCGAATCTCAAAGCGATTTTTCGTTTCGGTCTGGTCTAATGGAATCCCTAACTTGATATATTGTTCATAATCTTTTTCGTACAAACAGAAGTAAACCTCACTTTTGAGACTGCCTATATATAAGGTATTGCCCATACCATCCTTTTCATCAGCTTTCAACAGTTCCCCGGAACGGTAACTTTTAAAGGTACGAAACAAGGAGATACATTCTTCCTTCTGACATTTTTTCGTTAAATCTGGAATATTCAATAGCCCCACTCGATCATTGATTGCCAAGTCCAAACGTTTCATCACGCCACCGGCTTTTAGACAATCTCCGAAAAAGTCGTACCAGCTACGCTTTTGAGCAAGTAAAAAAGTTTCAAACTGTCGACAACCTCGCCCTTTTAATTCCAAAAGAACGCCTTTATCTTCTTCATGAGACACCATCACCACAATATCGCCCATGACATATTGTTCTTGATAGGAGTAAAAGGCGTAATCTTCATGGAGCATATACTCAAATTTTAAATGGAGAATTTCTTGTATAATTTTCCGTACATCCGTTGTGGGGAAACGAATCCTTACATAGTCAAACAGTAATGTCAAAGGCAAATCGGGATTGAAACTTTCCAGTTGGTCAAAAATTTTTCTCATGGTCTTTGCGGATGGTGTAAGTAGACCTGATTCAATCTTGTTGATATATTCTCGAGTCAAATTACATGCGACAGCTAATTTGTTCTGCGAAACCTTATAATTCTTACGCTTTTCTTTTAGCAATTCCTTGCTTAAATTTCTTTTCGCCAAATAATCACCTCCTAAAGCAAAAGTGTGAAGTAATTGACGAATACTTCACACTGAATCAAATCGTTAATTTCCCTTGATACACCAGCAATTCTCAATCGTTACTTGCTTGTTTTTTGTGTTTTTGTACCCCCCTGTTAGATACGGGGGGTGAGACATCATGGCCGGCTAACGCCGTCCATGAACAGGCACAGCACCACGGAGGATTTCTGCTTCGCAAATCCCCCGCGGTCAGCGCCTATCAGTGGCTTATTTGGCTGCTACTCCGCAGTAATACCCTCAATTTCCAACTCTGCTTTTATCTCAAACAAGTATTGGCGGATATCAGGTTCTTTGGCAAGATCTGCAATCCGTTCCATTTCACTGATAACCTGATTCAACTCAATTCGAGCATCGGTTTCCTCGTCCATTACATATGAATCACCAGGGACCTTCACCCCATTTTTTCGAATATCGAAATTAAGCCGGTACAGTTCTTCTTCCAATTCCGGATCTGACTGAATCTTACCAATCACCCAGTAGATTTCCCCAATCAATTCATCATAAATCATCTGTTTTTACCTCCTTCAATCTTCTAGCAATATCAAAAATGACCGGAACTGTAACAGAGTTTCCGGCCTGTTTATACAACTGACTATCTGAATTGACTTGAGATGCCCGGTCAAAAGCCCAATCGGGAAACCCTTGAAGTCGCCAACACTCCCTAGGTGTTAGCTTCCTAATCTGATACTGATCTGTGACGACTGCTTGTTGGTCTCCTGTTAGTAAAGTATGCACACTTTGTTTTCCCAGACGGCCTCGACGACTTGTGGAATTAGGAAAAGCCAGGTTCACACTGTCCCCTGGCTTCACCTCTTGATATTCTGTTCCATTTTTCCGAATCATAATCTTCGTTCCCCCTTGTTTCGTTGACAGGGTGGGAGCTGTACCGGTTACCTCATAAATCCGATTGCCTTGTTCAAAATTTCCCGATAACATACCTGCTACAGAAATCCCATCCTTTACCGGTAGTGCGATTTTGATTCCTTCATCACCGGTTAAGGTTGGGGCAACCCCATCTGAACCATAGACTTGTCCACCCATTCCTCGATTGGAAGGATTGATATTTAACAAGTTTCTGATGTTTTGATCAGATGTTGGAGACGGTCCAATGATAGGAAATACTTGTTTGGTACATGCATCTCGAGAATGTCCGATAAGGAAGACCCGCTCGCGGCTTTGGGGAAGGTAGGCCTTTGAGTTAAGCACCTGCCATTCCACATCATACCCCAGTCCATCCAGCGTTCGGAGGATCGTCTCGAACGTAGCCCCTCCTTCGTGATTGAGCAATCCCCGGACGTTCTCAAGGAATAAAAACTTAGGTTGGAGAAGAGTGGCGAACCGAGCGATTTCAAAGAATAAAGTACCTCGAGTATCGGAAAATCCTTGCCGCTTTCCCGCAATTGAAAAAGCTTGATAGCGATAGGTAATCTTTTGAGGTCATCTCCAGATTTTCCCCCGCTCCAAACCGTGCATGAGACTTTCACCTCACACGGCTTTCCATCGACAGTCTTTCCTTAAATTCATATACACATTTTCAACTTTGAAATTTATTCAATAATCGGAAGATTCATCTGCTTTCGCAACACATTAATTTTTCCTAGTTGCGTAGCTGAGAGATTTAAATTTTGTAGCAATTCAGAAATTAGAACAGGATTGGAAGCATGGATCAGCTTATGAGAGTCAATTGTCACAAAAACCAGATTATTGTATCCATCATTCCCACCTAATTTTAGAGGCAATTTGTGGTGACAGTGCATGTTACCAATTGTTAGCTCGCTACTTGTAATCGCACATTTTCCTTTCTGTGCACAGAAAAGTGACAGGCGGTTATCGTTGTACTCAATACTTTTTCCTTTTATTGGATTTAGCATAAGGTATTTTAATAGATTAGGATTAATCGTTTGTCCTAATTGCTTATGAATTAACATCCGTCCCTTTGGAGTATACTGATTAATTTCTAGTTTTTTATCCAGTGGGGTTTTGTGTTGGACATAACTAATAGGAATTAACGCAAATCCATAAACATAAGCTAATTGCTTGCTCTTTCCGTATCTCTTTCTAATAATTTCGCTACAAATTCCTCTTTCTTTTGATATGTTCCCTTGTAATCTTCCTTTTAGGATCTTTCCGATAGGAAAGGCTATTTTTGCAAAATCCAAGCTAGCATGTGTTGCCATTGAGTAATAATTATGAACACCTAAGACAAACGAGTTATAATTTTGTACTGCTTTATAACTCTCTTGCTTGTCAGAGGGCTTCTGCAGGTCACTGATTCGACGCTTTGCGTTAATATTAATCTTCTTCATAGACTTTTCTGATAGATGAGACCTCACTACAAAGCGTGGCTTCCCATTAGAATATTTCCCTTTCCTAGTAACCTTCAATTTAAATCCTAAAAACTCAGAGTATTCTTTCTTAAGATTCACAATTTTAGATTTCTCAGGACTGATAGATAGACCCAATCTATCTTTCAACCATTTCTCTGTGGCAATAAAGATTTTCTCCGCATCTTTTTTCTTACGACAAAAGATTTTAAAATCATCAGCGTAACGTACTAACCGACATTCTTTAAGATTCGTCTTTTTAAGTGCTTGGAGACGTCCACCTGAGTGCCCCTTATGCTGTTTAAACTCTTTTCGTGTTGGGATTGTTTCCCATTGGCTTGAAATCCACCAATCTAGTTCATTTAAAACAACATTCGACAACAGTGGTGAAATGATGGAGCCCTGTGGAGAGCCTTTTTCAGGAAAACCTATATCAGCTATTTCTGCTTTTAACATGGCCGAGAGTATACTAATGAGCTTTTTATCTCGAATTCCTATCGTCCACAACTGTTTTAATAGCTTCCCATGATTCACATTGTCAAAGAATCCTTTGATGTCAATATCTACGACGAAATGTAATTTGGACAGCTGCATATTTTTTTCAGCCTGAGCTAAAGCATGTTCGCAACTGCGATTGGGGCGGAATCCATTATTTTTATTATAAAATTTAGCCTCACATATCGGCTCCATGATTTGAAGAATACATTGTTGGATAAGTCTATCCATAATTGTAGGGATTCCTAATGGTCTCGTTTTAGTCGAATCATTTGACTTTGGTATTTGAACCCTACGTACAGCTTGAGGTTCGTACCATTGAAACTTACGTTTCACATGCTTGATTAGTGCCTCATCTTGCCATTTGGCAAGATCCTCGATATTTTTATTATCAACACCAGCTGTATGACTTCCTCTGTTTTTCTTAATGTTTCGAAAGGCTAATTTTATATTTTGCTCAGACGAGATAATATCCATTAAATGTTTAAATATTTTTCCATCTTTACTCTGTCTATAAAGTTCGTCTTGATTCATCTGAAAATCATAATACTCAGCATTTCTTAGTTTTTGCTTTTTAGTTGTTTTCTCAGTTGTCAAAGTCGGCAGTTCTCCTTTTCAGAATACTTTGCCTTTCTTAGTCGTACTCGAACCTTAGAAGATATGTGTATTGAATTGTTTATTTAAGACTGTCGACTAGAGCCTATCCCTCCATCATGTTTCCATGATTTCATCGGTACTGTGGCTCCGCTTTCCTTCAGATAAAATTAGGTTATACAAGTTTGTTTTCCCTATTACCGCTTCATCGTGTGTAATCACTCCACGTCCTGAACTTACTGCGTTCCAATGATTCAATCTATAAATTTCTATCCTTAGGTTTGCCCTCTGAGCCTGTGTGCTTGGTAACGCCTTTAACGTTACAAGGTTTTTCATACCATGCAATTTTACTAGACCCCACACACCCCACAAATAATGGTGATAACATTTCTATTACCTGCATTCTCTAGACCCGTACATTCGGACATTCGCTTAGTAATTGTCATTACATACTAACCATAGATAGTTTTTAGACCCCCGGCATATAGGCTGCGTCATCCACCTCTGGACAACTTTCCACATCTGAAAATAATTTTTTCTTTGTTTGGGCAACTCTCTGCCGACTTTAACGCGCTTTGTACATCACTATGATTACCCATAATTTTGCACAGCGTAATCTCAGGGTAGGCGTTTCAGGTTGTTAGCCCTTCATTCCACCATTTGAATCATCAGTTCTACTGAACTGAACACATTTGCGTTCTTAAATAATTCAGTGCCTAATCTTTTCAATTAGGAACGCATCGCACGCACGGAAATCCGCCGCAAAGGATGTCCACTGGTCCGAGGGATTGAACAAACTCGTCTGATACACTTGTGATGTCATGCATTTCCACCTCCTTCCTTGTATCATGGATTGCCTTATAACTCCGCCGAGCAAACTCATCAATTTCACAAAAGCCGATACACTGGTGACCCGCTTGTTCCATACCTAAGCGAAAGCCACCAATCCCGGCGAATAAATCTAAAAATGTCATAAATCACCTCAAAAAAAGCCCAGAATTATTGATATTTCCAGGCTACATACTATTATCTTCTCTTTCCATATGAACGGTTAATCCATCAATGTTACTAATTTCCTTTAAGAAATCATACCCTTTTGGTACAAGTGGCGTATAAAACTCACTAATCACACTCCCTCCAGTATCTACATAGCCTCGACCTTTAATTCGTTTCATGAAGAAATTTTTATCAACTTCTCCATACATCATGGAATACCCGATCTCACTCATGCGACCCAAAGCCACTCGAAAGTTAAATTGATCGCGAATTCCGTCTCCTAAATATTTCGCATCCGGCCTTTGACAAGCTAGAATCAGAAAGAAACCAGACTGGCGACCTAACATCACAATTTGTTTAAGCTTATTCAAAATCACGGCACTCTCCTTAGTCGTTAACATTTCCATATAAGCCACGTATTCATCAAAGATTAAAAAATTTGGCGGAAGTCCAAGATAGGCATAATTCTCTCCTGTTTTGTAGTTGGGCATTTCTTTCATTGCCTTGCTACGAGTCATCATGCGTTCGTAAAAATCTTCTACACAAGCAGAAATTTCTTCTTTTTGGGAATAGACATGGGGCATTACCGTACCTAAATCGGCAAGATCTGCATTTTTTGGATCGAGAATAAACAATTCTGCATCCGACTTCAATAGTGCTTCGATAATGGTGAGGAGGAAATAGGTCTTCCCTCCACCTGTGCCACCAGCGATTAACATATGGGGTAAAGAATCATAGGCCCATACTTGATTTTTCATCAATCGCAGAGTCCCGTTTTCTGCCACTACTTCTTCAATTCCAATTCGATTGGCAATCATATCGTATAACAAGGTGTATTCCACATAGGAGTCTTTGAGTTCCTTTTCAACTAACTCACAATACAGTCCGCTTTCTAACTTCTTTTCTAGTTTCAATAGTTGATCTTGATATTTTCCTAGTGAAATTTGAACACGAATAGACAGTAAGCCATCCTTCATTCGATAATAAATTTTGGGGAAGTAACTGATACTCTCTTTGGTCCGACTACTATTCAAATCTTTGAAAAAGCCTTCACTTTGAGTTTGTTTCACTTCATACCAATGGTTTTCTAGAATCATTCGGGCTAGCTTTTGTCGATGCCACAAACTTCGCCAATGATCCTGAAAAAAATGAATATAAAGTAACATCATAGCTCCTGAAAGAGCGAGACTTCCAAGCAGACATACTAAATCTTTTATAGACCAAACAATTTTAATAGTGGAAAGTGATACCTTAGAAAGATCAAATTGTCTAAGTTCTTGAAAATAAAAGACACCCATCCAACCGATGAACAAAGCAATTAGCCAGCCAAGAACAAAGTGATAAACCAAGTGTTGATCTCCTGCACGTATGCGATGTCCTTTGTACATTTTAATGGTTTCCACCTCCATTCAAAAATCGCCCAATAGGATTTTATTGGGCAATTTCAAACCGTTATGCTAGTCATTTACTCCTACGTGAAGCTGTTTCGTTTCAACCAATTGTTTTAAAAAGCGTTCAATGGCATCTGGCATCTCTACACCGATTTCTTCCAAGACAGATTCTGCCTGTCGACATAAATTTTCATTTACTTCGACAACCATAAAGAAGGACTCTTCTTCATTCAACCATTTGAGTACGTCAAAATCTTCCTCATCGTTTTCGAAAAAATCCTGATTCATAATAAGAAATACTTTTTCATCTATCGTCAAATCTTCGTTGACTTGTTCTTTGGTTAGTTCTCCTTTGCCATAACGATCGAGACAATCTAAAATATGTTCAACATTAATTTCCATTCTTTTCACCTATTTCTTTCCTTCATTTTGGTTTGTAGGGTTTGCTTGATTCGGTTGTCGTTTCAAGACTAAATCATCCGCCTTAATGAACCAATTAACGGTGGTTCCTTCTCGAAAAACATAATTGGCGACCGTATCCACGATTGGATTGACCAGCTCTACCTCTGCATCATAAGCAAACTCACGTAAGGGTACATTTGCTGGGATACTAACTTGGATCATTCGACCTTGCGCAGAGGATTTCAAATTATAGGTTCGTTCTTTTACCTCATTACTAACCGTTCCATCCTCATTTTGTTTCCGTACTTCTCGACGTAATGCGGAAAAGCGCAACTTCCCAAACGTTAATCCTGAATCTACGACAATACCTTCTGTTAATCTCATCTTCATTTCCTCCTATGCTTTCACTAGATCATCGACATACAACACGTAATCAGTAAACCCACGATTCTCAATCTCATAGCCTTTGGCAACCAAGTGAGGATTCACGGCTTTTAGCGGTTGATCTTGATCAAAATCCTTTTCACCAGCTTCCGCAGCTACCACCACTTCAATATCATCAGCTCGTTGTTTACTGGAATACAAATGATAACTACGACCAATTACTGTAGTATTCCGTCCATATCCTTCTGTTAAAACTTCGCCTTCTCCGGCATAACTGATCTTTCCAAAGGTTTCGGCCATGTCTGGCACAACAAATTTCAATTCCATCTTTTTTCCTCTTTTCATTGTTAGTTTTGGATACAAAAATAGCGCGACCACTTTTTTTAGGAGGCGGTCGCGCACGTTGGTTCTTCCTATTTAGTTGTTTCATCACATCACCTTAGTTCCGCCGATTCCAGAAATAATAGCCCGCCGTCGCAAAGATCAAGGTAAAGCCAATGAACAATAACACATTAGAATTTTTCTCCCCGGTTTGAGGGAATTTCTTCACTGTAGGACTAGATTCTTGAGAGTCGCTTGGAACAGTTGGTGTTTCCGGTTGTTCCGGCGTACTTGGTGTAGTTGGCACTTCTTTTGGCGTCAAGGTTTGGGATTTTTCTTTCAAATCTTCATTGTGTTTCCCATTGATATTCCCATCTTTATCATAATTGATTTCCGCAAAAGTAAACTTGGTTCCTTCTGGATACTTTCCGGTGTCTACTTTTTCTGCAAGCACGGTTTTGGTAAATTCTTTGTCATTCACTTCATAATCAATTTTGCCAGATTTCCAAATTTCTTTGGTCGTACCATCCGGTAATAAGGCGTACAGAATTGTTTCGAAAGCTTCTTTTGAGCCATCCAGTACATCATGAGTAATGGATACATCATCAAACATATCCACCACATCACCATGAGTAAAGGTCTGCGAACCGTCTTCTAGGTGGGCTTTGGTTTGGATGGAAACATGGCGTTCCACTGTACAATTAACAGTTTGGGCTTGGTTATTAAACTAGCATCCTTCGCTACTGGATCGTCACCTGCTTCAAAGGCTTCCTTGTTTTCATACACATAGTTGAACAAGACGATGGTTTTATCCAAAACTTGTTCGGTCGTTAATTTATGCAGAATTTCCCAAGTTCCTGTTTTCTCTTTGTTCGCCAAAGTGACCGTTGTTTCGGCAATTACCACTGGTTTGGCTTTTTCATTTTTTTCTTGGGCAGCTTTTGTGGCTTCCACATCAATAGCTTGCGCTACCACATACCAGTCTTCTTTAATTTCATGCAAGTTATAGCTCAATTTATCAACAGGTCAGTAGAATCCAATGTGGTTAATTCTTTGTCTCCGTCTCTCCATGTCGCAAGGGAAGTTAAACTATCTTCTTCCTCAGGTAAATCATAGAGCATTAAACGGTTCAAACTAACGGAAAATGCGTTGTTCGTCAGTTTCTCGTAAGGAACGGTCGCCGTTTTAATCGGTTGTTTTTGTCCTTTTTCAGTAATGGTAAAGACATATTCACTCTTCACAAAGTCTTCTTTGTTTTCCTTAAATGTAGAACGGATTTCTAATGGTGTAATCTTTTGAAATCCTTCTGGGGCTTCTACTTCTTCAAGTAAATAATCCCCATAAGGAAGATTTTCAAATTTACCGTAGCCATCAAACCCTAATTGCTCGTTAGAAGCTGTGATTGCTTCATCTTCAGCACCTGTGATTTCATTGGTTCCTTCTAATGGCGACACTTTAAAGGTCAGATCATTGAAGCCAGTTTCGGCAGTGCCCGTAGCTGATCCGGCAAATTTAAAGAAATCAAAACCAAAGCGAATCACTTGTTCTTTTGCCGTAACATCTCGAGTAATTACGGCATTTTTTTCGCTATCATCCACCTTTTTGATGGATACAGGATACTTCGTTTCATCCAAGGTATACCCTTCAGGTGCTTTGGTTTCTTGCCAATAATACTCGTTGATGGCTAAATGTTTAACGGCAACTTGATTCTCTTCATCCAAAGTCAAAGTCACGGTTTCATCAGAAGCTTTAGTCCCTTTCACTAATTCTGGTTTACAGGCATCTGCCCACTTAACAGGCTTACCATCTTTAGCAGTAAACAAGGTATATTCAGCACCCTCAAAGACTGCCTTGCCTTGTGTTTTATCTCCAGTATCTTTGTCTTCTTTTATCAAAGTGGTTTCACCAGTGATTTCTTGGTTTTGCCCTTTTACGTTACTGGTAACAAGAGCCACGGTTTGATTGGCATACTTCAATTCAACTTTTACGGGTTTGAAAGTATTCACGAAACCATTAGAGGCTTTGGTTTCGGTCACGTAGTAAGTTCCCAATTCCAATGCATTAGCAATCTCTTTTGACGTTTCCGCATGGCCTTTTTCATCCGTGGTCATTTCTTGAACAATTTCACCAGTGGGACTGTCCTTGCGAATAGCAAACGTGTTGCCAGCTAAAGAATAGTTGTCGTTCCAAAGATCATTTCCTGTTTCAATCCCAGTTTTATCCAGAATGATTTGACCTTTTTCTCGCGTATTTTTTGAAGTTACAGAAATGGTTTCACCTGCTTTAATCGTAGCAGTCATGGGTGTAGTATCAATCGTATAAGGCACCGGCACTGATTTTTCAGTAATAGTTACCTTTGTACCATGAGGAATCCCATCCAATGTAGCAATGCCTTCTTTATCAGTAGTTACATCTTTTGCAGGTAACACTTTTCCAAAATCTAAATGGAAAACCGTTCCTGGTACAATAGCACCTGATTCTTTATCAACTTTTTTGATCTTTAAAGAACCCTCCGTTTCCACATCAATTTTGATTGTGTAGGTATTCGGCTTATCAATTACCCCGGCCATTAAAGTTTGTTGACCAGCCATCTTATAAGCGACCGGTGTTCCGGTACCAGCAGATTTCTTAAGCGTCAACACACCGCTTTCTTTTGAATTGGCATTCGGTGTGATGACCAATTGATTGCCGTTCACACGATAATCAATATTTGCGGTATTTTCCACAACTTCATCGAACTCTGACAAGTTCAAATTATTCGTATCTGTCACGGTGGTTGATTGACCTAACACTGTTTTTACTGTGGAATTATGAAAACTAGGTTTCTTCTGATAATCGGCAATGGCTTGATTGATTTTTGCTTCAATGGCTGCAATATTTACGGCACTACCGTCTGGATGCTTCATAGAGTGAAGCGTATACCCATTGGCCTCCTGCCAGATCATCTTTTGAGCAACCATTTGTGTATCAATATCTGTACCGGCGTTTTTCCATAACACTGAAACTAATTTCGCTTTCTCCGACATATCAGGCAATGGATTTTTCTCATAACCTGGCGTGAACTCATTGTAAATTGGCACTCCCGGTTCGATACAGAAAATATCTTGTTTCTCCCCATTATAGATAGCATAGTGAGGAACAGTTACCTCAGATAATGTTCGACCATCACTGAACGTGCCTTCGACCGCATATAAATGTGACAAATCGCAGTGTACAGTCACTGTTTGCGGATGAATAATCTCATCGGCAAAGGCAATCGTAGGACCAATCGTTCCGCCAATTGTTTGACCCAACAGAGCTAAAGTCGCAAATAATCGCCAATTTTTAAATCTCGGCTTTTTCATAAAATAAAATCTCCTTTCGGTTTTTGGTAATAAAAAAAGACGTTCAAATTTTTAGTTTTGAACGCCTTTTTAAGCTTGATGCTATTAACTTTTCTTTCGAGATAAATTGTCTCTTTGTTTATAAATTTTTATTTTCCGATAATCAAATCCAATTTCTTCCATTAATTCCTCCCAAGATTTGTTTGTTCTTCTCAATATTGTGATCGCTGACGGAAGTTTATCTGATTTTGATAGCTTACGGAATTTTGTCATTGATAAGTCTTCTTCAAGTCCTAATCGAATAATTTCTTCTCTCAGCTCCATCAATAATTGAAAGTCAGTTAATAAATTTTTCTGTTCCTTTTTTCTAAACAGTGGCCGTACATCACCAACTATTTTTTTCAACGTACTTAAAGAAGGAACATCTCTACCAACTGATTTGGTTTCGTAATTTCGCTGTGAACGAATTTTTTCATCACTTATAAAGCTTTCTACTATTTCCATCAATTTGTCTTCTGGCATCTTAGCCCATTTTCCATAATCATTTTTTTCAAGGCCAATACTCTCTAGCAAGTTGTCCCATGACCCATATTTCTGATTGATGAACCAAATACTAGGTGATTCATTGGGATATTCTGCTAACTTTTTCTGATATTGTCTCGTAGATGTAATTCCGTGTTTTTCGATAAAATTATTAATTGTTAAAATCAATTTTAAGTCACTTTGATTCTTCCAAATAATTCGACCATCGATCTTATCCATTAAAAAATCTCCTAAAAAATATTTAGAGAATATCTATCACACTAACTTTTTATCACCAAAGTATATGTTTTGCCTTTTTTTGAAAACTGGTACCTTTTTATCCTAAGGGGTTAAAAATATGATAAATTCGGTAAATGTTTTGGTATTTTCCGTATTAAATTTGTCGTCAGACTGACTACTAAATTTTGCCCTATTTTGACGACACTGTTAGTCAATATCGGACAATCTAGGACATTCTAGGGGAATATGAGTAAAAAATGGTCCAAAACAGCCAATTCAGGCTTAAAACTGTGATAGAGAAAAAAGAAAAAGCCCTTGATATACAAGGACTTTTCACAGATTTTAGAGATTTTAGGATTTTTTCCGTTATTATCTTCTAATTTCTTTGATACGAGCTGCTTTTCCGTGTAATGCACGTAAGTAGTACAATTTCGCACGACGAACTTTACCGAAGCGGACAACTTCTAGTTTCGCAACACGTGGCGTGTGTAATGGGAAAGTACGTTCCACACCGACACCATTTGATACTTTACGTACAGTGTAAGTTTCGCTGATACCAGCACCGCGGCGTTTGATTACAACACCTTCAAATAACTGGATACGTTCGCGAGTTCCTTCGACAACTTTCGCGTGAACGCGGACAGTGTCCCCAGGACGGAAAGCTGGGATATCAGTACGTAATTGACCTTCTGTTAATGCTTGAATCAATGGATTCATATTTATCATTCTCCTTATTCCCAAACATTCTTAAAGCTTTTTGCTTCAGCGGAATATCGTAATAGTTGAGCTTTTCACTCACCAAAATATATTACCACAAGCCTGATAAGGTGTAAAGAAAATTTTCTTGATAGCGACTTAAATTTCCTCAGCCTTAATCTCTTTTAACATTTTTTTCATTTCTGGTGTTAGTTCAAGTGCGGCTAACATGTCTGGACGACGTAAATAGGTTCTTCGTAACGACTCTTTTAATTGCCATTGTTCAATCAATTTATGATTGCCATTCGTTAAGACTTCAGGGACTTTCATGCCGTTATATTCTGCCGGACGCGTGTACTGTGGGTGTTCTAACAGACCAGTCGAATGCGAGTCCGTTTGAGCTGACAAGTTATTACCTAAGACTTCTGGTAACAAACGAACTGTCGCATCAATCATCACCATTGCTCCTAGTTCGCCACCCGTTAAGACGTAATCGCCTAATGAAACTTCATCGGTCACTAGTGTGCGAATGCGTTCGTCATAACCTTCATAATGACCACAGATGAAAACTAAGTGTTCTTCTTGCGAAAACTCTTCAGCCATTTTTTGGTCGAATTTTTTGCCCGCAGGATCTAATAAGATAACTCGTTTTTTCGTGCTTGGCGTTTCTACTTCAATGTTTTTTAGATTGTCAAAGACTGGTTGCGCTTTTAACAGCATTCCAGCCCCACCACCATAAGGATAATCATCGACGGCTTGATGCTTATGATCTGAAAAATCACGGAAATTAGAGACATGCATCTCTAACAGCTGTTTCTCTCGGGCTTTCCCGATGATTGACTCACCCATCGGTCCATCAAACATTCTGGGAAAAAGGGTTAGGACATCAATTCTCATCGTCTAACAACCCTTCAGGAATTTCCACATGCACAATACCATTTTCCAAATCAATCTCTTTGACGACAGAGGCGATATACGGAATTAAGGCATCTTTTTTGCCTTTACGTTGGACCACCCAAACATCATTGGCGCCAGGTGATAAAATTTCTTTGACTTTTCCTAAGACTGTTTCGTCTTCCTTGAGAACTTCTAAGCCAATAATTTCATGGTAATAATACTCATCTTCGTAAAGATCCGCTAAATCTTCTTTTGATACTTTTAAAATGCCATCACGAAAGGCTTGCACATCATTGATATTAGGATAGCCTTCAAAAGTTACCAAATCAAAGTTTTTATGTTTTCGATGACCACTCACGATTAATGTTAGTGGGGCTTTTCCTTCACGAAAAAGGATTAATTGGGCACCTTTTTGGTAGCGTTGTTCGGGAAAATCGGTCTGTGAAATCACACGAACTTCTCCCCGAATCCCATGGGTATTGACAATTTTGCCTACATTTAAATATTCAGTCACTATTTTTCCTCGCTTTTTCTTTATTCTTTGACCATTTTAGCATGCTTATCGGGTTAATTCTATGATTTGAGTCTCTTTTTATGCTTGCTACTCCTTCGATAATTTTAAATCCGTTCGACGTTCATTATTGGCATAACAAAAGAGCTAAGACATCAAGTCGCCTTAGCTCTTCACCTTTAAGATTAAGCAAATAAATTTTGGATAAATTGAACGATCCCCGTAATTAACGTTTTGAACCCTTCCCAAATTCTGTTGAAAAATTCACTCAAATCATTCGTATCAAAAGTCGCCGCGAAATGATTCACTTGGTAAATCAAATCATCTTTAAAGACCCATAACAAAAAGACTATCAAGAATACCCCTAGAACTCGCCATAGGAAAGCGCCAATTCGGAAGATAAAAATTGCAATCATAATTATTGCTAACCAAACTAGTAATTGGATCATTAGCTAAACCTCCCTTAGACACTATTATCTATGAAAACGAGCAACTATTCCTCCATCTCCCGACTGATTTTACAAAATTTTAACTAAAAAAAACACTGAAACCAAAGTCTCAGTGTTTTTGTGTTGCTTGACCATCTAAGATATTCAAACGAACCTTCTTAGGCCCATCTGTACGCACACCGTAAACGATTGTTCGGATGGCTTTGGCCACCCGACCTTGTTTACCAATGATGCGACCAATATCTTCCGGAGCAACTGACAAGTTATATTCAAAGAAATCAGCTGATTCAACCACTTCAAGCGTGATTGCTTCAGGATTAGTAACTAATGGACGTACGATCGTTAAGACTAAATCTTTCAAATCTGTCATCAGTGTCCCTCTTATTTCTTAGTGAATTTAGCTTCGTGATGTTTCTTCATAACACCTTCGTTAGAAAGTAAGTTACGAACTGTATCAGAAGGTTGCGCACCTTTAGATAACCAGTCAAGGACTAAGTCTTCTTTAAGTGTTACTTCTGCTGGGTCTTTCAACGGGTTGTAAGTACCTACTGTTTCGATGAAACGTCCATCACGAGGAGAACGTGAATCAGCTACTACAATACGGTAAAAAGGACTCTTTTTAGAACCCATACGTTTTAAACGGATTTTTACTGCCATTACAAATACACCTCCAATTAATTAATCACAAGAAGTAGTATAGCAAGGATTCTTTGCCCTGTAAAGAGTTTTTTCTTTACAGGGTAAAAATAATCCAAATAGTTGCATTTTCCAACGCTTTCACTTACTATTAATTAGTAAAATGAATTAGGAGGAAGTAATTATGACACAAAAATTAGCAATTATCATTGGTAGTTTACGTAAGGATTCCTATACTCGACAAGTGGCACAAGCATTTATCTCCCGCCTTCCCCAAGAATACGAAGCACGAATTATCAAAATCGACGACCTCCCCTACTACAATGAAGATTTAGAAAGCGATGGATTAGTCCCTGAAAGTTGGACCAGATTTCGTCAAGAGCTAACCGAAGTAACAGGTGTCTTATTCTTCACGCCCGAATATAACCGCTCGATTCCAGCGACGATTAAAAATGCCCTCGACGTTGGCTCTCGCCCTTATGGCGCTAGTATCTGGGAGGAAAAACCAGCCCTTGTAGTTTCAGTCTCACCTGGAGCAATTTCAGGCTTTGGCGCCAACCATGTTTTACGCCAATCATTAGTCTTTTTAAATATGCCTACACTGCAACAACCAGAAGCGTATATCGGCCACGTACCCAATCTACTAGCAGATAATGGTGAATTTACTGACAAAACCACCAACTTCTTTCAAACCATCCTTGATAAATATCTCGAATTTCTCGTAAAAAATAGCTAAACGACAAAAGCATGCATGTCTCTCATCAGAAACGTGCATGCTTTTTTATTAAAAATCAGTTGTTTGGCAAATTTTAGCAAACTGGGCAAGTTGTTCGATACTTTGATCATGGCTTGCACGTTTACGATCGCTACAAGCATCTTCTATAATTGAAATGTCAAACCCTAGTTTCTGGCCGTCTTTTGCCGTTTTCAACACACCATTACTGGTAGAAACACCGGTTAAAAAAATTTCCTTAATCCCTTGTTCGCTTAATTCTTTGGCCAAATCATAAGTAGAATTCCCAAACATACTCGGCCCCGTTTTTATGACGGATTTAATCAGTGGCGATGTTCTTTTTTCTGCTAACAGCAACGATCCAAATTTCTGCTTCATCGCGCCTGGAAAAAATGACGGTTGCACGCTCACTAAATAAATCGGTGCCCCATGACTAATAAATTTTTGAATCAGTTGCTCATTGTTGGTTAAAACTTGCTCCCAAGTGTATGGTTGAACCTTCTTAAACAACCCTTTGATTCCTCGTTGTAAATCAATAATCACTAAAGCTGAATGTTTCAAAATCAGTTCTCCTTTTTTTTAGCTAAATGCAATTCTGTTAACTCTCCCATTTGAACAACCGCTAACATTTCCAGACGTTGATTATAATCCCCTGGCTCAAATAAAGACTTCCCTCGACCTAACAAAACCGGTGCAACTTGCACATACCATTCATCGATTAAGTCTGCTTCTAAAACTGGTTTCAATAAATTCCCCCCACCAACAAACCAAATATCAGCCCCTTTTTGCTTCTTTAAGTTAGTCAAATAGGAAACGACCTCTTCTTGACACCAGCTTTCATGCGCGACAGCCTGATGCGGTGTTCGTGAAAAAACAATCACGGTTTTGTCCGGATAAAGAACTTGATCGGGCATTAATTTTTGCGCTTCCTCAAAAGTTTTGCGCCCCATCACCACGGTATCGACAGTTGTGATAAATGTATCATACGTACTCGTCCCTGCCAAGTCCGTATCAAATAACCACTGCAAGTTATCATTTTGAGTAGCTAAATAACCATCCAAACTAATTGCCCCATAAAAAATTAATTTACGCATTCGCTTTCTCCTTTACTTTTTGATAACACGGACAGGTCACTAGATGATCATTAATCATCCCGACAGCTTGCATGAACGCATAAATCGTCGTACTGCCGACAAACTTAAAGCCCATTTTCTTCAAATCTTTGGCTAATTGCTCGGAGACTTGATTGGTCGCTGGCACCTCACTCATCCTCTGACACTGGTGATTAATTGGTTGAAAATCGACATATTCCCATAAAAAATTGGCAAAACTAATTCCACTGGCTTGAATTTCCAAGACTTTTTGCGCATTCACAATTGCCGCTTCAATCTTTTTCCGATGACGAATCACGCCCGGATTTTGCATCAGTTCTTCAAGTTTTTCTTCCGAGAAGTTCGCTACTTTTTCAATGTCAAAATGCTCATACGCTTCATCGAAACGTGCCATCTTGTTTAAAATCGTCTGCCAACTAAGACCGGCTTGATTCAACTCCAAAATTAATTTGCGGAACAATTGCTGATCAGAATACTCCGGTTTCCCCCAAATATCATCATGATACCTTTGCATTTTTTCATTACTTTCTGCCCAATCACAACGTTTCATCTGCGCCACTCCTTTGCCTTTATTTTACCAAAAAAAATAAAAAATGTTGCTTTTTAAAGTGTACTACGTATAATAGTACACGTGGAGATATAGCAGAAAGGAGTACGTTACATTGGTGACCATTGATAAAAATAATAGTAAACCGTACTATGAGCAACTAGTCTTAGGGATCAAAGAAGAGATTTCTCTCGGCGTGTTAAGTGCTGGCGAACGCCTACCTTCCGTACGCGAGATGGCCAAAGAACTCCTGATGAATCCCAACACCGTCAGTAAAGCTTATAAATTATTAGAAGCCGAACAAGTCTTAGTAACCGTCAAAGGGAAAGGAACCTTTGTCAAAAATACCGCGACACTTCCAAGAGATGAAATGCGGATTGCTCAACTAAAGGAACGCTTTGATGCCTTAATGATTGAAGCTTATCACTTA
Organism: Enterococcus sp.; assembly: GCA_047975385.1. Lineage (GTDB taxonomy): Bacteria > Bacillota > Bacilli > Lactobacillales > Enterococcaceae > Enterococcus_C. Next base: position 16,919 of record JBKEDL010000073.1, on the reverse strand, counting down.
AAGGTTAGTCCCGAAGAACTCCAGACTTGGATCAACGCGACTCATCAAAATCAAGGAGGTCCCGCTACGTGAATATCAAACAGCTAAACAAAACCATCAATCAAACGCCAATCTTAACGAATGTCAATTTTACTTTACCACTAGGTGAAATCGTTGGTTTAATCGGCCGCAACGGCTCAGGAAAAACGACGCTTTTTCGCAGTTTAAGTGGGCATTACTTACTAGATAGCGGCGACATCCGCATTCAAGGGACATCACTTTTAAGTCACGAACAATTAAAAAATCAACTTTTTTACATCGATGAAAAGGAACATTTTCTCGGCTCTTATAGCTTAAAAAAAATCGGCATTTTTTATCGCACAGCTTATAAAACCTTTAATCAAGATTTATTTCTAGAACTTACCCACCAACATCATTTACCGCTTCATTCCACTTATAAGAAATTATCTAAGGGAATGCAAGGACTGTTTCAAATGATTTTGGCAATTTGTTCCAATGCGCCTTACCTGCTATTAGACGAACCTTTTGATGGCTTAGACGTCATTGTGCGTAAACAGGTCATTCGCCTTTTATTAGAACATATTAGCACCGGTAAGCACTGCGCGTTAATCGCTTCACATAACTTGGTTGAATTAGAAGGGCTTATCGATCGGGCATTAATTTTAAAAGATACGACAATCAGTAAAGAATATTCGCTAGATGAGATGCGCGCACAAGCCAAAAAACTCCAACTAGTATTTAAAACAAAACATATTCCTGAACAAATCACAGCAAACGCCAAAATTATGCAACGCCGCGGTCGGGTAATTGTTGCTGTTTTTGAGAATTATACGCCCGAACTGGCAACTGAAATTACAGCTTTGCAGCCACTATTATTGGAAGAATTGCCTTTATCACTAGAAGATTTGTTTGAAGCCACTTTAAATCAAGAGGCTATTTATTAAGAAAGGAACTTGATATGTTAAAAAAACTCTATTACCAACGCTATCTAAAAGTTCTCTGCGCCATGATACTTCTAATTTTAGGAATCTATCTTTATAGTGGCTACCTCAGTGTCAACACGTGGCACCACTTTGCTAACTCTTATCAGCAAAACGATTCAACCTTGCGCGCTGATTTTGACGCTCATCCTGATCAATTCACTTATTGGGATGAACAACAAGAACGCGACCGGCCTTATCGTAATTTCCAAAAATTCCAAAAGGCGAATCTCAGCGTTTACCAATCATCACTCGGCGCGACACCCTCTGCCTCAGAGTATAACGCCAATTATTTGTATTATACTAATACGAGTACTGGGATTACGGAACTCTGCTTACTAATTGTCCCTTTAGCTGGCTTCTTGCTCTTTTTTATTGATCATAAGACCGGTTTTACGCGTTGGCTTTTTTCCTTAGCAGTAACACGAAGCCAAATTTTTTGGCAGAAAATCATCTACCTCGCCGGACCATTTTTAGCTAGCGTCCTACTTGGTCAGTTACTTTATGCTTTGATTTTATTTATGGGTATTCCACAACCTTATATGAACGCCACCTTAACGCAATTAATCGTTTCCGCCTTAAGCAACTTTATTTTACTGGTCACCTATTTTTCAGCGGGCGCTTTAATCGGGAGCCTAGTTGGAAATCTGGTCTTAGGGCCACTGACACTGATTGTTTTTTGTTATCTGACCTTCGCATTGCCAACAGCGATCACAACCACACTGGATTTATTTAACAATTCAGTACTTCGACAAACAAGTACCACTTTCTTCATTGAAACAATTGGCAAAACGGGTGGTCATTGGTACAGCAACTTACTCTTTATTTGCTTAAGCGGACTCTTATTATGCTTGGCTAGTCACGCATTCAAAAAAATCTCCTTTGATTATGATGGCGAATATTTATTAAACCCTAGTACCCGTTTCCCAATCTGGTTAGTGATGAGTAGTTATAGCACTTTCATCCTCCTAAATGCGCTCATCAGACCTTGGCAACTATATCTTTATCAAACAGCTGAAAATCCTGTTTCGCTAAGTTATGCGCTTGGAGCAACCATCCTAACAACACTCATCATCACGCTGATTTGTGGTAGTCTCGTCTTTTCTACTCCCCTCAAAAGGATTTGGTTACAGTATAGAAAAAAACGACAATGAACTAGACCTCATGCCTAAGAAAAAACCAGTAATTCAAAGATTCGCTCTTTGAATTACTGGTTTTTATTGACGAATGTTAAAAATTAATAGGTTTGCTCTTGACCAATCACACTTGAACCATCTTGATAATTGATATTCACACCTTCTTGAACATTTAACAAGTAGAGATTGTATTGAATATCATTCGTTTCAATCGATTGTGCCTCTAATTGGAACCCACGGGCAACGAGCTCCTCATCTTTAAAGACTGGGGTTACACGATAGCGCACATGATTGCCGGTCTCTTTTAAATAAGCAGCAATTTCATTTTCATATTTGACCATCACCGGTGCATTGGTTACCCGCGTCATGGTCGCTAAATTTTTTGGTTCTGAGTTTAACCCCGTAAATTGATACCCAATCAAATGACCACGATTATACAAACTTAATTTCACTTGTTTGCCTTCATCGTTTGTCGCTGTATACTGTTTGTTTTTCCAACCTGTCGGATCCACCGTTAAACGTTCATCGCGTTTTTCGGTTGGCATCGCCGTATCAACCAACATCGCATCAGCAACGCCCACGCGGTTGAGTTGATCTAGCGGGGATAACGTTTGATAAAAGCCATTATCCGCACTTGGCACCGCCAATTCTTCTTGGGTGAATGTCGGTTGATTATTGTTTAATTCAACCACCATGTGTTCTGGGTTATGGTCCCACTGAATTGCCAATAAATCATCGGCTGACGACGCATTCGACTTCACCGTTTTTTCATCAGAAAAAATATTGGTGACGGTATCTTCAACTAAGGTTGAAAAACTCTTATCCTCAATATTACTTAGCGTTTGTCCCCCAAATAAGAGAGCGACAATCACAACCGCGCCCCAGATCCATTTATTCTGTGGTTTTTTCTTTTGTGCCATGTGTTACTTCCTTTCTACTTCCAATAAATAATGAGGCATCGTGACCCCTTTATACACTTTGATAAAACGCTTTTTGATAACCATCCCGTTGCGAATAGCCACATTTAATGAAGCCAAATTGGTATCGCGCACAGTTGAACAAACACGCTTGACTTGTAACTGGTCAAAGGCGTATGCTTTCACCGCCTGTGCCGCTTCAATCGCATACCCTTGATGCCACTCTTCAAAAACGAGATGATACCCAATTTCTAAATGTGACTTCCCTTCAATGAGTTGGTTCGTTAAACCACATTCGCCAATCACTTGGTTGTCTGATTTACGAACAATTGCCCATAAACCATAGCCGTAATCTTGATACAGCTGCAAATTCCAGGCAAGCCACTTTTGAACTTCTTGATCGCTAAAGCCCCCTTCATAAGCTGACATCACTCGCTCATCTTGTAAAAAGCGAGCTAATTCGCGCCATTCGCTGGCTTGCCATTCACGTAAAATTAAACGTTTCGTTTCAAGAATCATCTAATCCCTCCAATAAGAAAAGCCGAGGAGCTCCCATTCAGGAGTTCCCCAGCCCCACAACTTATTTCCGTTTTTTCTTTTTCTTCCCTTTTTTCATCATGCGATTCATCGCCATTTTACTAATTTTCCCTTTAACCCCACTGCCAAACATCTGATCCATGCCAGGAATATTCATGTCGCCTTTCGACATTTTTTGCATCATCGTTCGAGCTTCTTTGAATTGTTTAATCATGCGATTGACTTCAACCACACTATTTCCTGACCCGGCTGCAATTCGCCGGCGACGACTTGGATTGAGCAAATCAGGATTTTCGCGCTCCGCTGGTGTCATTGATGAAACCATCGCTTTTTGGCGCGCAATTTGTTTAGGATCCACTTTCACATTTTCAATGCCCGGCATCTGATTCATTCCCGGAATCATTTTTAATAAATCTTCAATGGGACCCATTCCCATAACTTGATCGATTTGTTCAACAAAGTCATTAAAATCAAAGGTATTTTCCTTCATCTTCTGAGCCAGTTCAGCCGCTTTGTTCTCATCGTAATCCTGTTGGGCCTTTTCAATCAGGGTTAGCATATCCCCCATGCCAAGGATTCGACTCGACATCCGATCTGGATGGAAAATTTCTAAGTCGGTTAGTTTTTCACCTGTACCCGTAAATTTAATTGGTGCTCCGGTGACTTGACGAATCGATAGTGCCGCCCCACCACGCGTATCACCATCAAGTTTCGTAATCACAACCCCGGTAATTCCTAGTTGGCTATTGAAGCTATCGGCCACATTCACCGCATCTTGTCCGGTCATCGCATCAACCACTAAGAGAATTTCATTGGGTTGGGCAATTTCTTTGATTTGCTTTAATTCATCCATCAACGCTTCATCAATGTGAAGGCGACCGGCCGTATCGATTAAGACATAATCATTTTTCTTCTCCCGCGCCAGTTCCATCCCTTGACGAACGATTTCGACAGGACTCACATCAGTGCCCATATCAAAAACAGGAACCTCTAATTGTTGACCGAGTACTTTTAATTGGTCAATCGCGGCTGGACGATACACGTCACCGGCAATCATCAATGGCCGTGCTTTTTCATTTTTAATTAAGTGATTCGCTAATTTACCAGCAAAGGTCGTTTTCCCGGCCCCTTGCAAACCAGCCATCATAATAACCGTTGGAATTTTTGGTGATTTTTCAATCCCAACCGTTTCCGAACCTAATGTTTTGGTTAATTCTTCATCAACGATTTTCACGACTTGTTGTGCTGGTGACAAACTTTCCAATACTTCGGCACCAACAGCTCGTTCACGAACATTTTTGGTGAATTCTTTAACGACTTGTAAATTTACATCGGCTTCAAGAAGCGCTAGACGAATCTCACGCATCATCTCTTTGACATCAGCCTCAGAAATTTTCCCTTTTTTTCGTAATTTGCCAATCGCCTGTTGTAAGCGATCTGTTAAACTTTCAAATGCCATAGTTTTTCATTCCTTTATTCATCAATTTCTTGGAGTTTTTGGCTAAAAGCCACTAATTTTTCATCGTTTGGATACGTTGTTGTCACATGATCATTTAACGCATCGATTATTTGGGTACGAACCACATAATCGGAAAATAAATGGAGCTTTCGCTCATAATCTTCTAAAATTTTTTCTGTTCGTTTGATATTATCATACACTGCTTGACGACTCACCTGATACTCTTCAGCAATTTCCCCTAAAGAAAAATCATCCGCATAATATAATTCCATATAATTCATTTGTTTTTGGGTTAAAAGCGTCGAGTAAAACTCGAATAGCGCATTGATGCGATTGGTTTTTTCAATTTCCATCTCTATTCTCCTAACGCGTCTTGCCAGTTATTTTCGGAAAAGATGGTTATTCCTTGCATTAGAAAGTAGGCGCTCGCGACCCCAACACCACTAACTTTCTGGCCGGAAAAAGTGCCATCATAAATTTGTGAACTGCCGCAAGACGGGCTCCGTTCTTTCAAAATTAATTTCGTTATCCCCATTGCTTGAAGTTTTTGATATGCACAAATCGCACCTTCTTTAAAAGCTTCGGTGACATCATTGTCGCCATTATCAATGACTTTGGCCTGATTTTGCCAAACTGCAAAACCGTCACCACCAATAATTTCAGCTGGATTTCTAGGAATTGGTAGTCCTCCTAAAACCTCTGGACAAATTAAGAGCGCTTTTTGTTCTTGAACTAACGTTTGTAATTCAAGGAGTGCCTGCGTCTGTCCATCATACCGACAAAAAAGGCCACCTAAACAACCACTAATTCCAATCATGCCAAAACTCCTTTATGAAAGATTGTAAATCGTATTATATTATAGCATTTAATTGCCTCAGACAATAGTCCTCACAGGAGATTCTATGTTAAAATAGGAACATATCTAACTATAAGGAGTATCTTATGAAAAAAGTATTGGTTGTTGATGATGAACCATCAATCGTAACGTTGATTACCTTTAATCTGGAAAAAGAAGGGTATCAAGTGACGTCGGTAAATGACGGGAAAGAAGGATTACATTTAGCTTTAAGTCAACGGTTTGATTTTATTATTCTCGATGTCATGTTGCCATCCATGGATGGGATGGACATCACGAAAAAGATTCGCCAAGAAAAAGTGGAAACCCCCATTTTGTTACTCACGGCGAAAGATGAAACCATCGATCGGATTTTAGGGCTGGAAATCGGGGCCGATGATTATTTAACCAAACCGTTTAGCCCACGGGAAGTTTTGGCTCGGATGAAGGCGATTTTCCGGCGTTTAGAGCCGCGTAATGACGTTTCTGTAACCGAAGAAGAACAAGCGATTGACTCCGTTCAAGTTGGTGAGATTTATGCTGACTTAACGAACTACCAAGTGAAAGTTCGTGAACAAGTCATCTTTTTAACACCAAAAGAATTCGAATTATTGGTTTACTTTATGAAACGCAAAGAACGTGTGATTGATCGTGAAACCTTGCTTGATCGCATCTGGAATTTTGATTTTGCTGGTCAAAGCCGCATTGTCGATGTCCACGTCAGCCACCTCCGAGAAAAAATTGAAGAAGATCCCAAAAATCCCATTTATCTCAAAACGGTCCGGGGCTTCGGTTATAAGTTCCAGGAACCACTCGCATGAAAAAGCATCGGGAACTGCTTTTAGGATCACTCATCCTTTTCGGCTTATTTTTTGGTGCTTGGCAATTAATCAGTAATTTTTACCAGCAACAAGTCATTAGCCAACAAGAAATTTATCTAGAAAAAAAAGGTGCGCTGTTAATTGATCTTTCCGATGACCTCCAAGATATCAATCAATTGGAGCAACTCTCAAACGCCTATCTTGATAGCGCAGATGAACGAATTACACTGATTGATGCCAATAGCAATATTATTTTTGACACGTATAACGAACAACTGACGGGTGATGAACGTGACTCACGTCCAGAAATCCAAGCAGTCTTAAAAGGTGCCGACGTCGGTATTGATATCCGGATGAGTGCAACTTTGGACCAAGAATTACTTTATGTCGCTATCCCAACGTATGAAAACAATGAACTCCAATATATTTTACGCCTTTCAGAAACCACGGAAAGTTTCGTTAGTGATTCTGAGCCAATCAAACAATCCATCTTTGTGGTTTACTTGATTTTATGTTCCTTGATTTTTTTAGCGCTAGCTTATTTTTTCCGCCAGCGAAATCGTCCGATTGAAACCATTTTACCCGTTCTCAAAAAAATGATTCACCACCCGGATCAACAAGAGTTAATTCTCCAAACGGCAAACGATACCTATGGGAGCGAACTCTATCAAACCATTAACATTTTAAGTGAACAACTAAGTCAAACCTATCAAGCTTACTCCGCTACGGAAAAACAATTGTTCACCTTACTAAATGAACTGATGATTGGGGTCTTCATCGTTGAAAATGATGGCACATTAGTGATGATGAACCCAACAATGAAAGAACAATTAGGGATTTATTCCGCCCTTGAAGAACAGCTTAGTTTTACCGAGGTAATTAAAGACACCCAATTAATCAAATATATTTATCGCATCAATGAAGAAACACCCTTGATTCATAAAGAAATTACTTTAACCGAACCGATTGAGCGCGTACTCGATATCAATTTACGGCATTTTAATGACCAACGGCAGATTTTGTGTATCTCCTATGACTTGACTCGTGTGCGACAATTAGAAAAAATGCAACAAGATTTTGTGGGCAATGTGTCACATGAATTAAAAACACCCGTGACGTCCCTGATTGGCTTTACAGAAACACTCCTCGATGGTGCCAAAGATGATCCTGATACACTGCATGAATTTCTGTTAATCATGCAAAAAGACGCCCATCGCTTAGAGCGGTTGATTCAAGAAATTATCCAACTGTCTAAAGGTAGCCAACTCATGCAATATGAAACACAACCCATCGATGTGAACCACCTACTTGAACAATTAGTGATTGCCTATCAGCCAACGCTCACAAAAAAAACAATTAGCATTAAAATTGATGGTCCGCAGGGGATTTTCTGGCACTCAAAAGTCGAACTGTTTGCACCCATCATTAAAAACTTGGTTGAAAACGCCATTCAATACTCACCTGACCACCAAGACATCGAAATCACCTTTAGTGTCGATACCCACTTCCAATTATCCGTAAAAGATTATGGTGTTGGAATTGATCCGGATGACCAAGTCAGGATTTTTGAACGTTTTTATCGCGTAGATAAAGATCGTAGTCGCCATTCTGGTGGAACAGGTTTAGGCTTAGCAATTGTCAAGGATTATACAGAACGCTTAGGTGGCGAAATCTTGATTGATAGCCACCCTGGAGTCGGTTCAACCTTTACCTTACAGCTCCCACAATTGAATACTGACTAATTTTAAGAAAACTTCTCCGCTGATTGAGCTCGGAGAAGTTTTACTTTTTTTTACTCATTTTTTACTAAAAACGGTTTCAATTGTTTTCTAAGAATGTTATTATATGAATGTGAAGTAAATAACAAAAAGAAAAAATGAAAGAGGTTGTCATTATGTTATCTAAAAAATTTATGAGTTTTGCCACAATTGCTCTACTATCATTAACTTTAGGAGCTTGTAGTAGCGATGACTCTTCTAGCGATTCATCATCATCTTCTGAAGCTGCAAGTTCTGAAGTAGCTGAAAGCAGTGAAGCTGAAGTTGTTTCAACTGCATCTGTCAGTGCCGATCCTGAAACATTAACAACTGCTTTAGGTGAAGATGGTAACTGGATTATTGCCGCAACTGAAGACGTTACTTTTGAAGATAACGTAACTGTAGCTGGTGAATTCCACGATAAAGGTGATGACTCTGCTGATATTTATCGGAAGTTCGCGCTTTACGCTCAAGATGAAGACCGCAATGTCACTGCTGAATATACAGCAACTGTCCCTGAATTAGATGTTCAATCAGAAAACTTCAACATCGTTCACGGAACCGTTGATGGTGATATCTTGGTTGAAGCGAATGGCTTTGTGTTAGATGGCGTAACAGTTACTGGTAACGTGACGTTTGCTAGCCAAGAATATCAAGATTCTGCAACCATTGATGGCGAAGATACAACCATTGAAGGCGAAGTAACCGTTGCCGAATAAGTTCAACTAAACCGAATAACGAACCGACCCAATCAGTCAATCCGGACTTTTTAGGTCGGTTTCTTTATTTCCTCAATTCCCCACTTTTTTCAGGATTTAACGTTTCTTAAAATATCGACTGAATCGTCTTGCTAAATTTGACTTTTAAGCAAGGAAAGATACAATGAAATTAACAAATTATGTTATAGGATGGGTTGTTATGAAAAAATTTTTTAAAAATTATGGCTTTCTACTCGCTGTAATCGCCATCGTGTTAGTCTTGCGCCTGTTTATCTTTAGCCCAGTCAAAGTCAGTGGTCACTCCATGGATCCAACTTTAGCAGATGGCCAACGACTCATCGCTTCCAAAATCACGACTTACTCGCGTGGTGATATTATCACTTGTGAGGAACCCGATGAAGACGGTCGCCTAATTGTCAAACGAATTATCGGTTTACCTGGTGATCATGTCGTGATGAACGATGATCAACTTACTATTAATGATGATACCGTGCCCGAAGACTATTTAGCTAGTTATCAAGCCGCTTTTAACGAAGATCAATTACAAAGTGAATATGACTATGACGCTGATTTTCAATATGTGGCCAGCCAAGCCGAGAACTTTACCAGTGATTTTGACTATACAGTTCCAGCCGGTGAATATTTGGTCTTAGGTGACAATCGCCTGATTTCTAAAGACAGTCGCTATTTCGGTTTTGTGAAAGAAAATGCCATCAAAGGTGAAGTTGTCCTCCGTTATTGGCCGTTGGCTGAAGTTCAACTCTTTTAAGACCACCAATTGAACAACAAAAAAAAGCCAGATTCAACTGAATCTGGCTTTTTTTGTCCTGTATTAATTATTCAACTTCAGTAACTTCGCCGTCTACTGAACGTTCAACTTGCATTTCTGAAATCGGTAGGTAACCTAATTCTTTCACTGGTCCATCTTGAATTTCATCACTCACCATGTAGTCTAAGAATTCGGCAGTTGAATCATCTGGTTCACCTTTTGTATACATGTGTTCGTATGACCAAATTTCCCAATCGTTAGTTTCGATGTTTTCAGCAGTCGGTTCAACACCATCAATTGATAAAGCTTCAATTGAATCATCAACATATGACAAAGCTAAATAGCTGATTGTTCCTGGTGTTTCGGCAACGATTTGACGAACCGTTCCTGAAGAATCTTGTTCTTGCGCTTGGATTGGCTCTTCGCCATCAAGTGCCCATTTTTCAAACGTCGCACGCGTACCAGATCCCGCCGCACGGTTCACAACAGAGATATCTAAATCTTCACCACCAACTTCGCTCCAGTTAGTAACTTCTCCAGTAAAGATATCAATTAATTGATCTTTAGTTAATTCATCTACTCCAGCATCTTTGTTAACAACTGGTGCCATACCAACAACTGCAACTTTATGATCAACTAGCTCATCAGCTGGAACGCCGTCTTTTTCTTCAGCAAAGACATCTGAGTTACCAATTGTTACTGCGCCGTTAGCAACTTGAGTTAAACCAGTCCCACTACCGCCACCTTGAACCGTAATTTGGTAGTTTGGATTTTCGGCTACAAAGCTTTCTTGAGCAGCATCAACTAATGGTTGTAACGCTGTTGAGCCAACTGCTAAGATTTCAGCTTGCTCTGAGCTACCCGCTGCCTCGCTTGAGCTTCCATCAGTTGCTGATTCTTCACCTGCACATCCTGCTAATAATAATGTTGAAAATAGTACTAAAAATCCGATTTTTTTCACTTAAAAAATCCCCTCTCCGTCTCTTTGTTACAAGACTAGAATAGCAGTTGGATGTAAACTCATGGTTTAATTGTTGTAAAGGTTTGGTTAACCTCTGTAAAGAGATTGTAAATCCTACTCAAAATCGTGGCTAGGACAAACATCTGCCCCAGCCCCTTTTTGCCGGATCAACGGTGTTTCAAAAGTTCCCGCTGTAAAAATAAGCGAACAATTTCCGAAATTTTAAAAGCAATTTCGAAAATTGTTCGCTGTTTATTAACTACAACTGTTTCTTTTGTTTAATCCTGTAGATAGCTTGTCAGACGTTTCATCGCTTCTTCTAAGGTTGCCATACTTGCGGCGTAACTCAGGCGAACATAGCCTTGCGCTTCTGGTCCAAAAGCAATTCCGGGAATAATTGCTAATTGATTTTTTTGCGCTAAATCGACACAAAATTCCATTGAATCTTGGATTTGGCCAGCAGGAATTTTAGCGAAAAGATAAAAAGCACCTGAGGGTTTAGCCACTTCAAATCCGAGATTCGTCATTTTTTCAAATAAAAAATCACGGCGTTTACGGTACTCTTCGCGCATGACTTGCCCATCATTAATCCCTTTAATCAAGGCGCTGACAGCTGCTTTTTGCGAAACAGTTGCCGCAGCGGTTACTAAGTATTGATGAACTTTAATAATTTGGGCCGTTAACTCCTGTGGTGCAAAAATAAACCCAATTCGCCAACCAGTCATCGCATGTGATTTTGAAAGGCCATTAATTAGAATGGTTTGTTCTGGTAAAAATTCGGCAATCGAAACATGCGGCACATCATAACTTAATTCGCTATAAACTTCATCACTAATGACGAAAATATCGTATTTTTTGAGCACATCCGCCAAGGCTTGAACTTCCTCTTTGGAATAAGTCACTCCCGTTGGATTACTTGGATAATTCAAAATAACGGCTTTGACTTTTTCACCGTGTGCTAGGATGGTTGCTTCGAGTTTTTCAGGTGATAAAACAAACCCATTATCGGTCGTATCCATATAAATCGGTTGACCATCCGCTAAGGTAATCAGCGGTTCGTAGCCTGGATAAATCGGCGCTGGGAGTAATACTTTGTCACCAGGATTTAAGATTGCTAACAGAGTTGCTGAAAGGGCCTCCGTCGCACCAATTGTCACCAAAACCTCAGAAGTTGGATCAAAGCTTAATTGATACTTTTCTTTTAAAAAGTAGGCTGCGGCTTCCCGAACGTCCATCAAACCAGACATCCCGGTATAATGACTAAAATTATTTTCAATAGCTTGAATTCCAGCTTCTTTCACATGATCTGGGGTATTAAAATCAGGTTCCCCTAGTGTTAACTTTAAAATATCTGGAATATCGGTGACCTTTTCATCAAATTGACGGATTAATGACACCGCAATTTCATATACTTGCTTATTAAAATGATTTGTTAACTTATTCATCTATTTACCACTCCTTAATTGTGTTTAATCTTACCATAAATCGATGCTCTTTGATGCCATCCGCTCATTATTTTATGATTACGTTCCATAATCATAAAATAAATAACGAAAGCAATTATTGAAAACGTTCTTTTTCTGATTGAATTCTGCTTCTTTTATCGCTAAACTTAATTGAAGGATGTTATTTTTACAATTTATTAAAAAACGGAGGTAGCACTATGAGTATGCGTCTGATTCACACACCAATCATGATTTTTTTGATTCCGTTTATTTATTTTTCATTACTAATCGATGTCCGTTTCAATTCCCCAACTGGCTTTTTTTTCTCCCTCATTCTAGCTGGTGTCGCCGGCTTTTATTTTCAGGCCCATCGCCGATTACTGATCTGGTTATTGGGAAATCTCAGTAGTACCGGGCTTTCCTTATTATTAATTACGAATCATCCAGAATGGCATTTTTACTACCAACCGTATTCACCGACGCTTTTAGTTTTAGGTTTGTCCTTTTTGTATTTAATCCCGCAAATTGTTGGGATTATTTGGGCGTATTTTTTAGTCAAACAACCACAAAACAAATAAATAAGTGCCAGCCCTCGGCGTATTGCGGCGGGCTGGCACTTATTGTTGACTTTAGGAATTAACTTTCTTTTAAATAAATTTTTTTGATAATGATTTTATCAAAAAGCGAGGAACTACTGTCTTGCTCACCAATCACTTCGGCGACAACTATTTTTTCAGCATGTTTTTTGCGCAATTGATACACAATTTTACCACGCTCTTTCAGTTCATTGATCATCTCAACAACACCACCAAATCCGGTTTTTCTAGTAATGAATCCCAGCGTAACCATCCGTTCATCTAAATTCTTCGCTGAAATGGTGGCACCAGTGACTAGCGAATTACGCATCACCACCAAAAAGTCATCCAATCCATCGACATTGCCACTCACCGTCGGCAGGCTTTCGGTTGAAGTTGGTACGGCGATTTGTTGATTTTGATGCAATTCAACTAACAAGCGCTCATATTGTTCTTGCGTTAACATCACCCCAGCGACTTTTTCACGATTAAACACGTAAACTGCTGTGCCTGCCTCACGCGCTTGATTAAATATGTCCATTGGAGATTTTTTTACCTCGGTAATCGAAGTAGTTGGAACTTCAAGTTTTTTTAATTCCATTTTTCTCCCTCCTTCATCTTATCGTATTAATTATAGCATATTCAAAGGAGTGAGCTAACTTTGACTTGCATGATTTATACGCAGATGATGAGTTACTTCTTCCCTGATTTCTTGGTGAGTTGGAGACGATTCAAGCGCAAAGAATTTCCTAAAACACTCACTGAACTAAAGGCCATCGCCCCACCTGCAATAATTGGATTTAAAAAGCCAAATGCTGCAATTGGAATGCCAATCACATTATAGATGAAGGCCCAAAAAAGATTTTGCTTAATTTTTTTCATGGTTTGGCTCGAAAGCTCAAACATTTTTTCAAGATATACTAAATCAGAATGAATCAACGTCACATCAGCGGTCTCCATCGCAATATCGGTGCCATTGCCCATCGCAATCCCAACATCGGCCAAAGCCAAAGCGGGCGCATCATTAATCCCATCCCCCACCATGGCAACTTTCGCGCCACTCCCTTGGATTTTTTGGACAATTTGCGCTTTTTCTGCCGGTAAAACTTGCGCATAAATATTTTCTGATAAAATCCCCACGGCTGCTCCGACCGCCTGCGCGACTTGTGGGTTGTCACCAGTCAACATATAAACCGCAATCTTTTGCGCTTGAATGGCCTTGATGGCACGTTTAGATGACGGTTTGATTTGATCGGCAACCGCAAAAATTGCCAAGACCTCACTTTGATCAGCTAAATACATCACACTCTTCCCATCTGCTTGCCATCGCTCAGCCCGTTTTACATAATCTGATGGTCGCGTTTGGTCTTTGACTAAACGAGCATTCCCAATCCAATATTTCTGCTCATTCACTAAAGCCTCTACACCAAATCCTGGCAGCGATTTAAATTCGCTGATTGATAAGAGCGGTGTCTCCTCTTGGTAGGCGACAATCGCATTAGCTAAGGGGTGTTCCGAATGGGTTTCGATACTTTTTATAATCTGTAACCCTTCAGGAATTTGACTAACAAAATCGGTCACAATCGGTTTGCCAATGGTAATCGTCCCGGTTTTATCCAAAACAAGAGCACGAACTTCTGCCGTTGTTTCCAAAGCTTGGCCTCCTTTGATCAACAAGCCATTTTTCGCGCCTAAGCCGGTCCCAACCATAATCGCGGTCGGCGTTGCCAAACCTAAAGCACAAGGACAGGCAATCACCAAGACTGCTACGCTATGTAAAATAGCAAGTTCCCACTGATTGGTAATTATTCCAGTCAAAATGAACGTCAACAACGCAATTACTAAGACGATGGGAACAAAAATTCCAGAAATTTTATCCGCCAATTGTTGGATAGGCGCTTTGACCCCTTGCGCTTCTTCTACCAGTCGAATGATTTTTTCTAACATCGTTTGTGAGCCAATTTTTTTAGCGGTCATCGTTAATTGCCCCGTTGTATTGACTGTCCCACCAAAAACCATGTCACCGCTTGTTTTTTCTTGCGGCAAGCTTTCTCCAGTCAACATACTTTCATCTACCGTACTATGACCACTCACAATCACCCCATCCACTGGAATCGTTTCCCCTGGTTTCACAAAAAGTTGCATCCCAACTTCAACCAATTCAACTGGAATCACTTGCATTTTGCCATCAACTAACTGACGAGCCGTTTTCACTTTCAACGACATTAGCTGTTGAATGGCTTGACTGGTTTTGGTTTTAGCCAATGTCTCCAAGTACTTTCCGAGTAAAATTAATGCTAAAATCATGCCACTACTTTCAAAATACAACTCATGGCTACGCTGCCCCAAAAAACCATTGTAAACACTAAGTAAATAGGCTGCGGTTGTGCCAATCACCACTAAGACATCCATATTAAGCGCCTTGGTTTTCACGGCATGGTAGGCCCCGCGATAAAAACGAGCACCAATTACAAATTGAATCGGTGTGACTAAAATAAATTGAATCAACGGTTTATGGAAAAACATGACTACCGGGGAATGAATGCCCAAAAGACTAGCAACCATCGTTAAAATTAATGGTGTGACTAAAAACAAACTAATCAGGACGTCACGTTTTAAGCGCTGTAGTTTTTTCGTCTTCTTTTGCTGTACTTCTTGTTGGTGGGCCTCATCATCAACAATTGCACCATAGCCAATCGCTTGGACTGCCGCAATGATTTTTTCAATTGATGTTTCTTGATACTGAACCATCGCTTTTTCAGTCGCCAAGTTGACCGTTGCACCGATGACACCAGCTTGGCTTTTCAGTTCCTTTTCAACTCGTGCAGCACAATTTGCACAACTCATCCCGGTAATCACCAGATTTTGGATCTTCACCTCATTCATCTTCGCACCTCCGCTTGATAGCCTGCTTCAACGATTTTATTTAGCAACGCGTTAACTGTCACTTGTTGCTCATCAAACTGAATAATCCCTTGATTTTTCTTTAGCAGAATCTTTACCTTTTGCACTCCCGGTAAACTGTAAATAGCTACGCTAATTTTTTTTACACAATGCTGACAACTCATTCCGACAATTTGAACAACTTGTTTCATTTTTCACCCTCCTTTTTACAGGTACACTGACCGGGAATACAATCACATAAAATTTCGCTCACGGCTACTTTCTTTGACAAAATGGTCAATAAGTCTTGAATATCGGCTTGCGTTAATGCCACATCTTGAATAATCGCTCCTAATGTTTGCCCCATTTTTTTGGCACAAACATGAGTAAATAGGGATTCACTGGCGCTTAAAATCATTTCTTGCTCCCAAACAAGCGGTCGATAAATAAATTTTTTCCCAACATTATCAGGCTGGATCGCTCCTTTAGTCACTAATCTTCCTAATAGCGTTTTGACTGTCGCTAGCTTCCAATCCATCGACGAACTTAATAGCTGATGAATTGCTTTGGCGTCGGC
The DNA here is from genome assembly GCA_047975385.1 of Enterococcus sp. Classification (GTDB taxonomy): domain Bacteria; phylum Bacillota; class Bacilli; order Lactobacillales; family Enterococcaceae; genus Enterococcus_C. The sequence continues at coordinate 548 of JBKEDL010000073.1, read as the reverse complement.
TACTTCTAAGGTCCATAAGACGCGCATAATTTCCCATTCGGCATCACTAATTTTTAATTGGTTTTGAGTGGCCATTTTTTCACATCCCTTTCTGATTACAAACGTAAACATTTCCACACCTACAGTTTACATCTGTAATCGAAAAAAGTCAAAAAAAATATGCAACCCTTCACAGGATTACATCAATAACTGGGGTAGCTGGATTCGAACCAACGCATAAGGGAGTCAAAGTCCCTTGCCTTACCGCTTGGCTATACCCCAATGATGGAGGAGAGTGGATTCGAACCACTGAACCCTAAGGAACGGATTTACAGTCCGTCGAGTTTAGCCACTTCGCTAATCCTCCGAAAGGTCTTGAATCAACCTGACTTAGTTATAATACACAATATTTCAGATCTTTGCAACCTTTTTTGGATATTTTTTTTATTTTTTTTTTAGTCTTGTAAATTCCATTGACGAATAACTGTTTCTACAGCTGCATCAAGGGTTTTCGTCGACCCAATATTTTCTTCACTCATGAAGATTTCAAATTCTTTGGGTCCGTAAGC
>JBKEDL010000061.1:0-30492 GCA_047975385.1 Enterococcus sp. | reverse complement strand
TGATTATAAATCGCTTCACTCGTCCCGACTTCTAACAATTTGCCGTGATGCATCACCCCAATGCGGTCACTAATATGCTTCACCATCGATAAGTCATGAGCGATAAACAAATACGTTAAGTTTTGCTCTTTTTGTAGATCTTGCAACAAGTTGACGACCTGCGCTTGAATCGAAACATCTAGTGCTGAAATCGGTTCATCACAAATAATAAATTTGGGTTTCACAGCTAAAGCGCGAGCAATCCCAATCCGTTGACGTTGCCCCCCCGAAAACTCATGGGGATAACGTGTCCCATGACTGGGGTTTAAGCCAACTGTTTTCAATAAGTCATCGACTAATTGATTTCGCTCAGCTTCATCTTTGGCTAAACCATTGACATCGATGCCTTCCGCGATAATATCACGAACTTTCATCCGTGGATTCAACGAAGCATAAGGATCTTGGAAAATCATCTGCACTTCTTGGCGGAATTTTTTCATTGCATCTTTGCCTTTAATTTTCATGACATCTTGGCCTTGAAATAAAATCTCACCATCTGTCGGTTGATTTAAGCGAATCACCGTCCGACCAGTCGTTGATTTTCCACTTCCCGATTCACCAACGAGGCCAAACGTTTCTCCCTCATAAATCCGAAAGCTAATGTCATCGACAGCTTTGACTTCATCCTTGCGGCCAACGTTAAAGTATTGTTTTAAGTTTTTTACGTCTAATAAAACATTGCTACTCATGAGCTTCCTCCTTTAGGCTTGTTTCTGTTTTTCTTTGTAACGTGCCCAACGAGTCTGAATCTCTTTTGGCGGTGTTACTTTTGGTGCTTGCGGTGCTAATAACCACGTCGCAGCTTTATGTGTGGGTGATACATCAAAAAATGGCGGTGCTTCTTTCGTGTCAATATTTAAGGCAAATTCATTCCTTGGATAAAAAGCATCGCCTTTTGGTGGTTGTAATAAATCCGGTGGTGATCCTGGAATTGCATATAACCGTTCGCCAGAACCTTCCAAAGTTGGCATCGAACCTAACAATCCCCAAGTATAAGGATGTTGCGGATTATAAAAAATCTCTTCGGCTGTACCAACTTCGACAATCCGTCCGCCATACATTACCGCTACTCGATCGGCAACATTGGCAACCACCCCTAAATCATGGGTAATAAAGATAATTGAGGTATTAATTTTTTGTTGAATTTCTTTTAGCAATTCCAAAATTTGGGCTTGAATCGTTACGTCTAAAGCGGTTGTTGGTTCATCAGCAATCAAGACTTTGGGATAACAGATCAACGCAATCGCGATAACAATCCGCTGACGTTGCCCACCAGAAAACTGGTGGGGATAGTTTTTCAACCGTTTTTCAGCGTTAGGAATTCCAACGAGATTTAATAACTCTAAAGCAGCTTTTAAGCCTTCTTTTTTGGACACTTTATTATGAATCACTAATGATTCCGCAACTTGCTTGCCAATGGTCATCGTTGGATCTAGTGAAGTCATTGGATCTTGGAAAATCATCGCAATGTCTTTGCCGCGAATTTTTTGCATTTGTTTCTCATTTTTTAAAACCAAATCTTCGCCTTCAAATAAAATCGCTCCATTATCAACATTGGCATTACTTGCTAATAAGCGCATAATACTCTTGGTAGTAACCGATTTTCCACTCCCAGACTCCCCAACAATCGCTAAGGTTTCGCCTTCATATAAATCAAAACTAACGTTACGGATGGCCCGAACCTTTCCGGCGTAAGTATCAAATGAAATTTCTAAATCTTTTACTTCTAAAACTTTTTTCAAAGTCCTCACTCCTTCATCTTCGGATCAAATGCATCACGCAAACCATCTGCAAGTAAATTAAAGCCAATCATGATAACTGAAAGCGTGACAGCTGGTACCCATAATAGATATGGTAAATATTGGAAGGTCTTGTAACCTTCACTTAACATCATCCCTAGTGACGCGGATGGTGGTGTTAATCCTAACCCGATGAAGCTTAAGAACGCTTCGAAGAAAATCGCGGTTGGAATGCTAAACATCATTTGCACGATAATCACACTCGAGATATTCGGTAAAATATGCTTAAAGGCAATTTTACCATTCCCTTCACCTAACGTTTGCGCAGCTAGGACGAACTCTTGGTCTTTTAATTTCATCGTTTGCGCACGAACAATTCGTGCCATCGGAATCCAGTTAGTAATCGCCATGGCCGCAACGATTGAGAAGAACCCTGGTTTGAATAAAACCAACATCAAAATCATGACTACTAAGTTAGGAATTCCCGCTAAGATTTCTAAAAAGCGTTGCATCAAATTATCGACGCGACCACCTTTGAGTCCGGAAATCAAGCCGTAAGTCACCCCAATGATAATATCAAAGATCGCAGCCACAAAGGCAATTAAGAGGGAAATCCGTGTTCCTTGGAATAGACGACTCAATACATCACGCCCCAAACCGTCAGTACCTAATAAGAAGTTCACATCATCAGGAACATTGGCTTGCGCATACTTATCAACGACTTCGCCACCGACCTTGGCTTCCCCATTAAATCCTGGGATATCACCAAATGGTAAGCGTGGCGGTAAGTTAATGTACTCGACATTTTGTTGGGTTGGATCATGTGGTGAGACAAAAATGGTGACAATTGAAATGGAGATAATTGTCCCTAAAAGAATCATTGAGAAGACGGCTGCTTTATTTTTCTTTAACCGACGCCATGAATCTTGTAAAAATGTTAACGACGGTGCGGCGATGGCTTCTCTTTCTTTGGTTGTATTTTCAGTCAACAATTCAAATTCCGAAGCAGGAATATGTTGAACGTCATTTAGATTATTTTTCATTGATTCTGCCATTATCCTCTGCTCCCTCCTGAAACGCGGATCCGTGGATCTACAATTCCGTATAATAAGTCAACTAATAAAATGACAAAGATTAACATGCCTGAGTAAAGAATGGTCACTGCCATAATTGTTGGATAGTCATTAGTTGTGATTGATTTAACAAATTGCTCACCAATCCCTGGAATTGCAAAGATATTTTCAACAACTAATGAACCAGTCATCAAGCCGACCGCTAATGGTCCGATTAAAGTTAATAAGGGGATTAGACTGTTTCTCAGCCCATGTTTAAAGGCGATTTCCCAGCGTCCCATCCCTTTGGCACGCGCTAATTCGACATAATCACTATGCATCACTTCAACCATTTCCGTTCGAATAAATCGGGCTGAGTCTGCTAGTGGTGACATCGCTAAGGCAATCGTTGGTAAGATGGTACTTGCAAAACTTTCCCAACGAGCGATTGGTAAAACATGTAATTGGATGGCAAAAATATATTGTAGTAAAACCGCAAACACAAAGTTAGGAATTGAGCGTCCTAGAATCGCTACTAATGTCGCACTCGTATCAATCCAAGTATTTTGTTTCATCGCTGAAATCGTTCCAAGTAAAATCCCAAAGAACGTTCCAAAGAGAATGGCTTGAATCCCTAATTGAAGCGATGGTCCAATTCGATTGGCTAACAACGCGGATACTTCTTGATTTTTAAATTGGAATGAAATCCCGAAATCACCATGCAATAAATTACCTAAATAAGAAAAATACTGAACAATGACTGGTTGATCGAGTCCATATTGTTTATTTAATAGAGCGATGGTTTCTGGACTTAAGCGTTCCGCATTGGTATACGGTGTTCCAGGTAACATTTTCATTAAGAAAAAGGTGATGGTTGCAATCAACCAAAGTGTTACTAGCCCAAAAAAGAGCCGTTTAAGAAAATACTTTAAAAAACTATTCACGTATTTTTCCTCCTAATCTCTGACTTACTTGGAGTCAGTTACTTTTTTTCTTCAGTATTCTTTGCTTTTTCACAAGTCAGATCCAAAGAAAACTAAAGAAAAAAACTAACTTGGCTGCTCTGCAAGAAGATAATAATTATTAAAATATGCTGCAGCACAATGACTGCTAAATTTTGATGAATAAAACAACTTGGGAGCTACGCTAACTCCCAAGTTATTTATACTCACGCTGGTAAAACTGACAATTGATTATTCTTCAATGTAAGTCCATTTGTAATCCCATGAAGCCCCCGCACCGTGATGTACAATGCCTTTAACAGCTGGATTGATTAAATGACCTTCTGCTTTTTGATAGATTGGGGCTACACCCATATCATCAGCCATGATTTTATTGGCTTCTTGCAAGTCATCCCAACGTTTTTCAGCATCAGAGGCATCAGTTGTATTCGATGCCTCAACAGCTGCATCGTATTCTTCATTACTCCAAGCGCCACGGTTATATGAGTTGCCTGTGACGAACAAATCAGTAAAGCTACTTGCATCGGCATAGTCAGCTCCCCAACCACCTAAAACAACGTCAAAGTCACCCGAGGTTGAACGATCGAGACGAACAGAGAATGGTACCGGTGTCGGTGTTACGGTCACACCTTCTAAGGTATCTTGTAACTGGCTTTGCATATATTCTAAAACTTTTTTCGTTGTATCGTCATCAGAAGCTAGGATTTCAAAATCTAATGAATCAATGCCTAATTCTTCTTGTGCTTTTGCCCAATATTCTTGTGCTTTTTCGGCATCATATGGTGCTAAATCGCCAGCTTCTTCGGCAAAATCGGTATTATCAGTTGGACTTGTTGTCATTCCAGCCGGTACTAGTCCAGTTGAGGCAACAGAACCATCACCTAAGACTTGGTTAACTAATGCCTCGCGATCGATGGCATACGAGATCTCTTTACGTAGGTTGGCATTTTTAAATGGTGAATCATCATCACGTTGGTTAAATTCTAAGTAAGACGTTCGTGATTCTTCAACCGTTTGATAGGCTTCGTTGTTCGCATTTTGTTGTGCTAACTCACCTGAAAGGATGACATCATCGGCTTGTCCATCTTCAAATAAGTTTAGACCCGTTGATGCTTCTTTCACGACGCTGACATTGATCTGATCTAATTGAACAGTCTCTTTGTCCCAATAATCTTCATTTTTTTCATAGACCCATTCAGTATCAGAACCTGGACCATCAAAATCAACTAAGGTAAATGGGCCATTATACACAGCGGTATCACTGCTACTTGCATATTTGTCACCATTTTCTTCAACCACTTTTTGATTTTGTGGGAAGAATGATGGGAAAGCCAATAGATAGTCAAAATATGGTGTGGTTTTTTCTAAAGTAATTTCTAATTCGTAATCACCCACAGCTTTGATGCCTAATTCTGATGGATCAACATCCCCAGTTGTAATGGCTTCAGCATTTTTGACTGGAGCAAAAAGATACGCATATTCAGAAGCCGTTTCGGGACTTACGGTGCGTTGCCAACCATAGACATAGTCAGCTGCCGTTACGCTATCCCCATTTGACCATTTTGCATCTTCACGTAATTTAATTTTGTAAGTTAAACCATCTTCGCTGACTTCAGCTTCTTCAGCGGCACCAGCTGGCATTGGTTTACTATTTTCATCTAAACGGTAAATTCCTTCGTAGACATTGTTTAACGCGGTAAAACTGATGGTATCCGTTGCTAATGATAAATCAGCACTTGGCATCTCTTGTGGTACGACTAGGTTAAAAACTTGGCCTTCACTTCCTTCAGCTCCTGATGCACTGTCATCGGATTCTCCACCATAACATCCAGTCAGAACCACTCCGCAAACTGCAACTACTCCAAATAACGATTTCTTCTTCATACACATGACCCCTTATTTACTCGCTGTAATTTTCAGAATATTTCTAAATTTCTGAAGTTAGGTAAATTTTAATTAAGAATTATTAAAAAAGCAACCCCTATTTTCAACGTTTTCTAGTAAAATAACACCCATTCTTCAAAAATGTTAAATTTTCTCATATAAAAACACTTGCGTTAACTAAGTTTTCTGATAATTATTAAAAAATTTTTTCTAAGTAAAATAATCGAAAAAAAAATGAATTTTTTTCGAAGATAAACGAAAATTACGAATTTTTTTAGCCCAACAAATCGTTTTTGCTCACTTTCTATCGCCCTTCCGTTCTTTTTTGACAGGAAAAAACGCTCTTTCTCTAACCTTAGCATGAAAAGCCGTCGATACAAAAAAAGACTTGGAACAATACTAAAAGTAATGCTCCAAATCTGACATTTAGTTAATATTTTGAATCAATACGGTTAATCATTTTCAATCAAGTCTCTGTAACGATAGCCGAGATAACCTAAAAGAAGCAATGTGATACTGATCGCACTTAAAACTAAGCAGACCGTCAAGTCAAATGCATCAATCGGCATCCGCGGTACCCAACTCAAGACCGCACTATTTAACAGCCATTCCGGTACGTCCACGATTCCGGAAAAATAATTAAGTACAAATGAAAAACCGAGATACGCATAAACTAATTTCCCTAAGCCAGGACGCCACCCTAATGCTACGGTAGCTAGACCTAAATAAATCCCAATTACTGGTAAATAATTAACCCCTGCTAAAAAGAAATCACTTAATTCCATCGCAGACGCGTGATCCATCACCGTTAATGCTGTCAGCCCTAAACTTCCCGCCCCTAATACGAGGCCCAAAACACTTGCAACTAGCGCTAGTCCAATCGTTGTCCAGTACAGTTTTGCGCGGGAAACTTTTGTGGCATAAAGCTGACTTAAGTGCCGCTGACTTTCTTCTTTATAGAGTTTATTGACTAAGACGACTGGCAAAATAGCGACTAGAATCGCAACAATCATCATGATTGTCCCCGTAAACGATTCTTCAATCGAAATCCCACTGACAGTAAACATTTGCTTAATCAGATCATTACTCTCTAAAAAGCTTTGGATATCCCCATAGATTGAACCATAGGCAACACCTAAAACAGTATATCCAGTTAACCAACTCAAGATGACGCCAAAATTCAAACGAAGTAAGAGTCCGGGAACTGATAGCAAACGTTTGGGCGCCTCTAAACGACCATTACGCTGAGGAATATAGCCAGCTCCTAAGTCACGATGTTCTTCTAAAACAAAGGCTAACACTACCAAAGCTAGAATGAAAACTAACGATAGCACAATCGGAAAATAATTATTTTCAACAAATGGATACGTTAAATAAATCCACCCCAACGGATTCAGCATCGATAAATCAAGATTAGCAAGATCAGTATACCCACGTAAAATATACAGAACGCCAACGATACTTAAAATCACCCCTGTGGCTGAAGAAGCAGACGGCATCAGTTGGACTGCGACCAGGGCCAAGGCCGCACCTAAGCCCCCTGCTAAGCCAACTGATAAACCAAAAATAATTGCACCTTCTGTCGTAATTGAAGGGACATCATAGCTCATCATAAAGCCTGTGATAAAACTACCTAAAACCAGACTAACAACCGCAGTTTCAATAAATACCGCCAATGAATTGGCTTGACGTCCCACTTGAAACGAGCGAATCAATTCCGTTAATCCTTGCTCTTCTTCCTTGCGCGTGTGACCAACGACGTGCAGTGCAGCCACAATTAAGGCAAACACACCACAAAACAGCACCATTTCATGACCATACATCGCCCCCACCGTGTAATCCACGCCTTCTTTGACTGGTGATGGCCCGACCATCACCGTGATTGCTGGATTTTCCATCGTTTCAAATAACCCAACTCCGCCACCATCTTTGGCAATTTCTTGAAAAGCTGGGACATAGGCACTAGCAAACGTTCCGAGACCGGCAATCCAAAAAATTAATTTTTTCCAGTCCCGACGTAGATAATGAAAAAATAAGGTTGACCAATTAGCAAATTTTTCATTCACTATCATCACCTTCGCCTTCATAATGTCGCATAAATAAATCTTCTAAAGTTGGTGGGACACATTCAAATTTTTTAATTCCTAATTGACCAATTGCTACTAACACCTCAGCTAACTTTTCATTATCAACCGAAAACGTGGCGCTATTTTCTTGTTGTTGATAATCATAAACACCCGCTAACGAACTCAAAATAGCGACTTCTTGCAAGGTTTCTAGTGTGATTGTTGAACGAGTCAAATGCCGTAATTCATCCAACGTTCCTGATTCGACAACTGCCCCTTGACGAATAATGACCACCCGATCGGCTAAGCGTTCAACTTCACTTAAGATATGCGACGATAAAAGAATTGCTTTACCGGCCGCTTTTAATTTTTCGACTTCACTTTGAAAAACGGATTCCATCAAAGGGTCGAGTCCCGCTGTCGGCTCATCAAAGATATAAAGATCAGAATCGACAGATAACGCTGCGATTAAGCCCACTTTTTGACGATTTCCTTTTGAATACGTTTTGGCTTTTTTCTTAGGATCTAGTTCAAACTTTCGAATAAGCTCATCACGGCGCTGCTTATCCCCACTACCATGAAGTTTAATGAATAAGTCAATGATTTCTCCTCCACTTAAACTGCCCCACAATGCAACGTCTCCTGGAACGTAAGAAACACGTTCATGAATTTCTAAGCTGTTTTTCCAAACATCTAACCCAAAAATGGTTGCCTCACCACCATTGCGATTAATAATTCCTAAAAGCGTTCGAATCGTCGTCGATTTCCCTGAACCATTCGGGCCAATAAAACCAACCACATCCCCAGCATTCACCGTAAAGTTAACATCTGACAAGGCCTCAAATTTACCAAATCGTTTTTTCAACCCTTGAACTTTGACAATCTCAGTCATTTCGCTTCACCTCATATCTCATTTTATTTTAATTATACCACTTACCAATTACTCCACGATACCAAAGAAAACAAAAAACCAGCTCAGCGAAACTGAACTGGCTTGCATTCACGCGAGACGACTCACAAAACTTTGAATCCGTGGATGATCACTTGCAAAAAAAGCTTCTTTTGCTCCATCAAAGAAGATGGTACCATCTTGGATAAAAATGATCCGATCAGCAACTTTTCTCGCAAACTCAATATGGTGCGTGACGATAATCTGAGACTTCCCCTCATTGGCCAAATTTTGAATCACATTCAAAACTTCTTGCGCCAATTCAGGATCTAGTGCACTTGTCGGTTCATCATATAAGATGTATTCAGGTTCCATTGCAAGGGCGCGCGCAATGGCGACTCGTTGCATCTGACCACCAGATAAACTTTTAGGATAACTGGCTGCTTTTTCTGACAACCCAACTTGTGCTAACAATTCTTCGGCCCTCTTCGTTGCCTCAGCTTTAGCTATTTTTTTTACTTGCACCGGCCCTTCAATGACATTGCCTAAAACCGTTAAATGCGGAAACAAGTTAAACGATTGAAAAACGACACTAAAAGCTAAGCGGTGTTCACGTAATTGTTTAAAACTTAACTTGGTTGGAAAGCGTAGAACTTCATCCTTGATGCGAATTTCACCACCATCGGGAATTTCCAACAAGTCAATCAAACGTAACAAGGTACTCTTCCCCGAACCAGATGGGCCTAAAATAACCGTGGTCTGTCCCGGTTCAAATGCAATATTAATATCATTTAAAATTTGTTGCTGATGAAATGATTTGGATAATTTCTCTAAAAATAGCATAGGCGCCTCCTAATATCTAGCCAAATGTTGCTCTAATTTACCTTGTAAGTAGGTTAACAAGGTGCAGACTACTAAATAATACAGCGCAACTAAGCAATATAGTAACAACGGCTCATAGGTTCTGGCTGCGATTCGTTGCGCCGCCATAAAAACTTCAACAATCGTAATACTTGAAGCCAATGAAGTATCTTTTACCAAACCGATAAACGTATTAGACAACGGTGGCACCGCAATTCGAAACGCTTGTGGCGCGACAATCCGGTGGGTAATCTGCCAACGGCTCATCCCTAATGAGGCGGCTGATTCATATTGACCTTGCGGAATTGCTAAAAATGCCGACCGAATCGTTTCTGAGGCATACGCCCCCGTATTTAATGAAAATGCGATAACGGCTGCTAAGAAAGCATCAAATTGAATCCCCACACTAGGCAAACCGAAAAAGACAATAAACAGTTGGACTAGTAGGGGTGTGCCTCTAAAAATCCAAACATAAATATAAAAAACGCTATTCAAAACCCGACTTTTAGAAATCCGAGCCATCGCGGTGATAAAAGCTAAGACCAAACCGAACCCAAAAGATAAGAGGGTCAAAGGAATAGTAAATTCAAGTAAAGCTTTTAATAACGGAAACCAAGCCTCTTGAATAATTGAAAGTGTACGCTCCATCATGACACCTCACAATCTATTTTGAAATATCTTTGTCAAAATATTCTTCAGATAATTTAGTCAATGTCCCATCGTCATGTAACTCTGTTAACGCTTCATCAACGGCTTCACGCAATTCATCATCGCCTTTGTGAAATAGCGCGCCGACCTCCGTTGTTTCATCAGAAACTTTGGCAATTTCAAGCTCCGCATCTGGTTTTTGATTCAGATAATCATAAAAAGTCACATCATCGTTTAACGTTGCGTCCGCTTGACCATCAAGAACTAACTCCGCTGATTTACTAAAACCGTCCGTGGTCACTAATTCAGCACCATGCTCTTCTGCTAAGGTAGCAAAATTAGATGTCAATGACTGTGCCGATTTTTTCCCATCTAAATCAGTAAAATCGTTAATTTCAGTATTCCCTTTTTTCGTAATTAAGGCAACATGTGAGACACTGTACGGAACTGAAAAATCATATTTTTCTTTACGCTCATCAGTGATACTTACCTGGTTGAAAACGACATCCGTCTTATCGGCATCAAAGGCCGCTAACATCGAATCCCACGGTGAATCCACAAATTCAATTTGATAGCCAATTTTTTTCGCTACCGCCTCTGCGACTTCAACATCGTACCCGACTAACTTATCATCGGCATCGCGATAAGAAAATGGTGAATATGTCCCTTCTGTTCCTACGCGTAAAACTTTTTCTTTCGCATCCGTCGAATCACTTGACTCATCAGCTGATGAACAAGCCCCTAAAACGGCTAACGACAATAAAGCAACCCCACTAATTGTAATTAAACGACTTTTTTTCATTTATTTTCTCCCCTTTTTATTCAATTCACTAGAACTTCTTACACAAATGTTGCCCACTATCCAACCTTTTTGTGCGAACTTCATGATGATTTAGCTTATTTTAGCACACACAATTAAAATTCCCTACAAATAAACTAATACTCTTCTAACTTTTTATACATTTTCTAATCTTCGTTAAAAAAGACCAGAAACATCAATCATGTTTCTGATCGCCAATTTCATTTTTGATTAGCATCATTTAAAAATGAAAAAATTTTTCTGTACCAAATAACTGTAAAACAGATCTATAAATCAGTTGATTTTGCAAAATCAACTGATTTATAGATCTGTTTTACAACTTGTTTCAGACTCATAGAATTTCCATTTTAATGAATTGAATTTGACGCTAGCTAATAACGACTTACTTCAACAACCATCCACCATCAAGTGGCACGATATTGCCTTGCATGAAACTCGCTTTGGAACTTGCTAAAAACAAGGTCAACTCAGCTACCTCTTCTGGTTGGGCCCAGCGTTTAACGGGCGTTTCTTCAGCAACCCATTTAGCCATTGCGCCCTCACCAGCAAAATCAGCCGCGTTCATCGGAGTTTGAATCGCCCCAGGCGCAATGGCATTCACATGAATCCCTTGGTCCGCATAATCTAAAGCGAGTTGTTTGGTAAACCCGGCAATCGCGTGTTTTGCAGTTGTGTAGGCAATCCCACCACCACCGGCGACCAAACTGGCGATGGATGCCATGTTAATGACGGTGCCTTTTTTTTGGGACAACATGTTAGGTAGCACAGCTTGCGTCAGATAAAAAAGACTATCAACATTTATCGCTAGTACTTTTTGCCAAAGACTGGTCGTTGTTTGCTCAATGGTCTGATAGTCGTCTAAAATCCCTGCTGTATTTAACAAAATATCAACTTGACCAAAACGTTGTAAACAGCTACGAACCGCATTTTGACAACTTGCTTCTTGGCTGACATCCACAATGAGATAATCATAGTTTTGGGGGAATTCTTCTAAAAGTAATGCCACCTGCTCCTGAAGATCAATTCCAAAAACATATGCCCCTTGCTCGAGAAACTTTCTCGCTTGGGCGTAACCAATTCCAGAAGCCGCGCCACTCACTAAGACGACTTGACCAGTAAATTCTGCCGTCATTTTGTCACGACTTGCCAATCATCGGCTAAAATATCACAAACCGTTGGCGCAAAACTTGAAAACCCTTCGTCTGAAGTCTTGATTAGCATGTACGGCGTGACGGGACACCCATCAAATTCATCACCAGAAACGAGCGTTACGTATAATTCAAACCCACTCCAACCTTCGCGAATAATTTTTTCGCCTTGTTTTAACTTTGGTAAAATTGCTTCAAATGTCATCGATTTTCCTCTTTTCAATTATGGATACTGTCATTATACTTGTCTGAAATAAAAAAACAACGGTCTATCACTTAAGATACACCGTTGTCGGCCTTGGGATGAAGGCCTAATTGTTATTAGTTCGCCTCACCTTTCGCGATGAAACGTTTGGCAAAGCGTTTATATGGTAACGATTTAGCCACAAGATAAACTAAAATCGTTTCAATCGGTAACATGATGCCCGCTTTTAATAAGCGAACCGACCATAGTGCCCAACTATCTAAGGGAACTTGGTACATGATGGATAGCCAAATTGGGGTTAAACATAGGGTAATGACTAACGTATTGGTTAGCACGCATAAAAATGAACGTAACCACGTAATTTCTTTTTTATAAAAGAAATAACCATAAACTAATCCACCAATAAAGGCATTAATCGTAAAACCAAAAAAGTACGGTGCCGCTTTAGGTAACAACATCAAGCCTGTGACATCAGCAATTGCTGCGCCCACACCGGTCCAAAATGGTCCAAATAAAATAGCCATCACCACTTCAGGTACAAAGGTGAAGGTTAGTTTAACAAATTGGGTCTCAATTCCCAATACTTGCGACAAGATAACCATTAAGGCAATCAATAATCCCATGATCGCAATCATGTGTGCGTCGACTTTTCTTTTCATTTCTAGCATCTCCTTAGCGAGTTGCTACACAAAATATGCAGCGAATGCGTTGATAAAACCGCGGATTCTTCCTTCGTCCAAAAGGCAACATCCCATCCTTTTAGCACTTAACGCTTTATCAACTACTCTGTTTTTTTGGACATTTCGTCCATAGTTACTATAGCATGATATTTGAAGAGACTCAATTAAATTATTGATGATTACCGAACTTTACTTAAGAAAAAGTTTCCCAAAACTTAACATCCAACCACAGATAACTCACATTCACATTCTTTTCACAAAAAAGTTCGGTTATCATTGATTCGACTGCAGATAAAGTGATTGCTGATCCATCGCTTGATAAATTTCAGCTAAGGTTGTCTTCGCTACTTTCCGATTTTTATAGCCGTATGGATCGTTCACCATTACCGTCTCTTCACTAACACCAGTAATCACGACCGAATGAATGAGCGATGTTACCGGAATTTCCCCCGCATTGGTTTGCCAAATCCGCCAATCGCTTGCTTTTGGAACGACCAAATCAACGGTTGCTAAAATCCACACTGGATCGCCTTCACGGACAATTGCCAAAATATCCGTAAAAGAAGTTGTTTTATTGGCAATTACTTGATGCTTCTTAGTAACTACTTCTTGTGCAACTTGCGCTACAGGCTGAACGTAGACCCCCATCGCATCTAGGCCTTCATAAATATTACCGACAAAGCCCTCATTAGGATTGCCGTGTAGCCCATTGCTCTCATAGACGGGCACATAATTTAATAACTGAGCCAACTCATTTTTATTGGTTGAATAACCATAATACTGTAATAGCATTGACAACGCCGTAATTTCACACCCATTTTCTAAGGTTGGTTCGGTGTACTGACTTTCGAGCGGGACATCTAATTGGATGGTGGCGTTATTTTCTAAAGAGGCCGGTGGGAAATAAGAACTTGATTGGGTACTTGAACGACTTTCTTTGCGTTCAACATTTTCCCACCATTGAAATGCCCTAGCTAAAAAATTACCACTCATCAACTGAAAAAAAAGCAAGCTCATCAGACCAATTAGGACAAAGCGCCCAAGATAGTGAACATTGATTTTTCGCATCTTCTCCCCCCTAAGTGTTTCCTTACTGCTAGTTTACCAAACAGAAGCAAAAAAACACCGTGAGTTGTTCTGCTCACGGTGCCTGGATCTTATGCTAATTTTTCATTTCCTTGCAAACTTTGGCTTTGTTGACGGTACGCTTTTTTCGCTTGAGCAAAAACAGGAATTTCAAATTGTTTTTGCAATGTTCCAGCGACAAAGAAGGCGATATTGTAATCGATAATACTATGAATGACACCACCGACGCCCATTAAGACGAAGAAGAAGTAAAACGCACCAACTTCATACGAACTAGCTGGCACATTACCAATAAAGTTAAAGGCCATCACTACCAAGACTTCAACGACTGAATGAATCAACGCAATGACTAGGCTAAATAATTGGAAACGACCGTTTAACAGCGTAAATTGACCATTTTTTAAAACAATTCCAGGATGTTTTTGTAAATAATAAACACCAATAAAAGCAAAAACAATATGGCTTAAGGCGCGTAATGTAATAATCAACGGTAACCCAGTTAATAAGAAGCCCAAAGCGGTCCCTAAAGCCACGGCCACGGCCATCGCCGGTGAAAAGAACATCGCAATCATTAATGGAACATGGCTTGCTAAAGTGAATGAGGCCGGCCCAATCACCAATTTAGGCATGACCATGGGAATCACAATCCCAAGCCCTGTCAGTAGTGCCGTAATCGTTAAACGGCGCACAGAATTTATTTTCATTTTTTTATTTTTCCTCCTAAGATAGATATCTGTCAAGACATCTAAGATAAAATCTATTCTAGAGTTTCTTCCCTAAGATGTCAAGACATCACCTCACATATTGATGTTGCCTTTTTTCAACTTGTATAATACCACTCTTTAACACCGCTTACACATGCATAAATCATTGAAATTATACTGTTCTATGCTAAAATTATGAAAATGAATAAAGTAATGGGGGATGGGTATGAAAATTAGTCAACTGTATCAACAAAAAGCGTTTGTCGTTTCGTTTGAAGTCTTTCCACCCAAAAAAGAAAGTTCGATTGATAGCCTCTATCAAACCATTAATGAATTAGGTGCATTAAAACCAGATTATATCAGTGTTACTTACGGGGCCGGTGGTTCTGAAAGTAACAATCAGACCTTAGCAATTGCCGCGACAATTAAAGCGCGCTATGGCATTGAAGCACTCCACCACTTAACGTGTATCCAAAAATCAAAAAAACAAATCACTACGATCTTACAAGCAATGAAAGACCAGCAAGTGAAAAATGTGCTCGCTTTGCGTGGTGATTTACCGCATGATGCCGTAGATTGGGATGATTATCATTTAGCCAAAGACTTAATTCACGAAATCAAACAAGACACTTGGTTTTCAGCGAGTGCGACCTGTTACCCTGAAGGTCATATTACGCAATTAGGTGCTCGGGAGAACATGGAACATTTACTAGCCAAACAAAATGCCGGTGCCGATTATCTGATTTCACAATTATTCTTTGACAACAACGTCTTCTATCAGTTATTAGAAGATTGTCAAAAAGCTGGGGTAACCCTTCCGATTTCAGCCGGTGTCATGCCGATTTTAAGTCGGAGCCAAGTCGAAAAAATGATTTTTATGTGTGGTTCTTCTCTCCCCGCTGACTTAATCAAAATTATCAGTCGCTATGAATCGGACCTGTCTTCTTTACGTGCTGCTGGTCTGGAATATGCTTTAAAACAAATGGAAGATTTACAAAAAAACAAAGTCGCTGGGATTCACGTCTACACTATGAATCGACCGGAAATTGCGCAAGCCTCAATGCAGTTATTGAAAGGATAAGTTGCCATGGAATTAAATAAGAAAGAAATTCTGCGTTACCTTGGTTACAAGCGGCATCAAGAATTAACCCCCGAAATCGATGCTTTAGTCGACCAAATGAGCCAAGAAGTCCAAGCAGTCACCAAACCGCGCTATACCTATCAGATTTTCAATTGCCATCCTGATCCTGAACGAGAAGTCATCGTCGTGGAAGGCACCGAACTCGTCTTACCAGGAAAAGCGATTTACAAACATTTACAACATGCTCAAAAAGTTGCCTTGTTAGGTGTAACACTAGGATTAGAAGTGGAACGCGTGATTCGCCAATATGAAATTTCGGACTTAACGAAAGCGATGATTTTGGATTCTTGTTGTGTGGAATACATCGAAAAAATCGCTGATCTTGCCGAATGTGATATCGAACAAGCACCCGAAGCTACCGGCCTCACTTTAAATCGCCGCTTCTCGCCTGGTTATGGTGATCTGCCTTTAGCGATTCAACCACAATTTTTACAAACCATTAACGCGACGAATAAACTGGGCATTCACTTAACGCAGACACTTTTAATGATTCCACGAAAATCAGTCACAGCGATTACCGGACTATTTGCCGATGAAAAAGAAGCGCGTCCGCGGCGTCAACGCAGCGATTGTTTGGACTGTGACTTAAAAGATTGTAATTTTAGAATTGGAGGACCTGCCCGATGACTACCCTTTTACAAGCCTTAAAAGAAACCCAACTTTTATTTGATGGCGCCATGGGAACCATGTTACAAGAACGTGGTTTACCAATTGGCGGCCAACCAGAATACTTTAACTTTTCGCATCCGGAGATTGTCACTGAAATTCACCGTGAATATGTTGCTGCCGGTGCTGATATCATCACCACCAATACTTTCCAAGCCAATGCGACCAAAGTAAAACCTGAAGAAGTGGAACCAATCATCACCAAAGCTGTGGAATTAGCCAAAGCGGCGAATGCTCGCTTTGTTGCTTGTGATATCGGTCCAATTGGCCAATTAATGTCGCCGATGGGTACCCTAACCTTTGATGCCGCGTATGAATTGTTCAAACAACAAGCCATTGCTGCCGAAAAGGCCGGTGCTGATGTTGTTTTAGTCGAAACCATGGCGGACTTACTAGAAACCAAAGCCGCTGTCTTAGCGATTAAAGAAAACACGGCTCTTCCCGTTTTTGTGACGATGACCTATCAAGAAGATGGTCGAACCTTTGTTGGCTGTGACCCGATTACCGCAACTTTGACCTTACAAGGCTTAGGTGTCGATGCCTTAGGTCTAAACTGTTCGTTAGGCCCGGAAGAATTATTACCGTTGGTTAAAACAATCTTGGATTATTCAAAGGTGCCGGTGATGGTTCAAGCCAACGCTGGATTACCTGAGATGGATCATGGGCATACGGTTTACACGATTACCGTGGAAGAATACGGCACGGCGGTAAGTTCCATGCTTGAAAACGGCGTTAAAATTGTCGGGGGTTGTTGTGGAACAACACCTGCCATGATTGCCGATCTGCGTGAACGCCTTGAAAAGCAAGCCTACTTCACGCCGGAATATAAAAAAGTGACTGCCGTAACCTCGGGTGTACAAACGCATATCTTAAATGGCAAATTCTCAATGATTGGTGAACGCCTGAACCCGACTGGGAAAAAACGTTTAAAAGAAGCATTACGTTCAAAAGATATGAGTTATATTTTAAAAGAAGCATTGGATCAAACCCAAGCTGGGGCCGACATTTTAGATGTCAACGTTGGGTTACCGGAAATTGATGAAGCTGAAATGATGATTCATGTCTTACATGAAATTCAAGGACTTGTGACCGTGCCGCTACAAATCGATAGCTCTTCGGTACCGGCCATTGAAGCCGGTGCCCGTCATTACAACGGACGGCCCTTGATTAACTCAGTCAACGGGAAACCTGAAAGTATGGCCAAAATCTTCCCCATCGTGAAAAAATACGGTGCGGTTGTTTTGGGTCTGGCTTTAGATGAAAATGGGATTCCCGAAACCGCGGAAGGTCGTTTGAAAGTGGCGAAAAAAATCGTTGAGACCGCCGCAACTTACGGCATTCCTAAAGAAGATATCATGATTGACCCATTAGTTTTAACGGCTTCGGCCCAACAAGAACACGTCCAAGCAACCTTAGAAACCTTAAAATTAGTCAAGAGTGAACTTGGTGTTTTAACGGCTGCTGGTGTGAGTAACATTTCGTTTGGTTTACCAAACCGACCGTTACTAAACAGTAATTTCTTAGCAGCTGCTTACGGGGCTGGACTGGATGCACCAATTATCAACCCACTGTCTGTGGTGATGATGAATACCGTTCACAGTATCCGCGTCATTAATAACCAGGATAAAGATGCGACCGTTTATATTGAGAAAACCCAAGCGGTCTCTGTCGGCACAACACCAAGTGGTCCCGCTCCTGAAAAAGCGTTGGATGATGGCACCTTGAAATCACTGATTATCCAAGGACGGAAAGAAGATACGCCCGCCAAAACGCAAAAATTATTACAAACAATGACCCCTTTAGAAGTCGTCAATCAAGAATTTGTTCCCGCTCTGAATGAAGTGGGTGCCAAATTTGAAAAAGGCACACTCTTTTTACCGCAATTGATGCAGTCAGCCGATGCGGTGAAACAAGCCCAAGAAGTCTTGAAAGACTATCTAGCCCAACATGAACAAGACTCAACCTCAAAAGGCAAGATTTTACTAGCGACTGTTGAAGGCGATATTCATGATATCGGTAAAAATATTGTCAAAATGATTTTAGAAAACTATGGCTTTGACATCATCGACCTCGGTAAAGATGTGCCGATCACCAAAGTCGTGGAAACGATTGAGCAAGAAGAAATCAAGTTAGTTGGTTTAAGTGCGTTAATGACCACCACCGTACAAAACATGAAAGCGACCATTAAGGCTACCAAAGATGCGGGCCTTAAAGATGTCGTCTTTATGGTTGGGGGTGCCGTTTTAAATGAAGAATATCGCGAATTCGTCGGTGCTGATTACTATGCCAAAGATGCGTTAGAGAGCGTGACCATTGCCAACAATTTCTTTGATGGCAAACATGAATTAACAACTGTCTAAGAAAAAAGGATTCGGGACATCTTTTTGTCCCGAATCCTTTTGACGCATAAACGGTATTTTAGAAGCCACCTCTTTTTTATGCTTCCAATTCTTGAAAAACGATAACAAACGTACAAATAACCATCCCAATTGCACCAATTAACAAGGCATAGGCCGCAAAACCTAAAACACCATTTGAGAGATGAATAAGACTGGTAAATAAACTGTTCGTATAACGCCCACCAAAACCAGAAACCGTCTCAACGACTTTATTTCCTAGAAAAATAAAGAAAGCAACTTCAATTAATGACAGTAACACTGAAAATATTTTCCCGCGAGAACTTTGTGTTAAAGCAAATAGTGCAATCACCAGTGGAATAAGTACTAAGCCATACAATACTAACAACGCAACTAAATTACTAACTACTGCGTTTCGTTCCCCAAACACAGGCCACGTATTTTCGAAATAATTCCAGGTTTGACTAGCTGTTGAAATATACTGAAACAAACTAATCGTCGAATGGCGGATAAAGCCCCAACCGAGCACGCCATACAAACTCACTCCTGAGAAAAACAATAGCCCAATCGTTGCAGGAGTGATTCTTTTGGCAGTTAGCACATTCTGTTTAAGGGAGTCTTCCATCTCCTCAAAGTCTGGCACCTGATTATTTCTTCGTTCAATTTTATCTTTCCCAAACCCTTGATAAAATTTGCGCAAGGAAATGTTGACTGGCAAGGTTCGACCTTGATGGATGATACCTAAACAATACAAAGTCCCTCCGACCAAAATCACTGCCCAACGCGCCAAACTGGGTACTCCAATAAAGAATAAGCTGAATAGTAGCCAATAACTCAGCGTAACTAAAAGCAAATTATGATGATTAAATGACACTAAATACTTAAAATTTGTTTTCGATGGCCATAATTGCTTCAACCGCCCCCGAAAGCGTTCTTCTTGCGGGCGTTCTTCTAGGATATTGTAACCACAATTCGAACAAAAATTAGGGTTATCACTGAGTTGAGTGCCACAATTCGGACAATCCTTCATCTCATCACTCCTCTCTTAATCAGACATTCTAACCAATAGCAAACCGAACTTACCATTGGCCAAAGAGCCCGGAACAATTTCTGCCCCCGGCCCCGTTATAAAAATGCACAAGCTACTTTTTGTCGCGGCTGCTCTAGCTTTAGAAATTAGAACAATCGACATTAAGAGAAATCGCCCATTTGATAAAAAGCATCAAACGGGGAATTTCCTATAATGCTCATGTTCTAATCAAATTTCCTACGCTTTGCGACTTTCCATTTCATTGCTTAATTTCGCAAACTCTGCTAGTGAGAGCGTCTCACCACGACGCGTTGCTTCAATCCCCGCTGCTTCTAAACTCGCTGTTAACCATTCTTTGGTTGCGGCATCTTTGCCGTAACTATGCAATAAGTTATTCCATAATGTCTTACGGCGCAATTGGAAACTCGCTTTGGTCAAACGGAAAAAGGCTTTTTCATTGGTCACTTCAACGGCCGGTTTGTCGCGACGCGTTAATTTTAGAATCGCTGAATCAACGTTTGGTTGGGGCACAAACACGGTTTTAGGAACGATGAAAGCGAGTTTGGCTTCCATATAATATTGCACCGCAATCGTTAACGAACCATAGGCTTTGGTTCCAGGTTGGGCACTAATGCGATCAGCGACTTCTTTTTGCATCATCACAACCATTTCAGAAACGGCTAAATCAGACTCTAAAAAATGCATCATGATTGGTGTCGTGATGTAATATGGCAAGTTGGCCACGACTTTAATCGGTAAATCTTCTTTAAAGACTTCCGCTGTCGTTTGCACTAAGTTCGCTTTTAAAACGTCTTGATGCATCACCGTGACGTTCGGATACTCTTGTAGCGTGTCTGCTAAGACTGGAATTAAGCGATCATCAATTTCAAAAGCTAAAACTTGTTTCGCATTTTTCGCAAGATTTTCGGTTAAAGCCCCAATTCCGGGACCAACTTCAATCACATTGGTTTGCTCATTAATTTCACCCGTTTCAACGATTTTACGTAAAATATTAGGCTCCGTTAAAAAGTTTTGACCTAGGCTTTTTTTAAAAGTAAAACCATGTTTGGTTAAAATCTCTTTGGTTTTTGAGGGTGTTGCGATATCTCGGGTATCTTTCACGGATGTTCCTCCATTAATTTTGACTAATTTTCTTCGACAATGGCCATAGCACGAGCTAATTCTTCTTCGGTGATGCGAAACATGGCTAAACGTTTCTCCAATTGTTTGGCATTGGTGTACCCAATTCGCAACTCATCACCGAGTTTTTCGCGACGTTCTTTGGCGTTAGCTCCCGCTATTAAACCATATTCGAGCAACGTTTGTCTACTGATTTGAAGCTGTTCATCGTCTAGTATCGGAGTCACAATTTTTTGTAATGCTTCTAAGATTGCCGCATCACTAGCATGTTCAACCCCTAGACTCGTCCCACGTTTTTTCGGTGCCGCTTGCTCTCGTGGTAAAAAAGCATGCTTGGCATCGGGCACAACTTCCATAATCGTTTTGCGAATTTTTTCCCCCGAAAAATCGGGATCAGTAAAAATGATGACGCCACGCGTTTCTTGAGCGTGTTCGATTTGGTCTAAGATCGCCTCATTAATCGCTGAACCAAGCGTTTCAATCGTATCTACATCAACCACTTCTTGCAGTCTTCTCGTATCGTCTTTGCCTTCAACGACAACAATTTCTTCAACTTTCAATTTACTCATGGTTGAATCCGAAACAAGCGATGGGCATTACTCGTCGTTTGCTTAGCGACCTCTTCCAACGAAAGATTGCGTAATTCAGCAATTTTTTCGACCACATAACGGGTATAGCCCGGTTCATTGCGTTTGCCTCGATAAGGCACGGGCGCAAGATAAGGGGCGTCCGTTTCAACAAGCATCCGTTCTAAAGGAATTTTTGTAGCCGCTTCTTGAACATCTAACGCCTTTTTAAATGAGACCACCCCACTAAAGGAAATGTGCATCCCGAGGTCTAAAAAACGTTGCGCCCACTCATAATCACCACTAAAGCTATGCATAATCCCACCAATGTCATAGATTTTTTCTGCTTTTAAGACTTTGTAGGTATCTGCTAGCGCCTCTCTTGTATGAATACTAATCGGTAAATTCATCTCACGAGCAATCGCAATTTGACGCCGAAAAACTTGTTCTTGAACTTCTTTTGGATCAGCCATCCAATAATAATCCAAACCAATTTCACCAAGTGCGACCACTTTAGGTAAGGTTAATTGTTCTTGAAGTCGTTGTTCAACATCCTTCGTGTAACTTCCAGCTTCGGTTGGGTGCCAACCGATTATACTGTAAAGATTGTCATAAGTTTGGTTGAGTTCCAGACTCTTTGCAATCGTCGCTTCGTCAAAGCCCACAACCGCCATCTCAGTTACGCCCAATTCTTTGGCCCGTGCGATTGTTTCTGGGATATCTTCATTAAATTGTTCTACATTTAAATGGGTATGTGAATCAAAAATCACACAATCCCCTCCTTTTCTTAACTGTAGCATATTTTATAAGAAAAGAATGCCTTACTGATTGAAATTCGTTACTTTTTAATGTTTTTCACTCATTCTGCTAAGCGATAGCCCCGCTCTTTCACGGGTGTCGAAAAAACAATTTGCGTATTGGTCTTGCCAAATTTTTGCAACTCGTTAATAAATTGATCTAGCTCACGGGTGTTTTCAAAGACCACCTTCATTAACATCGAATATGGCCCAGTCACACAATCACATTCCAAAATATTTGGGATGGCTTCGATAAAGGGGTAAAACTCTGGCTTTTGATTAGGTTGCAGCGCGACATGGATATACGCCTTAATTGCTAATGCTAATTTTTCAAATTCAACTTTGGCTTGATACTCAGTAATCACGCCAGCTTCTTCTAATTGTTTGACGCGTTGAGAAATCGCCGGTGGTGTGACATACAGCTGTTCACTCATTTTTTTGATTGAAAGACGACCACTTTGTTGTAAAAGATTCAAAATTCGTTTATCTAATTGATCCACTACCACTTTCCTCTTTTCTACTTTTCTTTAGTTTTGCTTTTTTTTCGAAAGTAAATTTTAGCATTTGCTTTTTTTCTGAAAAGAAATAAAAAACTAGCTAGTATACCAATTGCTTATGTGATATTTTATCACATATCAAACAATAAGGGAGCGTTACTACGATGCGAATTGAAAAAGATAGTTTAGGAGCCTTACCAATCCCCACTGATGCCTATTATGGAATCCACACATTACGAGCCAAACAAAACTTCGCTATTACAGGTCAAACGGTCGATCTCAGACTTATCCACGCCATCGCTCAAATCAAACTTGCTGCCGCCATTGCAAATGGGAAAGATGGTACCTTAACCAATGACAAAGTTCAAAGTATTCGCCAAGCTGTTACTGAAATTCAAGCAGGAAAATTAGATACGGCATTTATCATTGACCCCATTCAAGGTGGCGCCGGAACTTCAACCAATATGAATGTGAATGAAGTGATTACCAACCGCGCGTTAGAGCTCATGGGGCATCAAAAAGGGGCGTATACCTTTTTACACCCCTTAGATGATGTCAATAAAAGTCAATCCACCAACGATGTCTACCCTAGTGGCGGCAAGCTCGCTTTGCTTAACTATTTAGAAGAACTCTCCCCAACCATTGATTTGTTAATTGCAACGCTTGAAGCAAAAGCAATTGCCTTTGCTGATATCCCCAAAATTGGCCGTACCCAATTACAAGAAGCGATTCCGACAACGATGGGGGCGAGTTTCGCAGCTTTTGCCAGTGGGCTTCAACGTTGCAAAGTGCGCCTTCAAAAAAGTGCAACTGAACTCTATGTATTAAATATGGGAGGAACGGCGATTGGTAACTGTCTCAATGCCTCGGCAACATACCAAAAGAGTTTTTATCAAGCCTTAAATCATTTAACCAAGCGTTCGTTTCAACCAAGTCCAAACTTAATTGACGCTACCCAAAACCTTGATACCTTTGTGGCTCTCTCGGGTTCATTAAAAGCTTTGGCGGTCACCTTATCCAAAATTGCCCATGACTTTCGGTTACTCTCAAGTGGTCCGCAGAGTGGCTTCAACGAATTGAACCTGCCCCAAAAACAAGCCGGATCATCGATTATGCCTGGAAAGGTCAATCCAGTCATTCCAGAAGTTGTCAGTCAAGTTGCTTTTCAAGTGATTGGCTACGACACCGCTATTACCTTTGCGGCCGAATCTGGAGAATTAGAACTAAATGCGTTTGAACCCTTGATCTTCCATAATCTATTTGCAACTTGCCAAGTACTCCAAAACGCTTGCACTACTTTTGCTGCGCACTGCGTTAAAGACGTCACGGTCAACAGCGATAAATGTCACCAAGATGTTGCCAAAAGCACGGGCACAATCACGCGTTTAGCTCCGATTTTAGGCTACGAAACAGCCAGTCGAATTGTGAAACTGGCACTTACTCAAGGCTTAACCGTTGACGAAGTGATGCAAAATGAAGGTCTCCATTTTGCCAATTCAACCTTACAAAAATTAGGTTAAGTGACGGTCTCCTGACTGATTTTCTGCCGATTTTGCTTGCCTTTCATACAAATATAATTTTTTGTTCGATTGCTTTTTTACTTTTTTTCCACTATTCTAGTAGATAAGAAGCAAAAAAGGGGCACAAAAAATGTTCATATTACTCTTGGGACTTTCAGTTCCTTTAAGCATCATCTTTTACGCATTTTTTATTGAACCACGCCGCTTAAGAGAACGGCGTTACTTGATTCGTAAAGAAAAACAAAAAGTTCTCGATATCTCGAAAGCCTATGATATGTACCAATTACAGACGGATTTGGTTATCGCTCACTTAAGTGATTTTCATTTTTCTTATTGGTTTAAACCCAAGCGGATTAATCGCTTAATTCGTTCACTCAGAGAAACGCAACCGGATATGATTTTATTTTCGGGTGATTTAATCGATGATTATCAACGGTGGCCCAGTAGTCAAACCGAGCTATTGATTGAAAAGTTGAAACGCCTCCAAGCACCGAAAGGTAAAATTGCCATCCTCGGAAATCATGATTATAAACACGATGGCAAGCACTTCATCGTTGAGGTCCTCAAAGAAGCGGGCTTTACCCTCTTAGTTAACGAAACGAATTATCAGGCTGATCAAAAGATATCGATTAGTATCGCTGGTGTCGATGATGCTTTAGGCGGACACCCTAAATATCTTTACAATTTGCCTACATCTGATTGGCGAATTATGCTGATTCACCAACCTGATCGCATTGACCAAGTTCCTGATTTAGCCAAGTATGATTTAGTTTTAGCAGGCCATAGTCACGGTGGGCAAATTCGCCTTCCTTTTTATCGCAAAGTTGTCCAAGGCGCTCGCCGTTACACCCACGGTCTATACTGGCCATCAGAAAAAACACTTTTATCGGTCAATACAGGTATCGGTACAACCGGTATTCATGCCCGCTTGGCCGTCTTACCTGAGATTATTTATTATCACCTTTCAACAAGTGAAATTGCTTTTGAAACCGATTTTGATGGGACTAAAAAGAAGGGCATTTTCAAAACGACTAAAGAACCTGAAGCTGATGATATCTTGTTTACCCACAATCATCCCACACCAGTCGCTGCCTTCCCTAATCAGTCCCCTAAAATTAGTTTTCATAAGGAACTAATAAAAAAAACCATCTTTCGTAAGCCTTGACCTACGAAAGATGGTTTTTTATTTTTTGAAAAGTACGGTCGAATTATGCCCACCAAAACCAAAACCATTAGATAAAACATAGTCCGTTGCATAGTCAATCGCTTGATTAGCCACGCAATCTAAATCAAATGCTTCATCAGGATTTTCCATATTAATCGTTGGTGGTAAGATACCGGTTTCTAATGATTTTAAAGCGATAACCGCCTCAATTCCACCAGCAGCGCCCAATAAGTGCCCAGTCATCGACTTGGTAGCACTGATTTTTAGATTTTGCGCATGCTCACCAAAAACCGTTTTTAAGGCCTTGATTTCTGAAATATCACCGACACCAGTACTTGTTGCATGGGCATTAATCGCGATAATTTCTTCCGGCTTGACCTCAGCCATGCTCAAAGCTTCTTGCATTGCTCGCACGGCACCTTCTGAACTTGGTGAAGTCATGTGGTACGCATCAGAAGTCATCCCGTAACCAACGATTTCACCTAAGATGTGCGCACCACGATCAAGCGCATGTTCACGTTCCTCTAAGAAAAGCACGCCAGCACCTTCACTCATCACAAAGCCATCACGCTCTTGATCAAAGGGGCGCGATGCTTTTTGGGGAGCATCATTTCTCGTAGACATCGCATGCATATTGTCAAATCCAGCATAAGCCAATGGTAAAATCGATGCTTCGGTCCCCCCAGCTAAGGCTGCTTGGCAACGACCAGATTTCACCGCTAAAAAGGCTTCCCCAATGGCTTGATTTCCCGTCGCACAAGCGGAAACGGGCGTCATTGTCATCCCGCGAAAACCAGTTTTGATTGACACAAATCCGGCTACCATATTCACAATCATTTTCGGAACGGTTAATGGTGATACGCGCCGGGGACCTTTTTCGACTAATTTTTCATTATTTTCCAAAAGTGAACTCATGCCACCAATCCCGGTTCCAATCACCGTCCCACATTTATCTAAATCAAAATCTTCAGCTTTAAATTGTGCCTGAGCCAAAGCTTGTTCTGAGGCAATTAAACCAAACTGAGTTGCACGGTCGGTTTGTTTGATGTCTTTGCGATCCAGAAATTCTTTCGCCTCAAAATTCGGCATCCAGCCACCAATTTGTGAACCAATTTCTTCAAATCCCGGTAAAGTAATTTTACTAATCCCTGATTGGCCATTTTTAATTTGTTCCCATAACTCATCTGGATTATTTCCTTGGGCCGAAATTGAGCCCATCCCTGTTACTACAACACGTTTCTCGTTCATGTCATTCCTCTTTCTTTAATTAAGATTTTCAGTCATAAAATGTAAGGCACGTTCGCGAAAATCACCTGGGATTGTTCGTTGATAGAACAAACTTCCTTTCATCAAAGAAAGAAAAATTCCCGTATAATAATCGGCTTGTTTTGCACCATACTTTTCTGCGATTACTTGGGTAAAAATATCCGTTTCTAAATTGGTCAATTCACTGATTTGTGCTTGCAGTTCCGTAGAGAATTCAAAGAAATCTGATTGCAAACTCGTAATTGGACAAATTTCATCTGCGGCAATTTGACCAATACGCTGCCGCAAAAATTGCATTGGCTCGCTTACGCCTTTTGCTTGATACGAATGAAATTCTTCCGTCAAATTATGCATCAGATAGTCACACACCGCTAGGCCTAAATCATTTTTCGTCTTAAAATGATAATGAATGGCGGTTTTACTCACAGCTAACTGTTGGGCCAAATGTTCAAAACTCAAATGTGTAAAACTTTCTTTTTTGATATATGCAACTGCTAGTTGAATAATTTGTCTCTTTCGATTTATACAAACACCCCCGAACCTTACTTACCTATAAGTAAGATTACTAAATTTCGGTTTTGCTGTCAATTAGTGAAAACTTTATCCCTTATACACCAAAAAACAAGTCAATTCCCAGCTGAGAATTGACTTGTTAAAACTAAGTTCGCTGATTTAGTTTTGTTGTTTCTTACGATAAATGTAAGCAGCGATAACTGCTAATACTAGTAATACTAGTCCCATCACCATAAGGATTGGATTACTTTGACTGTTGGTTTGTAGTAAGCGACCTTCTTGATTACTACTATTGGTTGCCTTCGCTTTATTGGTTGTTTGATTATCCTGCGAATTATCATATGAACCACCATGCGATCCGCCGTGAGTTCCATCGTGAGACCCCTCTGTCACTTCAACAACATCTGGTGGTAACAATTCATTCACAAAATTACCAACTTCAACCGTTTGCGGTTTCCCTTGAGCTGAAGCTGCCACTGTAAAGTCTTTTTCTGCTTTACTTAGCTGGTAACCAGTTGGCGCTTTGGTTTCGACAAAGGCATATTCACCTGGTGCTAAGTTTTGTGCAGTTACTTTTCCGTGCTCATCTGAAACTAAGTTTGCTTGAACCACTTTTTGCGTTTCTTTACTAATTACTGAAAATTCAGCACCAGTTAATGGTTGCTCGTTTTCATCGACTTTCACAAGACTCGCACTTCCTTGGTAGTTGACAAAATTATCACTTGCCACTACAACGGCTGGTGTTTCACTTGCTTGATCAGCAATTGTAAAATCAATTGGTTCAGTATTTAAAACATAGCCAGTTGGGGATTTCGTTTCCACAAATTGGTAAGCCCCCGGAGCTAAGCCACTCACTGCGACTTTTCCATCTTTGTTTGATACGAGGTCTTTCGCAACGGTCTCACCTTTAGTATCGACAACTTTAAACTCGGCATCCGCTAACACCTTGCCGGCTGCATCTTTCTTAACTAATTCAGCTGACCCTTGGTAGTTGACAAAATTATCGCTTGCCATCACAACTGTCGGTTCACCTTGATTTGCGGCACTAACTTCAAATTCAATCGCGGTTGGATTCAAGATATAACCAGTTGGGGCTTTCGTTTCGATAAATTTATACTCGCCTGGAGCTAAGTTTTGTGCAGTTACTTTTCCGTTATCGTTTGAAACTAAGTTTTCTTGTACCACTTCGCCCTCGGTATCAACGACTTTGAATTCGGCACCCGCTAAAGCATTACCCTCAGCGTCCTTCTTGATTAATTCCGCTGACCCTTGGTAGTTGATAAAGTTATCGCTTGCGGTAACCACTTTTGGTTTACCTGAATTACTGTCATCGATTGTGAATTCAATCAGCGTAGTGTTTAAGATATAGCCAGTTGGGGCTTTTGTTTCCACAAAGGCATACTCACCCGGCGCTAAATCTTTCACTACAACTTGCCCTTTTTTATTTGAGACTAAGTTTTCTTGAACCAGTTCATCTTCAGAATCAATCACTTTAAATTCGGCACCCGCTAAAGCGTTCCCTGCGCTATCTTTTTTAACTAGTTTCGCAGAACCTTGGTAGTTGACGAAGTTATCACTTGCGCTAACCACACTTGGTTTACCTGAGTTACTTTCACTGATCGTAAACTCAACTGGCGTACTGTTTAAGATATACCCTTTCGGCGCCTTCGTTTCGATAAATTGGTAAGTTCCGGGCGCTAAGTTCTTGACCGTCACGTTTCCTTCTGAATCAGAAACTAGACCAGTTCGAACGGTTTGACCTTCGGCATTAACCACTTTGAATTTCGCTCCGGCTAATACATTACCTTGGGCGTCTTTCTTGATTAATTCCGCTGACCCTTTGTAATTGACAAAGTTGTCATCCGCTACAACTGTCACTGGTTTGCCGTTATTACTTTCACTAATTGTGAAATCAATTGGTGTACTGTTTAAGATATACCCTTTCGGCGCTTTCGTTTCGATAAATTGGTAAGTGCCAGGTGCTAAGTTGTCAACTGTAACTTTTCCATCTTTATCTGAAACTAAACCGGTTTGAATGTCTTTACCATCTACATCAACCACTTTAAATTCGGCACCTTTTAAGGCTTTGCCATTTTCTTTGTGCTTGATTAATTCGGCCGATCCTTTGTAATTGACGAAGTTTTCACTTGCGCTAACCACACTTGGCTTCCCATTATTACTTTCACTGATGGTGAAATCAATTGGCGTACTGTTTAAGATATAGCCATTTGGCGCTTTCGTTTCGATAAATAGGTAACTTCCTGGTGCTAAATTATCAACACTCACTTTACCATCTTAACCAGAAACTAAGTTTTCTTGAAAGGTTTTTCCGTCTACATCAATCACTTTGAATTCGGCACCTTTTAAAGCTTTGCCGTTTTCTTTGTGCTTGATTAATTCGGCCGAGCCTTTGTAATTGACGAAGTTTTCACTTGCGCTAACCACACTTGGCTTCCCATTATTACTCTCACTGATCGTGAAATCAATTGGCGTACTGTTTAACACATAACCGTTTGGTGCTTTCGTCTCGATAAATTGGTAATTTCCCGGTGCTAAGTTGTCAACACTCACCTTACCGTTTTTATCAGATACTAAGCCGGTTTGAACATCTTTACCTTCTGAATCAACCACTTTGAATTCCGCTCCAGCTAAAACTTTGCCGTCCGCATCCTTCTTAATTAATTCGGCTGATCCTTTGTAGTTCACAAAGTTTTTACTTGCGCTAACCACACTTGGTTTCCCATCATTACTCTCACTAATCGTGAAATCAATTGGCGTACTGTTTAACACATAACCGTTTGGTGCTTTCGTTTCGATAAATTGGTAACTTCCTGGTGCTAGATTTTCAACACTCACCTTACCGTTTTTATCAGATACTAAGCCGGTTTGAACATCCTTACCTTCTGAATCAACGACTTTGAATTCCGCTCCGGCTAAAACTTTGCCGTCCGCATCCTTCTTGATTAATTCCGCACGACCTTTGTAATTGACAAAGTCATCATCTGCCACAACTGTCACTGGTTTGCCGTTATTGCTTTCGCTAATCGTGAA
>JBKEDL010000036.1:0-68026 GCA_047975385.1 Enterococcus sp. | reverse complement strand
GTTTTATCAAGTAGGAAAACTTCCAATTTGTTAAACTAAGGATGTAAGTGAGGAGTGAATCGATGGTACAAGACTTAAACGCCTTGATGGATTATATTGAGGAACATTTATTAGAAAGTCTTTCTGCTGATTTTTTAGCCAAAGAACTCGGGATGTCGGCCTATCATTTAAAACGAACCTTTCTCTTCATTGCGGGAATGTCGTTAAATGACTACCTGAAAAAACGGCGCTTGGCTTGTGCAAATCAGGAATTGGTCAAGGGGAAGAAAGTGACCGAATTAGCTTTTAAATATGGGTACAAATCGGTGGAAGGTTTTTCCAGAGCGTTTCGTGAGTTTTCGGGTTTTTTGCCGTCAGAAGTTATTAAGAATCAACAACTAATTTCATTTCCAAAACTTACTTTTTTTATTCAAGTTCGAGGAGGAGTTTCCATGGAATATAAAATTGAGCAAAAATCGGCCTTTCATCTAGTCGGAGTCACCAAACGGGTACCGGTGCAATTTGAAGGAGTTAATCAAGCAATTCAAGAATTAGCGGCAACGATCACGCCGAAACAACGCGAGGAGATGCATGAACTGGGTGATTTATATCCGCAACAAGTTTTAAATGCCTCGTACAGCTTTGATGAAGGATGGGAAAGTGAAAGTGGTGAGCTGACGCATATAATTGGTTTTGCTACCAGTCAAGAAAATCCCTATGCTGATTTAGAAACAGTCAAAGTTGCCAGTCATACATGGGCGATTTTCCCCAACACTGGCCCGTTCCCACAAACGCTACAGGCGACC
This sequence comes from Enterococcus sp., assembly GCA_047975385.1. Lineage (GTDB taxonomy): Bacteria > Bacillota > Bacilli > Lactobacillales > Enterococcaceae > Enterococcus_C. The sequence continues at coordinate 67,241 of JBKEDL010000036.1, read as the reverse complement.
TATCAACAAATTTATACCGAATGGTTACCATCAGCCAACTATGAATTGGTGCCGGCTCCAGGAATTTCATTTACTAATTATCAAGCTGATATGGGGAGTGTCTATAGTGAAATTTGGGTAGCCGTCAAAGAAAAACAGAAGGAACACAATGAATCAGCCGACTAAAAGATTCGGCTGATTTTTGCTTGTCATAAGGCAATTTTTTAGCATACAATAAGATTAAGGAGCTGGTTAAATGAAACCGATGTTGAAAAAAATTCAAAGAAAACTCAATGAATACAACACCCAATATCATTGGTTAAACTTAGCCATGTCGATCATCTGGATCATGCTGATGCTGCTAGATTTTGCAGGCGTGCTTCGAATTAATGAAACGCCTTATATGTGGATTGATGGGTTGCTTTGGGGGCTTTTTACGCTAGATTATTTTGGACGTTTAATTTTAGCACCGAATAAACGGCTGTATTTTCGTAAAAACATTTTTGATTTGATTGCTATTTTACCATTAAATTTCATTTGGTTGACATTTAATATTCAACATTTTGGCAGTATTACACGCTTGAATCGAATCGCCCGGATTGTCGGTTTATTTGGCAAGTTATCGCGCAATAAACGCAGTATTCTTTACACTAACGGTTTTATCTATGTGCTCTATGTTAGTCTCGGGATTATTATTGTCGGAGCGGGATTATTTTCGGTGGCTGAAGGGGTGAGTTTTGCCGATTCATTGTGGTGGGCGATTGTTACGGTGACCACGGTTGGCTATGGCGATTTAGCCCCACAAACCGATGCGGGTAAGATGATTGCCGCTGTCTTAATGCTTCTCGGAATTGGCTTTATCGGGATTTTAACCTCGACCATTACCTCGTATTTTAGTCGTAAAAATGACGCGATTCGTGCGGTACAAGAAGATAGTGAACTCAATGAATTAAAACAAGAGTTAAGTGATGTTAAAGCACAGTTAACCAGAATTGAACAATTATTAAGTAACAAAAAATAGCACGTGGATTAATCATTGACTAATCCACGTGCTATTTATTATTCTTCGTTAAAATCTTCTAGTTCAAGACTTAATTTTTCCCAAGCTTCTAATTGTTCTTCCAACTGGGCGTTAGCTGTTTCTAGTTGTGTGTTAAGTTGATTCAACTGATAATGATCATCCATTAGAACAGGATTAGTCATAGCCACTTCAAGTTCAGCAATCGTTGCTTCAAGAGATGTCATCTTTTCTTCGACTTCAGCAATTTTTCTTGTCAGTGAACGTAAAATTTTTTGTTGTTCTTTGCTTTGCTGGAAATTTTTCTTTCCGGTAGAAACACTTTTTTCAGTTGTTTCTTGAGCTAGTAATTCTGCGATTTCGGCTTCTTCTTTTTTCTTTTCCAGATAATAATCGTAATCACCTAAAAACAGGCGGCTACCATTTTCAGAAAGTTCGATGACTTTGGTTGCTAGTCGGTTGATGAAATAACGGTCATGGGAGACAAAAAGCAAGGTCCCTTCGTAATCAATCAAGGCGTTTTCCAAGACTTCTTTATTATCAATATCGAGGTGATTGGTCGGCTCATCGAGAATTAAGAAGTTTTCTTTGTTCATCGCCAGTTTGGCTAAGGCGACACGTGCTTTTTCACCACCACTTAACAATGAAATGGACTTTTCGACATCATCGCCTGAGAATAAAAAGCCGCCCAAAACATTGCGAATTTGCCCTTCTGGCGTTGTGGGGTGCTCGTCCCACAATTCAAGCAAGACGGTTTTGTTACTTTTTATATCAGCTTGCCGTTGGTCATAATAGCCAATCGAAACATTGGCACCGAGTTGAGCACGTCCTTTGATAAAGGGGAGTTGACCAATGAGCGCCTTTAATAAGGTGGATTTGCCAATCCCGTTTGGTCCAACGAGGGCAATCGCATCTTTTCGGCGAATATCTAAATGAACAGGTTGTGCGAGGATGTCTTGCTCATAACCAATTGCGGCATTCTCTAGTTGTAAGACGACATTCCCCGAAATTTTTTCGATATCAAAAAGAAAATGAGCGGATTTTTCATCCCCTTGTGGACGGTCTAAGCGCTCCATTTTTTCCAGTTGTTTCCGACGACTCTGGGCACGTTTCGTAGTTGATGCCCGGACTAAGTTTCTGGCCACAAAATCTTCTAGTTTGTTGATTTTTTCTTGTTGTTTTTCAAAAGCTTTCCAATCGCTTTGGAGTTGTTCGGCCTTTAAATCAAGATAACGACTATAGTTTCCTTTGTAATGGCGCATCTTGGAACGACTTAATTCATAAACCTCATTGACAACTTTATCGAGGAAATAGCGGTCGTGAGAAACAATGAGTAGCGCACCAGGGTAGCTTTGTAAATAGTTTTCCAACCAAGCTAAGGTCTCGATATCTAAATGGTTGGTCGGCTCATCTAATATTAAAATATCGGGTTGTTGTAAAAGCATCCGTGCAAGCGCCAAGCGCGTTCGTTGCCCACCAGAAAGAGTAGCTATCTTTTGGTGGTAAAAGGTTTCATCAAATTTAAAGCCGTGAAGAACTGAGCGGATTTCATTTTCATAACCATAACCATTTTTTTCACTAAATTGATGTTGTAATTGATCGTATTCTTTCAAAATACTCTGATAATTGCTCGCAGCCGGAGCTGTTTCGCTGATTTGGTGTTCTAGGTCACGCATGCGGTGTTCCATTTGCCGAACGACTTGAAAAGCCAAAAGCATTTCTTCCCAAATCGTGGCATCAGAATTTAAACCGGTATCTTGTGCGAGGTATCCTAAGGTAGCCGTTTTATTTTTGGCAATTGTTCCTTGATCAGCGGGGTCAATTCCGGCGATGATTTTTAATAAAGTTGATTTTCCGGCACCGTTTCTACCAACTAAGGCGATGCGCGAATGACTACTAATTTCTAATTGAATATTTTCAAACAAGACGTCTGCACCGAATAAGCGGGCAATTTGATTGGCCTGTAATAAAATCATAAGCGACCTCTTTTCTATTTTTTTCATTCTTTGACGGAGTGAAGCATCATCTAGTAGTCTATCATATTTTGTTGTTCCTCGCGACAGCGTGAAGCGAGCCGTGAATAATAAATTTCACAAATTTTGAGCAATAATATTGCAATTAAGTAGCCACTATTGGTATGATAAGGAACGTTGAAAGTGAAAATTTCACAAGTGGAGGACAAGTAATGAAAGATCAAGCAATTCCAAAGGCAACAGCGAAACGCTTGCCGTTATACTATCGCTATTTGCGAATTTTACATCAATCAGGAAAACAAAAAGTTTCTTCAACGGAACTTAGCGAAGCCGTACAAGTGGATAGTGCGACGATTCGGCGTGATTTTTCCTACTTTGGTGAATTAGGTAAACGTGGTTACGGTTACGATGTCGAAAATCTCATGAATTTTTTTGGGAAAACTTTAAATGATGATCGCATGACCAATGTCGCCTTAGTCGGTGTCGGCAATTTAGGTAGTGCCTTGTTAAAATATAAATTTCACAAAAGTAATAGTATTCGTGTCAGTGCCGCCTTTGATGTTAATGAAGCGATTGTGGGGCGAATTGTCGATGGTATCCCAGTTTATCCAATGGCCGATATGGCGGAACAAATCAAAATTCAACGCATTGATGTGGCTATTTTGACAGTCCCATCAGCATTCTCCCAGCAAATTGTCGATCAGTTGGTCGCATGTGGGATTAAGGGGATTTTGAATTTTACGGCGCAACGTTTAACCGCTCCGAAACATGTACTTATCCAAAATGTTGATTTAACGAATGAATTACAAACATTGATTTATTTCTTAAATTCAAAACAAGACTTTGGTTTGGACAGTGAAGAGCAAGTTTGATCAAGGGAAGTTAGGACATTTCGATGTTACTAGCTTCTTTTTTTTACCGCGACTTACTGATAAAAAGCTCACTGGAATTTAAAGAGATTAATAAACTAACGTAAAACCTCTTGTGATGGTTGGCAATCGGGGGTATAGTAGAGCCCGAATAAATTTAATCGAATTGGGAGGAATGTTATGTTTGATCAACTTCCAAATTCCGTTTTACAAATGAGTATGATTTTTTTATCAATTGTGATTGAAGCGTTACCGTTTGTATTACTTGGATGTGTGATTTCAGGTGCCTTAAATGTCTTTTTAACCCCGGAAAGAGTCAATCGTTGGTTACCGAAAAATAAAATTGCTTCAATTGCGATGGGCTGTGGTTTGGGCTTCTTTTTCCCGTCGTGTGAATGTGGGATTGTCCCGATTGTGAATCAGTTTGTTAAAAAGGAGGTGCCAATTTATACGGCCTTTGCCTTTATGTTGACAGCGCCAATTATTAACCCGATTGTTATTTTTTCAACGTATATTGCGTTTGGGAACACTCTTCACTATGCCTTTTTACGTATTGTCGGTAGCTTGTTTGTGGCAATGGTCATTGGGATTTGGCTTGCGTATTTTTATCGCGGCGATGTCTTAAAGCAAAAACTAGCACAAGAAGTTGCTGAGTTAGCCAATGAGCCGCACCACAAGTGTGAACACCACCATCATCTAGAAGAAAACGTGTCGTTTAAGCAACAAATCGGCCATGTGTTAATCCATAGTCTAGATGAATTTTTTGATACAGGACGCTATTTGATGATTGGTGGGCTAATCGCTGCGGCCATGCAGACCTATCTGCCAACGGGTGTGATGATGACCCTAGGTTCAACGGAATTTCTTTCAATCATTATTATGTTAATTTTAGCGTTTACCATGTCTTTGTGTTCAGAAGCCGATGCGTTTATTGGCTCTTCGTTACTAAGTCTTTTTGGTACGGGACCCGTGGTGGCCTTTTTAGTCTTTGGCCCGATGGTTGATATTAAAAATCTCTTGATGATGAAACGTTATTTTAGTACCAAATTTATCGCAACAATGATTGGCATTATCGTTGTTTGCGTCACATTTTATGCGATGGTGGTGTAAAGATGATTCGATTTTTAATTTTAACCGGGTATTTTGAACTAATGATGTATCTGCAATTGACAGGTAAACTCGATCAATTTATCAATGTTCATTATCGTTATTTAGCGATTTTATCGATGATTTTATCTTTCTTATTAGCAATGGTGCAGTTGAGTCTTTGGGTAAAAGATACCAAGCATGAACACCATACGCACGATGGTCATGAACATGGACTAACCAAGCGCTATCAACGCGTCATAGCTTATGGTTTATTGGCCTTACCGATTATTATTGGGTTGTTTTTCCCAACGGTGAGTTTGGATACCACGATTGTGGATGCTAAGGGGTTTAACTTTCCCGTGAGTAAAGAATCGGTGGGAGATCCAGAGATGAAAACCCAATACTTACAGCCGAATACGAGTTTGTATTATAACAAAGGTGATTATCAAGAGCAGATGGATCACTTAATGCAAGAATATGGTGATGAAGGAACCTTGAAAATTACGGATGAGAATTATTTAGAAGTGATGGAACTGATTTATAATTACCCTAGTGAATTTATTGGTCGCAAAGTGGTCTTTGAAGGATTTGTCTATCATGCCCAACAAGATGAGACGCTGGATGATTTTGTTTTTCGTTTTGGCATTATTCACTGCGTGGCTGATTCGGGTGTCTTTGGTTTGCGGGTGTCGATGCCTGAAGGAACAAAGGTTGCCGATGATGATTGGGTTCATATTGAAGGTGTGATCCAATCAGAATTTTATCAACCCTTTAAGCGTGATTTGCCAATGGTTGCAGTTGATAAAGTCCAATTAATTGAACCACCGGAAAATCAGTATGTGTATCGTTCGTTTTAACAGAAATCGCTTGAAAAAATTCTAAAAGAACAATGTAAGATATGCTATAATCAAATGCATGTATGAAGAAAAGCACGATTACGATTGAAATGGGATTCATTCGTAATTGGTATTTGGGAATGAGGGGAATTTATGTGTGGCATCGTCGGGTTCGTGAATCAAGCACCGATTAAAGGAAAAGAAGAAGTAATTAAAGAAATGATGGATACGATTATTCATCGTGGGCCAAGTAGCTCTGGGCAACACGTTGACTTAGGGGTAGCACTTGGGTTTCGCCGCTTAAGTATTATTGATTTAGAAGGCGGCACACAGCCAATTTATAACGAAGACAATAGTATGGTCATTACATTTAACGGTGAAATTTATAACCATCAAGCACTCCGTGAAGAATTGATTGCTAAAGGGCATGTTTTTAAAACCCATGCCGATACTGAGGTCCTTCTTCATGGGTATGAAGAGTATGGCGTGGAATTATTACAAAAAGTGCGCGGGATGTTCGCTTTTGTGATTTGGGACAGTAAAAAACAAGAACTATTTGGTGCGCGGGATCACTTTGGGATTAAGCCATTTTATTATACAGAGATGAACGGCACGTTCATGTATGGTTCAGAAATCAAGAGTTTCTTAAAGCATCCTGATTTTGTGAAAGAACTAAATCAAGCTGCTTTAAAACCTTATATGACATTCCAATATTCAGCTTTGGATGAAACGTTCTTCAAAAATGTTTTTCGGATTCCAGAAGGCCACTATTTTACTTATAAAAATGAGCAGTTAGATATTCAACAATATTGGGATATGCAAGAAAGAAATGAAGACTTAACGTTAGAAGAGACCGTTGATTTAATTGATAAAACGGTTGTGGAATCGATTGATGCCCACCGTCGAGCGGATGTTGAAGTCGGCGCGTTTTTATCATCCGGCGTGGATTCAAGTTATGTGGCGGCCGTTTTACGACCAGATCATACCTACTCAATTGGTTTTGGTGACAAAACGTACAACGAATCGGTTGAAGCCAAGAAACTAACTGAAATGATTGATTTAAACAATACGTCACGGGTGGTAACCGGTGATGAAGCCTTTGAATACTTCCCGGTGATTCAATATCACTTGGATGAACCGGATTCCAATCCATCTTGTGTACCCTTGTACTTCTTAGCTGAACTTGCTAGTCGCGATGTTCGTGTGGTCTTAAGTGGCGAAGGGGCTGACGAATTATTTGCCGGCTACTCAGCTTACGGTTATCACACTCGTTCAAAAGCGATTAAAGTGGTCGCTGAAGGAATGAAAAAATTACCGAAAAATCTGCGTTATACACTATCTAAAGGATTTAAAGATAAAACCTTCCGTGGCGCATTACACTTATACACTTCACTTGCGCCAGCTGAAGAATTCTTTATCGGCCAAGCCAAAGTCTTTGAAGAAGAGGAGGCAGCAGCGTTGTTACAACCAGCTTATCAAGAAAGTACGTCGATCAGAGAGATTGTCGGTGTTCACTATGATAAGGTTCAAGATATGACGGAAATTCGCAAGATGCAATATCTTGATATGCATCAATGGATGCCAAAAGACATTTTATTGAAAGCCGATAAATTATCAATGGCTAGCTCACTTGAACTACGGGTGCCACTACTTGATAAAGTTTTAATGGATGTGGCAGAAAAAGTGCCAAGTAAATATTTAATCAATGTGGAAAATACGAAATATGCTTTCCGTCAAGCGGCAGCGCGTCATTTACCAGAAGCTTGGTATAACCGTGAAAAACTTGGTTTCCCAGTCCCAATTAAAGACTGGTTATTAGAAGAAAAATATTACAAAATTGTGCGTGCTACTTTTGAAAAAGACTACGTCAATGAATTCTTTAATCAAGAAGCCATCTTGAAAATGTTGGCTGACAACTTTAACCAAAAAGCCGATGCTAGACGAAAAATCTGGACCATCTTTACATTCTTAACTTGGTATGAAGTTTACTTTATCAATGAGGGTGATAAACCAGCACTCGTTGACGTACCAGTGTAAAGACCAAAACCATCAATCGATTAGCGGTTGATGGTTTTTTCTTGAAGTGTTTTGAAAGCCTTTTTACGATCGGTGTGGTTAAATGAAGAAAAAGGAGGCACGTAAGATGGGGAAATTAGTTATTCCAAAAGGATTTTATTTTAGTGGGGTGAGGTCAGGCATTAAAAGCCAAGGATTGGATTTAGGTGCATTTTACACGCTTGCTCCTGCTAGTGTAGGCGCGGTCTTTACGAAAAATCAAGTCAAGGCAGCACCCGTTGTTTTGTCGCAAACTGTACTGACGAAAGGCAAACTCCAAGGGATTATAGTAAATTCCGGCAATGCCAATGCGGTGACTGGTGAACAAGGATGGTTGGATGCCTTAGAAATGCAACGTTTGTTTGCGCAACGAATTGGTGTTTCTAGTGAACTAATTGCTGTGGCTTCAACGGGGGTGATCGGTCAGCATTTACCAATGGGAGCGATTCGCCAAGGAATCAGCGAGCTGTCGTTAGAAAAAAAGGCGCTTGTTGATTTTCAAGAAGCAATTATGACAACCGACGTGACCACTAAAGGCGCAACCGGGAACTTTTTGTTAGGAGAAGAAACAGTTACTATTACGGGGGTGACCAAAGGCTCGGGAATGATTCATCCTAATATGGGCACGATGCTTGCTTTTCTTGCAACGGATGCCAACATTTCTAGTGCGTTATTACAAAAGCTCTTACGACAAGCGACCGATCAAAGTTTTAATCAAATCACGGTAGATGGTGATACGTCAACCAATGATAGTTGTTTTATTATGGCTAGTGGTGCTTGTGGTGAAGAAATTAAGGAGGGCACACCAGCTGTAAAGAGCTTTTATCAACTGTTAGAGCAAGTTATGGTGAGTTTGGCTAAACAAATTGCCCAAGATGGTGAAGGGGCGACGAAACTTGTTGAAGTTCAAGTGAGTGGCGCTACGACGAATGAAGCGGCTAATATCGTTGCTAAAGCTGTTGTGGGTTCTTCGTTAGTCAAAGCGGCGATGTTTGGCGCAGATCCCAATTGGGGGCGCTTGTTGTCTGCGGTGGGCAACGCACCGGTTTTGGTGGATCCTTTACGAGTGGATTTGTTTTTATGTCAGGTGCCGATTTTTATCCAAGGGACACCGAGTGAATTTAATTCAGAAGCATTACGAACAAAATTACAAGCACCTGAAATTTTAGTTGAAGTCAATTTGCATGCAGGTAATAAAAAAGGTCGCGCATGGGGCTGTGATTTGAGTTATGAGTATGTAAAAATTAATGCACACTATCATACGTAGTGGTCGTTGGGCACTTTGATGTAGCCATTACTAAAAAAAGTAACTTAAAATAAAGAATTCTCCCGATTTTTCATAAAAAACCCATAAAAATTTGTTATGATAGAGAAGGAAAGAAGTACTTGATTGTCATTTTATTTTTGTTTTCGTACAATCAAGACTAGGATAAAGAAAAAGAGGTGTCGAAAATGGGTTTTACAGATGAAACAGTTCGTTTTGACTTTGATGATAGCCGGAAAAAAGAAGTAAGTGAAACGCTAGCGATTGTTTATCGTGCGTTAGAAGAAAAAGGATACAATCCAATTAATCAAATCGTGGGCTACTTGCTTTCTGGAGACCCGGCTTACATTCCGCGTTATCGCGACGCTCGTAACCTCATTCGTCGTCATGAGCGAGATGAATTATTAGAAGTATTAATTCGTTATTATTTAGGAAATCACGGGATTAACTTATAATGAGGATTATGGGACTTGATGTGGGCTCACGAACGGTTGGCATTGCGGTGAGTGATCCGATGGGATGGACCGCTCAAGGCGTAGAAATCATCCGCATTAATGAAGAAAATGGCGAATTTGGCTACGAAAGATTAGGCGAATTGGTCAAAGAGTACGAGGTCGAACAATTTGTGGTCGGCTTACCCAAAAATATGAATAACTCAATCGGGCCACGTGCAGAAGCCTCGTTAGCTTATGGGGAAGCGATTGAGAAGTTGTTCCAGCTGCCTGTTGCGTACCAAGATGAACGGTTAACAACGGTTCAAGCTGAACGAATGTTGGTTGAGCAAGCCAATACTTCACGGGCCAAACGCAAAAAGGTAATTGATAAAGTCGCGGCGGTGATGATTTTACAAAATTATCTAGATGGTCCAGGAAAAAAACTATTTTAAGTTGAAGAAAAGAGGACGAAAAAATGACAGATCACCACGATCATAACCATGAAGGACACGAACATATCACTTTAGTTGACGATCAAGGCAATGAAACGTTGTACGAAATTTTATTAACGATTGATGGCCAAGAAGAATTTGGTCGTAACTATGTATTGCTTTACCCAGCTGGAGTTCCTGAAGAAGAAGATGTTGAGTTACAAGCGTATGCTTACATTGAAAACGAAGATGGAACTGAAGGCGATTTAGAGCAAATCGAAACCGAAGCAGAATGGGACATGATTGAAGAAGTTTTCAATACCTTCATGACCGAAGAAGAACAATAATAACAAAAAGTGGGAGAAAGCCTATTATGACGGTCTTTCTCCTTTTTTGTTTGTAAAAGTGACCCGTGAAGTGACCCGTTTTGATTAAGAACCGAGGTAACTCACGAGTGTTTCTATCGTTTCTTTGTTGGTTTCCTTCGACAAATGGCCGTATGTGTCGATGGTCTGACTGATTTTGGTATGGCGTAACCGTTCCTTCACTTGCACCATAGATGCACCATTGCTTAATAAGAAACTTGCATGTGTGTGCCTTGTGACGTGTACCCCAAGAAAAGGGATAGCAGCGTTCCTTGTGATGGTCTGCAACCTGATATAAATGGCGTGATGTGTAACAATCTCCTTGTAGATGCCACAGAAAATCATAGTTGGGTCTGTAATGCCTAACGTTAGCATATACGCCCGTTGTTTCACTTGCCAACGTTTTAACATGGCTATGGTTGTCTTATCAAGATGAATGGAATCAGCACTAGCAGCAGTCTTAGGGCTAGAAACCTTGTAACCGTGTTTGGATTGGCTTAAAGTCTTGCTAATCGTGACGGTGTTATCAGTGAAATTAATGTCCGACCAGTCTAGCGCTAATGCTTCACTGACACGGCAACCACTATAAAATAAGAACCGTAGTAACGTATGGTTGAAATCATTCTTATAAGTTGGTTCTAATCCGTCCATATAGCCAAACAACGCCAAGACTTCGGCTTTTGTGTAGGCCTTGACCTTCTTATCAGTGGTATCTGTTTCACGTTTTGGCATCATAACATATCGCAGTGGATTACGTTCAATCACGCCAAGGTTTACAGCATAGTCGAATACACGGCTTGCAGTCGAATGTAAAATTTTATATTGATCCGTAATTTTAGCCCAACCGTTAACGATGGTTTGGGCATTTTTTGTCGTTATTTCCTTTATGCGCAGGCAACCGTACTTAGGAAGAATCCACTTATCAAATTTAATCGTGGTCTTAATTAGCGTAACTTCTTTAACAGTGGTCTTGTAGGTCTCGAGCCAGAGCTGATAAATTTCTTCAAATGTTTCATTAGTTTGTTTGCGTAACCCGTGAGTTTCATAATCCACTTGTTGGCGCTGGACGTATAACTGGGCTTCTTTTTTACTTGTGAAGCCTTGCTTCTTAATTTTGTCTTGTTCGCCCGTGAGTGGGTTAATACCAAGATAGGCACGAACCTTATACCGAACTTCTTTTTTCTTTGTTGTGTATTTAGTAATCTGCATTGTAAAACCCTCCAATTTGTTGCAACCGCTGGGGAGCGTGATTGGGTTTTAGCTATTTAGCAAGTTATTAAATGCTTCTTTAAGTTTGTTTTCTTGTTCATCCAATGAACCATATTTTGGCTTAATTACACGTTCGCCATTTTTGATGTTTGCAACGATGTGTTTTGCTTGAAAGAATCCGAAATACTCATTAATAAAATTATTCATAGACTCCAACGAGCTAATTTTCCCTTGGCGTTTTAGAGCATATAAAGCAAAAGTGTTTTGCAATAAGATGAGTTCATCTTTAGACAGACTTTCCAAGTATCTTGGGTCAACTCTATCACGTAAAAAATCTTTTAATGTGTTCATTGCCGCATCAGTGTCAGTAATGCCTGCATTAAGTTCCCAATCTTCGTGATCAATAAAAGTTCGTTTTCCTTCTAATAAGTAGGTAATGGAAACTCCTCCGAGGTCAGCGATTTTTTTCAGGCGTGGTTTATTCGGTAAGCTTTTACCTTTTTCCCAATTATTAACCGCACCTTTACTTGTGTCTAGTTTTTCTCCGAAAGCTTCCATGGTGTAACCAAGCCCTATACGGATAGAACGTATCCTTTCACCAACCGCTTTTTTATTATAAGTAGTCATTAAAGCACACTCCTTCTAATATAAGTATATCCGAAAAGTAAATTTAAGTAAATAATTTTGTTGACTTTTACTTTTAATGTTGCTAAACTGAATTTGTAAACAAAAGTAAATAAAAAAGGGAGGTGGCGAGATGTCAAACATAACTATCTCAGGTTATCGTAAGATGCTTAATTTAACTCAAGCGGATGTCGCTGAAAAATTCGGCATCTCACGACAAGCTTATTATTTAAAAGAAAAAGGGAAAATTTCTTTTTCCGACAATGAGAAACTGATTTTTAAGCAAATGTTACTACCGATTTTTCCAGATATTACAATTGATCTGATTTTTTTTAGTTAATAAGTAAATAAAAGTAAAAAACAAAGCCTTTGAAAATCGGATATAGCGGAGCTGAGGACACAAGGTAAGCGGTGTGCGTTGCGAAAGCAGGATTAGAACCGCTAGACATTAATAATTTTATTAGGAGGAAACAAAAATGAAGATTCAAATTTTTAACGAGAACGAAATTCGTTTTGTTCAAAAAGAAACCGAGTGGTGGGCAGTTGCTAAAGATGTGGCTGCAGCTTTAGGGATTATCAATACAAGTCAAGCTATCGAAAGTCTTGATGATGATGAAAAGGGTATATCTACTATATATACCGTGCGTGGTAATCAAGATTTGTTAGTCATTTCTGAAACTGGCGTGTACGAATTAATCTTTAAATCAAGAAAAGAAGAAGCTAAAGCTTTCAAGCGATGGGTTAAATCAGTCATCAAAGAGCTACGCAAGAAGAGTGGGCTTGAGTCTTTTGAGGTCTTCAAGATGTTTGATAAAGAACATCAAAAATCAGCTATGGATAGAATCAAAAAGAATTTTCCAGATGCTTCAAAGCTCGAGTATATGAAAGCTAATTCGATTGCAGATAAAGCAGTATCTAATAAGCACGGCTACTCAAAAATGATGAAGAAATCTGCTATGAGTCCACAAATGCTAGTTGATCGTGAACCAATTTTAGATGAAACGGTTGAATTAATGTGTATGCGTGAAAAATACGACCTCGATTTTTCGGTAAAAGAAAAAATTTATGAGTCCGTAGCAAAATAATTTGAAAGAAGGTGAAACAAAAATGGAGTTAACTATCGACAAACTAAATTTTGAAGATGCAGCGTATCAGCAGATTCTAGCGAAAATTGATGCACATATTGATGAAAGAGTAGCTGAAGAAGTTGAGCGAATTAAGAAGAAATATGATTTTCCGCTTTACATGAACAAGGGAGATGCTGCTAAATATCTTGGCGTTGCTTACAATACGATGATGAACAAATATGTCCCGAATGGTCTTAAATTAACAGTTGTAGACACCGTCGTTCGTATCTCTCAAGCAGAGTGCGACAGATTCATGAAAGAAAATCAGAAGTAAGAAAAAATCACGCAACGCTGGGGAGCATTCGCATGATTGAGGTTTGCTTAATCTCAAAGTTTTAGACGACAGATAAGGTTAAGCGATTATTGAGTTAAAAAAAAGAATGGAGTTTAGGCAAAACGCCTTTTCTCCATTTTATCAGAAATTGAAACACTAATAAAGATAATCGGAGGAATTTATCCATGAAAACAAAACATATTTTTAGAATTGTGACTTTTGTCGTGATTTACACGATAGCATTTCAACAAATTTGGCCGTTGCTGCATTGGCGTGGGCAAGGGTTAATGATTGATTTTACAGTGTGTGCAGCACTTTACGCAGCGACATTGAAACCAGTGGAGAAAAAAGGAGTGAAAGCATAATGATATACACAGGATTTGCAAACAGTTCATATTTAACTGAACCAATCGAGAAGAGTTTCATGCAATTCTTTGATGAATACGAACCGCAGTACATTGAAGTTCCGGGCGACAAGGAAAAACAAAGCGAAATTAAACGAAATGCTATTCGCTGCTTCATAAGTGGTGAGATGAAAGTTCCGGTTCGGAAAAACAAAAACATGATTCAGCGTGATTGTTTGGTACTAGATTTAGATGATGTGGTAGTTACTAAAGAAGAGCTAGTGGATTGCGTTACGTCCCAATTTGAAGAAATTCAATTTATTCTTTATCCAACTTTCAGCCATTGTGTGAAAGGCGTTAGATACCGCTTTGTTTTGCCACTGGACGCACCGATTGCAGACCATTGGGTTTATTCGAATGTTATCAATTTCATGAATTGCCATGTGTTCAATCGAATCTTAGGCACACCGGACAAGTCCAACGGAACTTGGTCGCAGTTGCAAGCTTTGCCAGTGTTAACTCAATACGTTAGCAAAGAAGATATGATCGTGAATAAAGTTGATAAGCTTGTACCTACTCGAGATTTAGTGGCAGCAGCCGGTGTTTGGCAAGAAGGAAACTCATCAGTTAAGAGACGTAAAAGTTTTAAGCAGGGTGGCAGCAAGAAACGAACATCTACGACTATGCTTTTAGAAAGTTTAGTGGAAGGTTGCGAAGATGGCAATAGAAACAACCGTATTGCTCAGATAACCGGTGGTTTGCTTGCACGTCAAGTGAATGTGGAAATGGCACTAGAGTTAGTGAAAATCGCAAATAGCTACTTCAATCCACCATTGGCGGAAGCTGAAGTGGAAGCAACGTTTATAAGTATTGCTAAAAAAGAATTGGGGGCGTCTGATTAAATATGAGTGAATTAAAAGATTTGGCTCAACTGCAGAAATCGCAAGCAGTTGAGCGTGAAGTGAAACGGCACACGGAAAAAGTTGTTAATTTAGATGATAGATTTGAAAGAAAATTCCGAACCTATGGAGAAGACCACACGCCACATCATAATAGCGTTTATAATTTAGAATTAATTTTGAAGAATCACAAAGAACTAAAAGGGAAGTTGATTTTTAATGAATTTACTTATGAAGAATGCTTGAAAGAGCCTATCACGTTAAACGGAAATTCATTGGATGCTGGCAGATTAGAAGATACTTTTAACCACGTTGTCACGAGTTTTATTGAACAGACTTATGATTTTACACCAAGCACCAACGCCATTGTAGGCGGTGTGTCAATCGCTGCACGCTTGAACGGTTATCACCCTATCAAGGAGTATCTGCAAGGCGTAGAGAAAACGTGGGACGGCAACAAACGCATAGAAACGCTGCTTAGCACCTACTTAGGTGTTGAACAAAGCGAATATAGCCACAAAAGTTTGCTATGTTTTCTAATTGGTGCAATTCAACGGATTTATAATCCGGAAGAGAAGTTTGATTTCGTTTTAGATCTTGTGGGAGATACCGGAACAGGGAAAACAACGCTACTGCAGAAACTCTTTCTTGAGGATTATTACACTGATTCAATGCAAACATTCGACAAACCGGACGATATTATTTTAATGATGGCCGCGTGGTGTGTGAATGATGACGAGATGGTTGTATCCGGAAAGACTGGAATTGAGAACTTGAAGAAGTTTGCAACTCAAAAAGCATTTGAATATCGCGTGCCGTACGGAAGACGGCCGGTTAAACGTGCGAGAACCTTTGTAATTTCACGTACAACCAACCTTACAACTCATTTAATAGACAAAACCGGAAACCGCAGATTCCTACCGAATCGCGCGAACCAAGAGCAGCAACAGATTCATCCGGCTAATTTGACAGATAGTGAAGTCGCTCAGGTTTGGGCTGAAGCTATGCACGAATACAAGCAGATTGACCGAAAAAAATTGTTCTTAGAAGTCGAGCAGTTAGCAGACGAATATCGAGAAAGCTTTCTAACGATTGATAGTATAGAAGAAATCGTGATGGATGTTTTAGCCGTTCCGGTGCCTTTTGATTTTTATGAATACAACGACAATCAGCGAGCAAGTTACGTTCAAGGTTGGTTAAGTGGTGAACGAAAAACGCTTGGTAATAAACCATACCACGAAGACGATTTGGTAGAACGCGACCGGATTCGAATTAGAGATTTATCGCTTGAAGGTTTTGACGAACCGCTTGGGCGAAACAATAAACGTGACAACAAAATAAGAATGATTATAGATAACTTGCCCGATTGGGTGAAATCTAAGCGAAACGGTTTGAGGTTTGGCAAAAAAACATCTACTGGGTATAAACGCAAGTAGCAGACAAGCAGACAAGGTAGCAGACAGGGGAGCAGACAAGCAAACCCCTTGCAAGAGTAAGAGGGAACGTGATTTGTCTGCTTTGTCTGTCACTTATCTATTAAAGAGTTATTAAAGGAGTAAATTATATAGCTATATGCCCTCTAAAAGTGTATAGGGAAAATTGTGTAGACAGAGCAGGCAAATTGGCGTAAACCATGCGGCAGTAGTGGTTTTGGTGTCTGTAATGGTGTCTGCTTGTCTGTCTGCTGTCTGCACATAAGGAGGAAAAATGATGAATGATAAAGAGTTATTGCGAAAAATTGAGTCGGATTTAAAATATGAGTTTTTTCGGGCAAAAAGCGGAGTGGAAAAAGCGACTGGTAAGCCATCTCTTGTAGTGTTGATTAGATTAATATTTATCAACAAAGTAGAAACAACGTTAGAAATAGTGAAACGAATTTGTGCACGGATGTATGAAGAGTTCGAAAAGCTTGGGAAAAAATTAATTGCAGAACTAGGAGAAGTGGCATGACAATCGAAGAAAACGTAAAGAAAGAATTTGAGTATCGTTTTTGGCAAATTGGTAAATTAGTCGATTACTATGACGATAAATTTCTAACGGCCAAAGAATTGGAAAAGAAAATCGAACAACTTTGGAGTGATTGGGAACGCTGGTCAGAAGTGCTTGTTAGCGTTGTAATACGTTCAGGGGGCGACTGTGAAGACGTTAAGCAATACAGTGAGGGTTTATTAGCGTTGTTTCTGCAAGATGCCCAAGACACGCTAGAGCAATATATAGACTACGAATGGAGGGCTGACAAATGATTTTTAACAAAGATGCTTTAATCCAAATGATAAAAAAAGGGTTAAAGATTTATGCGACCTCCTACGAAAATCAATTTGATATTAAACGGAATTTTCAAAAAGGCGGTTATGATGTGCAAGAGGTCCGGTATCTAGGACCTTATAGCGGTGAACCATTTGAAATTCTAGATCAAAACTTTATCGATGGCGACTGGATTTATTTAATTAAATTCAAGGAGGTTGGGAATTAATGATTGAAACTTGGAAAGATATTGCCGACTATGGCGGCGTTTATCAAGTATCTGACAGTGGCCGAGTGAAAAGTTTGTTCCGTGGAAAAGAGCGGATTTTGAAAGCTACAGATAGAGGGTTCGGTTATTCATCGGTCGGTCTTTGAAAGAATAAAAGAGCTATCACTTACCAAGTCCATCGCTTAGTGCTGCAAGCATTCGCACCGACTGACGACAGTAGTTTAATCGTTAATCATATCAACGAGATAAAAGACGATAACCGACTGACCAACCTTGAGTGGTGTACTTATAAAGAAAACAACAATCATGGTACTAAAAAGGAACGAGCAAGAGAAAGTCATATTAAAAGAAACATTGAAAAAACTGGTTATCGTTTCATTGAAATTAGCGGCTTAGATGGTGAACGGTTATTTCTAACGTGTGAACATGATATTTTAACCTTGAACTCACTAGCAGATTTTATTTTAGATGAATACAATTCAAGACCAGATGTAGCAATTAACCACATTAGAGAATGCTGCGATGGAAAACGCCAAAGCGCCTACGGTTATCGCTACGCTTGGTACAAAGGAGCGTTTGAAAATGACAGATAAAAGTTATTTAGAAATCATGAACGAAAGCAAGATTTCGATTAAACGAATTTTGGAAATTTTAGAATTAGTACTACCGATTTTGGAAGCTAACGCAGGAAACACTGATCCCGAAAATTTAGCTGAAGAAGTTAGAAATTTGTATCTAGAATTAGCTGAAATTGAAGCGAACAATAGGGCCATTTAATAAAAATGAAAAAGTGGGCTGTAAACGTTGGGGCGCAAGGGGTTCAGCGGTTTTTGTTAGGTTGTGATTATGCTACATATTTAGCAGTATTTGCAAGCGGAAAACTTGAACAAAAGTAGTCTAAAACTTGTTGCAGTCTACCGAGTAAAACTAATAAAATTGTATGATGAAAAAAGCAGAAAGGAGATGGGACATGACATTAACTAACTTGAGCAATAGCGTGAAGCAACGCAGCAAGGGTCAGTTAATCCGAGTGGTTCAATCTGAACTGGATACGATTATGCAAGCACGATTAACGAATGATTATTCGAAAGTGGTTGGGTTGCATATCTTTAACAGGTATCCGAGCGACTACCACAGATTACTGGAAATTTTAGATGATATTGAAGAGGAGGAGAGCAAAAATGAAGTATCTACTAGCTAAGGCAGAAACCGAAACAGAAGTGGTAATGCACGAAAAATGGTTTGATACACAAGCGGCAGCATTTGCTTATGCGAAAGGTAAAGTAGCAACTATTATCGAAATGGACGAACTGAACAACTATGTTAGATATACTGTCTATGATTTAAACGGAGGAGAAACATTAATTCTAGCAAATGAGATGTAAAAAAGGAGAGCGAAAATGAGCGAGATTAAAGAAATTCAGGAAAGTATGGCATTAAAGGCACAAGCAACAATTTGGAAAATTGCACGCAGTGATGAATTTACCAAGGAACAAAAAGAGCAGCGAATCGAGTTGCTCATGGAGTATCTAACCGAAGAAGTAGCCGAACACACAAGAGCATGTTTGAAACAAGTTGACAGACTTAACCAGAAGCCCCAACCGAAAGCCGAGCAGTTGAGTTTTGAATGGTTGCAGCAGAAATCAAAAGAAGCTGCATTTTACGAGAAGAAAATGAAAGGAGCTAATCGCCGATGACTACAAAGATTTACGTAGATACCGATAGCGAAATTACAAACATTCCAGCAGTGGAATATGGCGAGATTGTTATCAAATTCAAAAAGGGAAAAGCAACGCAAATCCTACGTACAGAGCAGTTTCTAACTGATAAGGACGTAGAAAAATCACTGAAAAAATGATATAATTTTATTAGTTAAATATCAGTCCTAAAGAGGAAAAACCCAAGGATGCAAGCGACCATTTAAACGGTTGTTTGTGTCCTTTTTCTATAAACATTTTGAAAGTAGGTTTTGCAGTGAACGATGAGTATATCAACAAGTATTTAAAACTGGATGAGATTATTTTTTATTTAGAACGTAAAGCAAATCAATTAATGCGATGGGTCTACCATCGTTCGTTAGCTACTAGAATTGTTTACGATGGTTTAACAATTCACACAGAAGCGCCTAAGATTGAATTACTGGTGTATGACCACGAGCAAGCGATTAATAGCATTCAAAGCAAACTGAACCGATGGAAAGTTAGACGTAAGTATTTCAACGATTACTTAGCTAAGTTGGCAGAGTGTGACCGTCAAAGCGTTTTAGATGGTAATTACTCACAAGGGTTCATTGATGAAATCAAAGAGATTGAAACGGCTATTGCTTTCTTGTTTGGGTATGAACCACCTGAAGAAGAAATCTATTTGACGGATAACATCTTCGAGGATTTAGATTTATTGGTTGGTGCTTTGGGTTGATTATTAGACTGTCGTATCTATTGCGGCATTGGTTTCATTATCAAAAGCATATCAACGACCTTGAAGATTACGAACGCAAAAATGCAAGATTGCTATTCAATGCGTTAAAGAAGTTAGATCGTGAAGATGTGGCGTTTCTTGGTGAGAAGTATCTGAAAGGCGCAAGCGGTGGTCAGTGGAGTAGATACCACGAGGATTACACAACAAAAACACCAGTGACCGATGCAGCGTTAGCTGATTCATTCGGCATTAAGATGCAGGCGTATCGTAAGAAACGAATTAAGATTGAACAACAACTTAGCAAAGCAGTGTTTGAAGTAGCAGACGAACTAAGGGAACGAGATGCCCAAGCGTTTATCTGTCGTGCAGGTAATTGCCTTTACTTTGAACGTTATGATCAATTTACTGGAAGTTATATTTTTACAATAGATAAAACGAAAGCGTATGTTTTCGGAAAAGAAGAAAACCCAATACACGGGTTAAAGAAGGAGTTTATTATTAATGATTAATTACGAACAACAATTACAGGATTATGAAAATAAAGACAACTTGGCAGCTTATGCAGTTGCACGTAAACAGGCAAATATGGCAATGGAAGCCAAGCAAGAGAAAATGACTAAAATGTTTCATAGCGGCAGAGAACATATCTCTAAAGTGGAAAGCAAGCAAATCAGTTCGTTCTTGCTTAATCCCAATCAAGCGTTATTAGCTACCACTGGTGTTGCTGTCAATGATGGTGATGCGTTCTTAGCTAAAGAGTTAGGCGAGATTATTCTAGAGAAACGCACGTTACTCAATCCGTTGCTAGCTTACATCGATGTAACAAATTATCGTTCGTTGGATAAGTTCCCAATGTTAGCTGGTGAACCAGACACAGACATTAAACTAATTGAGGACGGAGTGGAAGCCAAAGTAATTAATCTTAAAGGTAAGTCCGTTAGCTATCGACAACGCAAATCTAAACTATATGTAGAAGTATCTGAAAGTATTAATTCATTCGATGAGGAAGCAACCACTGATTTCACATTAAAGACTCAACTATTGTTAGCTGGTTATGTATCAGCACAAGAGTTGGATATTATGTTTGCAGCTACACCACAAGCAGGCACAGAGGGAGGGAATTTCTACGATGCTTCTAATGGTATCAAGGAAGTAACGGGCGCAGATTTGTATGAGTCAATCAATGCTGCAATTGATGCACTACCTTATGAGAACCGAGTGAACGCTACCGTGGTTGTTAAAGAAGCGGAATTCAAAGCGATGCGTAAGACGTTAGCCGATGCTGGTAAGTGTTGCTTAGGTGATAGTGCAGAAGCATTGTTTGGTTATCCAACTGTTTTCATCGATGCAGCTACTAAACCGATTGTAGGCGACTTTAATTTTTATAATATTAATTATTTTAGTAGTGCGTTTGATACTAGAAAGATTGTGAAGAATGGAAATGTACAAGCGGTATTGACGACTGAGTTCGATGCACATGTTTTAAACCCTGATGCGTTCCGTATCGCAACAATTTAACGCGTAAGACGTTGTAGAGGTGTGGGGTATGTTGGTATTAGACTGCCCCCCCTACCTCTTAAAACGGCTAATAAGGGGCTGAAAAAGAACGGAGCATCCCTTCGTTTACACAAAAGCCGATTTAACGAGTTTTAAAAGGAGGAATATATCATAGCTAAAGTAGCAAAAAGCGCACGTTTAGAGCTTTTAGACGGAAATCCGTGCAAACGGAACACCTTCGAGTTAAAAAGACGTGCATTAGCAGAGGAAAAATTAAAAGGCAAGACGAATAAAATTACAGTGCCAAAGTGGTTAAGCCCACAAGGCAAGAAAGTGTTTAATTTTATCAAGCAAGAACTAATTAGTGTGGATCTAATTAATAATACGGACGTGCAGCATTTGGCAATTTATGCCGATTCGTACGACAAATATATCAAGATGAATGAGATTGTTACACAAGACGGATTTCTAATTGATGGTTCGGCCCATCCGCTATTAGTGAAAATGGAAAAACAAGCAAGCCAGATGCGATTGTTTGGCGCAGAGCTAGGATTAAATCCGTCCAGCCGCTCAAAACTAGCAATCCACATGCAAGAAGAAAAGTCGGAAGATGAGTGGGATTATTAGGTGAAATGTGTTATAATATAGGTACCTTTTATATTGTTATAGTTTTTGCATGTTTGAGTTCATAATTTTTTCATTAATACTTCTTTTCTATTTTTTTCAAAACTAACGTTAGGGTTGAAAAATCGAAGTCCATCTTTTTCCGAGGTGGGCTTTTTTTTATGCGCACAGGAGCATTCTAAGTGCTTGTTCGTTTGTTTGGATGGATAATCTATTGAACGGCTGACTGCTGGTGGTATGATTTAGTTACATGTTTGTCATGCTTCACTTTGTTGCGTGATATTGGCCTATGTCCTTTGGCTGGATATAGGCTTTTTTTTATGTAGCTAAAAAACAGAATGCTGTTTCTACATTGACAATGTGTGTTACAATGTTACTTATAAGTAACGTACAAGGGTTGGTAGGTGTATGAATGCAAAATGATGCGCTATTAGCTAAGGTCAACTTGTTCCTTTTTAACTTTAAGGAGTGTGCTGAGGCTGGTAAAATAGATTACTCACAAGTGAAACGTAAAACGTCAATTTTTTTAAAAAGTATAGGTTGGAAAAATTCGTCTATGCATAACTTTGTTATTGAAAACATAGAAGCAAAGCACTATTTTAGAGGGCCTTCAGACCATCATTTTATAAGTGATTGCACAGTTGTTGAATTCGGGATGGAACTAGAAGGTGAATTACTTTATGTGAAGTTAGAATTAATACTGGAAAATGAAACATTTACTAGCGGCTATATGTCATTTCATCCGAGAGAACAGGTAATTGATTCCTTCCCACTCGATTTTAAAGGAGAAGTGAAATAATATGATGATTGAACGATATGATAGAGAAACTGGAAGAGTTGAAGAATATAAAAAGGTTTTTTTAGTAGAAGATGTAACGATTAAAAAGGAAATATTTTATAAAGTTGAACACGAGTATTATGAGAGAATTTTTGATGGAGAATTATTTGAACCATTTGAAAATCCAGATAAGAATATTGAAAAAGATTATGCCTTATACAGGAAAAGATTTTCATTATTATCACCTAAGGAAGTCAAAAGCATTCGAGAGAAATATAATCTAACAGTTAGAGAGTTTGCAGCTATTTTAGGGTTTAGTTATGCCAATTTATCTGCGATTGAGAATGGAAATATCCAAGCATCATATATTGATAATGGTTTAAGGCTTGCTGCTGATCCATATGCATTTCTACAATTAGTGGAAGGCAAGAAAGAAATAACCCAAGAAAAATTAACGGTCAGTAAATACGACGCTTTAATTAATCTTTTACACGATTATGTAGTACACTCTTACAAAGAACATGAAGATATTGCTAAGCAAATAAGAGAAGCGGCAGTAGAAAACGTCAATCTGTTAAAAAGATTAACTAACGTAAGTCAACTTGATTTTCCATCAAATAAAACGAATCAACAAAGTGAGGTAGAACAAAAGTGGACAGTACTAGATCAATTACAATCAAAAGCAGTGAACTTGATATTTTAGAATTTAATAGAATGGATATAACTGATAAAATTGAAGTTGAAACTGATTTTTCTTTTGGCAATATGGAGAAAGATAGCAAAACACTTAAATTATCAGTAACTGTAACTTTAAATACATCGGGAAAAAAACTTCTAAATACAGTGGTTACAAGTTTCTTTGAGTCTGAAAAGGATATTACTGAGGAAACATTTACTATAGCAGAGGCTCTATCACTGATTAATCAAACCTTACCAAAGGTCGCTGATATCGTATCAGATACAATGTTTAATGGGTATGGCAAGCGAGTTGAAATTCCTAGAGAACTTACTTTGGATGATTTAAATTCAGGGGATTAAAAAAAGCCAGTCCTAAGACTAGCAAACTCCCCAGCGTTTAAAGTGACCCCAAAAGTGACCCGTTTTGATGGAAAAAACGTAGCAACTCTTGAAAATAAACAAGATAAATCTATATAAAAAGCCTTAATATGAAAGGTTTTGTAAAAATGTGAACACCTAAAATCTTTCATGACCGAAGAAGAACAATAATAACAAAAAGTGGGAGAAACCTTGATTTAATAAGGTTTCTCTTTTTTTGTTTGTCAAAGAGATCTGGTCACTAATGATGAAGAAGTTAATTTATCAAATGGTTAAACGATGTGATAATTATTAGTATTTGCTGAGGTTTATTGTTTGGCTAATCAAATAAAGTTCTGTAAAATTTTATAGTGGGTAGGAATTTTACAGAATCTAAAAGGATGAGGGAGCTATTATTATGAAGAAGAGTTATTGGTTGATTATCGTCGGTCTAGTTATTTTTTCCGGAACGTTATATTTTATTTGGAATCATTTTTCGAAAGCACCAGTCGCCCAAGAAACCAACGTAGAATTTATCCCACAAGTGAAGGCTAGTGAAGAAGTGGCAACGTTAGATTATCGAAATTTGGCTTTGAAAACATATAAAGATTTATACACGCAAGAAAACATGACGGCCATTCAAGCATTAATTGATGAGCAAAAAGCTGCGCGTGAGTATCAATTTCCGGAAATCTTGGCCTTGTCCAATCCTTATTTAACGAATACCACAGGAGTCTATGTTTATTTTGAAACCGCAACACCAACGAAGGTCCGTTATACGGTGGAAACGACTGATGCCCAATTTAAATCGTTTGCCCAAATTCCATTCAATTCAACTAATGCGACTAGTGGGCAGGCAGAGGCGTATACAACACAACATGAATATCAACTATTAGGAGCGATTGCTGGTGAGGAGAACACAATCACGTTAATTACGGAGACTGCCTCAGGGGAACAAACTGAAAAGCGTTTTACGTATACGCCCCCAAAACTTGAGACAACCAAAAAGGTGAGTCTGACGACTAAATCGGGGTCAAGCCAAGCGGAGTTAAGTCAAGGGTTGTATGCCGTGATTGGCAATAACAACCAAAAACAAGATGCGACTTATTTAGCTGACAATGATGGCGTGATTCGAGCCGAGATTCCGTTAGTTGGTTACAATTCGACTCGCCTTAATCTTGATGGTCAAGGGAATATGTATCTTGGATTATCGGAGGGGCGAATTGCTAAATTTAATTCGCTCGGTAAAATGGAAAAGCTTTATAATTTAGCCGAAGCAGGCTATTTATTGCATCATGACTTTGTTTTTGACGATGAGGGGAATTTGTTGGTCTTAGCAACAAGTCGTGAGGCTGATGAAAAGGAAAAACTAGTGGAAGATCGTATCATCAAAGTCGATGTGAATAACGGTGCAGTAACTGAACTGGCCGACTTTCGTGATTATTTTCCCAAACTCTACCAAATTGCAACGGGATTATCGCATGAAGAGAAGTGGGATCCGATTCATCTAAATACGATTCAATATGTTGCTAAAGATGATGCTGTCATTGTTAGTTCGCGTGAAACGTCAACGATTATGAAGGTAAATCAAATTAACACCCAACCAGAAATTGACTATTTAATTTCTGATCCTTCCGTTTGGGAAGCGGTTGATGAAGGGTATCCGCTCCTAGAAAAAGTCGGTGATTTTGTCCCGCAAGCGGGGCAGCACACCGTAACTTATCTACCTGATGCGAACTTGGCAGATGGCCAATATTACCTGTATATGTTTAATAACAATTCAGCATTCGCATCTTCTCGAGCCGATTTTAAATGGGATAATTACCCAGATACCGGTATCTATCCAGGTGAAGAAGATGATTTTTCGCTGTATTATAATTATTTAGTCGATGAAAACGCAGGAACCTATGAATTGGTGGACTCTTTTGAGGTGCCGTATTCCCCAATTGTCAGTAGTGCGCAACAATACCAGGGACATTTGGTGATTGATTCTGGAACTAAAGGCGTTTTTGCGGAGTACGATCAAGAAAACCAATTAATTACCGAATTTACAATGGAATTAAGTGCGGATTATCTTTATCGAGTCTATAAAGATGATTTTAACAATTATTATTTTAGCGCAGAATAAAAGAGTTTTTATTCGTTAATTCGCTTTAAAATAGATAATAATGCTGAAAAGAGTAGAATTATTCAGTTTGTTGACGTATGATAAAGAAAAAATAGATAGGACGTGATGCAATGAGTAAATTATTTTCCAACTATGCTCGTAAATCGTTTGAGATTGTGAAAGGCGAGGGCAGTTATCTCTGGGACGATGCAGGGAAAAAATATTTGGATTTTACGGCCGGAATTGGGGTTGTGAATGTCGGGTATCACAATCAAGTCGTTGAAGAAGCGTTAGCAAAACAAGCCCGTTTGTTATGGCATACGCCAAATCTTTATCTAAATCAGTTACAAGAAGAAGTGGCGGCAAAATTAATTGGCGAAAAAGATTATCTGGCCTTTTTTTGTAATAGTGGTGCCGAGGCCAATGAAGCAGCGATTAAGCTTGCGCGAAAAGCGACTGGCAAGACGAAAATAATTACGTTTTTACAATCTTTTCATGGTCGGACCTATGGCTCAATGAGTGCTACCGGACAAGATAGTATTCATAGTGGCTTTGCTCCGTTAGTACCAGGATTTGAGTATCTCCCATACAATGAATTAGCCCCTTTAAAAGCAGCACTTGATGATGATACAGCAGGTGTTATGTTAGAGGTGATTCAAGGCGAGGGCGGCGTTTTACCAGCGAATCACTCCTGGTTACAAGAAGTAGCGAAGCTTTGTCAAGAAAAAGGCGTTTTATTGATAGTTGATGAAATTCAAACCGGGATGGGTAGAACGGGGAGTCTATATGCGTTTGAACAATTTGACATCGAACCTGATATCATTACGTTAGCCAAGGGGTTGGGAAATGGAATTCCGGTTGGCGCGATGTTGGGCAAACAAAATCTCGGATCTGCTTTTGGACCGGGGAGTCATGGGTCGACTTTTGGTGGGAATAAGCTAGCGATGGCAGCAGCGAGTGCTGTTTTAGACGAACTAAAGGCTGATAACTTCTTTCAAGTAATTCAAGCTAAGAGCCAGTTAACCTTTGATTTCCTAGCTCCATTAACTAAATTATCAAGTATCGTAGAGATTCGTGGGCAAGGGTTGATGATTGGCATCGTTTGTTCAGAGCAATTGCCTGTTACCCAAATACTGGCTGAGCTAGAAAAACAAGGGATCTTAGCTTTACGTGCGGGACAAAATGTTTTACGGTTATTACCACCATTAACGATTTCAAAAGAAGAGTTAGTCACGGGATTAACGACAATTAAAGCAGTGATTGAACAAATTGCGGAGTAAAGAAAAAATTGAGGCAGCTAGACGCCTCAATTTTTTTTGTGGATTTTACTTAACGCGTGTATAAAAAATGCATCGTAATGGAATGGGAAATGGTATTGTGTCTTTGTTGGTAGGGTTTTCTTGTTTTTATACACGAAAATACATTTGTATAAATAATTGTAAAGCGGTTTGTTTGTTTATAAAAAACCGTTGACAGTTTACGAGGCTATGCTATACTTTTAGTAACTTAAACGAAGGTGTGATGAAAATGAAAGCAGCAATTATCGGAGTAACGGGATATGGAGGGTTAGAACTGGTGCGAATTATTGAAAACCATCCAGTTTTAGAATTAGGGACGCTTCATAGTCATTCAATGCATGATAATTCGCTTGCTTCTTTTTATCCCGGGCTACAAGGGTTGGTCACAACCGCAGTTGAAGCCATTGATGTTGAGCAAATCATGGCTGAAAATGACCTTGTCTTTTTTGCAACACCGTCTGGGATTAGTCGTGAATTAGCTATTCCTTTTGTTAAAAAGAATTTTCCAATCATTGACCTTTCGGGTGATTTGCGTTTGAAAAATCCTGCTGATTATCAAAGATGGTACAAAAAAGAGCCGGCTCCACAAGCGCTATTAGATGCTGCTTGTTACAGTGTCCCGGAGTTTTCGGTGATAACGGGAAATTTGGTTGCTAATCCTGGGTGTTATGCGACTGCTGCTGAGTTGAGTGTGGCACCATTAGCCCTAGCCGGGGTGTTAGATCCAACGAGTTTAATTTTCGATGGAAAATCTGGTCTGTCAGGAGCAGGCAAGAACTTAGCTGAGGCGAGTCATTTTGTCAATGTACATGACAATATGTCGATGTACAAACTAAATCAACATCAACATATTCCTGAGATTACCCAACAATTACAATTGTGGGATCCAGCGATTCAAGGGATTCAATTTACAACGTCATTAATTCCCGTAACACGGGGGATTTTTATGACAACTTATGCCAAAATTAAAACACCCTTGACTGAAACAGAAATTTATCAATTATTTGAACAAACGTATCAAGAGAAACCGTTTGTTCGGATCCAACCACAAGGTAGTTTACCAAATCTTAAACAAGTCATCGGCTCGAATTTCTGTGACATCGGGCTAGGATTGAATGAAGAAACACAGGTGCTAACGATTGTGGCAGTGATTGATAATCTAGTCAAAGGGGCCGCGGGGCTCGCGATTCAAAATTTTAATAAATGGGCAAAGATTGATGAAACAAGCGGACTTAAAGTGATTCCGCAATTTATTTAAGGAGTTAGAACATGAAAGAAATCGTAGGTACGATTAGTTCACCACAAGGTTTTGTTAGTGGGGCTGTGCATAGTGGTGTGAAAAAAAAGCGCAAAGACTTGGGGATTATTTATTCGAATGTTCCAGCGAGTGTCGCTGGTGTTTATACGACGAATTTAGTAAAGGCTGCGCCAGTTACGGTCAATCAAGAAAAAATTGCTGCCAGTCAAAAAATTCAAGCAATTGTGGTTAACTCAGGGAATGCGAATGCCTGTACTGGCGAACAAGGTACCCAGAATGCGTACCAAATGGCAGAATTAACTGCCGAAAAACTAGGTATCGCACCAGAGTTAGTGGCTATTGGATCAACTGGGATTATTGGCAAACAACTAGCAATGGATAAAATTACCCAAGGGATTCAAGCCATGGACTTAGCTACCAATGATGACGCTTTTGCGGAAGCGATTTTGACCACCGATACGTTTACGAAGACGGTCACGGTGGAAGAAGAAATTGCTGGTAAAAAAATCTTAATTTCAGGTGTTGCCAAAGGTTCAGGGATGATTCATCCGAATATGGCGACGATGCTAAGTTATATTACAACAGATGCTACTATTTCTAGCCAAAATTTGCAAAACTTATTAAGTGAATTAACTGAAATAACGTTTAATCAAATCACAGTTGATGGGGATACTTCAACGAATGATACGGTATTAGTCTTAGCGAATGCCCAAGCTGGCGGATCAGAAATTCTGCCAGCAACACTTGAATTCCAACAATTTAAAGTGGCTTTGCGATTCGTGATGACTAAGTTGGCAAAACTGATTGCCCAAGACGGGGAAGGCGCAACGAAATTAATTGAAGTAACTGTTAATGGGGCCGAAAATGCAAGCGATGCACGAATGGCGGCTAAAGCAATTGTCGGTTCATCATTGGTGAAGACAGCAATCTTTGGTAAAGATCCTAACTGGGGGCGCATTTTGTGTTCATTAGGTTATTCTGGTGCCCAAATCAATCCAGCTGAGGTTTCATTGATTCTGGTTGGTCAAGTGATTATGCAAGATGGCATTGTTCAGGAATTTAATCAAACAGAAATGGCAAATGCTTTAGCACAAGAAGTGATTACAATCGAAGTTGAATTAAAACAAGGTGATGGCATGGGAAAAGCATGGGGATGTGATTTGACGTATGATTATGTCAAAATCAATGCGTTGTACACCACCTAATAACGGAGGGGAAAAAGTGGAAGAAACAATTGTCTTGAAAATTGGCGGTGTCGCTAGTGATAATTTGACAGCAGCATTTTTTGAACAAATTAGCAAATGGCAAGTTTTAGGAAAACGAGTGATTGTTGTTCATGGGGGCGGGCATTATGTTACTGAAATGATGCAAATTTTAAGTCAAGAAGTCCAAACGAAAAACGGGTTACGCGTCACTGACAGCAAAGCTTTAGAAACAACGCGGATGGTGCTTTTAGGAAAAGTACAACCGCTGATTATGACTGCATTTCAAAAGCATGGATTGGCAGCGGTAGGGTTAAATGCTGGCTGTGATCGCTTGATTGAAGGACAAGTCAAAGATTTCGAAAAACTAGGGTTTGTCGGTGAAGTAACGAAAGTTAATGAACTCTTGATTAATCAACTATCTGCTAAAAAACATATTCCGGTAATTGCGCCACTAGGGATTACCAAAGAAGGGCAATGGTTAAATATTAATGCCGATGATGTTGCTTGTGGAATTGCTCAAGCGATTCAAGCGGACAAATTATATTTGATGACCGATGTTCCGGGCGTGCAAATTGATGGTCATTGGATTGATGAAATGGCAGTTTCAGCGATTGCAAAAGGGATTGAAAAAGGAAGTATTACCGGTGGTATGATTCCCAAGCTTTTAGGTGCGAAAAACGCTATCGAACAATCCGTAAAAAAAGTGATTATCACCAATGATTTATTACATCCTGGCACGGAAATCTCAGCGGTTATCGATGCAGCCATTGCTTCATAAAACAATGAAAAGAATGAGCAATTATTTGCGATAGTTGTTCATTCTTTTTTTGGTATACTAAAAAGAAAAAGGAGTTTGATTTGATGCATGATTTATTGGAACTAACCAAACAATTAACCACCATTCCGTCACCAACTGGTTTTACTAATCGAGTGGTTCAGTTTATTGAAGAAGAATTGCAGGTGGTGGGGTATCAGCCAACACGTAATAATAAAGGAAGTTTGTTAGTAACCGTTCCAGGAAAAAATAATGAGCAACAACGTTTTGTTACCGCCCACGTTGATACTTTAGGAGCGATTGTTCGTGCGATTAAACCTAATGGACGCTTAAAACTTGATTTAATCGGGGGATTTAAGTACAACGCGATTGAAGGTGAATATTGTACGATTCATTCTGCAAAAGGCGAGTTTAGTGGAACAATTTTGATGCGTCAAACGAGTGTCCATGTGTACAAAGATGCCGGGAGCGCCGAACGAAATCAAGAAAATATGGAAGTGCGAATTGATGAAAAAGTGACGAATGAGCAAGAAACCCGTGCACTGGGGATTGAGGTGGGGGACTTTATTAGTTTTGATCCCAGAACCCAAATTACTGCTAACGGCTTTTTAAAATCGCGCCATCTCGATGACAAAGTTAGTGCAGCTATTTTATTGAAGTTTTTACGTGAATTGAAAACGACAGGGAAAAAATTACCGTATACAACTTGTTTTTTATTTTCCAATAATGAAGAAATTGGCTATGGAGGAAACTCTAATATTTCAGAGGAGGTGGTCGAATACTTAGCCGTGGACATGGGGGCGATGGGCGATGATCAACAAACCGATGAGTATTCTTTATCGATTTGTGTTAAAGATGCGAGTGGACCTTATCACTTGGGCTTGCGCAACCATTTTGTGCGGTTGTGTCAAGAACAAGAAATTGCCTATCAATTAGATATTTATCCGTACTATGGTAGTGATGCCTCTGCTGCGATGCGAGCAGGTGCGGATGTTAAACATGGGTTAGTTGGAGCTGGAATTGAGGCTAGTCATGCCTATGAAAGAACGCATGTCTCTTCTATTACTGCAACTTATCGCTTTATCGAGACTTATTTGTTTAGTTCATTAGCTGATGAAGTCTAAGGTTATCAAAAGTTCAGTCACTGATTTAGCGGTGGCTGAATTTTTTTACCTATTATTTATGCGAGAGCTTTAAGATTTTATGAAAATCCGGCAAAAAGCGATGAAAATGGCTCCAATCAACGAACAATTAGTGTCAAATGATGTATAGTGGAAGGAGAAACCAAACTGTTAATGAATAATAGGAGTGAATGATTTGAAATATCCAATTGATGAACTAGCAAAATTTATTCATCATGAAAAGAAAGAAGAAAACTACTTGGAGCCACTGGAACTGTATTTTTCTTTAGTGATGATGTACCAATCGGCACTAGATGAAGTGGAAACAAAATTACGAATTATCGATCGCGAACTCAGCCAAAACACACAAGTCGGTCGCAAAAAAGCAATTCATCAAATTCAAACACGGATCAAAAAAGCCGCAAGTTTGATTGAAAAGTTAGAGCGAAAAGGCATTGATTTTTCTCCCGAACTAGTCCATGAACACATTAATGATATTGCCGGTATCCGCGTTGTTTGCCCGTATACTGATGATATTTATATGATTTTAAAGACGTTAGAAAAACAAACGGATGTGACGGTCGTTAAAGTCAAAGATTATATTACAACGCCTAAACCAAGTGGTTATCGGAGTTTACATGCGATTGTTGAAATTCCGGTGTTTTTTTTACAAGAAACCAAATATTTAAAGGTCGAGTTACAATTTCGAACGATTGCTATGGATTTTTGGGCGAGCCTAGAACATAGCTTACGTTATAAAAATGATGGTTCAGCAGAAGATTTTGCCATCTCCCAACGTTTAGAAGTGATGGCTGAAAAAATTTCTGATATGGAAAGCGAGATGTTATTAATTCGTCAAGAAATTGAACGGATGAATCAATAGGAAAGGAAGTCACGCTGATGGTGAAGGATGGTTTATATTGGGCGCAAGAATTACGCCAAAAAAAAATTAGTCATCAAGAATTGATTAGTGAAATTCAGCAAAAAATCCAAAAAATTAATCCTGAACTAAACGCACTAATCGCCTTTTATCCGCAAGCAGCGCTAAATTATTTGGAAAAAAATCCTAACGTATTAGAACTCCCCTTTGCCGGCCAACCATTGCCATTAAAAATATTGGGTCAAAATCACCTTGATTGGCCGGCAACCTCGGCCTCTCAACTCTTAAAAAAGAGTCGGGCGTCACGAGATGACTTTTTTGTCCAACAACTGAAAGCTTCAGGTTTCGTGCCGATTGGTCAAACAAATAGTCCGGAGTTTGGTTTTAAAAATATCACTGACCCGAAACTTTATGGTGTTACGCGTAATCCCTGGAATTTAGAAAAGACACCAGGCGGATCAAGTGGTGGCGCAGCTGCAAGCGTGGCTAGTGGCATCTTTCCAATTGCAGGTGCGAGTGATGGCGGGGGCTCAATTCGAATTCCAGCGGCTTTTTGCGGCTTAATTGGCTTAAAACCCACTCGAGGAACGATTCCTGTGGGGCCGGACCATTGGCGTGGGTGGCAAGGAGCGGCGATTAACTTTGCCTTAACGATTTCCATGCGTGACACCAAAGAACTATATTATCAAATGCGAAAAATTCATCCGGCGGCTCCGTATCAAGCACCATTCAAAGCATGGCAAGACTCGCAAACAAGTGTCTCCAAAAAGTTGCGAATTGCGGTTTGCTTAGATTCACCGGTTCAAAGTGCAGTTTCAAAAGAAGCTCAAGAAGCCGTAATTCAGGCGCAACAAGCTTTGGAGAAATTAGGTCATTCAGTCGTGGAAGTTTCGTATCCAGTTGATGGTCGTCAGTTAATTCATTCTTACTATGAGATGAATGGTGCAGAAACGGCAGCGATGATGGCCACAATTGAGCAACATCATCAGCGAGCGGTGACCCTAGACGATGTTGAACCAATGACTTGGGCGATTTATCAATATGGAAAAAAAATACCGGCGGCAAACTATGTTTACGCCTTGCAATTATGGGATGAAGCAACATATCAAATGGAAGAATTGTTTACCGACTATGATTTATTCTTATCCCCAACGACGGCTCAAGTTGCACCTGATATTGCCACTGAATTTCAAAGTGAAGCTCTTAAATCTCAGTTGCGTCAAATACAGTCAGCTGATTTGTCAGCGAGTAATCAATTAATTCAAGATATGTTTCAAAAAGGCTTGGAGATAACCCCGTTTACGCAATTGGCCAATTTAACTGGCCAACCGGCGATTAGTTTACCGACACATCTCACAGCTGAAAATTTACCTTTAGGAATCCAATTCATGGCTGCAAGAGGGCGAGAGGATTTATTGTTCTTAGTTGGTGAAATTTTTGAACAAGCAGTTGGTTTTCACTTACCACCTAGTTATCAGTGAAAAGGCTTGGGTGATTAGGAATCGTTGAGTGAATTTAATAAATCGACCTGAGACATTAAGCGGTCTCAGGCTTTTTTTGACAAATAAACGGTATGACCCAAATGGCCTCGGCAAAAATAAGCGAATAATTTGAGAAATTTGAAAAGCAATTTCCTAAATTATTCGCTTACTGCTTGAGCGATACTTGTCACACCCTCATTTGTTTACCGACACAATTTTTGGGCTTTTTCGGTATTGGCAAAGTGTAGTTTTGCGTATTGCCCGAGCAACTCAAGACCACCTTGTTTTAAAATCTTAGCGGCAATCGTATCTGATTTAGCACCGGCGCCAGAAGGTAAGGTGAAACCAACTTCAGCAGAGGCTTGTTCCAGCTCGCTTAAAAAACTCGCGCGACAAAGAATAGAAGCGGCCGCAACAGCTAAATGATATTGCTCACCCTTGGTAATAAAATAAAGATTCTCGGTTACTTGATTTTTTTCGGCCGCCAGATGCTTGCGATAATTGGCTTCTGGAGTAAATTGATCAATTAAAATCCCATCTGGTTTTTCGGGGGCAATTTTTTTTTCTAATAAGTAAATCGCTTGATTATGAAGGGCAACTTTCATGCGAACCGCATTATAAGTGGGTTGAATTTGGTTGTACTTACTAGGAGTCACGACTAATTTTTGATAAGGGACCAATTCCATGATTTGTGGTGCTAGTTTTTTGATCTGAGAATCGGTCAAGAGCTTAGAGTCCTTGACCCCTAACTGTTTTAAGACCTTTAATTGTGACGAATGAGCGTAAACACTACAAACAACTAACGGTCCAAAATAGCTACCATTGCCAACTTCATCACTACCGATGATGCTTTTTTGGGCAAAGTCTGGCGGTAAAGTAGTTGTGGTAGCTTTTTTATTGGGTGAGTTTTTCGTAAAATTCCCCCAGCGTTGAGCTTCTTTTTCAGCATGCGCCCCTTGAAACATCACTTTGCCGGAAGTATAGGCAGTGATGGTTGTTTGATTGACCTTGGCAACAAAGTTCGTATAAGGAACTTTGTTATTGATGAGATGTGTGGCATATGCCATTTGCAGTTGCTTCATTTTTTGTGGTGTAACTTTGATGATAATGGGAGTCATTTTTCCACCTACTTTTTTTAGTTATCTTCAAAAGTCTACCATAGTTTAAAATTTATGGGGAGAGTGTGAAGAATTTTGTTTAGGCGTGGAAATTTTCGCTATTTTCTACTATAATGGATAGGAGTTTGTTGCTAGTAGAGATGGAACAACGAGCCAATTTTTTTGGAAAAGGAGTGGGATGATTCCCATGGCAACAGAAAAAAAACGCTATAAAGCTGTCATTGACAATCAATCGTATACAATCATTGGTCGTGAAAATAGTACCCACATGGATGTGGTGACGAAATTAGTCAATGAACAATTAAACGAAATTAAAAAATTATCTTCTCAAATTGATAATGAACAAGCCGCCATTTTACTTTCAGTCAATGCGATTTCTGATCAATTGAAGAAACAACATGAAATTTTAGTTTTGAAAAAACAAAACGAAGAATTAAAACAAAAAGCAATTAAAGTTGTCGAATTAGAAAATAAAGTCAAACGAATTGAAGCGATTGAATCTGAGGCGCGAGCGTTTTTAGAAAGTTCGGGTCGCACAGATCTAGAAATTACGAATCACGTCGAGGCACAGCAAGTCCTCAATGAGCAAAGAAAACGCGAAATTAAACAAAAAGCGGTCAAAGAATAGGGGATGAGCAAAAAATGATTGGTTTATTAGTTTTACTTATCTTATTTATCACTTTTTATATTGGTGGCCGCCGTGGGACAGCTTTACAACTGGTCTATAATTTTGGTTATTGGATTACCTTTACCTTTGCAATGCTTTTTTATCAGGGATTAGCCGAAAAAATTGAGCTCTATATCCCATATCTTTCGGTTTCAGAAGATACCAAAATGGTTTATTTTGATCAAACCACCGCACTAGATTTAGATAAAGTCTATTATGCAGCTGTGGCGTTTATAATCATTATGGGCATTGGTTGGTTATTCACCAAGTTGTTAGCAATTTTCTTTAACAATCTACGTTTTAAACGGATTTTTAATACGAATGATTGGATCGTGGGCGGGGTTTTAAGTTCTCTCAATGCCTATGTTGTGATTTATTTTATTTTAGCCATTTTGGCGATGCTGCCACTTGATGGGATTCAAGACATTTTCCGTAATAGCTGGGTTGCTGATTTTATCGTGGCTCATACCCCTATTTTATCGGGTCTATTCCAAAATCTATGGATAACTAATATTCTTTAGTAATTTCGGACAGGTTGTAGCAAAGCTTCAATCTGTTCTTTTATTTTGTTAGGTAGGTGACGTAAATGAACGAACGTATTTTAAAAACATTAGAATTTGAACAAGTCAAAAAAATGGTGGCACAATATTTAGTAACGGCTCAAGGATTAGAAGAATTAGCGAAATTAGCTCCTTTTACTGATCCGCAAGTTATCACAACACAGTTAGCTGAAACCAGTGACGGGATTAAGGCGCAGCGCTTACGTGGGGGCATCCCTGTTCCGAGGATTGAAAATATTCGCCCGCAAATGAAGCGAATTGAAATCGGCGCTGATTTGAATGGTGTTGAGTTGGCCCAAGTTTCACGGGTGTTATCAACAGCCAATGAAGTGAAACGTTTTATTGCTGACTTAAAAGATGCGGCGATTGATTTCGCTCGTTTGTATCATTGGGAAGAACAAATCGTAACGATTCCCGGATTAGCCAAAAAACTAAAAGATGCGATTGATGAAGATGGCCGGGTAACTGATGAAGCATCTCCGGCGTTAAAGAGTATTCGTCAAAATATTCGTCAAACGGAACAAGGGATTCGTAGCCAGTTGGATAGTTTGATTCGTGGCAAAAATGCCAAATATTTGAGTGATAGCTTGGTTACTATGCGAAATGAGCGTTATGTTATTCCAGTTAAACAAGAGTATCGCGGAGTGTTTGGCGGTGTCGTTCACGATCAAAGTTCTTCGGGTCAAACCTTGTTTATCGAACCTAAGCAAGTTGTTGAAGCGAATAATCGTTTACGGCAGCAACAAATTGCTGAACGTAGTGAAATCGAACGGATTTTAGCTGAATTATCGGCTGAATTAGCACCATACACCAAGGAGATTATCCATAATGCGTATGTGTTAGGCAAATTTGATTTTATGAATGGCAAAGCACGGCTAGCCAAAGAAATCAAAGGTGTGGTGCCAATCATTAATCCAGAAAATCAAGTGAAATTCATTCAAGCCAGACATCCTTTGATTCAACCAGAAATGGTCGTCGCTAATGATATTTTGATTGGTCAAGACTATCAAGCACTAGTTATTACGGGTCCCAATACCGGCGGGAAAACCATTACTTTGAAAACATTAGGTTTATTACAATTGATGGGTCAATCAGGTTTACCGTTACCCGTTGAAGAAGAGAGCCAAATGGGAATTTTTACGGAAATTTTTGCTGATATTGGTGATGAACAATCCATCGAACAAAATTTATCAACCTTTTCTTCACATATGACGAATATTGTTAGTATTTTGGAAAAAGTCGATGAGAAAAGTTTGGTCTTATTCGATGAATTAGGTGCAGGAACCGATCCGCAAGAAGGTGCCGCTTTAGCGATTTCGATTTTAGATGAGTTAGGAAGTCGCTCGGCATATGTGATGGCCACAACACATTATCCTGAGTTGAAAGTGTATGGGTATAATCGAGCCAAGACCATTAATGCCAGCATGGAATTTGATGTGGATACTTTACGTCCAACCTATCGACTCTTAATTGGTGTTCCTGGGCGAAGTAACGCCTTTGAAATTTCGCGTCGTCTAGGGTTAGCAAGTCCGATGATTGATGCCGCGAAAGGCTTGATTGATGGCGAAAGTCAAGATTTGAACGAGATGATTGCGGATTTAGAAAATCGCCGGAAAATGACGGAGATGGAGTATTTAGAAGTTCGTCATTATGTGGATGAGGCGCAACGTTTGCAAGAAGAATTACAAGCAGCCTATACGTATTTCTTTGAAGAAAGAGAAAATGAATTGGCGAAAGCACGGCAAAAAGCTAATGAACTAGTTGGTAAAGCACAAGCGGATGCCGAGCAAGTGATTGCTGATTTACGAAAAATGCAATTGGCAGGCGGTCAAACCAAAGTCAAAGAGCATCAGTTAATTGATGCTAAAAGCAAGTTGAATTCATTGCATCAAGAAGAACATTTACAAAAAAATAAAGTATTACAAAAGGCCAAAGCTGCGAAAAAGCTAAAGGCTGGTGATGAAGTCTTAGTTACATCATATGGTCAACGAGGAGTCTTATTGCAAAAAGTGGGCAACCATCAATGGCAAGTTCAGCTGGGAATCTTGAAGATGACGATTGCTGAAGAGGATATTCAAACTGTCGCGCCGGTTAAAGAGCCGGTGCAGCGAGTTGTTAATACCGTTCGTTCAAATCAAGCATCCCATGTTCAAAGTCAATTGGATTTAAGAGGGAAACGCTATGAAGCTGCCTTAGCAGAGGTTGATCAATATTTAGATGCCGCTTTATTAGCTGGATATCCACAAGTGACCATTGTTCATGGGAAAGGAACCGGGGCGTTAAGACAAGGAATTACCGAATTCTTAACAAGTCATCGGAGTGTTGCTAGCTTTGAATTTGCTCCAACTAATCAAGGTGGAAGTGGTGCAACGGTGGTAAAATTCAAATAACCCTTACTTATTGTAAGCAATTGAGTAGGAAGAATCAGCAAAGAATGCTATACTTTAAGGAGTATCATCAAGGAGGAAGATTCAATATGGCAAAAGCAATTACAGATGCAACTTTTTCAGCAGAAACTGATAACGGGCTAGTACTAATCGATTTTTGGGCAACGTGGTGTGGTCCTTGTCGGATGCAAGCACCAATCTTAGATCAACTGACTGAAGAATACGAAGAAGATGAGTTGAAGATCGTCAAGCTAGACGTTGATGAAAATCAAGAAACACCGCAAAGTTTTGGAATCATGAGTATTCCAACGTTATTATTGAAAAAAGATGGCGAAGTTGTCGAAAAAGTTGTGGGTGTTCAAACAAAAGACCAACTCAAAGCTTTGGTTGCAAACCACTTATAATGAATGGCTAACGTGGGTTAAGGACCGTGTTCTTAGCTCGCGTTTTTTCTATGGTTGGTGTACGAATTATTCAGAAATGATAAAGTGAGGAAACAAGTTTGAATGAACAAATAAAAAATAAATTAGCTTTGTTGCCTGATCAACCTGGTTGTTATTTAATGAAGGATAAGCATGGCACGATTATTTATGTTGGGAAGGCCAAAATTTTAAAAAATCGTGTGCGTTCATATTTTACCGGAAGTCATAATACTAAGACGGAACGCTTAGTAGCAGAAATTGTTGATTTTGAGTATATTGTGACTGAATCCAATATTGAAGCATTACTACTGGAAATTAATCTGATTAAGAAAAATGACCCGAAATACAACATCATGTTAAAAGATGATAAGACGTATCCCTTCCTTAAAATTACCAATGAAAAATACCCGCGGTTAGTCATTACGCGAAAAGTCTTAAAAGATAAGGCAGTCTATTTTGGGCCTTATCCAGATGTTGGGGCAGCTAATGAAATGAAGAAACTATTGGATCGTTTGTTTCCTTTACGTAAATGTTCGAATAAGGATCAACCGTGTTTGTACTATCATTTAGGCCAATGTTTGTGCCCCTACGTTTTTGATGTTGATCCTAAGGTTTATCAAGGAATCATTGAAGAAATCAAGCGTTTTTTTAGTGGCGGTTATACTGAGATTCAAAAAGAAATTGAAAAAAAGATGGAACTTGCGGCGCTGAATTTAGAATTTGAAAAGGCGGGCGAATATCGTGATCAAATCAAAGCCATTGAAACGGTGATGACGCGTCAGAAGATGACTCAAACTGACTTACTTGATCGTGATGTCTTTGGTTATAGTATGGATAAAGGCTGGATGTGCGTCCAAGTCTTTTTTGTCCGCCAAGGGAAATTAATTGAACGGGATGTTTCTTTATTTCCATTTTATGATGAAGCAGCAGAAGCTTTCTTAACGTATCTTGGTCAGTTTTATCAGGAAGAACAGCATTTTATTCCCAAAGAAGTTTTAATTCCAACGGATGTTGACTTTGAATCTGTTGCGGCGTTAGTAGATACGAAAATCATTCAACCAAAACGTGGCGAAAAGAAAAAGTTGGTCGAATTAGCCAGTAAAAATGCACGCGTGGCGCTAAAAGAAAAGTTTGATTTAATTGAACGCAAACAAGAACGGACGATTGGTGCTGTGGAAAAACTTGGCAATGCCATGAATATCCCGACGCCGATTCGGATTGAGGCTTTTGATAACTCCAATATTATGGGGACTAATCCAGTTTCAGCGATGGTTGTCTTTATTGACGGGAAACCTGCGAAAAAAGAATATCGGAAATATAAAATTAAAACAGTTGTCGGACCTGATGACTACGCCTCGATGCGCGAAGTCATTTATCGTCGCTATGCACGCGTCTTAAAAGAGGGGTTAGTTTTTCCTGATTTAATCGTGATTGATGGTGGCAAAGGGCAAGTCGATGCGGCCAAAGAAGTCTTAGAAGACCAATTGGGTATGGATATTCCAATTGCCGGTCTAGCAAAAAATGACCAGCATAAAACCAGTGAATTACTATTTGGGGCCGAATTGCTCCCAATTCCGTTAGCACGCAATTCATCGGAGTTCTTTTTACTGCAGCGCATTCAAGATGAAGTGCATCGTTTTGCGATTACCTTCCATCGTCAATTGCGCAGCAAAACCAGTTTTGCTTCGAAATTGGATGATATTGCAGGTCTAGGACCAAAACGCAAGAAAGTCTTAATGAAAGAATTTAAATCAGTAAAAAATATTCAAGCCGCGAGTATTGCCGATATTCAGGCAATTGGTATCCCGGAAAAAGTGGCAGAGAATATTCTAGCAAAATTAAATGAATGATTTTCTTACGCCGTGATTTATTTTGTAGAAAAATGTTGACTTGCTAATAAAATTAAGGTATATTCTATTCAAATATTAATCAAATTGATGGTTATGCAAAAGAGAAGTAGCTTATAAATCACTTTTTAGAGAGCTGATGGCGGTGAGAATCAGTAGGTGCGTATTAGTGAATGGACTTTTGGACTGACTTCTGAAGACTAGTAGGAAGCTCCGGGTACTCCCGTTAACGAGTGAAGCTGTTGCTAGACAGCTGATAAGACACATGTTTTTTTACATGTATTGAGGTGGCACCGTGGATTATCCGCCCTCAAGTTAGACATTTGTCTAACTTGAGGGCTTTTTTGTATTATCATAAAAATAATTAAATCATAAATCAGAGAAGTAACTGGAAATAAAAACGTACAGAAAGCCCCCGATGATGAGAGTGAGGCCGTTTCTTTTCGAGCGAATGGACTGATTCGAGTAGCTTTGAACATTAGTAGGGGCTGCCGGGAACTCCCGTTAACGAGTAAGCTATTGATAGATAGTTAGTGAGATGCTTTTTAAGCATACCGTTGAGGTGGTACCGTGCAGTTTGCGCCCTCAAGTTAGACCGTAGTCTGACTTGAGGGCGTTTTTTTATTTAGAACAAGAGAGGAAAATGAAGATGCGTTTAGTGAAAAAAATGAACGGGGAT
This sequence comes from Enterococcus sp., assembly GCA_047975385.1. Lineage (GTDB taxonomy): Bacteria > Bacillota > Bacilli > Lactobacillales > Enterococcaceae > Enterococcus_C. Next base: position 25,821 of record JBKEDL010000036.1, on the reverse strand, counting down.
TGTTTGACCCCAGTGTCCTTATATTTACGTTTAAGTGGAGAGTCCAAATGTTTATTAGAAAGTATTCCCAGAGAATCAGATACAGGGCGTTATTCAATCATCGCCTTTAATCCCGTGCATCACATTACTTTTCAAGAGGGCGTCTTTGCTTGTGGTGAAAAGAAATACCTGTGTTCAGATCCGTTAAAGGAATTAGAGAAATACGTGTTTACTGATCAAGTTTTAAAAGAGCAATTACCGTTTCAAGGAGGAGCAATTGGGTATGCAGGTTATGATTTAGCTGCTACCTATGAAGATTTGGGCACGTTACCCCCAGATGAGTTAGGGATTCCTGAGATGCAGTTTTACTTGTTTGAAAACTTTGTGATTTATGATCACCAACAAGAAGAAATTACAATTGTCGTTGAAAATAGTTATAGTCAAGCAACTGAGTCAGAATTAGCAGCTAAACTTGCTCAAATTGAACAAGAAGTTTTACAAGTTCAAGCTATAGAAAGTCAACCGTTAGAAAAGATTGACTTAAGTTTTTCGAGTAACTTTACGCAAGCTGAATTTGAAGCGGTCGTGAAGAAAGCCAAGCAAAAAATTACCGAAGGCGATATGTTTCAAGTGGTTCCTTCGCAACGTTTAACAGCTGATTTTCCAGTTGATCCATTTGCCTATTACCGCCATTTACGTTTAAGCAATCCATCGGCATATCTCTACTTCTTAGATTTTCCCGATGTGAAAATCATCGGCAGTTCTCCTGAAAGTTTGGTACGCGTCAAAGGCGATATCGTCACAACGAACCCGATCGCCGGAACGAGAAAACGTGGCGCAACCAAAGCCGAAGATGATGACTTAGCCAAAGAATTAGTGGAAGACCCCAAAGAAATTGCGGAACACAAAATGTTAATTGATCTTGGTCGTAATGATCTCGGCAAAGTTTCTGAACTAGGCAGTGTCACCATTCCACTCTTTATGACAATTGAATGGTATCGTTATGTGATGCATATTGTGTCCTTAGTGGCGGGAAAATTAAAGCCATCGGCCACCGCGATGGATGCTTTAAAAGCAACTTTACCAGCCGGAACGGTCAGTGGGGCACCGAAGATTCGCGCGATGCAACGTATCTATCAATGGGAGCCTGTTCGTCGCAACATCTATGCTGGAGCGGTCGGTTATTTATCACAAGACAATCAAGCCGATTTTGCAATTGCGATTCGCACCATGATGGTCAAAGATCAAAAAGCCTATGTCCAGGCTGGAGCGGGCATTGTCTTTGATTCAGATCCTACTAGTGAATATTTTGAAACATTGCAAAAAGCCAAAGCACTCTTGGAGGTGGGCAAATGATTTTATTAATTGATAATTATGATTCATTTACGTATAACTTAGTCCATCAGTTTCATCAAACGGAACTGGTTGTCTTACGTAATGACGATCCAACACTTGAAGAAGTCGCTAAAAAAGCCGACGGGATTGTCTTATCACCTGGACCGGGCTATCCGGCTCAAGCGGGGGAAATGGAAGCCATCATTCGTGAGTTTTACCAAGAAAAGCCGATTCTAGGGATTTGTTTAGGTCACCAAGCGATTGGTGAAGTTTTTGGCGGGTCTGTGATTCCAGCACTAGAAATTATGCACGGCAAACAATCAGAAGTTCAATTTAAAGCCAAAGGACTATTTGAAAACGCTCAAGCACCATTTCAGGTGATGCGGTATCACTCATTAGTTGTGAATCCTGAAAATCTACCGCAAGATTTAGAAGTTGTTGCTGAATACGAGGGCATTATCATGGCCTTGCAACATAAAAAATACCCAATCTATGGCTTACAATTTCACCCGGAATCAATTGGAACCGGAAAAGGGCAAGTCTTAATTGATGCCTTTATCCAGAAAGTTGAGGAGCAATATGCAAAAAATATTTGAAAAAATCTATCAACAACAAGATTTGACCACGACTGAAACGGTAACGCTAGCCAAAGAATTATTTACTGGGCGATTTCGTGAAGCGCAAATTGCGAGTTGTTTAATTGGTTTAAAAATTAAAGGGGCAACCAGTGATGAATTAACCGGCTTTGCTCAAGTCATGCAACAAAAGGCGACGAAAATGTTAACGGCCCCGGCCAAGGTAATGGATAATTGTGGCACAGGGGGCGATCACTCAAATAGCTTTAATGTTAGTACGACGGCCGCATTTGTTTTAGCTGGTGGTGGCATTCCAATGGCCAAACACGGCAATCGCAGTATTTCAAGTAAATCAGGGAGTGCCGATGTTCTAGAAGCGCTAGGTGTCGACCTAGATATCAATGCTAAAACGATTGATTTTCTCTTAAAAGAAGTCGGCATTGCTTTCCTATTTGCCCCAACGATGCATCCGGTGATGAAACACGTGATGAAGGTCAGAAAAGAGTTAGCAACCCCAACGATTTTTAACTTATTAGGACCTTTAATTAATCCTTACCCGTTAGAAAATCAATTGATGGGCACGTATGCAGCTGATTCGTTGATTCAAACTGCAGAAACTTTAGGCAAATTAGGTCGGAAACAAGCGATTGTCGTGCACGGTGCTAGTGGAATGGATGAGGCAAACCTATCTGGAACAACGCAATATGCCTTTTATCGTAAAGGAAAAGTGGAAACATTTGAATTTACGCCAGAAGAAGTTGGTCTAACTCGTGCCCCATTATCGGCAATTGTCGGTGGTGGCGTGACTGAAAATAAAGAAATTTTATTAAATGTTTTAAGTAACAAACAATCGGTTCATTTAGAAACCGTCGTCTTAAATGCCGGCTTAGGCTTTTTAGCAAGTGGTGATGCCCATACGGTTGAAGAAGGCATTGCTTTAGCCCGTCAATCAATTCAAAGTGGTACAGCCTATGATTGTCTCCAAAACTTAATTAAACGTCAGAAAGAAGTGAGCTAAGTGGATTTTTTAGAAACGATTTTAGTACAAAAAGCAAAAGAAGTCGCACAATTACCGGATGTTGAGTTACAAGAGATGCCAAAGCGCCCAAGCTTTTATGAAATAGTTCTCAACCAACCAGAAAAAATGCACGTGATTGGTGAAATCAAACGTGCCTCGCCTTCAAAAGGTGATATTAATACGGAGGTCGATATTCTAGCACAAGCCAAAACGTATCAAGCAGCAGGGGTTAGTGCGATTTCGGTATTAACAGACGAAGTATTCTTTAAAGGTAAGATTGAAGATTTGCGCCAAATAGCCCAAGTCGTGGATGCCCCGTTATTATGTAAAGATTTTATTGTTTCAAAAAAACAATTGATTCGTGCCAAGAACGCGGGAGCAAGTTTAGTTTTGTTAATCGTGGCTGCTCTTGAACAAGAAAATTTACAAAAATTGTATCAAACAGCGACTGATTTAGGTTTAGAAGTCTTAGTTGAAACGCACGACCAGGAAGAATTAACGCGTGCTCAAGCAATTGGTGCCAAAATCATTGGAGTGAATAACCGCAATCTAAAAACGTTTGAAGTAGCTATCGCAACGAGTGTGGCATTAGCCCCTGAAAAGTCAGCGACGATTTATATCAGTGAGTCTGGCTTTAAAACTGGCGCGGACGTTTTACGTGTTACGAAAAATTACCATGGCGTCTTAGTCGGTGAAACCTTGATGCGAGCCAGTGATGCCGCAGAAAAAATCCAAGAATTACGGGTGCATCGCTAATGAGTAAAGTCAAAATTTGTGGCTTAAAGACCAAAGCTGATGTTGATTTTGCCGTTCAAAGTGGGGCCGATTATGTGGGGTTTGTCTTTGCCAAAAGTCATCGCGAAGTCACGCCCGAATTAGCCAAAGAAATTAGTAAAGATGTGCCAAGTTCAGTCAAAAAAGTGGGGGTTTTCGTTTCACCAAGCGTTGAAGAGTTAGCAAGGACTATCGCACTTGTTGGACTAGATATGGTCCAAGTTCATGGGGATGTTCCTAATGAAGCGATTAGTGTACCAGTGATTCGCGCGATTAGTGTTAAAAATGGCTTCGATGAAAGCACGCTTACTCAAGGTGATTACACCTTACTTGATGCCCCACCGGCCCAATATATGGGGGGGAATGGCCAAGTTTTTGACTGGCAAGCCGTTGATCAAACAAAATTAGACAAAGAGCGCTTATGGATTGCTGGTGGCTTAAATGCTGAGAATGTGAAAGAAGCAATTACTTACTTCAATCCTGCAGTGGTTGATGTGTCAAGTGGTGTCGAAACGAATAAAATCAAAGAGCAAACAAAAATCGCCGCTTTTTGTAAAGCAGTGAAGGAGGATATTATGTACAAACAACCAAATGAACAGGGCTTTTATGGCGAGTTTGGTGGCCAATTTGTCCCCGAAACATTAATGTATGCCGTTCAAGAATTAACCAGAACGTATGAAGAGTCAAAAGCAGACGAAGAATTTCAAAAAGAATTTGCTTATTACTTAAAACAATATGTCGGTCGGGAAAATCCATTGTATTTTGCTGAACGTTTAACCGAAAAATTAGGTGGCGCCAAAATTTACTTAAAACGTGAAGATTTAAACCACACAGGAGCACATAAAATCAACAATGTCTTAGGACAAATCTTATTGGCTAAAAAAATGGGGAAAAATAAAATTGTTGCAGAAACGGGTGCGGGCCAACATGGTGTGGCCACAGCGACTGCGGCGGCCCTTTTTGGGATGGAGTGTATCATCTTCATGGGCGAAGTCGATGTCAAACGTCAAGAATTAAATGTTTTCCGCATGGAATTATTAGGTGCGAAAGTTGAAAGTGTCGTTTCTGGTAGTAAGACACTCAAAGATGCGGTCAATGAAGCATTACGTTATTGGGTGGCTAATGTGGAAGATACGCATTACGTGATGGGCTCAGCTTTAGGTCCACATCCCTTCCCAGAAATCGTTCGTGATTATCAAAGTGTGATAGGGACGGAAGCCCGTCGTCAAATTTTAGCAGTCGAAGGTCGTTTGCCTGATGCGGCGGTCGCTTGTGTTGGTGGCGGAAGTAATTCAATCGGCTTATTCTATCCGTTCATTAATGACACAGACGTGAAGTTAATTGGTGTGGAAGCTGCAGGAAAAGGCTTAGATACTAAAGAACATGCAGCCTCAATCAACAAAGGTTCATTAGGGGTCTTACATGGTGCGCGGATGCATTTATTGCAAGACGATGATGGCCAAGTCATTGAAGCTTTCTCAATTTCTGCTGGTTTAGATTACCCAGGTATTGGTCCAGAGCATTCACACCTATATTCTTCAGGACGGGCAAGCTATGCGGCCGTGACGGATGATGAAGCGGTTGAAGCGTTCCATTTACTTTCACGCACAGAAGGAATTATTCCCGCCTTAGAAAGTTCGCATGCAATTGCTCATGTCGTGAAATTAGCACCGACCATGAACCAAGAAGAAATTATTGTGGTTTGTCTATCAGGCCGTGGGGACAAAGATGTGCAACAAATTAAAGCACGGATGGAGGGCCAACAATGAAATCTCTAACAACAACTTTAGGTCAGAAAAAGTCTGAGGGAACCAAACTATTTATCCCTTATATTATGGCTGGGGCGAATGGCTTAGAAACCCTCGAAGCTGAAATTAAGACTTTAGCCGCAAATGGAGCAACAGCGATTGAAATTGGCGTTCCGTTTTCAGATCCAGTCGCGGATGGTCCGGTCATTCAAGCAGCGGGGTTACTTGCGCTACACCATGGCGTAACCTTCAAAAAAATCATCCAAACCTTACAAGGCATTGATTCACCCGTACCGTTGATTTTGATGGGGTATGCAAATTCATTCTTCCATTATGGGTTAGAAGCGTTAGTGACTGATTTACAAACGACGGACGTCAAAGCCTGGATTATTCCTGATGTCCCTTATGAGCACCGCGAGTTAATTTTGCCTAGCTTAGAAGAAACTGATATCGTCTTGATTCAATTAATCTCGTTAACTAGCCCACAAGAACGAATTGAAAAATTGGTGCAAGAAGCGCAAGGGTTTGTTTACGCGGTAACGATTAATGGAACGACCGGGACCGGGAAAGACTATCGTCAAGGATTGGATGAACATTTGGCGTCGATTGCCAAATTGAGTCCCGTACCAGTGGTTGCAGGATTTGGTGTTTCAAGTCGCGAGCACGTTGAACGTTTCAATCAAGCCTGTGATGGCGTGGTGGTCGGTTCGAAAATTGTTAAAACTTTACAAGCTGAAGGGGTAACGGGCGTAACAACCTTAATGCAAGAATTAACTAGAAAATAAAAAACTAAGAATACGATTTTTGTTGCAAATGCAACAAAAAAGTTGTATTCTTTTTTACATAGAGCAAGTAAGTGTTAGAAACTTGTTTAAGGAGGAGCGAGCATGCATTATTTTGTTAAACCATTTACGGAATTAACCGCTTTAGAATTTTTTGAGATTGTGAAAGAACGTGTGGCAGTATTTGTGGTCGAGCAAAATTGTCCCTATCAAGAAGTTGATGACATTGACCCAAAAGCAATTCACACTTATTTAAAAGCCGAAAATGGAACAATTGTGGCTTATACGAGAATTTATCAAGAAAATGAAATGGTTCATTTTGGACGAGTATTAGTCAAAGAAGGCTTTCGCGAATTAGGCCTTGGTAGAAAAATCGTTGAAGAGACATTAGCTGTGATTGAAAAAGAATTTCCGAATCAAAAAATCGTGATTGGTGCGCAAGCTCATTTGCAAGCTTTCTATGCAAGTGTTGGCTTTAAAGTCATTTCCGAAGTCTATCTAGAAGATGATATTCCGCATATTGATATGGCGATTGGCTAGAGGAGGAGGCTGATGGTTGAAGTATTGCGAGACTTTGGTAAAATTGCGCGCGGCTTAGATTCAATCGCTAATATTGAATTTAAGGAATTTGAACTAACACGCGGGCAATACATGTATTTGGTACGGGTTTGTGAGCATCCCGGAATCATTCAAGAACAATTAAGCGAATTGCTTTTAGTCGATCGGGCGACTGTTTCCAGAGCAGTCAAAAAATTAGTGAGCAATGGTTTGATTGAAAAGCGTGACGCGGAAAAGAACAAAAAAATTAAACACTTGTTTCCGACCGAAAGAGGACTAAGTATCTATCCGCAAATCATGGCCGAACATGACTATTCGAACCAGGCTGCGTTAGCTGGCTTAAGTGAAAGGGAGCGTACGGAATTTAGCGAATTGTTAAAAAAAGTCTGTCAAAATATTGAAAATGAATGGGAGTTTGTCAAAAAGGGCAACCAACGAAATTATTAAGGAGTTAGGATGGAAATTACATTAAAACCAGTGGCTGTTTCTGAAGTAGGTGTGTTACAACAATTAAGTATTACCACTTACACTGATACCTTTGCGAAACACAATACCGCCAAAGATTTAGCCGATTATTTAGAAGATGCGTATAATATCGCGCAACTAACAAGTGAAATAAAAAATCCGGATACCCGTTTTTTCTTTCTTTATGAAGCAGAAACGTTAGCGGGGTACCTAAAGGTCAATGTTGGCATCGCGCAAAGTGAATATTTTGCCCCAGAGTCTTTTGAGGTGGAACGGATTTATATTTTACCAGCGTTTAAACGTAAAGGCTACGGAAAGTTTTTATTAAATACGGCGATTGACCTTGCAAAAAAAGAAGGTTATCCATCAATTTGGCTCGGTGTTTGGGAACATAATTATCCAGCCCAAGCATTCTATCAAACGCTTGGCTTTAAGGTAGTCGGTGAACACTCTTTCTTTATGGGGGAAGATGAACAAAGAGATTTACTCTTACAAAAACAATTAAAGGATGGGAATCAATCATGAAAAAATTTCAAGTCGAAGAAACCTTTTGGGAGCTCTTTCCTCAAGCTCAAATTTATGTTTTAGTTTTAAACAACATTAACAATCAAGAAAAGCCAGAGAAAGTAGCGTACTTCCAAGAATTACTAATGAATGGAAGCAAAGAAGCACAGCAGTTTATTCAAGAAGAACCTTTCACGCAAAATGCGGTGATTGCTCAATGGCGAGAAGCCTTTATGAAATTCAAAACCAAAAAAGGGGCACGGTCTTCAATCGAAGCTTTGTTAAAACGCGTTAGTCAAGGCAGAGAATTCAGTCCAATTAATCCTTTGGTCGATTTGTACAATAGTGTTTCTTTAAAATATGCTTTGCCTTGTGGGGGCGAAGATTTAGCAGAAATTTCAGGAGACTTGCGTTTAGGTAAGGCTCAAGGCGGTGAAAATTTCTTACCATTGGGTGCAGAGACGGATGCGCCAGCTTTACCAGAAGAAATCATCTATTATGATCATATCGGTGCGGTCTGTCGTTGTTTAAATTGGCGTGAGGCCCAACGGACAATGTTAACCAACAAGACCACGGATGCCGTTTTGGTGATTGAAGCAATTAATGAAGAACAGGCTCAAAGAGCACAATTAGCGTTAAATGAGCTCCAACAATTAACCCAAAATCATTTTGAAGTAGTAGCAACAAGTCATGTACTAACCAAAGAAACTCCCGAATGTCCACTGGCCTAATTTCAATCGCCTCTTCCACTGCCTACATTTGACAAAAATGACGAAACTGATACGATTACAGTAAGTTTTATCATGAGAAAATCATTTTTTTCTCATGGTTGAAGAGGTAGGAGGGAAAGAAATGTTAGAAGTAACAAGTCTCGTGAAAAAATTTGGCGACTACACAGCCGTTGATAATCTGAGTTTTCGGATTGAAGATGGTCAAATTATGGGGTTGATTGGTCAAAACGGTGCTGGAAAAACGACGACTTTTCGGTTAATTTTAGATTTTTTAGTGGCTGATTACGGAGAAGTTTTATGGAATGGGCACCCCATTAGTAGTAAGGAATACAACATTATTGGGTATTTACCGGAAGAACGCGGACTTTATCCTAAGGTGACAATTGAAGAACAGTTAATTTATTTTGCTCGTCTTCGAGGGAAAACGCGCAAAGAAATCGTTCCTAAAATTGATCAATGGATGGAAAAATTTGAAGTCAAAGGCAAGAAAACCGATAAAGTGAAGTCATTATCGAAAGGGAACCAGCAAAAAATTCAGTTGATTGCGACGTTAATTCACGAACCGCAATTAATTATTTTAGATGAACCATTCAGTGGCTTAGATCCAGTTAATGCCGAGTTACTAAAAAATGGGATTATTGAGCTAAAAGAAAAAGGTTCCTGTGTGATCTTTTCAAGCCACAATATGGATAATGTCGAAAAAATTTGTGATCATTTGATTATGCTAAAAAATGGCCAGAGCGTTTTAAATGGGAAAGTTCATGAAATTCGTGAATCTTTCGGTCGGACCAAAGTCTTTTTAGAATCAAGTTTAACGCTAGCTGATATTCGGCAGTTTGCTGGGGTTGAAACAGCTCACCAACGAGAAGATGGTAGTTTAGAATTGACGCTAACGACGCCAGAAGCCGGGAAAGAAATCTTTATCGAGGCAACCAAAGATGGTTATATTCCAATGTTCAACCAGCAACCGCCGACGCTCGAAGAAATCTTCAAACGAAAAGCAGGTGACAAGCATGAATAAATTTTGGATTATTGCCAGTGACGTATATAAGAAGAATGTCAAATCAATTTCCTTTTTGGTCATGATTTTGGTCCCATTTATTATGTTGGGAATTGTTTATTTTGCGGGGACGTTTGCTAGTCAAAATACCGAAGTAAGTACGATTGGGATTTATGCTGAAGACGATCAAGTGGCGCAAGTTTTTGCGTCGATGGAGGATTCGGAATATAGCTTTGAAGTGGTTTCGTCAAAAGAGTCTGCCCAAGCGCAATTAGAAGCTGAACAAATTGATGCGTATCTAGAGTTAGAAGTCACAGATACTGAGGTTAGTGGTGTGCTTTTTAGTGAAGCTTCTTTGGGACAAACAACTGAATTAACGCTACAACAACTATTAACCAGTTTTCAAGCGAGTGCTCGAGCACAATCCTTGGGGTTAACAAAGGAGCAAGTTGCGAGTCTCAATCAGCCGGCTAATTTTAGTAAACAAAAAGTGAGTTTTGAGGACGGGCAAATGTTACGTGATGAAGACCAAAGTGATGTTCAATATATTGTCAGTTATGTAGGGACGATTGTTTTATTTATCTTCATTTTGACTTATGCCCAAATCATTGCTCAAGAAATTGCCTCTGAAAAAGGGACCCGGATTATGGAAGTGATTCTTTCAAGTACTAAAGCTCAGACCCATTTTTATGGCAAATTATGTGGGGTCTTACTGGTCGCTTTGACCCAATTAGTAATGTATGTAGTGATTTTTGGTGTAGGTTATACGTGGTTTAAAGATTTTGCGATAGTTCAAACCTTTATTAATAGTATCTCTTTAGAAAAGCTTCTCGGCCCATTTTTAGTCGTTACGTTACTTTATATGTTACTCGGAATTTTGATATTTGCTGTTTTAGCTGCTCTTTGTGGTTCGTTGGTTAATAAGGCGGAAGATACTGCCAAAGCGATTTTGCCAGTGACCTATTTATCGCTAGGTGGTTATATGTTAGGACTCTTACTTGGCGCGCAAGATCCAAGTAATCTGATTGTGAAAATTACATCTTTTATCCCGTTTTTATCATCTTATACGATGCCGGTTCGTTTGGCTAATGGCGTGGCTGAGACAGGCGAAGTTGTGATTTCATTGGGAATCCTTTTGGTGGCAACCGTGGTCTTAATGCTACTATCAGCAAAAATGTATAAAGCCAATGTTTTGGTTTATAACGAAAATGGTGTTTTTGCTGCGATGAAACAAGCGTTTACTTTGATGAGAAACGAGCAAAAAAATGCCCAATAAGAAACGGATTTTAGTGATCGGATCACCGGGGGCTGGGAAATCAACGTTGGCCACTCAGTTGAGTTGCCATTATCAATTACCTTTGGTGCGCTTAGATGAGTTACAATGGGAACAAAAAACGGTGGTCGCTAGGTCCATTTTTAACAAACGATTAGAACAAGTTTTGCAACAATCGGCTTGGGTGATCGATGGTAATTATCAGGCGAGTTTACGCCAACGTTTGGAGAAGGCGGACTTAGTAATTTGGTTACAAGTTCCACGAATAATCTGTTGCTATCGAGTGGTGAAACGCTACCTGACGTATCGCGGCCTAGAAAACCCGTTGGGAAATCCTGATTTGTTTGAACGAGCATTTTTACGTTATGTGTGGAACTTTCCTAAGCATAATGATTTGAAAATTAGTGCGCTATTGACAGAATTTGCGGGGGATATTGAGGTTCAGCGTATTCGTCGTAATCAGACAAAACATTTATTTGAATAAAAAATGGAGCTGAGACAAAAATTTGTCCCAGCTCCTGTTTGTCTAAACAATGTTCTAGAAGTTACCGCAAGAAATACGCACATTTTTTAATATTCTTGAACGAAAAAATGAAAGATTTTTTGTTCAGATGCGCGATTCAGCGCTAATTCTGGATGCCATTGGATTCCGGAAATACGTTGTGTTTGATGCTCGAAAGCTTCAATGACACCATCACTAGCGCTTGCCATGATGGTTAACATTGGTGCTAGTTGAGCAATCCCTTGGTGATGAAAAGAATTGACGTGATAGGTCGAGCCAATTAGCGAGGAAAGCCACGTTTCTTTTTCAATTTGAACCTCGTGAGTGGCAAACGCAAAGGGGGTTGGCAATTGGACATGTTTCAGTGAAGCAGGTGTCCGTAAAGAAAAATCTTGATAGAGTGTGCCACCCAAGGCAACATTCAATAGCTGCATGCCACGACAAATGCCCAAAATGGGTTTCTTTTGTTTGATTGCTTCATGGATTAAAGCAAGTTCAAACTGATCACGTTGAGGATGGATGGCTTCTAGTTTTGGATGCGGTAGCTGATGATAGTTTCTAGGATCGATGTCTTGACCGCCAGTTAGTAATAATTTATCAATCTGCTGCACATAGATTGGAACGTTTTCGCTACTGCCAAGCGGTAAAATCAAAGGGACACCGCCCGCTTGTGCAATCGCGTCCACAAAATTTTTCGGGGTGTAACTTAACCAATGTGTATCAAAGTCCGTCATCATTCGTTCATTACCAGCAATTCCAATAATCGGTTTCATCGACTCACTCCCAACAGGTGTTTTCATCTAGGGGGGCAAAGTAGTGCTTATTTTTGGCGAATAACTTCAACTTTATAGCCATCAGGGTCAATCACGAAATAATAAGAAGGCGGTGTTCCAGGTAACCCTTTTAGTGCAGTCAGATTAAAACCTGCCGCTTGGTGTGTTTGGTGTAAGCCTTCCAAATCAGGTGTTGCAATCGCGATATGACCATAACCATTGCCTAAGTCATAAGCTTCGTGGTCATAGTTATAGGTTAGTTCTAGCTCATAATCATCACCAGGAACACTCAAATACACCAAAGTGAATTTGTTGTCTGGAAAATCTCTACGGCGAGTCTCTTCAAAGCCAAAAGCCGCTTGGTAAAATTCAAGAGAAGCAGTTAAATCTTTTACACGGACACAAGTGTGTGCCATTTTCATAAAAAAACATCCTTTCAAATAAGCTACTTTTATCTTAACATACTCGCTATTGTGGGGTAAGTTTGATGCTTGCTCTTGTGAAACAACTACGGATTCGGTAAACTTAAGAAAACTGTGGAAAATGAGGGGTATCTAATGGAACAACCAATTTTTGGCAAAAAAGAAAATCACGTGGAATATCAAGCACGGTTTGGTGCGTATGTTGTCATCCCGGAAACACCTGAACCAAAGGCGCGAATTATTTTAGTCCAGGCTCCCAACGGCGCATTTTTCTTACCAGGTGGTGAGATTGAAAAAGAAGAGAGTCACGAAGAAGCAATTAATCGTGAAATGTTAGAAGAAGTTGGCTTTGAGGTTACTTTAGCCGGTTACTTAGGAGAAGCGATTGAATACTTTTATTCCAGTCATCGTGATACCCATTACTATCATCCCGGTTATTTTTATTTGGTTCAAAGTTGGGCGAAGGTGGCAGAACCAACTGAGAAAACCAACAATTTATCCTGGCATACGCCAGATGATGCGATGCTCTTATTAAAACGGGGGAGTCATCGTTGGGCAGTCCAGCAATGGCTTAAAAATAACGGCTAATCAGTTGTAGTTACCCAAGCTGAGAGTAGAGAAAGACCTGAGACATTAAGATGGCTCAGGTCTTTTTGGTCGAATAAACGGTGTTTGAGAAGTGTTGCTTATAAAACGAATTTATGAACGGCTTCAGCAACGCCGTCTTCATTATTGGTTGTTTTGGTAGTGTAATCCGCCCGTTCTTTGACAATCGGTAGCGCATTTTTCATTGCGACACTAATGCCTGCATAGTCAATCATCGCAAGGTCATTTTCATTGTCACCAATGGCCATCGTTTCTTCTTGTTTAATTCCTAAATAATCAGCTAACGCTTTGACTGCAATTCCTTTATTCGCATTTTTATTTAAGACTTCTAAATAATACGGGGCACTTTTAACGACGGTATATTTTTCACGGAAGGCTTCAGGTAGCTTGGCGTTGGCAGCAGCTAAAATTTCTGGCTCATCAATCATCATGGTTTTGACGATGGTGATGCCGTTCATTTCTTCTTGTGTCCGATATTTCACCGGCATATTGACTAAGGAAGATTCAAAAACCGTATAAGGACTAATATCCCGATTGGCAGTGTAAATCGCATCTTCACCGGATGCATGAAAATGGACGTTTAATTTCCGGGCCATCATTTCGATTTCGATATATTGTTCATAATCAATGCCATGTTGCGAAATGATTTGGCCATTGTGGGTATTTTGGACCAATGAGCCGTTGTAGGTGATAGCATAATCTTCAACACCAAGTAATTCTAGCTCAATCAGCAAATCTTGAATTCCGGGAATCGGGCGACCGGTACAAAGCACGACTTTAACACCTTGTTGCCGTGCTTGATTGAGTGCTGATTTAACAGTGGGGGTTAATTGACGTTGGTCGTTTAATAAAGTTCCGTCAATATCGATGGCAATTAATTTGATAGACATAAATTACTCCTTTGAGGTTATTTTTTTAGGGAATCATTGTGAATTTGTTGTCTGAACTCTTGATAGGTTTCACTAAATAAATCATAGTTGTGTTGGTGAGTGGGGTCAACCATTTCTTTAGGAAAATAAAATCGTTGATCCCCTTGGCTTTGACCAGCTAAAGCGGCGACAAGTGAGCTAACTTTGGCTAGTTCTAAATAGGTCCCATCTTTTTGTTGCAATTCAATTTGGGTGCGTTGCTTACCAGATTTGGGACGATAAAAATCATAAGGTAGATCATAACTAGAGTTGATTGCAGTATAGTATTTGGGATTAAAGCCGACACGTTCCACAAGGACTCTGAGGCGATCAAGTTCTTGTTCAGGAATATTTTTAGAAAAAGAAATTGATTTTAACGGTTTGCGGTTTAACCAACGTTTAGCTAAATCGCTTAAAATAGGGTCATTTTCTTCTGCCCAGTGAATGAAACATGTTCCTAAAACGCCATCATCCAGTTTTAAGTAATCCTCCAAGGTGAAATCACCACGTAAAAATGGCACAAGAAGTTGCGAGTGGCGGGTGAATATTTTTTTATCTTTTTGATAAAGGCTTTTCGCTCGATTTAAGAGATGTTCTAAGATGACCTCCATTCCGCGCGAAACTTTATGGAAATAGACTTGGACGTACATTTGGTAGCGGCTGATAATATAGTCTTCGACCGCGTGCATCCCGCTAATCGAAAACGCGATTCCGCCTTCATAAGGTCGAATCACTCGCAAAATTCGCGTTAAATCAAAGGTTCCGTACTCGGTTCCAGTAAAGTAAGCATCACGCAAGAGATAATCCATTCGATCAGCGTCAATTTGACTCGAAATCATCTGGACAACTTGCGGATTGGGATAAGTTTTGGTGATGACGCTGGCAACTTTTTCGGGAAAGCCCGCGGCGACACGATTGAGAATTTGATAGACTTCGGTGCTTGGTGAAGTAATAATCTCAACGGTAATCTGTTCATGATCCGTGGCAAAGATATGTTCAAATGTATGGGAAAAGGCTCCGTGACCAACATCATGTAACAAAGCAGCACAAAGTGTCACTAAGCGTTCGTGATCATCCCAACCAGTGGGACCAACTTTTTCAATTGAATAATTGCGCTTAAAAATATCACAAATGCGTCGCGAAATTTCATAGACGCCTAATGAGTGCGAGAACCGGCTATGTTCCGCGCCGTGAAAGGTATACGATGCTGTTCCTAGTTGCTTAATACGGCGTAAACGTTGAACTTCTTTGGAATTAATCAAGTCCAAAATTACTTGGTGTTGGACATGAATATAGTTATGGACTGGATCACGAAAGACTTTTTCAATCGGTAACTTCTGGTTTTTATATGAGTTTGGCATGGAGCAACTCCTTTATGGGTTGATTTCGTTGAATCATTTTATCAAGTTTATTTTTTAACTGTGGCAGTTTTTGATTGGTTAACAACCACTGAGTTGAGTTTTCTTGTTGGTACTGTTCATTTAAGGCGTTGATAAACTGCGTTTTAATGGCGGGCAGCGAGAGTGGGGTGGAACTTATTTCTGATAAACTAGTCATACTGGCCGGATTGATGATGGGATACTCTGATTGGAAGACATAATCATTCAAGGAGTGTTGGTAATAGTTACGCACAATTTCCCCCCGCTGTTTTTGGTTGCCGCTAACACTTAAATACATCATGACGGCCACTGCATCTTTTACGCGTCTTTGGGCCGTTCCGGCAATCTTTTTCCCGGAAGCTGTAAAATCAAATTTTCCCGGACAGTAAGAGTCGGGAACTTCATGTGCTTGAATGGCTAAATGTGGGAGTGCCTTTTGCGTCAAGCGTAACATTTTTTGATAAGCTTGATCAGTAGTTAATGTTTTTTCATGGTTGGGTAAAATTAAACTGAGATTTAAAATTCCGGCATCACTTAAAACACCGAGCCCACCGGAGTTACGCACGATCGGCTCGTAACCAGCTTTCAAGGTTGTTTGTAAACCAGCCGAAAGATTGACAGCGCGAGTATCTTTCATGCCCAAGATAAAACTTTTTTCTAGTTGCCAAAAATGTAAAAAAGGTGTCTTGGTTTCGTTGCAAGCATCAATCAAAACATCGGTTAACGCAAAAGGGAGTAGCCCATCTTTTTGAGGGTAAACGGCTTGATCTAAAATGATTGTTGACATAAAGAAACTCCTTATCTATATAAGTGGTAAGTGCTTATATTATAACGGAAATTACTGAATAAAAACATGACTGGGATTTAAAAGCATTCAAAGTTTGACAAATATTAAAAAAGCGGGAACAATAAGAGTAGTTTAGTCAATAAGGAGTAAAAAAATGGAATTAAAAAAAGGAATCGCAGTAACGATAAAATTAGCAACGAAAGTCACTCAACAAAACGAAAGTCAAGAATTTTTATTTGATCTAACCGGGCAATTAGTCAAGATGGGTGATACGTTATACTTACGCTACAAGGAAGTTCAAGAAGCGGGAGCCGAAATTCCTGTGACCATCAAACTCTTACCAGATGGCACAATCCATCTCACGCGGGCAGCTGAAATGCGTTTAAAACTAAAATTTGCTTATAAAGAGCGGGTTGAAACAACGTATAAAAGTCCATACGGCATGATGTTTTTTAGTACATTTACGAAAAATTTGCACGTGAGCTTGAAAGATCAACCGACTTCTGGAAGTGTTTATCTCGAATATGATTTATATACTGGGGAAGAAAAAGTTGGCGAATATCAAATTTCTTTGGAATTTAGTGCATAATTTTTGAAGAAAAAATTGCTTTTCTTTCGACATTTTTGTATGATAAAGAGTAGACTGTGAAAGGACGTGTCCTAATTGGAAATTAATGTATTTGAAGGTGTTAACAAAAGCGAATTATCAATGATTGAAGTTGCGCATGCGATTTTAGAACAAAAAGCGGATGTAATGGATTTTTCTGATCTAGTCAACCAAATCCAAACGTATCTAGCAAAAACTGACAGCGAAATTCGTGACTCATTGGCACAGTTTTATACGGACTTAAATATTGATGGTAGCTTTATCTCTTTAGGGGACAATCGGTGGGGGCTACGTTCGTGGTATGCGATTGATTCAATCGACGAAGAAGTGAACCACGTTGACGATGAAGATGAAGATGCACCACGCAAACGTAAACGTAAAAAAGTTAATGCATTTATTAATGACGATGCTGATGCAATTGATTACAATGATGATGATCCGGAAGATTCGGATTTAGTTGATGATGACAAAGAGTTATACGAAGATGATGATGACGATGATGAAGAAATCTCAGCGTATAATTCTGATTTACAAGAAATTGGTGCCGATTCAAATGATAATGATGATGAAGAAGATGTACCTGGAAGTATCGAAGAAGATTTAACAATCATTGATGATGACGATGATGACGACTTTGATGATGAGGATGAAGAATAACGCTTTTTCTTAAATTCTCAATAAAAATCTCCTCAGAAATGCGCATTCCTTGAGAGAAGGAGCGGCTTAATTTCTGAAGAGATTTTTTCTTGTTTTAAAGAAACCGATGAGTGTATTTAGCTAAAGAAGTAAAAAAAAAGAAGCTTTACGCTTCGTTTAATACTGGCAATGAAACGAACTAAAGCCAGATAAGGTGTTTGAACGCGCCCTGAGGGAATCGAACCCCCGTCTCAAGAACCGGAATCTTACGTGATATCCACTACACTAAGGGCGCAAGCAACGAATATTATTTTAGCGAAGTTTTCGTTAAATTACAAGGGGAAATAGCATGAAATTTGAACAAAATTTTTCGCAACAACAAAAACAGACACAAAAGCTTGCTATGACACAGAAATTACAACAATCAATTCAAATTTTACAATTTTCAACGGATGAATTATTAGCCTTTGTTGAAAAAGAGGCGCTCGAAAATCCGTTAATTGAAGTAGTTAACACGGAGTACCCACTAGAGTATAGTAAAGGACAGCGATCAGAAGATGTGGATTATCTCGGCCAGATTCCAGATAACACCCTTTCTTTGTTTGAATTTTTGATTGATCAAGTCCATTTGAATTATCGTGATACGTATTTAAGAAGTTTAGTCTTGTATTTAATTGAATACATCGACGTCAATGGGTTCTTAACCATTGATTTAGAACAAGCCGTTGAACAAACCGGAGCAACTCAAATTCAAATGTTAGATGCATTAACCTTGATTCAGCGACTCGATCCAGCCGGTGTTGGCGCAAGAAATTTGCAGGAATGTTTGATGTTACAAACCGAACGCGATGATTATGCACCAGCATTGGCGTACATTGTTTTGGAAGAACATTTTGAAAATTTGGTAAACCGTAAATGGGAACAAATTGTCAAAATATTGGCATGTTCCTTGGTGGAAGTGCAACAAGTCTTTGACTATCTGCAAACGTTAACGCCGACACCAGGGGCCGTTTTTGGTTCAACAGAAGGTTTGTTTATCATCCCGGATTTAAAAGTTCAAGTTAAAGACCAACATGTTTTGATCCAATCAAATCGCAAAGGCTCACCTGAAGTTAGATTTCAACAAAAGTATTTTGAACAAATGGCCAGGACTAACGATTCTGAGGTTAATGAGTATTTGAAGGAAAAACAACAGAATTTTGACTGGTTACAAAAAACCATTTTGCAACGCGGGGATACAATCTTACGCGTGGGTCAAGTTATTATTCAACGCCAAAAAGCTTTTTTCTTGGAAGCTAGTCGCCCGTTGAAACCTTTGATTTTAAAAGAAGTTGCTGAAGAGTTGGGGATTCATGAATCAACGGTTAGTCGAGCAGTTAATGGAAAGTATCTTGAAACCAATTTTGGCATCTTTGAATTAAAAACGTTCTTTACACAAGGAGTAGCGAATCTGACTGAATCTGGTGAAGAGCTGTCAACCCAAGTTGTCAAAAAACGGTTGCAAGAAATGGTCAATCAAGAAAATAAGCAAAAACCATTGTCTGATCAAAAATTAGTGGATTTATTAAAAGCTGAATCAATTGATATTTCGCGGCGGACGGTCGCCAAATATCGAGATACCCTAAAGATTCCGAGTTCTTCTAAACGAAAACGGTTTGATTAAGGAAAGATAGGACTGAAAAGATAGCAAAGCGCGTCAATTTTTTTCTGAATCAGCGATTGCAAAAGAGGGCTTTGCCTAGACTAAGCGAATACTTCTGTTGCAATCGCTGAATTAGTAAGTGTATTTTTTTCTTTTTTGGTTGCGTAAATTATTTTTTGGTGGTAAACTAATTTTGTGAGATTGAAACGGGACGTTCAATTTTTTTTAGCCCTATCGGGTCGTCTTAAGTCTATGACGGACAAAAAAAGTCCCACGGAGGAGTCGCGTATGCTTGATGAATTAAAAGTGATTGAAGCAGTCGCTCCTGATATCCTTAGTGTATTGCGTGAACGCTATAAAATTTTGCGTAATATCTATTGGATGCAACCTATCGGAAGACGAAATTTAGCGGATAGTTTGAATCTAACGGAACGTGTGCTACGGACCGAAACAGATTTATTGAAAAAACTACAACTAATTGATTCTACCAAAAGTGGAATGTCGTTAACGAAAAAAGGTGAACAAATTTACCATTCTTTGGGTACCTTAATGGATCAACTTTTTGGTATGCAGAAGCTAGAAAAGCATTTAACGAATTTTTTTGGTAACCAACGCTGTATTGTAACAGCGGGTGATTGTGATCGTCAAAAGAAAGTTATTGAGGAGTTTGGTGAAGTATTAAACGACTCGTTGGACTTACTCCTTCCAGAAAGCGATAATATTATTGCAGTCATGGGTGGAACGACGATGGCCACAGTTGCAGAAAGTTTAACCGATTTAGAAACTGAGAAACGGCGCAATTTATTTGTACCAGCTCGTGGTGGAGTCGGTGAGGCTGTGACCGTTCAAGCTAATTCAGTTAGTGCAATGATGGCGATGAAATCAAAAGGTGCGCATCGAGCGCTTTATGTTCCTGAACAATTAAGCCGGGAAACCTATAATTCGCTTGTACAAGAGCCTTCAATTCTTGAAGTATTAAACTTGATAAGCGAGGCCAATTGTGTTATTCATAGTATTGGTAGGGCATTGCATATGGCCGCTCGACGGAAGATGTCTGAGGATGAGATTTTAATGCTAAAGCAAAAAAATGCGGTAGCAGAATCTTTTGGTTATTTCTTTAATGAGGTTGGCGAAGTGGTTTATAAAGTACCGCGGATTGGTTTGGAACTCAGAGATTTAGAAAAGGTTCCGCTGATTTTGGCCATCGCAGGTGGAAAGACCAAGGCAAAAGCAATTAAAGCCTACATGAAAAATGCTCCAAAACAAACGTGGCTGATCACTGATGAAGCCGCAGCTAAAGAGATTTTAAAAGGGTAACCCTTTAAAATAAAAATAATTTTTTTGATTTTCATAAGGAGGAAATCTTAAATGACAGTTAAAGTAGGTATTAATGGATTCGGACGTATCGGACGCTTAGCATTCCGCCGTATTCAAGATGTAGAAGGAATCGAAGTTGTAGCAATCAATGATTTAACAGACGCTAAAATGTTAGCTCACTTGTTAAAATATGATACAACTCAAGGACGTTTTAACGGAACTGTAGAAGTTCACGAAGGATCATTCAACGTTAACGGAAACGAAGTTAAAGTTTTAGCTAACCGTAACCCTGAAGAATTACCTTGGGGTGAGCTTGGTGTTGATATCGTTCTTGAATGTACTGGTTTCTTCACTTCAAAAACAGCTGCTGAAAAACACTTAACAGCTGGTGCAAAACGTGTAGTTATCTCAGCTCCTGGTGGAAATGATGTACCAACTATCGTTTACAACACTAACCATGAAACTCTAACTGGTAAAGAAACAGTTATCTCTGGTGCTTCATGTACTACTAACTGTCTTGCTCCAATGGCTGACGCTTTGAACAAGAGCTTTGGCGTAGTGGAAGGTTTAATGACAACTATCCACGCTTACACTGGTGACCAAATGACATTAGATGGACCTCACCCTGGTGGAGACTTCCGTCGTGCACGCGCTGCTGCTGCAAACATCACACCGAACACTACTGGTGCTGCTAAAGCTATCGGCTTAGTAATCCCAGAATTAAACGGTAAATTAGATGGAGCTGCTCAACGTGTTCCAGTTCCAACTGGTTCATTAACTGAATTAGTTACTGTTCTTGAAAAAGAAGTAACTGTTGAAGAAGTTAACGCTGCGATGAAAGCTGTTGCTAACGAATCTTACGGTTACACTGAAGATCAAATCGTATCTTCTGACATCGTTGGAATCAACTATGGTTCATTATTCGATGCAACTCAAACTAAAGTTCTTTCAGTTGGTGGAAAACAATTAGTTAAAACTGTTGCTTGGTATGACAACGAAATGTCATACACTTCACAATTAGTTCGTACTTTAGAATACTTCGCTAACTTATAAGATTCTCTAGAATCGAAAAGTTACACGATGTAAGCGGGGAAGCTTCGCGCTTCTCCGCTTTTTTTTGAAAACTACTAATTGTTAATATTTAGGAGGAACTCTTCCCATGGCTAAAAAGACCATTAAAGATATTGAATTAAAAGATAAAAAAGTCCTTGTCCGTGTTGACTTCAACGTACCATTAAAAGATGGCGTTATTGGTGACGATACTCGTATCAAGGCTGCTTTACCAACAATCAAATTTGTACTTGAAAATGGCGGAAAAGCAATTCTTTTCTCACACTTAGGTCGTGTGAAAACGGAAGAAGACAAAGCTGGTAAATCATTAGCTCCTGTTGCTGCTCGTTTAGGCGAATTATTAGGAAAAGAAGTTACTTTTGTTCCTGAAACTCGCGGGCAAGCGTTAGAAACAGCGATTGCTAACATGACTGACGGCGACGTTGTTGTTTTTGAAAACACTCGTTTTGAAGACATTGACGGCAAAAAAGAAAGCAAGAACGATGAAGAACTAGGTAAATACTGGGCTTCTTTAGGTGATGTATTTGTAAACGATGCATTCGGTACTGCTCACCGCGCACATGCTTCGAACGTCGGAATCGCTTCAACTGGTATCCCAACAGTTGCTGGTTTCTTAATGGAAAAAGAAATTGAATTTATCGGTGAAGCTGTTGAGGCACCAAAACGCCCAATGATCGCAATCCTTGGTGGAGCGAAAGTTTCAGATAAAATCGGTGTCATCGAAAACTTAATTCCTAAAGCTGACAAAATCATGATCGGTGGCGGAATGACTTATACTTTCTACGCTGCGAAAGGCTTAAAAATTGGTAAATCACTAGTTGAAGCTGACAAAATCGAATTAGCGAAAAGCTTAATTGAAAAAGCTGGCGACAAATTAGTCTTACCAATCGACAACGTTTGTGCGGCTGAATTTTCAAACGATGTTGAAACAACAGTCATCGAAGGCGAAATCGAAGGCGACGTTATGGCATTAGACATCGGCCCTGCGTCAGTGAAATTATTTGCTGATACATTAGCTGGTGCAAAAACAGTTGTTTGGAACGGACCAATGGGTGTGTTCGAAATGTCTAACTTTGCTAATGGTACAATCGGTGTTTGTGAAGCTATCGCAAACCTTGAAGATGCTACTACAATCATCGGTGGTGGGGACTCTGCAGCTGCAGCTGAACAACTTGGCTTTGCTGACAAATTCACTCACATTTCAACTGGTGGTGGCGCAAGTTTAGAATTATTAGAAGGTAAAGAATTACCTGGCTTGGCTGCAATCAACGACAAATAATAACTTAATCACACAAGTAGTCTACTGACTACTTGTGGTTATGCTTAAATTAAAAGGAGTGTCGCAAACATGCGTAAACCAATTATCGCTGGTAACTGGAAAATGAACTTAACTGCTTCTGAAGCAAAAGCGTTTGCTGAAGCAGTAAAAAACAACTTACCATCAAATGATAAAGTAGATTCAGTGATTGGATCACCGGCTTTATTTTTACAAACATTAGTGGAATCAGCTAAAGGGACTGACTTGAAAATTTCAGCTCAAAACAGCTATTTCGAAAATTCTGGTGCATTCACTGGTGAAACTTCACCGGCAGCTTTAGCTGACCTTGGGGTTGACTATGTAATCATCGGTCACTCAGAACGTCGTGAATACTTCGGCGAAACTGATGAAGATATCAACAAAAAAGCAAAAGCTATTTTTGCTAACGGTTTAACGCCAATCCTTTGCTGTGGCGAAAGCTTAGAAACTTATGAAGCTGGTAAAACTGCTGAGTGGATTGAAGCACAGATCTCTGCTGGTTTAGCTGACCTTACAGCTGACCAAGTAAGCAACTTAGTAATTGCTTACGAACCAATCTGGGCTATCGGAACTGGTAAATCAGCTGATGCGAACATCGCTGACGAAATCTGTGGCGTAGTTCGTGCAACTGTTGAAAAACTTTATGGTTCAGAAGTAGCTGACAAAGTTCGTATCCAATATGGTGGTTCAGTGAAACCTGAAAACATCGTTGAATACATGGCTAAAGAAAACGTTGATGGTGCTTTAGTTGGTGGCGCAAGCTTACAAACTGAATCATTTTTAGGTCTATTAGCATCTTACAAATAAAATCTGAAAAAAATCACGATTTTATTTGCAGAAATACAAAAAATTAACTAAAATTGTTGTTAGAGGGGAATCCCCTTTTAATTATAAAGCAAACTCAAAGGAGAGAAAAAAACATGTCAATTATTACTGACGTATACGCTCGCGAAGTCTTAGACTCACGTGGTAACCCAACAATCGAAGTAGAAGTATATACTGAATCAGGCGCATTTGGTCGCGGAATGGTTCCTTCAGGTGCTTCAACTGGTGAATACGAAGCAGTTGAATTACGTGACGGTGACAAAGGTCGTTACTTAGGTAAAGGTGTTGTTAAAGCTGTCGAAAACGTAAACAACATTATTGCTGAAGCGCTTATCGGTTACGATGTACGTGATCAAATGGCGATCGACAAAGCTATGATCGCTTTAGACGGAACTCCTAACAAAGGTAAATTAGGTGCGAACGCTATCCTTGGTGTTTCAATCGCTGTAGCTCGTGCTGCTGCTGACTACCTAGAAGTGCCTTTATACCACTACTTAGGCGGATTCAACACAAAAGTTTTACCAACTCCAATGATGAACATCATCAATGGCGGATCTCACTCAGATGCTCCAATCGCGTTCCAAGAATTCATGATCTTACCAGTAGGAGCTCCAACATTTAAAGAAGCTCTACGTTGGGGTGCTGAAATCTTCCACGCATTAAAAGCAATCTTACATGACCGTGGTTTAGAAACTTCAGTTGGTGACGAAGGTGGATTTGCTCCTCGTTTTGAAGGAACTGAAGATGGTGTTGAAACAATTTTAGCTGCGATTAAAGCTGCTGGTTTAGAACCAGGTAAAGACGTATTCTTAGGATTTGACTGTGCTGCATCTGAATTCTACGAAAACGGCGTTTACGACTACACTAAATTTGAAGGCGAAAACAGCGTAAAACGTACTTCAGCTGAACAAGTTGATTACTTAGAAGAGTTAGTTTCTAAATACCCAATCATCACTATTGAAGATGGTATGGACGAAAATGACTGGGATGGCTGGAAAGCTCTTACAGATCGTTTAGGCGAAAAAGTTCAATTAGTTGGTGACGATTTATTCGTTACAAACACTGAAAAATTATCACACGGTATCGAAATCGGTGTTGGTAACTCAATCTTAATCAAAGTTAACCAAATCGGTACTTTGACAGAAACATTTGATGCAATGGAAGAAGCACGTAGCCACGGTTATACTGCTGTCGTTTCCCACCGTTCAGGTGAAACAGAAGATACCACAATTGCTGATATCGCTGTTGCATTCAATGCTGGTCAAATCAAGACTGGTTCAGCTTCACGTACAGACCGTTTAGCGAAGTACAACCACTTAATCCGTATTGAAGATGAACTTGGTGACGTTTCAGAATTCCCAGGATGGGAGGCTTTCTATAACAGAAAGTTCTAATCTAAATCACTCTTAAATATTAAACCTTAACGAGTATGGTAAGGTTTTTTTTGTTTCCTGTTTGACGCTCTCCCAACATTGCGTTAAGATAATCTATGGACATTTCGGTTCGTTTAGGGATACAATAGTGAGGTAAGCATGGCAGAGAATAAATTTATTGAACATAATGGAATCATCATTGAGACACTTGAGAATAATGAAGTGAGGGTGTCTGTAGAACTGCAGGAGACGGGAGAGAACTTCTATGGCATGATGCATGGGGGCCTTATCTTTTCATTGGCAGATACGACCGCAGGCGTGTTTACGCGTTCTTTGGGAATCAATAGTGTGACGCTTAGTGCAAATATTAACTATTTGAAACCCATCACTGCTGGTAAAGCGTATGGTGTTCCAACTTTGGAACATCGAGGAAGAACAACCGTCGTCGTTCGGGTTAGTGTATTTAACGAACGTCATGAACAAGCAGCCGTAGGATTATTCACCATGTTTATTACATCCTAGTGATGAAGGAGGACAAGATGTGTACATTCTGTAATCGTGAAGAATTTGAGAACAATATTCTGTTTGAAACAGAGGATAATATGATCATTGCTGATCTCTATCCACTAGCTATAGGACATATTATGGTGATTCCTAAAAAACATCATCAATATATGCATGAAGTAGAGTTTTCTGTCCTTGAAGAACAAATGAAGATGATTCAAAAAGCATCGATCATCCTTCGTCAAAAGTTTAAAGGGATTGATTTAAACATATTACTTTGTGATGGACCAAAAGCTCTACAAACGATTCCACATATGCATTGGCATGTTGTTCCTCGTTGGGGAAATGATGTCGGTTTAGATAAATTAGATTCCGGAACATTAAAAAAGATCACCACAATTCAATTGGATGATCTCAAGAAAACAGTCAT
>JBKEDL010000016.1:0-5416 GCA_047975385.1 Enterococcus sp. | reverse complement strand
AGGAAAATCCACGCCAAATGCGCCGTGGCTTCCGAGTCATAGATCGCTCGGTGATGTTGCTCGAGACTAACCTTGAATTTTTTCGATAAGACACCCAAACCAAAACGTTTAAATTCAGGATACAAAAATCTGGCTAATTCTAACGTATCAATCACTGGGTTATCGGCTTCTGGTAAATCGAGTTTTTTATACGTTGTATTAATAAAACCCATATCAAATGACGCATTGTGGGCGACTAAAATCGTATCTTTGGCAAACTCACGGAATAACTCCATGACTTCGCGTTCTGATTTCGAACCGCGAACCATTTCATCGGTAATGCCGGTTAAGTTAACCGTCGTGTTGGATAAGCGATGACCAGGATCGATGAACTCATCAAAGGACTCAATCACGTTTCCTTTGTGCATCTTAACGGCCGCTAATTCGATAATCGTGTCATAAACCGCCGAAAGTCCGGTCGTCTCCACGTCAAAGACAACATACGTCGCATCGCTCAACACGTCATGACTGTCATTATAAGCAATCGGTACCCCGTCAGACACGATATTGGCCTCGACGCCATACAAAATCTTGACGCCAGCTTTTTTCCCGGCTTGGTGCGCCTCAGGGAAAGCTTGCGCACCCGCATGATCGGTAATCGCAATCGCCTTATGTCCCCATTTCCCTGCTTGAGCGACTAAATCCCCCACGCTATTGGTCGCATCCATCATACTCATGTTTGAATGCATGTGTAACTCCACGCGTTTTTGGTCTTCAGGTGCGTAGTCTTTACGTGGTGCGTGTTTGACCTCAATTAAATCTTGGGCATTCATCACCAAATCGCGCATGAAGGTATCTTCTTGGATACTCCCGCGGACTTTGAGCCAGCTACCTTTCGCAATCGCGTCAAAGACTTGTTCATCTTTTTCGCCATTGGAGAATTTCTTAACGATAAACGATGAGGTGTAATCCGTGATTTTTAAAATCAAGATTTTACGTTTGGAACGCAACTCACGCACTTCTTTGTCAAAGACATACCCTTCAATCGTCACCCGGCGCTCTTCTTCTAAAATACTTTCCATCGGTGTGATGAGCTCATCATTCGGGATATTGCGCCCCAGTTGAACGGGGCCATCCAGTGGTGCCGGATTGTCTTTCTTCTCTTTTTTCTTCTGCTCAAAGGCGGCGATATTTTCGGCGGCTTGTTGCATGAAGGCTTGCGCTTGTTCTTCTTTACGCACTTCGAGTTCTTTTAACGCTGTGGCCTCTTGTTGTTTATCGAGTTGTGGCTCAATGCGGAATTTAGCAAAACCCAAACTCTGATACCGCGCTTCAACTAGCGGCAAATATTGTTGCGTTAAATACGGAATCACCGCTTCATTGGAGACCGGCAGATAGATTTTCTGATTTTGCATAAACGGTGTTTGTGATTTAATGGTTTGTTGCACCAGTTGCGTTGCGACCGCCGTATTGGATAACACAATCGGCCAGTACGCCTGTAAGAGTGCTTCGTCAAACTGCTTTTCCTGAACGGTAATATTTAACTGGACTTGCGCAATTTCTTGAAAGGCCAATGTTAACTGTTGGAAAAAGGTTTGGTACATCACAGCCGGTAAAATGCGGTCAAATCCTAAGGTGAATTCCCAGACTTTCGACTGTTTATGAACGACCACCGAGGTAATTTCACCACTAGCAATCAGTGGATCTTGGCGTAGTTCTGGTTGCAATTGCATTTGCTCTAACAGCACGTGATAGGTTGCTTGATTTTGTGCCATGAGGTAGCCCCTTTCCCTGAATCTTTGTTTTTACCACCCCATAGTATACCACTTTTTGTCATCAGACTAAACGACCGAAAGAAAAAAGCCCATCTGGCCTATTTCAGCCAAATGGGTCTTCACTCACTCATCTTTAAGTCTCATCGCAGCAAAGACCGCTGCCCCCACCGCTCGTAGCCACATGATGCCTAAGCCACGCCCAGTCAAATCCTGACTAAAAGCAGCAACTGTGACGACTTGGTTTTGATATCTAAAGATTGCCACGTCATGTTCAAAACCGTCTAAGCGTCCGGTCTTATTGTACAAGAAAAGTCCCGGAATCGCTTTTTCATCGAGCAAGCCACACAAGCCTTCACGAAATTGTTGCTGTAAGAACGGCTTCATCACCCACTCGTCGTTTACGTCATAGATTGCTTTTAAGAGACTGGCCGCGGTTGATGCGGTGATGTAGTTTTGCTGAGTGCTGGGCTCCATCATGAATCGTGCAATCACCAGTCCCGGAAATTCCGCACTGAGTTGTTGGAGGTTGTCTAGGCCAACGTGTCTGATCAAGACGTTGGTTGCGGTATTGTCCGAGACAGCAATCATCGCTTGGAGCAATTCCACAACTTGCCAACGCCGTTTTTGGGGAAACAATGACAAACACCCCGCACCACCGACGAAATCTTCACTGGCCAAAACAATCTCACTCGCTAAATCGATTTGACCGGCTTGAACTTGGCGTAAGTAATACAAGTAAACAGCCAATTTCATCGTGCTGGCCGCCACAAACTGTTGATCGGCATTCAACGCAACCGTTTGTTCACTCGTTTGGATGTGTAAGCCAACGTGTAATTCCCCCGCAAAGCTTTGCGTAAGCGCTTGAATCTGCGCATTTAAGTGTTCCATCTCATTCACCTACTTGGCGTAATTTTTTCAGTAACTCAGCGCGCGTTGGCGAAGCGTCCTGTGCTTGTAATTCCTGAACACAATCTAAGAGGTTACGAACGGGGGTGCCATTTCTTTTCGTGGTCGCCGCCCCATAAACGAGCGAGCAAATCACCGCTTCTTCGACCACATCAGCCGTTGCTTGAAAGAGCGCATCGAGCTGATTTTCATTGAACACGCGCACCGAATGACTGACACTCGTATCAAAATGAGCAATGCGATTTGCCGTCGAAAAACTCAAGGCAATCTCGCCACTTCCGTTACCGATAAACGCACCGGTTCGGGTGATGCCGACACTCGCGCGTTTACTAATACGCGTTAATTGACGACTCGATAATGGCAAATCGGTCGCTAAAATCACAATCACGCTCCCCTTTTCTGCTTGCCGCATGGTTTTTTCCCCATAATACGCCAGAATCTCTGGACCAATCGGGTAACCATAAACCACCAAATCTTCTAGTTGGCCGTAATTAGTCAGCACGAGTGCGCCCAAAGTAAATGACTCATCGTTAAACGTCAGGACGCGTGACGCCGAACCAATCCCACCTTTTAAATCATGGCAACACATCCCCGTTCCTGCACCAACAGCCCCTTGTTCAAACACTGAACCAACGTTCGCTAAGGCAGCTTGCACATCCTGTTCGGTCACGCCCATTTGCCGAATATCGTTGATTTCACCATCATTACATTCCAAAACGATCGGATTAACCGTTCCTGTCGTATCACCAATCGCCGGATGTTCAGCTAACATCTTTTTGATTAAGGCATTGATGGCTGTCCCAACCCCAAACGTATTGGTTAAAACAAGCGGTGTTTCCAGATTGCCCAGTTCAGCCACTTGAATGAGCCCAGCACTCTTACCAAAGCCGTTAATCACTTGAAGTGCCGCGGGTAATTTCCGCTCAAACAAATGATCGGCTTGGGGCAAAATCGCGGTCACACCAGTATGGAGTGTGTCACGATGGATGGTTTGATGCCCCACGAACACGCCGGGGACATCGGTAATTAAATTTCGCTTGCCTTTCATCGACTTCCCTCCTAACCGACGAAACTATAGAATCGGATAAATTCAAAATATTCACTCGTCACAAACTGAACCGTATACGGATCGATTAATTTCGCTCCGGGAAACAGTGCGGCTTGGCGGGCACGGTTTTGCTTTTGGTACGTAATCTTAACATCTAAAACCTCAGGGATGCGCGCGACTTGATAGCGCACCTGCGTGAGTGCGGATTTGACCCTGGCAAAAATCTGTTCACAGGCAACGACTGGATGGACACTCGTCGTCGAACCGCCACGCCCCACCAAAGTTGCATACGTGGTCACTGCTTGATCAAGGGTTTTCACTTGGTCACAAATCCCCTGATCACCACTGACAAAGGCCACCGGCACGCCATAGTATGCGGCCGTATAACGATTAATCGTGAATTCACTTGCCCGTTCATCGTTGATAGTAAATTGGCGGATATAACGCTCACTCGTATGTGCTAACGGACTGGCTGGCGAAAATGAGGCCGCATGATAGCCAATCATCACCGCGACATCAACATCGTCTTGCACCCCCGACATCATCCCCAGGCCATCACCAGACCAGCCGCGATTTAAGACGGCCGCTTTGGGTAACATATCAGGACGGATATTTAACGCATGATGGTGCCCATCCTTGACGTAAATCTCAGTCGCCCCAGCAGCGATTGCCCCTTCACAAGCTGCGGCGACCTCGCGACTTAATTGCTCACAAAAATACTCATACCAAGGCCCCGTCTCGGTTTCTGACCATTGCGAGATACCAGCCACGCCTTCTAAGTCAGCTGAAACAAAGACTTTCATCACACGTTGCCTCCTTGCCAATACCGCGTAACTACACAGAGCTCGGGTTCATACCACGTACCCGCTAAGGTCGTAATCATCACCTTGGAGCCCGGCGTTTTGGAATGAATGAATTGGTCATTCCCGATAAACATCCCGACATGATGCACCTCACCTTGACCTTCTTCATAAGCAAAAAGCATCAAATCACCACGTTTGGCTTCCTTATACGCCACATGTTGGCCGTTTTCGGATTGTTCGCCGGTGTCACGAGGAATCAAAACCCCATTCACCCGATGCAAACTATACATGAATCCCGAACAATCAAAGCCACAACCACTCGTCCCAGCCCAAACGTAAGGCATTTCTAAAAATTGCTCGGCTAGTTCGATCATCCGCTCGGCTTTTTGCGCGCCTTGATAGTCTGTCGTTTTTTGGCTATCGGCCTTGGCAATCCGGGCGTGACCAGTCGGTGTCAAGACGAGAAAGTCGGTCGCTGTTTCTTCAACTAACGGTAAGACCGTCCCAAAAGTAACGCGCCGGGTTGCTGTTGCAAAGTGCAAGGTTGCTTGGGGGTGAATCACCCCAACTTGGGCGGTTAATTCGTGGTATTCCGGTGTGACGTCGACTAAATCCGCTGTCCGCAACCAGCCTGGATAGCCTTTGGGGTCGTGATTACTCGCTTGATCTAAGACTAAGACCGAACTCCAACCATCCGCTTCGCTGACGACTTCCACGACCGTCCCATAAATTAACTCCGAATCGACTAAACGGTCATCAAACAACTGCATCGTTTGTTCCGCACTTAATGCATGAAATTCTTGGCGCGATTTGCTTTCAATCGCAGCTAAGACCGGATTCATTTTATTTTGCTTCCACAAAAATGATGTACTCGCATTTAAAACTTTTAACATATGCTCCTCCTT
>JBKEDL010000012.1:0-26538 GCA_047975385.1 Enterococcus sp. | reverse complement strand
ATGATGGAGGAGAGTGGATTCGAACCACTGAACCCTAAGGAACGGATTTACAGTCCGTCGCGTTTAGCCACTTCGCTACTCCTCCAAGCTATTAAATAACTAATTCAAAAAATAAAAAGCTCATAAAGAAACTAATATTTCCTCCTATTTCAACTAAAAATCCAATCTGATTAACTTGGATTAAAATTGGGTAGCTGGATTCGAACCAACGCATGAGGGAGTCAAAGTCCCTAGCCTTACCGCTTGGCTATACCCCAAAGATGGAGGAGAGTGGATTCGAACCACTGAACCCTAAGGAACGGATTTACAGTCCGTCGCGTTTAGCCACTTCGCTACTCCTCCAAAGCTATTAAATAACTCAACCAATTCATAATACAACATTTTTGAAATGAGTGCAAGAACTTTTTTGCTCCTTTTGCAACTTCTTCCTTACGCGTGTAAGTTATGTTGTAATAAAATAGCTTCCAAGCCTAAATCTAGTGTTTTGTATGCACCTAAATCTTCTTCACCCAAGAACGCTTCAAATTCTTTTTCACCCACGGTTAGCACTTCACCGATGACTTTTTTACCTAACAATACTTGGTTAACAGTATAGGTCGACCCTGTGATTACTTTCGTTGTTTCGATCACTTGAACTTCAATATCTTTGTTTTTCTTTGACATATGTTTCACCCCACTTTCGTAACGTTTCAATAGTAACAGAACTTTCCTAGTAAAGTCAAAATATTTATCGTCTCTTTGCTTCATTGAT
This sequence comes from Enterococcus sp., assembly GCA_047975385.1. Classification (GTDB taxonomy): domain Bacteria; phylum Bacillota; class Bacilli; order Lactobacillales; family Enterococcaceae; genus Enterococcus_C. Next base: position 25,787 of record JBKEDL010000012.1, on the reverse strand, counting down.
AAAAGCTCCACTTTTTAAAATAAAAAAATCAAGTATTCTAGACCGTTCCGGCTGCAAATACTTGATTAACATTCGAGTGATTTATTTTTCTGGCGTTACGACCGTTGCAATGACTAAATACCCCGCTGCTGTTAGTAGCTTCTCCAACTCTTTAGCCCCTTGAGTACTGATTTGCATTTCAATCATTGTTGACAATGCCAGTGGATTAACCACAATGGTCGTAATATTAAACTCATGCTCAGCTAATAATTGCGTTAAGTGAGCTAAAACGCCTTTGTGATTGTCAGTAATTTGAATCGTCACTCGGGTTCCGCCTTCATGGTACCCCGTAATTTTTAAAAACGCTTCAAAAATATCATTATTCGTAATAATCCCCACCAAATCAGCATGCTCATCCAAAACTGGTAAGACTCCAATATTGTATTGGCGCATCTTATAAATTGCCTCTTCTAATAAATCATCTGGGGCAATCGTTTGTACCTGTTTTTCCATCACATCGGCAACAGTTGTTTTGTTTAACAAATAATGAACCTCATGAACACTTAAACTGGTAGCTTTTGACGGCATCGCCGCTGAAATTAAGCCTTCTGTTATTAATCCGACTAATTGATCATGTTTGACTACCGGTAACCGATGAATATCATGCTTTTTCATTAAATCAATCGCATCATAAATCAAGGTTTCTGGTGCCACCACAATTAATGATTGGGACATAAAATCACTTACACTCATGCTTCATCCTCCTAAATAGGCTTTTTTAACCGCTTCGCTTGCGAGTAACTCCTGGCCACTACCTTCTAAAACGACACGCCCGGTTTCTAGTACATACCCCCGATTAGCAATCGTTAGCGCCATTTTTGCATTTTGCTCAATTAATAAAATCGTCGTGCCCTGCTTTTGAATTTCTTGAATAATTGAAAAGATTTCTTTGATAAAAATCGGTGCTAATCCCATCGACGGCTCATCTAATAACAGCAATTTTGGTTTTGACATCAAGGCGCGTCCCATCGCCAACATTTGTTGTTCACCACCGGAAAGCGTTGCTGCATCTTGATTGCGCCGCTCCTTTAAAACCGGGAATTTTTCAAAGACTTGCTCATAATCTTTTTTGACTTGCTGATCTTTGCGTAAAAAGGCGCCCATTTCTAAATTTTCTTGAACGGTTAAGCCCGAAAAAACATGACGGCCTTCTGGAACTTGAGATAATCCCGCTGCGACAATTTTTTGCGGTGCTTCTTTCGTAATCGTGCATTCTTCAAAGGTAATTTGACCAGCTGAAGGACGGATTAAACCCGAAATAGTTCGTAAAATTGTGGTTTTTCCGGATCCATTTGCGCCAATCAGAGAAACGATTTCGCCTGTCTTCACTTCAAACGAAACGTCATGAACAGCTTGAATCATACCGTAGTGAACGGATAACTCATCAACTTTTAGCATTATAATTCGCCTCCTAAGTACGCCTCAATGACCCGCGGATTGTTCTTAATTTCGGTGGGCTTTCCATGAGCAATTAATTGGCCGTATTCCAAAACATAGATCCGTTCACAAACTTCCATCACTAAACTCATATCATGTTCAATCAAGAGAATCGTTATCTTAAAATCTTTTTGAATTTTACGAATCAAACCCGTTAATTCAGCTGTTTCTTGTGGGTTCATGCCAGCTGCCGGTTCATCTAAAAATAAGAGTTTAGGCTCAGTTGCTAGCGCACGAACAATCTCTAAACGTCGCTGTTCGCCGTAGGGTAAATTCTTTGCCAAAAGAGCGGCTTTCTTTTCTAAACCAAAAATTGCCAATAATTCAAGTGCTTTTTTACGGAGCTGCATTTCTGAATGATAATATTTAGGTAGACGCAAGATACTCGTCAATATCCTCGCTTGATGTTTACCATTCATAGCAATTAGCACATTATCAATCACCGTTAAATCTTTAAATAAACGAATATTTTGAAAGGTTCGACTTAGCCCTTTTCCGGCTACTTTAAATGGTTTGATCCCATTTAAACGCTCGGGTGTCCCTTGATTGTCTAATAAAATGTCCCCGTCACTCGGTTCATAAACACCAGTTAATAAGTTAAACAAAGTTGTTTTCCCTGCACCATTAGGACCAATTAATCCGACTAGCTCATTGGCTTCTAATTGCAAATTAACATGGGAAACGGCTGCTAAGCCTCCAAAATTTTTGGTTAAGTTTTTAACGTCCAATAGAGGCATTTGAGTCATCCCCTCTCCATTTATTTAAAAATTTTTTCACTGAAAATTCCCATGTACCTAGCAAGCCACCTGGTTTAAAAATCATGATGATAATTAATGCTAAGGCATAAATGATCATTCGTAACTCCCCAAAATCTTGTAAGTACATATTAAGCACACCTAAAACAACGGCTGCCACCACCGAACCGGTTAATGAACCCATTCCACCAAAAACAACAATAATCAAAATATCAATTGATTTCATGAAGCCATAATCTTTAGGGAATACCGATTGCTGAAACCCTGCAAACAGCGTACCAGCCACACTCGCCGTAACCGCACCAATCACAAAAGCAATGACTTTATATTTCGTGGTATTCACCCCCATTGACTCAGCCGCAATCTCATCTTCGCGAATAGCTAGGGTTGCACGCCCTGGACCACTATGGATGAAATTAGCCACCACAAGCAACGTTAAGACCGTAAATAAAAAGACCATTTCCCAACTTGTGAAAGGTAAAATCCCAAAAATTCCCGCGGCACCATTCGTTAAATCGGGCATATTAACAATTAACAATCGAATAACTTCAGCAATTCCTAACGTTGCAATTGCTAAATAATCTCCTTTTAATCGCAATGTTGGAATCCCAACAACCAATGCAACGATGCCAGAAACGAGCATTCCAATCGCCATCCCTAAAAAGAAACCAATATAAGTTGGATTATTAATTGCAACAATCGCTCCTGAATAGGCGCCGATTGCCATGAATCCCGCATGTCCTAAAGAAAATTGGCCCGAAAAACCAATAATCAAATTCAAGCCGACTGCTAAAATAATATTGATGCCAATATTGATAATAATACGATTAGTAAATAAGGTGACCAAGCCGGTGTTGTACATGGTTAGTAATCCCAAGTAAACTATTCCAGCTAAGGCTAGCCAAATCACATTGTATTTTAGATTCTTTTTCATGTGATCACCTATACTTTCTCTTTAATATTTTTGCCTAAAATCCCAGCTGGTCGAATCAGTAAAATTAAAATTAGAATGATATACACAATCGCATCTTTAAAATCAGAAAAACCAAGCGCGGTGGCAATCGTTTCAATCAGACCAATCACAAAACCACCTAAAGCCGCCCCCGGAATAATGCCAATTCCACCCAACACCGCAGCAACAAAAGCTTTCAGACCTGGAACAACCCCCATTTGCGGATCAATCGAATTGTAATACAAACCAATCAACATCCCACCCGCTGCGGCTAGCGCCGAACCGATGGCAAAGGTAAAGGAAATTGTCCGGTTCACATTGATTCCCATTAATTGAGCGGCATCAGCGTCAACACTCACAGCCCGCATCGCTTTGCCCATGCGCGTCTTTTTGACAATAATCTGTAATAAAATCATCAAGGATAATGACACCGCTAAAATTAAGAGTTGAATATTGCTGACTTCAACAAAACCAAACGAGTAAACTTGACGTTCAATGACTTGCGGAAAAGGGCGCGTATTAGCTGTAAAAAAGTAAGCCATGATATTTTGTAATAAAAACGAAACGCCAATCGCCGTGATTAATGCCGAAATCCGCGTCGACTTTCGTAACGGTCGATAGGCCAAAAACTCAATCAGCACACCCAAAACGGCACTCGCTCCCATTGAAAGAACCAACGCTGGAAAGAATCCCAATTTCCATTGATTGATTAAGAAATAACCGATAAAACTACCAATCATATAGACTTCACCATGTGCAAAATTAATCAATTTAATGATACCGTAAACCATGGTATAACCTAGCGCCAATAGCGCATAAATACTCCCTAAAAACAAGCCGTTAATCAATTGTTGGATCATCGTTTCCATCGTCTCACATCCATCCTATCTTTTAAAAAGCTTTGATGTAATCGTTCTACATCAAAGCTTATCGTTTTACTTAGTCAGCCGCTACTGTTTCAGCTGAAGATTCTTGGCCATCGGTTAACCCTAAAACAACCGCCGATTTTTCTGGGTTGTGATTTTCATCCATTGCGATTTCACCGGTGACACCCGAAAAATCTTCCAAATTCGCTAACCCCTCGGCAATTGCATTAGAGTCAGCCGCACCTTGCTCTTCAATCGCTTGTTTGAGCATATAGACAGCGTCATAGGCTAACGCAGCAAATTGTGAAGGTTCTTCATTGTATTCAGCTTCAAAGGCTTCGATAAATGGTTCTACCTTATCCGTCGCTGGTGCATTGGCTGAAAAGTGCGCCGTGTAGTAAACATCATGCACATTTTCCGCCCCAGCAATTTTCGTCAAATTCGCATCGCCAAAACCATCCGCCCCAATAATCGGCTGAGTAATTCCCATTTCACGAGCCTGTTTAATAATCAAACCATCCTCAGCGTAATACCCTGGAACAAACAACACATCAAAATCGGCATCTTTAATTTTCGTTAGCAGCGCTTGGAAGTCTTTGTCACCAGCAGTGAAGTTTTCTTCCATCACAATTTCGCCTGCGTATTCGCCTTTAAAGGCTTTGGTTAATCCCGTAGCATAATCACTAGAATTATCACCTAAAATAACGGCCTTTTCAGCTGCCATCGTTTCATTTGCATATTTAGCCAAGATTTTTCCTTGGAAACTATCTTAGAAGCAAGAACGAAACGCATAGGTCTGCACTTGATCATTTGCCACAGTGATTGAATCATCCGTACCTGAAGGCGTAATTACTGGGACCTGGGCTTTAGTGGCACTCGGTAATGCCGATTTGGTCGCACCTGATGTTGCCGGGCCAATCATTGCAACCACCTTACTATTGGTTGCAAGGTTAGCTGCTACGGTCCCCGCCTCGTTATTATCCGACTTATTATCTTTTTGAATTAACTCAATTTCCTTACCTAAAACGCCCCCAGCTGCGTTGATTTCTTCAACGGCTAAATCAATCCCTTGTTTTTCTGCATTACCATACGCAGCGACGGCACCAGACAACTCTAAATTCGTGCCAATTTTAATTGTATCGCCTTCTTGTGCATTCCCACCTTCACCTGAACTATCACTATTGCTTTCAGGGGCTGCACTACAAGCACCTAACAATAAAACACTACCAAACAAAAAGACAAACTTTTTCATCCCAATTCCTCCTAGCACTGATTAATATGCTACTCAATATACTTAAAAGTCACAAAAAAGTCAACGAATTTTCAGAATATTTTTTTTATTCAGAATTGGCGGTCATTTCTCTAAACATAAACTAAAAAAACTTGGGACAAAAGAATGTCCCAAGTTTTAACGGTTCAATTATTTAGTTGAATCATTGTCTTTCAGATCTTGTTGGCGTTTTGTTTTATCCCAACCACTTTCACTTTTAAAATGGCGGATGGTCGCTTGCGGATAAATTTGAGATAAAGTTAAGAGAAATTTTGATAAATAATACGTATCCCGAATGACTCGTAGTAATGAGAAACGTTGCTCCTTATTACGATTGTAGAGCCATGCCCAGACAAAGTTGATTGCTAAAATGTAGAGCACCATGAGTAAAAAGATTGCGATGATACTAAACATTAATTGATTCATACCATAAAGTAAAAATAGATCGACGATGACAACAAACGTATAGATGATGATTAAATATTCCAACATCATTAACCAAGGTTTAAATAACGTCATCATGAACTCTAACTTTTGTTTACCATCCATGGTCTTCGAACGAATGATTGGTAAAATATACTTCGCCGATTGGATATTTCCTTGTGACCAACGGACTCGTTGCTTCACCAAAGCTGGTGTATCACGGTCAATCCCTGATTGAGTAATATAAATATCATCTAATTGGATATTTCGCGTAACAACATCCTCTAATAAAAATAACCGTGTCGATAAATCAAAGTCTTCAACGAGGCTCTTACTCCAAGGAACTTCACTTAACTGATCTAGTGTTGATAGCTTACAAAATTGACCGTTCCCACCAAAAGCGACCGTTCCCATCATTGAGCGAAAAGTTTGGGTTGCATTGATAATCTCGGCAAATTCTAAATCTTGAGAACTGTCTTTCGTCTGGCTAATCACACGAACTTTGGACTGAAGCCCCGTGATTTCTTTGCGATTGTTAAATACAAAATTTACTTTTTCAAAATACTGTTCTGGTAATAAAGTATCCGCATCAATAATCGCAATCAAAACATCGGCAAAAGATTTTCCGCGGTCATGAACTTCTTTTTTTATGATGTCATAAACGTAATTTAACGCTTCGCCTTTTCCTTCTTGCGCATGTGGTTTCACCCGTTGAATTAAACGAACTCGCGGATCGTTAAACGCCTGAACTTTAGCGGCCGTCTGATCTTCACTCGCATCATCAATCACGAGAATATTTAATTTTTGATACTCACTCGCTAAGATACTTGCCACCGTATTACTAATTACAAGTTCTTCATTCATACAAGGAATCATGACATACATTTCATACTCTTGTTCGACAGCAATCGGTCCTAAGTCAATCGTTTTTTTCCGCTTAGAGTAAGCAATCCAGAGCATGAGTGTTTCAAATGTATAATAAAAAATCACAAATAAAGAAACAATCAGAAAAATACGTTGGACAGAAACCAGATGATTGATCACTGTTTTGGGTAAGGACTGCCAAATTTTAGCAAGATAGTAAATAATATAAATACAAACAAAACTAGGAAAAATATATAAACCACTTTTGATTAGTGGGTGTTCATATTTTTTTAGCCCTAGATAATAACCATAAGAAACTAACATCAAGATATAAACCAATTGAACGATGAACGTAATCAGCTTAGTCGCTTCACTAATTTCCGCCATATCAACACTCATCATGTACGTACTAAAAATGAGTAATGCTAGGACAAGCACACTATTACCTAAATGAATCCAAGGTTGTTTTTTTCTTTCCCAGCGTTCTTTAACATTTCCTAACACCACGAAATAGATGACCACACTCACGAAAAATTGAATCACAAATTGAAAAATGCCAATTAAGCGAGCGCCTATTTGACCGTAATTCAGTAACAAATTATCTAAAAAATAACTTGCTTCAAAATTAAAGTTGTTGTTAACCGGTGAAGCCGATAATAAGATGAACGTCAATAAAACCAAACTGAGCATTGTAATCGCTAAACTTAGATAATAATTTTTTCTAAATGTTTCAGGTTGAAGCTTATTTTTAAAAAATACTAAAAAACTTAATGGGGTTACCAATAACAAATACGATGTTAAATAATCAGGCGTTTGGATCACAAAAGTCATCCCCGCCTTAACAAGATATAAATTATAGACTTGAATAAAACAACTTCCCATAAAAAAGAGTAATTGACCCAACGTTAAAAATTTAATGATGGTCGCAATTGGGAAAGAAGATATTTTATTTGTGAAATGATACCCAACTAAACTTAAAACGCCCCAGATTACGAGTGGTAAATAGCGAACAGACCACAACTGATACGCTCCCGCTTCACCTGAAAAACTCAAGCCAAAGGTTAACATCAGTTGCGTCGAACAATGAATTAGCCAAAAAGATGCGGCCACCAACCCAAACAAATGGATATGCTTTGGCAAACGCTCTTGGTCTTTAATAATATTGTACACAACGTATACGACCGGCAAAAAGAATAGTCCCACTGCTAGAAGTTGCTCTTTGGTCTCCAAGTTAGCTGCTAAAACAGTCACTGGATAATTAAAGAGCATTAAAAATAACAAGCCTACAACACCTAGATCAGTTAATCTTTGCCGTTGCTTAGCCATGATTGATAATCCCCATAATTTGTTGGCTGGTTGTCCCATCACCGTACGGGTTTTTGACTTGCTTCATTTGATTATACAGCGTTTGATTGCCTAACAATTCATTCACACCTAAAACAATTTTTTCTTCATCCGTTCCTACCAATTTCAAGGTTCCTGCTTCAACTCCTTCAGGCCGCTCCGTAGTATCTCTTAAAACTAAGACCGGAATGCCCAAAGCGGGTGCTTCTTCTTGGATTCCACCAGAATCGGTCAAAATTAAATGAGCATAGTTCATAATATTATGAAAGTCAATGGTATTTAACGGATCAACAATTTTGATATTGGCGGCAGTTAAATATTGCCGGGCCTTTTCGCGAATCACTGGGTTCATATGGATTGGATAAACAAATTCACATGTTTCGCCATGTTCAATCGCTAAACGATTAATCGCTCGAAAAATGCCCGTTAACGCTTCTAAGTTTTCACGTCGATGAGCAGTAATTAAAATTAATTTTTTCCCCTCTAACTGCGTTAAAATGGGATGTTGGTAGTCTTCTTTTAGCGTATATTGCAACATATCGATTGCGCTATTACCAACAACAAAAACGTCTGCTGCTGGTTTTCCTTCTTGTAATAAGTGATTTTGAGCCGTTGTCGTCGGTGCAAAATGATAATCAGCAATCACTCCGGTTAATTGGCGATTTACTTCTTCGGGAAACGGTGAATATTTGTTATAAGTTCTCAGTCCAGCTTCAATATGCGCTAACTTCACTTGATTATAAAAAGCTGCAATCGAACCGGCTAAAGTCGCTGAAGTATCCCCATGAACAAGGACCAAATCTGGACGCTCTTTGCCGATAATTTCATTTAAGCCAGTTAAGGTAACTGTCAAAATTTCAGTTAGGCCATTCACTTGGTTCATCACCGCTAAATTATAATCAACAGTTAAGTCAAAATACTCAAGGAGCGAATCTAACATTTCTTTGTGTTGCCCCGTATTGACAATCACTACTTCATTCCCTTGCTTTTTGGCTTCTAAAATCACCGGGTAAACTTTAATAAATTCCGGTCTCGTTCCAAAGATAAATAATAATTTTTTCTTATTCATACCGATATCCTCCTTTTTATTCCCTAACACAGCTTCTCACTTTTTGGGATAACTTAATAAATAATTAGCCGCCGCTCCCACCAAATTCGCCTCATTTTGGTATTGGCAAGTTACAATTTCAGGTACAAAATCCTGTAAATTGTGGCTTGCTAAAAATTGCTGTAAATAGCGCTTAATCCCCGAAATTAAGCCGGGCAACGCACTGACGCCACCACCTAAAACAATGATTTCCGGATCAAAAGAAAATTGAATGTTAAATAACCCTTGAGCCAAATAACGATAAAAACGCTCGACCTCTTGTTGTGCATACTCATCGCCTGTTTGCGCCAAAGCAAAAACTTCTTTTCCGGTGACACTTTTAACTGGTAATTGTGCTCTTTGACAATAACGCTCGGCCATACTCACCGCCGTCCCCAAATTAGAAAAGGTTTCGGTTGGCGTTAAATACATCAGCCCGAATTCACCGCCGTACAAATGAGCGCCTTTATTCATCTGACCATTAACAAACAAAGCCCCACCGATTCCAGAACCAATCACAACAAAAGCAGCATTTGTCTGCTCTTTAGCTGCGCCGTTGTAAAATTCGGCCAAACCGGCACAGTTCGTATCATTTTCAATGGCTACTGGCACTTCAAATAATGCTCTTAATTCACTAAAAATATCAAAATGATGGATATAAGGAATCGCACTAATGCCTTCAATACACTGCTTTTTCACATTGACCGCACCTGGTGCCGAGATCCCCACCCCATTAACTGCTTGACCAATTTCTTGTTGGACTTTTTTTAAGGCAACTTTTAAGTTTGGCCAACTATCGGGGGTCGGAAACTGGTTGGCCTGGCTTAACGTTTCGTTTTCCCATAAACCATACTTAATCGCCGAGCCTCCAAAATCAAAAACTAATAATTTCATCCTCATGCTCCTTTCAAATGCCTCAATTCCAGTTTACTAGACTATTGGCAATTAAGAAAATATTTGCAAGAAATTGAGCTAAAAAGTTAGCCTTTGCGATATTTATAGTTTGGTGCTTCTTGATCGACTACATTGCGTTTCAAGCTAAACTTAAGCGGGACGTAATCAACGCCGCCTTTTGCAAGTGGCTGACAACGTAGAAGGCGGCTAGTCCCCATGAGCGTGCCTTTTAGTGGTCCATGAACGTGCAAAGCTTGCAACATATAGTTCGAACAACTCGGGTAGAAACGACAGCTAGGCGGAAACAAGGGGGAAATAAAGCGTTGATAGCCACGAACAAGTAAAATTAATAGTTTATTCATTTTGACCTCCGTTTTCTTTGATTAAAAATAAAAACAGAAGGACCAATTTCTGTCGATAATTGGCCCTTCTTATTTACGCTTGCATTAACTCATAAAATCAAAAATGTGCATCCAAAGACCGGGATAAAAGACCTTCAGCGCAATCCCATCACCAATGACACCATAGCCAATCATTGTCCCAATGACAAACATAATGATTGCTAAAAGGATTACGGTTAAAATTTTTACTAAACTAGTTAGAATATAGCGATTTAATTTCATCTCAAATCAGTTCCTTTAGGCTGTTGGTACAGCAGCTTTATTCGTAGTCCCTTCAACGCTAACACGTTCGACATTGCCACCTAAAGCTTGTAATTTTTTATGGAATTCAAAATAACCACGATCTAAATATTGTAAATTACGCACACGTGTTAACCCATTCGAACAAAGTCCCACTAAAATTAAGGCCGCTGCAGCACGTAAATCAGTCGCATAAACCAAGGCACCTTGCATGTCATGACCGCCTTCAATGACAGCGATATTGCCATCAATTTTCACTTGAGCATTCATTCGACGTAATTCTTCTAAATGTTGGAAACGATTTTCAAAGACCGTTTCGGTAACAACGCTGGTTCCTTTCGCCAACATTTGAATGGCCGTCATTTGAGCTTGCATATCGGTTGGAAAACCTGGATGTGGCAAAGTCTTAACATCCGTTGGTTTTAATTCCTTCGGTCCAATCACTCGTAAGCCAGCATCTTCTTCAATAATTTTTGCACCCATTTCAGTTAATTTTGAAATAAGTGGCCGATTATGCTCCGCAATCCCTTCTTGAATTAAGACATTCCCTTGCGTCATCGCCGCTGCCACCATAAAGGTGCCGGCTTCAATGCGATCTTGAACAATCGCATGGGTCACTGAATGTAGTCGTTCTACACCTTCAATACGCATCGTTTCCGTCCCAGCACCATGAACTTCGGCACCCATTTTGTTTAAAATATTGGCTAAGTCAACAATCTCTGGTTCACGAGCCACGTTTTCGATAATGGTGGTCCCTTTTGCCTTGACTGCAGCCATCATGATATTTTGTGTTGCACCGACACTTGGAAAATCAAGATAAATCGTATTCCCCTTCAATTCATCAGCAATCGCTTCGATATAGCCTTCGCTTTGAATGATTTTAGCACCTAAGGCTTTAAACCCTTTTAAGTGCAAATCAATTGGACGTTTGCCAATCGCACAGCCACCAGGCATCGCAACTTTCGCACGCCCGTTTCTAGCTAATAATGGCCCCATTACCACAATTGAAGCGCGCATCTGGCTAACCAATTCATAAGGTGCTTCAATTTCTAACTCTTTTGAAGCGTTGACTTCTACTTGATTATTGGCTTGATTAAAGCTGATTTGCGCATTTAAATGATGAATCACTTCATTCATGATTAAGACATCCGACAAGATGGGCACATTATTTAAGGTTGTTGTTCCCTCTTCAGCCAGTAAAGTCGCTGCTAAGATCGGTAAGACGGCATTTTTTGCCCCTTCAATTTTGACTGTTCCGTTTAGTTGATTTCCACCTTCAACAATAATTTCTTCCATTATATGAATTCCCTCCAGAATATGCTAACACCTTTACCATTAAAGTCCATTTAGTATAGCACAAAATAATTAAAATCGTACCTTTTCTGTATCGCGTACTTAAAAAGAGACAAATAAATTTTTACATAACATAATTAATTCTAAAAAAAAGGTACTTGCAATATACCCTAAAGCAATTGCAATAAAAACAATGACCATCCGAATTTGAGTTGTCAAATGGTGATCATTTTTAAAAAAGGTTTCTAGACGAATTGATTTCAAAGACCAGAAAGCTAAGTAAATAAAGGCTAAATGACTTGTAATTCGGACAAAAATATCCACACCGTAGACTTGCATACTGGCTCCCCTCCTTGAAAAAAATTCAACAATTTCATATTAACACAAAAGCACTTTCAAAAAAACTATCTTTTACGTTTCCAACTATTGAAATGGTTTTCATGACAAAATCTTAATAAAATAGCAGCTGCTACGCGACTAAATCGCAAAATTTCTTTGGGCAAACAAAAAAGTCTAGAACAAGTTCACTCATTCTAGACTTTTTCTTATTTATGTTTGGAAACGTTAATTCGATTCAATGCGCGGTGTAACGCAACTGTTGCCCGACGTAACTCATCAATATTTTCCGTTTCTTTGGCTTCTTCGATTAGTCGTTCCGCCCGTTGTTTCGCACGCTCAGCACGAGGAACATCAATATCGCGTTCACGCTCGGCACTATCAGCGATGATGGAAACTAAGTTATCACGAACTTCAATGATGCCTCCATTTACTGCAATCCAGTCAACGTGCGTATCGGTATCGGTCCGTTTCACACGAACTTCATCGATCGTTAATGGCGCAATAATTGGCGCGTGGCGTGGCAAAATCCCAATTTCACCATTGGTTGTTTTAGCAACGACAATTCGAGCACGGTGATCGTAAACGATTCCCTCTGGAGTTACTACATTAACCGTTAAAATTTGCTCCATGGGACACCCCTTTCTAGTAACCTAGTTTTTTCGCTTTTTCAATCGCATCTTCAATACGACCAACACTTCTAAACGCCTCTTCTGGTAGCGCGTCATGCTCACCATTTAAGATTTCACGGAAACCTTTCACTGTCTCTTCAACCGGTACATACGAACCTGGTTGACCAGTAAATTGTTCTGCTACGTTAAAGTTTTGTGACAAGAAGAATTGCACGCGACGTGCACGCGAAACCAATGTTTTCTCATCATCTGATAATTCATCCATCCCTAAGATAGCGATGATATCTTGTAATTCGCGGTAACGTTGTAACGTATGTTGAACCTCAGTCGCCACTTGATAGTGCTCATCGCCAACAATCTCAGGTGCTAAAGCACTTGAAGAAGACGCTAATGGGTCGACCGCTGGATAAATCCCTTGCTCGGTCAATTTACGTTCCAAGTTGGTTGTCGCATCTAAATGGGCAAAGGCTGTCGCTGGAGCTGGATCGGTATAGTCATCGGCTGGTACATAAATCGCTTGGATTGATGTAATTGATCCTTTTTTCGTCGATGTAATCCGTTCTTGCAATTGCCCAATTTCTGTGGCAAGCGTTGGTTGGTAACCAACGGCTGACGGCATCCGACCTAAAAGGGCTGATACTTCAGAACCGGCTTGAGTAAAGCGGAAGATGTTATCGATAAATAGTAAAACATCTTGACCTTGAACGTCACGGAAATACTCCGCCAAAGTTAGTCCCGTTAAGGCAACACGCATCCGAGCGCCCGGCGGTTCATTCATTTGACCAAAGACCATCGCTGTTTTTTCAATAACGCCAGATTCTTTCATCTCTTCGTATAAATCATTACCTTCACGTGTCCGTTCACCAACACCGGTAAAGACCGAAATCCCACCGTGCTCTTGCGCGATATTGTGAATCAATTCTTGGATTAAAACGGTTTTCCCAACACCGGCACCACCGAATAAACCAACTTTCCCACCTTTTAGATAAGGGGCTAGTAAGTCGATAACTTTAATCCCTGTTTCTAAAATTTCGGAACTTGTACTTAATTCATCAAAGTTTGGCGCCTTTTTATGAATCTCACTACGCTGTGCGTCAGCTGCAAAGGGGGCTTCTAGGTCGATGGTATCACCTAAAACATTAAATACCCGACCCAATGTCTCTTTCCCCACTGGAACTGAAATTGCTTGGCCTGTATCAATGACCTCAGTTCCACGTTGCAAACCATCCGTTGATTCCATGGCGATGGTTCTAATCACACCATCTCCAAGTTCCAAAGCAGCTTCTAAAACAACTTTAGTTTTTTGTTCATCATTTTTATATACAATTAGTGCATTGTTAATATCTGGTAATGATTGATCTAACGAAAATTCCACGTCAACAACGGGACCGATAACTTGAACAATCTTGCCTGAACTCATTTATTTTCCTCCATTCATTCTCGAAATTATTCTAAAGCGGCAGCCCCACCGACAATTTCGGTAATTTCTTGAGTAATTGCTGATTGACGCGCACGGTTATATGCAATCGTCAAATCACCAATAATATTTTTTGCGTTGTCTGTTGCGGTCTTCATGGCTGTCATTCCGGCAGCATGTTCGGCCGTTTTCGCATCGACAATTGCACCATAAATTAAGCTTTCCGCATATTGTGGCAACAATTGATTCAAAACTTCTTCTTTTGAAGGTTCAAAAATATAATCTTGTTGATACGATTTTGCTTCACCTGGATCTAAATCGGTGATAGGTAACATTTTTTCAATTCGGAATTGACTGGTTAATGAATTGACATGATGGTTATAACACACATAAAGTTCATCAAAAACTTCATTTTGATACATGGTTGTCGCCATCGTGACAATTTTACGGACTTCTTCAAAACTTGGTTGATCAGATAAGTTGCGTAATTCATAAGCCAAATTCACTCCGCGAGCCTTGAAAAAGTCTGCGCCAGTCGCTCCAAAAGCAAACATGACATACTCTTCAGCTGACTGATGGTCATCTTTTAACATTGTCATCATTTGTTTGAGAATCGAACTATTATAACCGCCAACTAAGCCACCATCAGAGGTAATCACGATATAACCCGTTTTCTTTACTGGACGACTAATTAACATGCTATTGTAGTTAACCCCATCTTGCGTACTTGAAGCAGCAATGGCTGTTAACTGTTGTTCCGTTAAGTGCGTAACCACTTCACGGACCTTCGAAGCATAAATCTGAAATTGTTTTGAGTGCGCTTCAGACTTTGTTAATTTCGCTGCAGAAACCATCTGCATCGCGTTGGTGATTTGACTGGTCTTCTTTGTCGAAGAAATTCTTTGTTTAATTTCATTAAGAGAAGCACCCATTTATCTCACCTCTTTATGCATTTTCAATCGTTGATGCTTTTTCTTCCGTTGATGCGTTTGAACCTTTAGCTGCCATAAAAAGATCTTTGAATTCTTTAATTGCCGCATCTAGTTCTGCTTCAGCTGGTAATTCTTTCGTATCACGAATTGTCGCAAAGAGCGCATCATGATTTCTTTCCAAATGTTCGAATAATTCAGCTTCAAAATCTAAAACACTCGCTACGGGAATGCTATCGATAAAGCCGTGTGTTAACGCATATAAAATCACAACTTGTTTTTCAACCGGTAATGGTGCGTGTAATTTTTGTTTTAAAATTTCAACCGTTCGACGACCACGGTTTAATTTAGCTTGCGTTGCTGCATCTAAATCTGAACCAAACTGCGTGAACGCTTCTAACTCACGGTAACTTGCTAAATCTAGACGTAACGTACCGGCAACTTTTTTCATTGCCTTGATTTGCGCTGAACCACCAACCCGTGAAACGGATAATCCGGCCGCCACAGCGGGACGAATTCCTGAATAGAATAAATCATTTTCAAGGAAGATTTGGCCATCCGTAATTGAGATAACGTTGGTTGGAATATAAGCTGAAATATCACCGGCTTGAGTTTCAACAAACGGTAACGCCGTCATTGATCCGCCACCGAGTTTTTGGTTTAACTTCGCTGCTCGTTCTAATAAACGTGAATGCAAGTAGAAAACATCCCCGGGATACGCTTCGCGACCTGGAGGACGGCGAAGTAATAGTGATAATTCACGGTAAGCTACGGCTTGTTTTGATAAATCATCAAAAATGATTAAGACGTGTTTGCCGTTGTACATAAATTCTTCACCCATCGCAGTTCCTGCATATGGTGCTAAATAAAGTAATGGTGCGGGTTGAGAAGCGCCGGCAGAGACCACGATTGTGTAGTCTAAGGCACCAAATTTACGGAGTGTTTCGACTTGGGCACGCACCGTTGAATCTTTTTGGCCGATGGCAACATAAATACAAATCATATCTTGACCTTTTTGGTTCAAAATTGTATCAATGGCAATCGAGGTTTTCCCGGTTTTGCGGTCACCGATGACTAATTCCCGTTGACCACGACCAATTGGAACTAAGGCATCAATCGCTTTTAGACCTGTTTGCATTGGCTCAGAAACGGATTCACGATCCATAACCCCTGGAGCTGCTGCTTCGACTGGACGAAAGTTCGTTGTTTCAATCGGACCTAAGCCATCAATCGGTTGACCTAATGGATTCACCACGCGACCAATCATCGCTTCTCCTACCGGTACTTCCATGATTTTTCCAGTACGTTTTACTTTATCGCCCTCGCGAATTGTTTCAAAGTCGCCCAAGATAATAATCCCGACATCATTTGTTTCTAAGTTTTGCGCCATCCCATAAGAACCATTTGAAAATTCAAGTAGCTCTCCACTCATGGCGTTTTCAAGACCGTGGGCACGGGCAATTCCGTCACCTACATAAGTGACTGTCCCAATCTCTTCAACTGATAATTCATTTTGATAATTTTTAATTTGATCTTTAATCAAGGCACTAATTTCTTCTGCTTTGATGGCCATTTAATTCACCTCTTTGTCTATTATCTACGTAATTCTTTGCGTAGACTGTCTAAACGGCTTTTAACACTACCGTCAATTACTTGGTGATTCGCTTCAATCACGACGCCTCCAAGTAGTTCTGGGTTAACTTGTTCAGTTAATTCAGCAGTTTGATAGCCTAAACGTTTAGCAACGTTTTGTGCTAAGTTTTTCTTTTGTGCTGCTGATAATTTCACAGCAGAAGTAACGGTTCCGATCACAACACCTTGGGTTTCATTATAGCGTCTTTCGTATTCATCAATAATGAGACCTAAAGCGTTCATCCGATTGTAACGAAAAACAACTTCTAGAAAATTTTGAACCATTGCTGAATAAGGCTGCACCACTTGATTCATAAGGATTCGTTTGTCAGCTAAACTCAAACGAACGTCACTTAAAATCGCCCCTAAGTCAGGGATTTCTTGAACTAATTGACGCAAGCTAACAAGTTCTTGATAAACGCTTGGGGTTTGTTGCTCTTCGATCGCCAGTTCAAACAACGCTTTCCCGTAGCGTTTACCTACTGTATAATTATCTAGTTTCATTTTCTGATCCTAGATTTTCAATGTATTGATTGATTAACGATTCATGCAATTCTGGAGAAAGCTCTTTGTTTAAGATTTTTTCCGCAATTTGAAGAGAAAGTGTTGCAACGTCATCTTTAACTGAATTCATTGCTGCTTCACGTTCTAAAGAAATATCAGTATTGGCTTTTTCTTTTAAGCGACTAACATCTTCTTTTGTTTCCTTCAAAATATTTTGACGGCTTAATTCTCCACTGTCTTTCGCACTTTTAATGATTTCTGCGGCTTCTGAACGAGACGACAACAATTGTGTTTGGCGTTCTTGTTCTAATTTCGCAGCGCTAATGCGTGACTGTTCTGCTGAATCTAAATCATTGGCGATCTTGTCTTCTCTTTTTTTCATCATTTCTGCAACATTGCCCCACGCGAAGTGTTTCAATAGCAGTACTAAAATTACGAAAGCTCCACTGACAACAATCATGTTCCCGAGAGTCGTATTTTGCACTTCCGCAACTACCAATGAATCTACCATATGCTTTAGCTCCTTTACTTGAAATCATCCATGTTTGATACAAAAAAGCAAAAACGGTATTCCAAACTGCCGTTTCTGCTTTTTCCTGTCTATTGACCGAAGACTAGAAGTAAAGAAACAACCACACCTAAAATTGGCACAGCTTCTACTAGCGCAACCCCGATAAACATTGTTGAACGAAATTGATTAGTCATTTCTGGTTGACGTGCCATTGATTCGATTGTTTTAGAGATAATTAAACCATTACCATAACCTGCACCAATTGCTGCGCCACCGATTGCAAGACCTGCTCCGACAAAATTCATATCCATAATTATTTTCCTCCTAATATCTGACTATTTTTTAGTGTTCTGCTTCAATCTTATGGCTTAAAAAGACCATTGATAAAGTCACAAAGACGTACGCTTGAATTGCTCCAATAAACAATGAAAAGGCAATCCAGATCATTTCGATTGGAATAATAAATGGTAAGGAAATCCAACCGATACTATTCATCAAATTAGAAATTAATCCTAATAAAACCTCACCTGCAAAGATGTTACCGTATAACCGAAGTCCCAATGTAGCTACATTCGTAAATTCCTCCATAATTTTAAAAGGTAATAAAAATGGCATTGGGGATAGGAAAGAATTTTTGATATACCCCTTAACACCAAATTTTTGTACCCCAAAATAATGGGTCATCAAAATCATCATAAATGCTAGAGTTAATGTAACAATCGGATCGGCTGTCGGGCTTTTCCAAAGAACTAAATCTTCATTGGTCACGATTTTTGTCACTAGACCGATTTCATTTGCTACAAACACAAAAAGAAATAGCGTGAACGATAACAAATGAAAATTATTGACTTCACGTCCTGATAAATTATCAGCAACCACACCACGAACAAAGTCGACCACATATTCGATAAAATTTTGCTTACCTTTTGGCTTCATTTGCATGTTCCTAGTGCACCAAACAACAAGTGCAAAAACAATCAGGCAAGTTATGCCAATCATCAAAGTGACTGTACCATCAAACCAAATCGGACCTATCTGGAACATCAGTGATTGTTCATCCAAATTTTCTCACCTCTTTTCCCACAAAATCTAGTAATCAATTGTTGAATGTCACTAGGGTACTAACCACTCGGTATCATACCACCACGAATGAAAAATTTCAAAGCAGTTTCAGGGAAATACGGCATTTTTAGCCCATTAAACAATTACATTTTTTAATAGGTATAATTCATAAATTAAATACTTCTATTTCCTCGCCGTCATTCCTTAGTATTCCTAGGACTTCTATATTAAATGCTATCAAATATTTAGTAGATTAGAAAGCATTAATACTCAGCAAAACCGAACATTTCATTAAAAATCTATGAGAAATTTTTCGTAATACGGCTTAGTTGGCGATCTTGATCTTTGCGTTTTAAGGTTTCACGCTTATCATACTCGCGTTTCCCCTTAGCCAAGCCAATTAAAACCTTGGCATACCCATCTTTAAGGTAAACTTTTAACGGGACAATTGTCATTCCATTGCCTTTTGTTTCGTTAATTAGGCGCACGATTTGCTTTTTGTGCAAAAGTAATTTGCGTGTTCTTAACGGGTCATGGTTGAAAATATTTCCTTGCTCATAAGGACTGATATGAACATTTAGCAAAAATGCTTCGTTATTGCGAATGCGCACAAAGCCATCTTTCAAATTGATCCGACTATTACGAATGGATTTAATTTCGGTTCCTTGTAGTACAATGCCCGCTTCAATCGTATCGACAATCGTATAATCGTGTCTAGCCTTCTTATTTTGGGCAACTAACTTTCCTTCACCTTTTGGCATAAAATTTCCTCCAAAATTATTTTCCTTTTTTCTTTACACCTTTATAAAAAGGTTTTTTACTTTTTTTGCCTTTATTTTTTTTCTCTTTCGTTTGTGGATGCGTCTTATCTGAAGTTGATTTTCCTTTTGGGTAGTAACGATTTTCCTTCCGCTGATGGTCTTCTTTGCGGCGAGATTTACGATTTTGTTTCGGTTTTTGACGTTGAATCGTTTCAACTTCTTCGGCTTCAATCAATTCAAAATCAATTTCTCGCGTTTCTGGTTCAGCTTTAACTACTTTCACACGTACTTTTTGACCAATTTTAAAGGTTAAGCCCGTCCGTTCACCGACCAAAGCAAGATGGTTTTCAATAAAGTGGAAATAATCTTGCTTCAACTCATTGATATGAATCATGCCTTCAATCGTGTTAGGCAATTCAATGAAAATCCCAAATTTTACCACCGAACTAATCACACCATCAAATTCTTCACCAATATGTTCCGCCATAAATTCAGCTTTTTTCATACTATCCACTTCACGTTCCGCTTCAACTGCACGGCGCTCCATTTGTGAACTATGCAGAGCAATCTCAGGTAGCTTTTCTGCCCATTTTGCTTGGTTCTCTTCCGTAGTTTCTTGTGAATACGAACGGATTAACCGATGGACGATTAGATCCGGATAACGACGAATCGGTGAAGTAAAGTGGGTATAATAATTCGCGGCTAAGCCATAGTGACCGTAATTATCTTCTGAATACTTCGCTTGTTGCATACTTCTAAGGAGCATCGTATTGACGACCAACGACTCCGGGCGACCAGCAACATCTTTCACTACTTTTTGTAAATCAAGGGGCGTAATACTGCCTTTTGTTTGTTTCACTAAGATACCTAAGGCTGCGGCAAAATCAAAGAAGCGACGCAATTTCTCTTCTTTAGGATCTTCGTGAATTCGATAAATAAACGGTAATTTTTGTTGATTGAAATGTTGCGCCACGGTTTCATTAGCGGCCAACATAAATGATTCAATCAGTCTTTCGCCGATTCCTCGTTGGCGTAAGAGGACATCTAATGGGTGACCCTCTGCATCCACAACCACTTTTGCTTCACGATCTTCAAACGAGACTGCTCCACGACGATTCCGCATCGCTTCTAGAATTTGGTGTAGTTCGCCCATCGTTTGAAACATCGGGACTAATGATTGATAGCGCTGAATCGTGTCCGCATTTTTTTCTTCTAAGATTTGATTCACTGCCGTGTACGTCATGCGTTCGGTCGTTTGAATGATACTTTCAAAAATCTCATGTGCAACTACTTGGCCGGTTGGACTAATTTCCATTTCACAACTCATCGTTAAGCGTGGTACGTGCGGATTCAATGAACAGATGCCATTTGATAGTCGCTGAGGCAACATCGGGATGACGCGATCGGTTAAGTAGACACTCGTTCCGCGCTCAAACGCCTCCCCGTCTAATGGACTATCTTCTGTCACATAGTATGAGACATCCGCAATATGAACCCCTAGGAAAAAATTCCCGTTGTCCAGATGACGAACCGTTACCGCATCGTCTAGATCCTTAGCATCTTCACCATCAATCGTCACAATGACCTGATCGCGTAAATCGCGCCGCTCCTTAAAATCATTGGGATCAATTTGATCTGGAACTTGATCGGCTTGTTCTAATACCGCTTCTGGAAATTGAGTGGGAATGCCATTAGCGACCACAATGGATAAGATATCCATTCCTGGGTCGTTTTTATGACCGACAATTTTGGTCACTAACCCTTCAAGTGAACGGGCGTAGCCTTTTTCAGGATAATGACTAATCTCAACAATCACAATATTGCCATCCACTGGGCGAATCCCTTCAGCTGCGACAAAAACTTTAAAGTCACTTAATTTTTTATCTTTGGGTGTCACGACACCATATAGATCCGTTTCTTGCATTTCAGCTTCTGAGAATAATTGAAACTCACCCACGACTTGCGTCATACCTCGTTTTAAAATTTCAATGATTTTCCCTTCAGCGCCACGATCACTAAAGGCATCCGCTGCTTTAATGATATCAATAGCTACTGTATCTCCATCCATCGCATACTGTGTGGCTTCTTTGGCGATATAAACGTCCGCTTCTTCTGGATCAACACTCACAAAGCCAAAACCGCGTTCATTCGCACGAAATACACCTTCGACGATCACATCAGCTTGTGGTAGCTTAATTTTTCCTTTTTTAGTAAATTCAATGCTCTTTTCTCGTTCCATACTGGCAATTGTTTGAATTAACAATTTAAAATCAGTGCTTTTTTCAAGGTTTAATCCCTGAGCAATTTCTTCGGGAGAAAAACTTGTTTTTTTACTATTTTCCATAAAAGTAATGATTTCATTTTTGATATTCTCTCTCATCCTTCATCCTCATTCCAATTAAGTGTTTCTATAAAATCAAACACGTCTTTTTCAAACTGTTGATGGTTGGGGGCTACCGTAATGACATGCCCACTCTCTGGGTACCATTTCAATGCAAAAGTTGTGTTTTTTAACTCTTTAACCGTTTGAAAGACGGTATTTTCATCAATCATTGTATCTTTACCACCTTGCGCCACAAAAACGGGTACCTTAATTTTCTTTAACTCATTAGCAACAATCAGTGCAAATTGTTCAATTGTAGCCAGTTGTTGCTGAACCCCAACTTTGACTTCAGATAGTTTAGCTGCCATCAGAGTTTCTGGTAGTTGATTTTGTTGGTAAATTAATTCGGCATACGCTAAGAAATTTTCGGGGACTTGATTGTCTGTTTTAAAAATAGGCGCACAAAACAGGCCGCCTCCAATGACTTCAGGAAAATTCTTTGTCAACGCTTTAGCAGCTAAAACGCCCCCCATTGATAAACCAAAAACCGCCATTTGTGAATATCCTTCTGCTTGCAAAAAACCGATCCCTTCTTTGACTTCTTGCCACCAATTACTCGGTCCGGTAGCAAAGATGTCTTGGGGTTCATTCGTCCCATGCCCAGAAAGAACGGGTGCATAAACAGTATACCCTTGACGCTCTAAAAAACGCGCCAACATCCGCACATCGTTTGAACTACCAGAGTAAGCATGGAGTAATAAAATGGCTCGCTGACCGTTTTGACTATAAATCGGTTGGGGAATTTTTCTCATCCTTTTCACCTCACAACTTCAATTTTAACATAAACTCAGACAATATTAGCGTTACAATCCTTTTTGCCAAAGATGGCCCTTGATGTTCAGCTTTAGCAACGATTTGAGTATTTAGATACGTAAAAAAGCCGGGACATCCAACAAGTCCCAGCTTTTATGGTTGATTATTTAGATGATAAAAAGGCTAACGCAAAGAGTGAAAGTAACCAAATCGCTGCAATAATCGCTGTTGAACGCTGCATTACCGCTTCAAATCCACGCGCTTTCTGCTTTCCAAATAATTGATCCGCACCGCCAGTAAACGCACTTGCAGCACTATTTTGCTTACTTGGTTGCATCATAATCGCAATAATCATCACAATCGATAAAATGATGACAAGACCAAAAATTAAATCATACACAAGGCAATCCTCCTTAGACTAAAGGTTATGTTAGCTCTACTTTATCATATCCACGTTTTTTTGGCTATCCAAATTCTTGGTTTCCTTTGATAAACGAAAAAATTACTTGCCAATACCCAACCGGATCATCAATCCGACTTTCTAAATGTTTGGCTTGCGGGAAAATATGTAATTCTTTTTTGCCCGCAGTTGCTTCCATTAACGTTTTGGTTTCTTGAACGGGTACGATTTGATCAGCGGCCCCGTGTAAAAATAGAACTGGCAAATGATTACTTCCCAACTGTCGCGAAACAGAGCCTTGTAACAACGAGAAGCCATTACGTTTTTTGGCAATTTGATTGGCTAACGTCATAAACCGATTAATCGGATATTTAGTGAGCTGATGAAGCACCCATTTACTTTCACTATAAACAGAGGTAAAACAACTGTCTGAAATCAATAGTTTGACATTTTCAGGTAATTTCTCGCCACTTGCCATTAAAATGGCTGCCGCTCCCATTGAATCGCCATGTAAAATGATTTTTGCCGCTGGGGCTTGTTGCACGATTTGGTTAATCCAAAGAATCATGTCTAAGCGATCTAACCACCCTAAACCGATGATTTCCCCACTACTTTCACCATGACCGCGTAAATCGGGAACGAGTACATTATAACCACTTTTTTGATACATTCGTGCGACATCAGCCATCCCAGTAAAGCCATCGCAACGATAATCATGTACACAAATGACCCACTTCTCACTCGCTAAATTGGCTTGAAACATTTTGGCTTTTAATACTTGTTGATCGTCCGTCTTTACCGTCCAATTGGTGCCACTTTGCCAAAAGTGAGCCGTAGCAGTCGCCGCACTCTGCTCAGTTGTTTTATTATGCAATTGAAAAAGCTTCCCTGCCTCTTTTTTGTACCATTCATTTTTTCGTTCAACGGCAGCACTAATAAATTTTTGGGCTTGTTTTTTTAAATATAAATCGAAAAAAAATAGTCCTCCAATTAAAACGACAATGAGGAGCAAGACTATTCTCAACATCAAATCACTTCCTTTATCAACTTTCCCATTTAGTGTACCATTACTTCAGCCACACGTATCTCCCCCGCTAAATTCTCAAGAGAAAGTTAATGATTGTATTCACTCTTTAATAAACGTTCCTTGTTTGTCAGCACAAAAAAACTGAGCCCACTAAAGACTCAGTTCTTAAACCAACTTAATCAACCGTCACTAGCCAACCCTCAGGTGCTGGACGATCCCCATATTGAATACCGGTTAATTCATCATATAAAGCTTTCGTTACTGGTCCAATTTCATTTTCACTATAAAAAACATGAAACTCATCTTTGGTTTGAATCCCACCAATTGGTGAAATGACAGCTGCCGTGCCGCAAGCCCCAGCTTCAGTAAAACGATCTAGTTGATTAATCGCTACATCGCCTTCAATTGCCTTCATCCCTAATTTATGTTCCGCTAAATACAACAATGAGTATTTCGTAATACTTGGTAAGATCGATGGCGATTTCGGTGTGACAAACTCATTGTCTTTGGTAATCCCAAAGAAGTTGGCTGCCCCGACTTCTTCAATCTTCGTGTGGGTTTCAGGGTCTAAGTAGATACAGTCTGAAAAACTACGACTTCTCGCTTCTTCACCAGGCAGCAAGCTCGCTGCATAGTTACCGCCTACTTTGGCCGCACCTGTTCCGTTTGGCGCTGCTCGATCGTAATCAGATACGATAAAGTTAGTCGGTTTCATACCACCTTTAAAATACGGTCCTACAGGAATACAAAAAACAGTAAAGATGTATTCCGGTGCTGGATGCACACCAATATTTTCACCCACACCAATTAACAACGGTCGTAAATATAAACTTGCTCCCGTTCCATATGGTGGCACAAATTCGCGATTGGCTTTCACGACTGACTTGACTGCATCAATAAACATTGCTTCGGGAACATCTGGCATGCGTAAACGTCTAGCGCTACGATTTAAGCGTTTGCTGTTTTCATCTGGACGAAAGAGATTGACCTTGCCATCTGCTCTTCCATAGGCTTTCAAGCCCTCAAAACATTGTTGCCCGTAATGAAGTGCTGGTGAACCTTCATGTAAGACTAAATGATTCTCTTCTGTCAACTCGCCTTCTTGCCATTGACCATCTTTAAAATGAGCAATATAGCGATATGGGGTTTTAATATATGAAAAACCTAGTTCTTCCCATTTGATATCCATTTAAACAACTCCTATCATTTTTTACTATGCTACTACAAAATTGAAAATTTGTCATGAAATAATTCACAATTTTCAATTTCGATGTATATTTTCTAGCTTAAACAAACTATTATGTATAAAAAAGGAATCTCGCAAAGCGAGATTCCTTAACTAATCAATCGATTATTTTTTTAAGTTGTAGAAAGAGTTTAAACCTTTGTATTCAGCAACTTCACCTAATTGGTCTTCGATACGTAATAATTGGTTGTATTTAGCAATACGATCAGTACGGCTCATTGAACCAGTTTTGATTTGTCCAGCATTTGTAGCAACTGCGATGTCAGCGATTGTAGCATCTTCAGTTTCACCTGAACGGTGAGAAACTACTGCTGTGTAACCAGCGCGTT
>JBKEDL010000075.1:0-22369 GCA_047975385.1 Enterococcus sp. | reverse complement strand
CCAAGATCAAAGCGACTGGCGTTCCTGGTTTGAAAGTCATTGATAAAACGAATATCCAAGTGATTGTGGGGACCGAAGTTCAGTTTGTGGCTGATGAAATGAATAAAATTCATGGCAATCCAGTCGCTGCTCCAGTTACTTCAGCTCCAGTCGCTGAAGTAACTGAAGTGGTTGAAGGACCGCAAACGCATGCGATTTTTGCGGTAGCCACTGGGAAAGTCATTCCAATCAGTCAAGTAGCTGATGATGTTTTTTCACAAAAAATGATGGGTGATGGTTTTGCAGTGATTCCGGAAACCGGTGCAATTTTCGCGCCAATTACCGGAACAATTGCTAGTGTCTTTCCAACCAAACATGCTCTTGGGATTACGACTGCTTCAGGTGTGGAAGTCTTACTGCACATGGGGTTAGATACCGTTCAATTAAATGGTGAACCATTTAGCCTATACGTTGAAGCGGGGCAAAAAGTTGCTCGAGGACAATTAATTGCCAAAGTGGACCTAGTTGCTTTGGAAGCGGCAGGTAAAAAATCAGATATGATTGTGGTCTTTACGAATCCCGAGCAAGTGGAATCTTTAACGATCAATACTGGTGTTGAAGAAGCCAACGAAGTGATTGGCTCTGTGACGACTAAATAAAATATGATTCATCGAAATGGTGCGGTAAGTTGCTCTTATTTTAAGAGCACGGCCGCACTTTTTGTTTTCTGAAAATAAAATTAAAATGATAACATTTCCCTAGGTCCTAAGGCGGATTGACTTTCATATCAACCTTGACTATAGTTGGATGATACAAGGAGTTATGAAAAAAGAAAGTGGGGGTGTAAGATGTCATTTTTAGAGCTACAAGACATCCATAAGTCATATTATTTAGGGAAAGAAGAATTTCCGGTTTTAAAAGGGATTGATTTAAGTTTTGAGCGTGGGGAGTTTGTCTCAATCTTGGGTGAATCTGGTGGTGGTAAGTCAACCTTGATGAATATTATCGGGGGACTTGATCGTCATTTTGAAGGACAAGTCATTATTGATGGTCGCAAACTAGACCACAAAAAAGAAAAACAATTGGATGATTATCGTCGGGGGACGATTGGTTATATTTATCAATCATACAATTTAATTACGCATTTAACCGTCTTAGACAATGTGTTGGTGTCATTAAATATGACGACATTGTCACTGAGTGAGCGCAAGGCGCGAGCGATTGAATTACTAACTCAAGTTGGCTTGGGCGATCATATCAAGAAACATCCCAATCAATTGTCCGGTGGTCAAAAACAGCGAGTAGCGATTGCTAGAGCGTTAGCCAGTGATCCTGATATCATCATTGCCGATGAACCAACCGGGGCTTTAGATGCACAAAATACCAAAGAAGTTTTAGAGATTTTAACGAAGATTGCCAAAAACGGTAAGCTCGTGATTGCGGTGACCCACTCACATGAAGTGGCTGATCATGGTACACGTATTGTGAAATTATCGGATGGCAAAATCGATGATATCGTGGAGCTACAACCGGCGTTTGCTTTACCGCAAGACTCCATTTCAATTGAACCCAAAGTCTTATCGGCAGCAGCTAGTTATCAAAATGCCTTCAATCATTTAAGTTATAACTTTTGGCGAAATTCATTAATTATGTTAGGGACAGCCATTGGGATTTTTGCGGTTTTACTTTTTAGTGGGTTAGGTAATGGTGTGACGGCGTTTATTCATAACCAAATTGATTCGATGATTAATCCAACCGCTGTTTCGGTGATGAAAAATCCGACGGGTGAAAAATTATCGGATGATGAATTGCAACTGGCGATGGGGGAAGTCAGTGATCCAGCTGATCTTTTAATTAGTGACGAGCAATTGACTAAATTAGAAACAGTCGAAAATGTTGCCGCCGTTGAGCCAGGGTATCAAGTCAATACTTATACCATTGTTTTAGATGATGAAAATGTGACGGGAGCTGGAATGCAAACTTGGACGAGTGCCTTTGCTGATGACACGCTCAAAAAAGGTCAGGCTCCTGGTGAAAATGAAATCGTCTTAGATAAAGGTCAAGCGGTTGCTTTAACGAGCGCGGATACGTATCAAGAGCTCATTGGTCAAACCGTAACGTTAGCTTTCCCATGGTTAGATGAAGACAATCAACCGATTCAAGTGGAAGGTGAAGTGGAAGTTGTTGGGATTAGCGATGCGGGTCAAGCGGGGGCTTTAACCGGAACGGATTATCAAACCTTGCATGATTTAATCGCTGAAAACGATGGCAATACGGCCGTTAGTTTTGTTTCGGTGATGGCAGATGAGTCTGAAAATGTGAAACAAGTGGCCAAAGATATCCAAAACTTAAAAGATGGTGATGACTATCTTTTTGGTTCATTTACGGTGGGGGATATCTTGGATACGGTTAATCAATACGTTAGCATCGCATCAACAGTTCTTTCAGCAATTGCAGGGGTTTCGTTAGTTGTTTCCGCCTTAATGATTATTGTGACGATGTATATGTCTGTTTCGGAACGAACCAAAGAAATCGGGATTTTACGCGCTTTAGGCCAACGTAAAAAAGATATCCGCCGTTTGTTTACATCAGAATCAATCTTAATTGGTTTATTTTCAGCAGTTTTAGCATTAGGTTTGGCGTATGGCTTTAGTGCGATTTTAAACCAAGTTTTATACAATATGGTCGAATTTAACATGGTGCAAATTACTTGGGTGAATGTCGTCTCGGCGTTCGTCATCGCGTTAGTAATTTCTTTCTTGGCAGCGTTGTTACCATCAAGACGAGCAGCACGGTTGAATCCAATCGATGCCCTTTCAGCAGATTAATAGAAACAATTAGAATCTGACACCTCTAATGACTTTTGTCGTTAGAGGTGTTTTTTGTTTGCTGCCAACTATTTTGCTTTTTTAATTAAGAATCAATTAATAAGTAGATAATAATCGATTAACGAATCCTTGTGATAATCAGTTTATTAGCAAGTGGTGATGAAATGACTGCTTGAAAATTTGGGAGGATAAAATGAAAAATAACACTACAAGTAAAGTGACACTTGGAAATAGTTTTTGGAAACCATTTGGTGGAATCTGTTTAGCCATTTTTGTTTCGATGTATGCATTTATTAAGCTTTTTTCGGTAGTCTTAGCTCTACCGTTTGATGATGTCCAAAGTTTAACTTCACCAAGCTTACTATTCGTCAATATTGGTAGCTGGGTTGCGTGTTTATTGACCGTCATCTTATTTGCTAGTGTCTCAAAATTTGGGTTGAAAGATATGGGGATGTTAAAAGAGAAGGTACCAACACGCTACTTAACAGGTGTGTTAATCGGTGTGGCACTGATGGGGTCGATTTTCTTATTGAATTTCGTCTTTGGTTTCATTGATGTAACGGTAAACCCCAATATCAATTGGCTGTTAATCGTCTTATTATTTGTCTTCTTTATGATTCAAGGCTTTACCGAAGAAGTGATGTTACGAGGGTATTTGTTTGGTACATTACAAAAGAAATTTGGTTTATGGACGTCAGTGATTATTAGCTCAATTTTATTTGCTTTATTACACAGTTTAAATGATGGCGTGACGTTGTTATCAATTTTTAACTTGTTCTTGTTCGGCGTAACGTTTGCTTTAACCTATAAGTTTACTGGTAACTTATTTATCGTTGGCGCCATGCATACGATTTGGAACTTCTTAATGGGGCCAATCTTTGGGGTTCAGGTGAGTGGCGAAGTGTCAGAGAGCGTCTTTAAAACAGTCAGCTCAGAAAATTCAACTTTGTTTAATGGTGGTAGCTTTGGTTTTGAAGGTGGTTTAATCGTGACTGCGATTGGTTTGATTTTCTTAATGATTCTATTAACACGAAAAGTCGGCATTCGAGTTACCGTACCAGTTCCTGCGAATCAGGAGTTAGGTAACGGTCTGGAGCAAGAATTCTAAAAGATGCTATTTCGTAAGTGGCGATGAAGGTCTCTACAGCGTAACAGACAAAATAAAAAACCTGATTCCAAATAATAGGAATCAGGTTTTTTTAACGATTGAATTAACCGCGTAAATCGTCTAAGAATTCAGTTTTAGCGATTGTTTTCTCGTCTTTCATCTTGATGACTTTCGCAGGTGATCCGGCAACTACTGCACCAGCTGGGACGTCCTCAGTTACGACTGAACCGGCTGCAACCACGGCATCTTTACCCACACGAACGCCTTCTAAGACCACGGCATTGGCTCCGATTAAGACATTATCTTCAACGATAACGGGACTTGCTGAAGGTGGCTCTAAAACGCCGGCTAAGACGGCGCCAGCCCCGATGTGCGCACGTTTCCCAACCGTTGCCCGAGCGCCTAAAATCGCACCCATATCAATCATTGTTTCTTCGCCAATCACAGCACCGATATTAATGACCGCACCCATCATGATGACGGCGTTTTTCTCGATAATCGCTTTGTCGCGGATGAACGCCCCTGGTTCGATTCGGGCATCAACTTTAGTTAAATCAAGCATCGGTACCGCTGAGTTGCGACGGTCGTTTTCTAAATAGCTATCAACGATTAGGTCTTGGTATTCATTTAAGAATGCTTCGACTTTGACGCTATCACCGATAATAAACCAGAAGTTATCGCTACCGAATAATTTGACATCGGTAGCTTCGACTTGGCTTAAATCACCTTTGATATAAGCTTTAACTGGTGTTTCTTTGGTTGCGTTTTTGATGTATCTGGCTAATTCATATGGATCTGAAAATTGTAATTCTGACATTGGGCACCTCGCTAGTTTTTGTTTTCAAGTAAGTTTGACATATCATATAGACCTGGCGTTTGGTGAACTAAGAACTCAGCGGCTTTTAACGCACCGTTGGCAAAGATATCACGTGATAGGGCCGTATGTTTTAATTCGATAATCTCATCAAAACCGGCAAAAAGTACCGTATGCTCACCAGGAATGGTTCCGCCACGCACGGCGTGAATGCCCAGTTCGTTGATGGGAGTTTCGTTTTCGTTACCTGAACGACCATAGATGTAGTCTTTTTTCTGTTCTAATGCTTCATTGATGCCATCGGCTAAAAGTAGAGCGGTCCCGCTAGGTGCGTCTTTCTTTTGGTTGTGGTGTTTTTCAATGATTTCGATATTAAAGTCGGCTTCTAAAGATGGGCTAATCGCTTGTAAAGCTTTCACCAAGACGTTGATTCCAAGAGACATATTGGCCGAGTAGAAGACGGGTACTTTTTGGCTTGCGTCAACAACCAAGGTTTGTTCCTGTTTTTCCAAGCCAGTGGTTGCGACAACCACGGGGATATTCTTTTCAACAGCATAATCTAGAAGTGTTGGAACTACGCTGTAATGTGAAAAGTCGATAATTGCATCGACATCTTCTTTAACCTCGGCAAAAGTTGCGTAGATGGGGAAATCACCGTTTCCTGTTGTCACACGATCAACACCGGCAACCACGGTTAAGTCAGTTGATTTTTCAATCATTGTTTGAAGTACTTGACCCATGCGGCCATTGGCACCACTTAGTAAAACTTTTTTCATACGAATCCTCCTACTTCAGCAACCCGTAAGTTGTCATTTCTTGTTTCAATAATTCTAGCGTGTTTGCCGTTGGTTTGTCCAATGGGAGACGGTAGTTCATTTCGCATTTTCCAAGTAAAGCGACGGCCGCTTTGACTGGTACGGGATTAACTTCGGCAAAAATCGCGTCTGCTAAAGGTTTTTGGGCTAATTGTAAGTCTAAGGCTGTCTTTAAATCGCCTTCAAGGTAGGCGTGCACCATTTTTGAGGTATCTTTTGGTGCGATATTACCAATCGTGGTAATGACACCAGACCCACCAACTGAAAGTACAGGGACGATTTGATCATCGTTACCAGAATAAATTGCAAAGTTTTCATCGACTAAACGAGCAATCTCGACGATTTGTGAGATATCGCCACTCGCTTCTTTAATCCCAACAACATTCGGGATTTTTTTCAATTCAGCCACGGCACTAGGTGTTAAGTTCATACCCGTGCGACCTTCAACTGAGTAAAGAATCACCGGGATTTTGACACTTGAACAAATTGCTTCATAATGTTTAACCAAACTTGATTTGGTGGCTTTATTATAATAAGGGGTAACGACTAATAGACCATCGGCACCAACACGCTCCGCTTCAATCGATAAGTGAATCCCGTGTTTTGTGTTGTTGGAACCAGTGCCAGCAATCACAGGGATGCGGCCAGCAACTTTTTTTACAATCGCTTCGATGACGGCGATATGCTCGATATCATCTAACGTTGATGCTTCACCAGTGGTACCACAAGCGATGATTGCATCGGTTCCTTCACTGATATGCCATTCGACTAATGCATTTAGTTGTTCATAATTGACTGATTCATCTGCGTTCATGGGGGTGACTAGGGCCACACCGGAACCTTTAAAAATTGCCATTTTTACACATCCTTTGTAAGATTAAGAAAAATTCGTTTAGCATTTCTTGTTGTCTAGCTTTTGGAATGGAAGCAATCGGCATTTAGAGAAATCCCTCTTTTGATAAAGAACATCAAGTAAAGAGATTTCCTAAAATGCTCATGCTCTAATCCAACTCAAAAAGCTTTTCTAATAAAAAACAGCCGCTCTCCATGTATGGAAAACGGCCGTTGACAAGACAAATTTGTCGCCAGCTCTTCACAATCCATAGCGCATCTTAGAAACCTAAGACAGTCCGTGAGCTTTTAACTGACGGCCCAACCAATTATTTAGCCAAAAAATAATTGGTTTCGGCAAAATTTCCTAGTACTACTTCAACACATTTGCTTGCTCCATAGGGTTAATAAATTTCGCAACCTCTACCTCTGTGAAAGAGGTGAATAATATTTAATTAATTTTTTTAAGTCTAAGCTAGAAAAAAATGTTTGTCAATGAAAATTTGGTGAAAAAGAATTTTAATAGCAATTTTGTTCGGAATTTAAATAATTCTTTTTTATTCAAAAGAAGGTTGAAATATCGAGAGAATATACTACAATAAAAAGCAATGTTGAATATAATTAATAGTGAAGATACTATTTTTTTTATCATGAAATTTTCATAGAAAAGGACCGTGTCTAAATGATTATTAGTTCTGAAATCACAAAATTACTGCCAGAGGTTACTCGTTATCGACGAGAATTACATCAAATCCCCGAGTTGGGGTTAGAAGAATTTGAAACGATTAGCTATCTCAAACAAATCCTAGCTTCATTTGGTATCACAAATATCCATCAAGTTTTGGAAACAGCGCTAGTGGTGGTCTTTGAGGGTCAAATTCCCGGCAAGACCTTGGCTTTTCGGACCGATATCGATGCCTTGCCAGTAACTGAAGAAACCGGGGCTGAGTTTGCTTCGACGCATCCAGGCAAGATGCACGCCTGTGGTCATGATGGTCATATGGCAACGATGCTTGGTTTTGCCAAGTATTTAAGTGAACATCCTGAAGTAGTCCGTGGGAAAATTGTCTTAATTTTCCAACCGGCTGAAGAAGGGCCAGGTGGAGCACAGCTCTTAGTCGAACAAGGCGTCTTGAAAAAATTTGGTGTCGAAAAAATCGTGGGTCTGCATTTATTTCCAGAATTTCCAGAAGGGGTGATTGCTTGTCGCAAAGGCCCCATGATGGCCAGAAATGGCGAGGTCAAAATCGAAGTTATCGGTGAAAGTTCGCATGGGGCTCAACCGCAACAAGGAGCTGATGCGATGCTTGCTAGTGCAGCGATCATTCAAGGGCTTCATTCGGTAATTTCACGTAATATCAGTCCAATGGAATCAGCGGTCTTAACTTTTGGCACGATTCATGGCGGGGAAGCGATGAATATCATTCCAGGTAAGGTCGAACTCCATGGGACGATGCGTGCATTTAGCGATCAAGTTTATGATGAAATGACCGAACGTGTCAGCTTGCTGGCTGAAAATATCGCCAAGGCGTATGGCTGTCGTGCGGTGGTAACCTTCATCCACATGTATCGCGTGGTGGATAATGACCCAGAATTGGTTGACTTGTTAGAAAAAGTTGCCGGTGTGAGTTATCAAGAAACACCACCATACATGCTAGCTGAAGACTTCTCGATGTATCTACAAGAAACCCCTGGGATGTTCTTCTTTGTCGGGACTCGTAACGAAGAAAAAGGGTACATCCACCCCTTACACAATAGCAAAATGCAGTTTGATGAAAAAAATCTACTAGGCGGGATTCAATGTTACGTTTCATTGATTGAAGCCATTAACGAAGGAGTAAACGAATGACTGAATTAAAAACAATCAACAATCACTTAATTTTTGATGGCTGTGATACCGTCACCTTAGCCAAAGAATATGGCACACCGTTATATGTTTTGTCAGAAAACGAAATCGTCAATCAGTGCCAAGCATTACACAGCCAATTTATCGACAAATATGAAAATACGCGGGCTGCTTATGCGAGTAAAGCTTTTTCAACGCTAGCGATGCTTAAAATTATCGCTCGTGAAGGGTTATCACTAGATGTTGTGAGTGGGGGCGAGTTATATACTGCCATTCAAGCTGATTTTCCAGCTGAACACATTGAATTTAATGGTAACAACAAATCGATTGAAGAACTAGAAATGGCAATTGACTACGGGGTTGGCCGGATTATCGTGGATGGACTCCAAGAAATCGATTTAATTCAAGCGATTTGTCGTCAATTAAACAAAACAACCAATGTTATTTTCCGTATTACGCCTGAAGTTAGTGTGGATACCCATGACTTTATTTCGACGGGACAAAAAGATTCGAAATTTGGGATTCCTTTGGATGAAGACATCTTGTTCCCAATGATCCAAAAAGCGATTGCGGTGCCAGAAATCGACTTTTATGGTTTTCATTTCCATGTGGGAAGTCAATTGGCGGAAAATAGTGCTCACTTAGCAGCCGCAAAAGTTGCTTTACATTTGGCTTTAGAAGTACGTGAACGTTTCAACTATGAAATTAAAGAATTAAACTATGGCGGCGGTTTTGGTGTGAAATACTTGCCAAGTGATATCCGTCAACCATATAGCTACTTCTTAGACCCATTAATGGAATTAACTGAACAATTCTGTAAAGAACACAATTTTCCAAGACCGGCCATCGTCATCGAACCAGGCCGCAGTATCGTGGCTGAAGCCGGCATTAGCTTACACACAATTGGCAGTATCAAAGAATTACCAGGCATTCGCAAGTATGTCAGCATTGATGGTGGGATGACCGATAATATTCGTCCGGGCTTGTATCAAGCGACCTATACCGGTGTTTTAGCAAATAAAGCGGACGATAAAGCGAGCGAAACAGTCACCATTTCTGGAAAAGCCTGTGAGAGCACCGATATTTTAGTCAAAGATATTACGTTACCAACCGTTGAAACAGGCGATATCTTTGCAACGTTTAGTACGGGAGCGTATGGTTATTCAATGGCTAGTAACTACAACAAGTTGCAAATTCCACCGGTTGTTTTAGTCAAAGACGGGCAGGCAGACTTAATCGTCAAACGTCAAAGTTTTGAGCAAATGTTAGCCAATGAAATCGTACCAGAGAATTTAAAATAAGGAGCGAACATTCATGGGAATTCCCTTTTATAAAATGCAAGGTGCGGGCAATGATTTTATTGTCTTAAATAATCTTGAGCTAGGTTTTACTAAAGAACGCTTGGCAGAACTAGCCAAGCGTGTGTGCCAAGTGAAATTATCGGTCGGCAGTGACGCGTTGATGGTCGTCGATCGACCAGAACATGGTGGTCATGTGCGGATGATTTTCTTTAACGCTGATGGTACTGAAGCTGAGATGTGTGGGAATGGTGCGCGTTGTTTGGCACGGTTTGCGTACGAAACAGGTTTGGCACCAGCCGAAATGGTCATTGAAACGGTAGCTGGTGATGTCAAAGCGTGGCGGTTAGATCAGCGCAAATACAAAGTCCAATTAAATGCCCCTACCAAAATCGAATTGGATTTAGCCTTTGACGATGAAGTGGTTACCAAAGTCGATTACATCGAACTGGGTGATCCAGCGATTCCACATTTAGTGGTTCATTATCCTGGGTTATCACTGATTCCCTTAACCGATATCAGAGAACTTGCGACCCGTTTGCGTTTTTGGGAGGAGTTACCAAAAGGCGCGAATGTTAACTTTTATGAACTCCTTGACAATGGTGAGGTGCTAGTAAGAACATTTGAGCGTGGCGTGGAAGACTTTACCTTTGCGTGCGGGACTGGTTCTGGTTCAACCGCTTTGGTTTTAACAAAAAAAGCTTTAGTTACAAAAAATCCGGTGGTCTTGCATGTTTTAGGAGGGATCTTAGAAGTTGAAGTCTTTCCTGAGGCATTAAACTTAATTGGTGATACCAATATTGTAGTCATTGGAGAAATTACAGATGAGGATGTTCAATTTTAATGGATAAATTAGCCAATTTTGAAAGTATTATTTTTGATATGGATGGCGTTTTGATTGATAGTGAAGTCTTTTACTTTCAACGCCGAATGAATTTCTTTGATCTTAAACGAATTGAGCCTGGATCAAGAAATATCAAGGATTATGTCGGTTCATCGAATGCCAATACCTGGAAGCAATTGGTACCTGATTCAGTCGAATTACGCCAAAAATTGCATAAGGAATATAGTGTCTATCGGGCGATTCATGACATCCATTTTCCGGATGTTTTGCGTCCAGAAGTGCGTAGTGTCTTAAAAGCCTTAAAGGATGCGGGGAAAAAGATTGCGATTGCCTCTTCATCACCAAAACATGACATTGAGCGCATGATTTCTGAGTGTGAACTAGGCGCTTACTTCGATTTTGTGATCAGTGGGGATGAGTTAAAAGAAACCAAACCCCATCCAGAAATTTACCAAGTTAGTGCTGCTAAACTTGGTGGGCGGTGTTTAGCCGTGGAGGATTCAATCGTGGGTATTCAAGCCGCAAAAGCTGCGGGATTGTATACGTTAGCGTTGAAACAGAGTTTTTTTATTGATCAAAGTCAAGCAGATGGGCAACTAACGAATTTAAAAGAACTGCTAAAGTGAGTGAATTAGTGGTTGGGTGTATCTGTAAGTGAGTCATTGAATAAAGGGATTGAGGGCATTTATGGCTCTCAATCTATTTTTTTGTGGTAAATAATGAGGAGAGATTATTCGCATTTGTTTCTTTTATCACAAAAATCCGCTACAATAAAAGAAATAACTTTATTAAAGGAGACTATCAAATGACTGCATTACCAAATTGTCCTGAGTGTGGCTCAGAATATACTTATGAAGACCGAGGCTTATTTATTTGTCCTGAGTGTGGGCACGAATGGAATGAAGCAAGCGCTGAAGAGGAAACTGGGTTAGTGGTGAAGGATTCAAATGGCAATCTGTTAGCCGACGGTGATAGCGTGACCGTAATTAAAGACTTGAAGGTCAAAGGTGCTTCAAATCCTATTAAACAAGGTACCAAAGTGAAAAATATCCGTTTAGTGGAAGGCGATCACGACATTGATTGTAAAGTTGATGGATTTGGGCCAATGAAACTAAAATCAGAATTTGTAAAAAAACTTTAAAATCGAGATGCGAAGGGAATCCTTCATGTTATCTTCACAGGTTGTTGCTAAAATTAAGTAACAAAGAATGCAAGGAGGTTTTACAATGGGATACGGTATGGGATATGGTATGGGTCTTTTCTTTGATCCAACGTTTATCTTAGTAATTATTGGTTTGATGCTTTCAGGAGCAGCTTCAGCGTATGTTTCAAGTACCTTTAAGCAATACAATCAAGTACGTAGTAAAAACAATGTCACAGGAACACAGGCGGCACGTTTTATTTTGGAAAGTCAAGGGATTAACAACGTCGGCGTGCAAGGCATTTCAGGTAATTTAACGGACAACTACAACTCAGGTAATAAAATGTTGAGCTTGTCTGAAGCGACTGCTCAGTCAACTTCAGTTGCAGCCATTAGTGTTGCAGCCCATGAATGTGGCCATGCGGTGCAAGATGCCAAAGATTATTTTCCTTTACGTTTACGACATGCGATTGTCCCCGTGGCAAATATCGGTTCAAGTATGTCGATTCCAATCATTTTAATTGGCGTCTTATTACAAGGGCAATTTTTAATTCAATTAGGCTTGATTGCTTTTTCAATGGCGTTAATTTTCCAATTGGTGACTTTACCAGTGGAATTTGATGCATCAAGACGTGCGTTGAAAATTCTAAGTGAGGGTGGTATGTTAACGGAAGAAGAGATGCCAATGGCTCGAAAAGTCCTGACAGCGGCAGCGTTAACCTATGTCGCAGCGGCAATTACCACTGCTTTACAATTACTTCGTTTAGTGATTTTATTTGGGAATAATAATAACCGTGATTAATCAATGGAGCCGGGGGCATCGTATCCCGAGCTCTTTTTTTTGTTAATCGAATCATTATTCTTATTAATAGGGGTATGCTATCATATGAATAAGAAAGAGTAGGAGGCTGATACGTATGAAAACTTCAACAAAAGTGAGCATCGGATTAAGTGTGGCAGCTGTTGCGGGGATTACAACGCTAGCCATTGTTTCAGACAGTCTAGTTAGCAAAATGAAATACTCGAATGAACGACGAAAAATCAAACGCTTTGTCGAAGAGAAGTTTGATGGTAATGAAAAATTACTCGATGTGATTGATAGTTTGACGAATCAGGATTTAGATTCGTTGATGCATTTAATGGATAAAATCAAAGATGGTAAAAAGCAAATCTCGGTTTATGGCAATTCGGTCAAAGACTCCACGGATGATTTGAAAAAGAAATTATTTGGTTTTTTAGATAGCGTTTTTTAAGAGAAATTGTGGGCTCGAGGAATGTACTAATCCTTGAGTCTTTTTCATGTGGGCGCATCCTGATTGTTTCTTTATGTTAAAATAAATTGAGGTGGGAAACATGGAGAAAGTTAGCCGATTAAGTCAGTCGGAAAAAGAGCAATATATGAAAATCGCGATTGCAGAAGCATTGAAGGCCCAAGCGCTAGGCGAAGTTCCGATTGGTGCCGTCGTAGTTTTAGACGGTGAAATTATTGGTCGTGGTCATAATTTACGAGAAGTTACTCAAGAAGCGAGCGCACATGCGGAAATGTTTGCGATTAAAGAAGCTTGCCAAAAGTTAACCAATTGGCGCTTAGAACGTGCGCAATTGTTTGTTACGTTGGAGCCGTGCCCGATGTGTAGCGGAGCGATGCAACTTTCACGCGTGGAAGAAGTTTATTTTGGCGCCTTTGATCCTAAGGGTGGGGCTGCTGGGAGTTTATTGAATTTACTAGAAGATCAGCGCTTTAATCACTGGGCGTATGTTGAAGGTGGGATTTTAGCCCCGGAGTGTGGAGAGTTGTTGACGGTCTTTTTCCGGCAATTACGCGAAAAAAAGAAATTGGCGAAACAAGCAAAAAAAATATAGAAAAAAAGCTAGCAAAAGCAGTAAAAGTGCGATATACTATTTTATGCCGCAAGGCTAGGACAATGGCGGGCCTATGAAGCGTGTCAGATCCGGAAGGAAGCAGCACTAAGTAGGATCCGTCATGTGTCTGATTAAGTAAACTGTTTAAAACCTAGAACATTTTGTTCTAGGTTTTTTTTGTTGTCGAACCTATGCTATGATGAAGCAGAGGTGAGTGAGTTGGAAGAGATTTTATTGTTACATACAAATGATTTGCATTCCCATCTAGAAAATTGGCCCCAGATGCGACGCTATTTAACCAAGCGCCAACAAGAAATGAACCAACCACAAAAGTCAGTCATTACAATCGACTTAGGTGATTTTGTCGATCGTTGGCACGCGTTGTCTGAAGCCACGCAAGGCCAAGCGAATGTTGCGTTAATGAATCAAGGAAATTATGACGTGGTGACTATTGGCAACAATGAAGGTTTGGGGAATTCTAAAAAAGCGTTAAACGAACTTTATGAAGAAGCGAATTTTGAAGTATTACTAGCTAATTTATTTGACCAGGGAACTTTAAAACGGCCTCGTTGGGCAAAGCCTTATAAAATAATCACGACCGCTCTCGGGACTAAGGTTGGTTTGATTGCTTTGACAGCCTACTTTCCCTTAACGTATGCGCCAAATGGGTGGGATATCAGAGATCCGTTAGAAATTTTGCCAGAATTAGTGCTTCATTTACGACCTCAAGTTGATGTCTTAGTGGTGATGAGTCATTTAGGAATTGATGCTGACCATTTGATTGCGAAAGAATTGCCGCAAGTTGACGTGGTCTTAGGTAGTCATACCCATCATTTATTTCCAGAAGGGAAACGAGTGAACGGCGTACAATTAGCCGCAGCCGGTAAACACGGCAAATATATCGGTGAAGTTTCCTTATTTTTGGAAAACAACCAGTTGATTCAAACGAAAGCTACGACGATTGAGACCGCGCAATTACCCAAACAACTAGCTGATGAACAAGAGATTCAAGGATATCTTGCAGAAGGTGAGGCATTATTGACCAGTCGCAAGGTTGCGCAAGTGCCACGAAAGTTTGTTGCAGAGCCTTTTGTCGCAGATTCATTACTGCCCTTGACATTAGCAGCCATGAACGAACGTGCTCAAACAGAAGTTGCGATAGTGAATTCAGGTTTGTTTTTAACCGATTTAGCATCCGGATTGGTCACGCAAGCAGATTTACACCGCTTATTGCCGCATCCGATGCACTTAATTAAAGTGGACTTAACAGGTCGAGATGTTCGCCGTTTGGTCTTTGAAATTGAGAAAAATCGCAATTTTTTAAGAAATTTTCCGATTATGGGCATGGGGTTTCGCGGGAAAATTTTTGGTCACGTCGTTTATGAAGGGCTTTTCTATGATGAAATTAATCATGAAGTTTATTGGCACGGGCAACCATTAGTTGATGATAAACAGTATCAATTAACAACGGTCGATCATTTGATGTTTGTGCCGTTCTTTCCAACAATTGAAATCGTGGGGGAAGTTGAGTTTTTATTTCCAGAATTTATCCGTAGCGTCTTGGGAAACTATCTGGAAGCTCACTATCCAACCATATGAAAACAAGGTATAATGAATTTTAGGTGGTGAAAAAATGACCAAAAATTATCCAGAAAAACAAAGAGCAAAAAAAACGGCAAAGACTGAAGTTGCAACGGTGACGGATGAAATGACGGCTGTTTTAGAAGAAATTATTGAAGAACCAGTGAAACCTAAAAAAGGGGAACTGATTACGCCAATTAATGAAACGGATTTTTTGATTGGTGCTAGAGAATATAAATTGGTGGCTAATTATCGTGAAGGGTTTGATAGCGCCAAATTAGGCGAGCGTTTTAGTGAAGTTTTGGCTCGTTACGATTATGTGGTTGGTGATTGGGGCTATGAGCAATTACGCTTAAAAGGTTTTTTTGAAACATCCAATCGACGCGCATTACCAGAACAACGAATTGATACACTTGAGGATTATTTGTATGAGTTTTGTAACTTTGGTTGTGCGTATTTTGTGATTCAGCGCATCGGTGGTAAGCGTGACAAAAATCAAAATCGTCGCCGTCGGAATAAACCAACCAATCAAGGGAAAAATACCCAAGACGCGCATATCTCTGAAAAACGTGAGGAGCTTGTTTCGCGTAAAAAAAATAAACCGGTGATCAAACAAAGACAAATTGCGCAAGAAAAAAGCGAACCGCAAACGGAAGTGAAAACACCGAGTTTTACAATTAGAAAGCGAGAAGAGTAGGCTAAATGAAATATAACGGATACTTAATTGATTTAGATGGTACCATTTATCGTGGTAGTGAGGTAATTCCAGCTGGTAAACGCTTTGTTGAACAGCTACAAGCAAAAAAGATTCCCTTTTTATTTGTGACCAATAATACGACGAAAAGTCCCCAAACAGTTGCCAATCGATTGAAAGATGAGTTTGATATTCATGTTGAAGCCGACAGTGTATATACGGCAGCGCTGGCAACCATTGATTTCATGCTAGAAGAAAATAAAGGGAAAAAAGTGTATGTGATTGGCGAAGCTGGTTTAAAAGATGCACTGGCTGCAGCGGGATTTATTTGGGAAGAAGAAAAACCAGATTATGTGGTAGTCGGGTTAGATAATCATGTGACTTATGAGAAGTTTGCGATTGCAACGTTAGCAATCAAAAACGGGGCGACTTTTATTGGGACGAATCCTGATAAAAACATTCCGACTGAACGTGGTTTATTACCAGGAGCAGGGGCTTTAATTAGTCTAGTTGAAACGGCAACGCAAACCAAACCAATTTTTATCGGTAAACCGGAAGCGATTATCATGGAAAAAGCGGTGTATCATATCGGTTTAGAGAAATCAGAAGTGATTATGGTTGGGGATAACTATGAAACCGATATTTGTTCGGGGATTAATAATGGGATTGATTCTTTATTGGTCTTATCAGGTTTCACGCAAAAAGAAGAGGTCGCAACGTTACCCGTTGCGCCAACGTATGTTTTAGATAGTTTAGATGAGTGGAAATTCGAGGCATGAATAAATTAAGACAGGTTTTTTGGTTGGAAAAATTGGGGATTGTTTCTGTATTTTTAACGCTAATTAGTTTGGTCGCAATTTTGAGTATTAATTTTCGTCCATTGTATGTTTGGTCCATTGACCATCTCAATATTTTAGCGGCGACCGAATTATCTAAAGAGACTTTGTTGAAAAATTATGATTTGCTGATGAATTTTTTAAACAATCCGTTCAATACTTCCTTAGATTTACCTGATTTTGTGATGTCAGTCAGTGGTCGTGGGCACTTCTATGATGTCAAAAAATTATTTATGTTTGCTGATCTGGTCTTTTTAGTGACGGCTATACCAAGTGTTTGGTTTTTGAAAAAAACATGGCAAGAAAAACGGTTGTGGCGTTTGATTCGCCCTTTTCAATGGGGAATGGTGCTACCGGTTGTTTTAGGTTTTTTTATGATGAT
This sequence comes from Enterococcus sp., assembly GCA_047975385.1. Lineage (GTDB taxonomy): Bacteria > Bacillota > Bacilli > Lactobacillales > Enterococcaceae > Enterococcus_C. Next base: position 5,509 of record JBKEDL010000075.1, on the reverse strand, counting down.
GGGATTTGATCAGTTTTTTATTAAATTTCATCAGCTTTTGTTTAGCAATGATGATTGGTTATTCAATCCGGTCACGGACCCGATTATTACGGTGTTACCAGAAAGTTATTTTATGTATCATTTTATTCTAGCGTTTGTGTTGCTAGAGCTCTTTTTTGGAACTCTTGTTTATTTAGGTAAAAGACAATTGAAAAAACTGTAAGTACAAACTGTAAGTACAAAAAGAGGTAACTTCTGGAACACCGCTTATCCGTAAAAAAACTTGGGACATCTTTTTGTCCCAAGTTTTTTTATATTATTGAGTGATAAGGTTTGATTCATCGGGATGTTGATGGGCGAGACGACTAGCAGCTGAAGCGGCGATTGCTCCGATAATATCATCTAAAAACGTATGACAGTGGTTGCCGTTATGGTCGTTTAATTCTTTTAAAATACCAGGTTTCACTTTATCGATATAGCCGTAATTGGTGAAACCGATGGAGCCGTAAACATTGACGATTGATAGCGCTAAAATTTCATCAATACCATACAAACCTTCGTCTTCGGTGATGATTTCTTGAAGAGGGCTAAATAGTTTGCCCTCTTCGGCTAAAATATCTAATTGAATGCCTGTGACAATGGCATTGTTCACCTCGCGTTTGGTTAAGACGGATTGAACGCTTGCAATACATTCAGCTAAGGTGAGGTCGGTAACATAATCTTTTTGTAAAAATAAAACTAATTCACCGATGGCTTCGATGCTAACGCCACGCTCTTGTAGTAATTCTTGCGCTTTTTCGGCTAAACTTTTTGGTTGAATGACCATTTTTTTCACTCCAATGAGATAAATTTATTCGTTAAACAAACTGGTGCTGTGACCAGGTTGGGTCCGATTTTTGGGATTGAGATAATGCAAGGCGTTATTGACGGCCGTGGGGGCTTCGCCAAAACCGGTCGCAATTAGTTTGACCTTGCCAGCATAAAGGGCGATATCGCCACAAGCATAGATGCCAGGAATCGAGGTTTGCATATCTGAATGAACCGGAATACCGCGCCTAGAACCATCAATACCCCAATCTTTGATCGCTAAATTACTCGTAAATCCATAATTGACTAGTAAATAATCGACTGCCAGATCGACGGTTTCTTCTTCTTGAGGATTTTTGAGGACTAGTCGGTTTAATTGATGGTCGCCATGGCATTCTTCGATGACAAACGGTGTCATGACATTGACGGACGAAGCCATCAATTTGGCCACCGTGTGCTCGTGTCCGCGAAAATTCGTTCGTCGATGAATCAAAGAAACTTCAGCAGCAATAGGCTCAAGCATTAAGGCCCAGTCTAAGGCTGAATCGCCCCCACCGGCGACTGCGACTTTTTTGCCGGCGTATTTCATCAAATCATGCACATAATAGTCAATGCCCAAATTTTCAAAAGCAGGCGCACTTGTTAGGGCTAGTTTTCGTGGGTGAAACGAGCCGCTACCTAAGGCTAAAATAACTGACTTACTATAATGAGTATCCTGATTCGTGGTAATTTCAATGCTCCCGTCTTCTAATTTTTCGATTTTGAGGACTTCTTGTTCCAAGCAATAGCGGTGATTGAAAGTCATTAGCTGTTTTTCGAGATTTTGGACCAAATCACCAGCTTTAATTTTATTATAGCCAGGGATATCATAAATATATTTTTCAGGATACAACGTCGCCAGTTGCCCACCTAGTTGAGGTAAAGTGTCGATGATTTTGGTTTTGGCACCACGCATGCCCGCATAAAAAGCAGCAAACATGCCGCTTGGCCCAGCACCAATAATGGTGATGTCATAGGTTTCCATGAGAACCTCCTTATCTAGCGTAAGTATTTATCTTACACCTTTAATGATGATGCTCAATCCATTATACCAAAGAAACACAAGATTCAGTTGCCAGAACATCGGTAAAGTCAGTAGTCGTCAAAAATGTTTTTTTCTGCTATCATAAAGGTATCATACTAAAGGAGGAGATTTTGTGTCTCAATTTCCACAATTAGCATTAGCAGATGCTAAAGGTCCAAAAGCGCTAATTAAAACCAACCGTGGGGATATTACTATCCAATTATTTCCCGAACAAGCGCCGAGAACGGTTACGAATTTCGTTGAATTAGCTAAAAAAGGTTATTACGATGGTGTTATTTTTCACCGTGTAATCCCTGATTTTATGATTCAAGGAGGCGATCCAACCGGTACGGGGATGGGTGGCGAATCAATTTACGGGGATAAATTTGAAGATGAATTTTCACCGGAAGTCTTTAATCTACGTGGTGCACTATCAATGGCAAATGCTGGCCCGAACACTAACGGGAGTCAATTCTTTATCGTTAACAATCAAAGCGTGCCAGCGAACATGCTGTCTCAATTAGAAGGAGCAGGTTTCCCAGCTGAAATCATTGAAGCTTATAAACAAGGCGGTACACCTTGGTTAGATCACCGTCATTCAGTGTTTGGCCATGTAGCTCAAGGAATGGATGTTGTAGATGAAATCGCCAATGTTCAACGAGGCCCACAAGATCGTCCGGTTCATGATGTTGTAATTGAAGCAATCGAAATTAGTGAATAATAAAAAAACGTTGGGACGAACTGTTCCAACGTTTTTTATTAAGGTAGGCGCTCATTATTCTGCTGTAAAAGCTTGAGCAATCTGATGTAAGCTTTGTTCTAAAATAGCTTTTGGACAAGCAATGTTTAGCCGCATATGCTGAGTGCCGTTTGCTCCAAAGAGCCGCCCGGCATTTAAGACAACACCGGCTTCATTGATGAGTTTCTTTTCCAATGCTCGATCGCTAAGTTGGTAGGCTGCAAAATCCAACCAAATTAAATAGGTTCCTTCGGGTTTCATAACTTTGACGTGGGGTAACTTTTGGGCTAAGAACTCACACGTCAGCGTGATGTTTTGCTCAAGGTATGCTAAGAGCTCTGTCAGCCAAACCTCGCCATAATTATAAGCTGCTTCAGTTGCGACTAAACCAAATGTGTTAATTGCTCCTTGTTCCGTCTTTGCTTGTTGCTGGCTAAATTTCTTTCTAAGTGCTGGATTTTTGATAAAAATCATGGAGTTTTTGACACCGGCTAGATTAAACGTTTTGGTCGCCGCAGTTAAAACAATGGAAAAATCACTAAAATCTGGCGCGACGGTTTGAAAAGAAACGTGTTGATGAGGAGCAAATACTAGGTCTTGATGAATTTCATCGCTGATCACGAGAACTTGATGGCGTTGACAAATCAGTCCGATTTGCTGAAGTTCAGCTTTTGTCCAGACGCGACCGCCAGGATTGTGCGGGTTACATAAAATAAAGATTTTTACTTGATGGTCCACAATCTTTTGCTCGAAATCGGTGAAATCAAATCCAAAGTGGTCGTTTGAAAAAATTAATGGACTCTGGATGACTTGTCGTTGATTGGCGCGAATGACTGTTGCGAAAGGATGATAGACTGGATCGTTGATTAAAATCCCGTCATTCACTTTGGAAAAGGTTTGGATCGCCGTGGCAATGCTAGGGACAACGCCCGGCGCAAAGAGAATTTCTTGTTTGGTTAGTTGGAACTGGTGTTTACGCTTTTCCCAGTTGATAATTGCCTCGTATAAAGAATCGGCAAATAAGCTATACCCATAAATGCCGCTAGAAACAAATTCTTGAAGCGCTGTTTGAACTGCTTGAGGGGCAGCAAAATCCATATCGGCAATCCATAAAGGGAGTAAATCGGTTTGATGATGAATGGTTTCGATACTATCCCATTTAACGGAATGAGTATTTCGGCGATTGATAAGTTGATCAAAATTTGTCATTTATTAAGCCTCCAGAAGTAATGTTGATTAATATAGATAAGAAACGTTAGTTAAATGCTAATAAACGAGTCGGTTGCTGATGGTTGCTTTGCTTTTACTAGTTAAAGTAAGTATAATGGTTTATGCGAAGAGAGGGAACTATATGACATATAAAATCGGACAAATTATTGAGGGCAAAGTTACAGGATTACAACCATATGGCGCGTTTATTTCATTAGATGAACAAACTCAAGGCCTGATTCATGTTTCAGAGGTGCAGTCAGGGTTCACTAAAAATATTCAAGAGGTTATTAATATTGGAGATAGTGTACGTGTACAAATTATTGATATCGATGAATATTCTCAAAAAATAAGTTTATCCAAGCGGACGTTAGAGGAAAATTACACGCCAAATCGAATGGGGCGCAAACGTTATTTCACAAACAAAAATAAAAAAATTGGGTTTCAAACAATTAATCAATCGATGTCAGCGTGGGTAACCACAGCTTTAGCTGATTTACAAGCAGAGCATACCAGGAAATAATTATGTACATTTTCAGAAAATATGCTAGTATAAACACAAAGTTACTATTTAATCTATCGAGGTGAATGTTTTGGGAGACAAACGAGTCGCCGGAACGGTCATGCTAAATTTGCAAAATGGGACTAAAAAATTTTTAATGCACATGGTTGGTGAACAAGTCGAACTAGCCACGACCACATTTTCAAATGACCGCACTGGTTTAGCTACAATTTTACAATTGTTTAAGGAAACTGCCCATTTGGATGTAACAACAATTAAGCTAGTGGAGCTTACGAATGGACATATTGGTGAGGCAAATATCCCTTTGTTTGTGTTTGAAACAAATGAGGATGGATTTAATAGTGAACTTCCTAGGGAATATAGTTGGGAAGATGGCGAACGTTTCAGTGAGATTATTCAGGATTATGATATTGAAGGAGTGCCATTTTTCTAAGGATATGTTTATTCAGCCGATTATTTTCGGCTTTTTTTTTACGAATTTTTTCGAAAATAGAAAAAACTTATTTCGGTTATTTCGTCCTTTTTTTGAATATCAGTAGCGGCTGAATGGTAAAATTTAAAAAAAAACGAACTTTTATCGGGTTGTTCCTAAAAACGTGCCAGCGGAAAAGAAAAATAACGAAATTAATGGGTTGACCAATGAGCGAAATCGTGGTAAATTTTATGACGTTGACGTAACAAGAAAATAACGAAGCTATTACAAATACTTTGCAAAAAAGTTATTGACAAATAATTTCGTGATTGTTATGATAATCAAGTCGCTAAATAAATCAAGTCTTTACAGCTAGGTTGAAAAAAACTTTTAAAATAATCGTTGACAATCATTTGTTCAACTGATATGATATAAAAGTTGCTAATGCGACGAGGTAGACCTTTGAAAACTGAACAAAGCAAGCAAACGAACCAAGGTGTAGTTGTTTCTCTTGGAGAAACAAATTACATTTGCAAGCAAGACGCAAGCAAAGTCATTTTTGACAAAAAACGAGCTGGACAAGCGATTGTCCGTTCAAACATTTTATGAGAGTTTGAACCTGGCTCAGGACGAACGCTGGCGGCGTGCCTAATACCTGCAAGTCGAACGCTACTTTCTCACCGGAGCTTGCTCCACCGAGAAAGTAGAGTGGCGAACGGGTGAGTAACACGTGGGTAACCTGCCCATCAGAAGGGGATAACACTTGGAAACAGGTGC
>JBKEDL010000076.1:0-11951 GCA_047975385.1 Enterococcus sp. | reverse complement strand
TCTTCGGGTGTAATTCCGGTGATGAAACTTTTAGAAGATTCTTTCAGTTATTCCAACCAATTAGGTCAACGCAATGGCGCAGGTGTCGTTTATTTAAATGTTTTTCACCCAGATATTTTCTCATTCTTGGCTACCAAGAAAGAAAATGCCGATGAAAAAATTCGCGTAAAAACATTGTCATTAGGCCTGACTGTTCCCGACAAATACTATGAATTATTAAAAACCAATCAACCGATGGCCTTATTTAGTCCTTATGATGTCGAACGAATTTATCAGCAACCGTTTAGTTATGTGGATTTAACCCAAGAATACGATGCGATGGTCGCAAATGAAAACATCAAAAAAACTTATATTAACGCTCGTGAATTAGAACAAGAAATTTCACGTCTGCAACAAGAATCGGGCTATCCTTATATCCTCAACATCGATACTGCCAACCAAACGAATCCTGTTGATGGCAAAATTATTATGAGTAATTTATGTAGTGAAATCTTGCAACCCCAAGAACCTTCAGTTTTAGCGGAAGATTTGTCTTATGACACCATTGGTAGTGATATCTCATGTAACCTTGGTTCACTAAATATTATGAACTTATTAGATTCACCAAACTTTGAACTTTCGATTGAACTTGCGGTGCGTGCCCTAACGACAGTGACAAATCTTACCCAAATTAAGCAAGTTCCAAGTATTAAAGCCGGGAATGACAAGTATCATACAATCGGCTTAGGAGCGATGGGTCTTCATACGGCTTTAGCCATGCGCCAGATTGACTACGGTTCAAAAGAAGCTTTAGAATTTACCGAAGCCTTGTTTATCGCGATTAACTATTACTCATTAAAAGCAAGTCTGAAAATTGCCCAAGAAACAAAAACCACATTTTACGACTTTGAAAAATCAAATTATGCAAATGGTAGCTATTTCCAACCGTATCTTGCAGACAATTTTTCAATAACTAGTCCAAAAAACCAAGCGATTTTTAGCTCAATCTTACCAACGAAAAATGATTGGCAAGAATTAGCCCAAGCAGTGATGAAAGATGGCTTATACCACCGTAATCGCTTAGCTATTGCTCCAAATGGATCGATTTCTTATGTAAATGAAACAAGTGCCTCTCTTCACCCGATAACTCAATTAGTGGAACAACGACAAGAAAACAATGTCGGTTCAATTTTTTACCCTGCACCGTTACTAAGTAATGAAACATTGCCTTATTACACGACTGCTTATGATATGGATCAGCGGAAAATCATTGACACTTATGCCGTCGCACAAAAACACATCGACCAAGGTATGAGTCTGACACTCTTTATGCGTTCAGTTCTCCCTGAAGGTTTGTATGAATGGAAGGCTGGCAAAACGAATTTGATGACGACACGTGACTTAAATCGCCTAAGAAACTACGCTTGGAGCCAAGGAATTAAATCTTTATACTATGTTCGGACATATACCGAAGATGACGAAATCAAAACTGCGAATGAATGTGAATCTTGCATGATCTAAATAAGGAGTGAAACACTTGAGTTACTTATATTTTAAAGCTGTAAACTGGAACGAAACCCAAGATACTTTAGATCAGTATACCTGGGAAAAACTAACCAATAATTTTTGGTTAGATACGCGAATCCCGATTGAAGAGGATTTACCTTTTTGGAAAACCTTAACGAGTGAACAACGAACAACAATTAGCCATTTATTGGCAACTGTCGGATTAAATGCGAGCTTGCAAGCCGAAACAGGTGCCGCTAGCTTACGTAGCTCTATTCAAACACAACAAGAAGAAGCGGTCTTAAACATCACCACTTTCATGGAATCAGTTCACACCAAAGCCCTTACGACTATTTTTCGTCAGCTAAATACCAAAACCGAGACGCAAAGTTATTATGACTTTGCCAATCAGCAAACCGCCCAAATTGAACAACTCGAACGTTGCCAAGAAATCATGCAAAATGGAAGCGACTTACAAAAAAAAGCAGCTTTTCTCTTAGTTGAAACAGTTTTGCTTTACGGAAAACTAACCCCCGTTTTATTAAACGAGCCTTTAGTTCAAACAAGACAAATGCTGACTAACCTCCTAAAAGGCAGCAGTATTTTCAATAGCTACCTCGGTTATAAATTCCAACAAGCGTTTACTCAATTAGCGCTAGATGAACAACAGTTATTTAAAACTTGGCTAGATGACCTGATTGCTGAATTATTTGCCAGTGAAGTCGCTTGGTTAACTAAACAATTAACACCTGAACAACAAAACATCAGCGAACAACTTGTCGCATATGCAGCTAATTATACATTGACAACGTTTGGTTTTGCAGCGAATCATACCGTCCAACTACCGAACCAATTAACAAGCTATCTCGAAACAACCTTAATGACTGTTAAAGAATTGCAAAAACAAGAGACAACAATTTATACGAGTCAATTAGAAACAATGGCAACTGATGACTACGATTTTTAAACAGACTCTAGGAGGAAGAAAACGATGACTATCCAAGCAGTAAACTGGGATGTAATTGAAGATGAATTTGATGAATACGTTTGGGATAAGGCGACTGCTCAATTTTGGCTAGACACGCGCGTCCCGGTTTCTCATGATTTAAATGACTGGCGGACCTTAGCCCCCTTTGAAAAAGACATTATCAATAAAATCGTCGGTGGCTTAGCACTCCTTGATACCTTGCAATCAGAAGAAGGTGTCAATGTGATGCGTGAAGATGCCTTAACAAAAAAAGAAATTGCCGTGATTAACAACTTCTTAATGATGGAGTCAATTCACGCCAAAAGTTATGGCACAATTTTGACTTCTCTAAATGAATCAAATGTCACGAACGACGTCTATGATTGGATGAATAACAATCCACGAATGCAATATAAAGTGCAACGGATTAATGAAATCTATCAAAATGAAACCAATTTGAAGAAGAAAGTAGCCAGTGTTTATTTAGAAGGCATTCTGTATTACGATAACTTCTTCTTACCTTTATGGTATCGCGGACAAAACAAATTAGCCAATTTATCGGAAATTATCAAACTCGTGATTCGCGATGAATCGGTGCATGGAACCTATCTCGGTTACAAGTTTCAACTAAGCTTTGCGAAATTAACTAATGAAGAACAAACGGAATTCAAAATTTGGATGTATGCGTTACTGGATGATCTCTTAGACAATGAATTTAAATTTGCCGAAGAAATCTATGCCCCGCTCGGTCTAGTCGAAGATGTGAAACAATTTATTCGTTATAATGCCAATAAATCACTGCAAAATATGGGCTTTCCCCTTTACTTTGAAAATGCGACGATTGAAGACATCCACCCCATCGTGATGAATGGGATTTCAACGGAAACCGCCAACCACGACTTCTTCTCTCAAGTTGGTGCAGGTTATTTAATGGGTAGTGTTGAAGCCATGGATGAAGATGATTATGATTTCTAGTTTGCTAACTTTATATTGAAAGGAGGTGTTACTTTGACACTTTTTGAAGACATCATGGATGATCCTATCAATCAAGAATTTACGCAAAATCATTGGCACCCCGTCTATCGGGTTCCTGCGACTGCCAAAATTGTAATTATTGGCCAAGCCCCTAGTTTACGGGTCCAACAAACAGAAGTGATGTGGAACGACCCTTCCGGTGATCGGCTTAGAAATTGGTTAGGTGTTAGCCGCGAAGTCTTTTATTCGGATGCGTTTGGGGTGATTCCCATGGATTTTTATTTTCCTGGCAAAGGCCAATCGGGTGATAAGCCACCACGAAAAGGCATCGCCGAAAAATGGCATCCTCAACTTTTGGCGCAAATGCCAAACGTCCAATTAATTATTTTAGTCGGCGCCTACGCCCAACGATATTATTTAAATCTGCCCAAGGTGGCGACAACTGCAATCGTTAAAAATGGCCTTAGTTACTTACCAACCTATTTGCCTATCGTTCACCCCTCACCAAGAAATAATATTTGGCTCAAAAAGAACCCTTGGTTTGAAGCAGAAATTGTCCCCGAACTTCAAAAAATAGTCGCCCAAATTTTATGATACAAAAATTCACGTGATGACTCATCACTAAACATAAAACAATTTTGAAAGGATGAAAAAAATGACAAAAAAATTAATGGTTGCAACAGTTATTAATCATGGCGGACGTGAAGGTGAAGTCGAATCAGTTAACGGCTCCTTAAATCTCAAAACAACAATGACAAAAAAAGAAGGCTTCTCTAATCCCGAAGAATTGTTTGCGGCTGGTATTTCTGCCTGCTTCAATGGTGCCCTATCATTTCCTTTAGAACGTGACGGCTTAGGAGAACGGTCACGAAAAGTCCGAGCAGAAGTTTCATTATTAGGTGATCTACCTGATTTTACTACCTTACACTTAGCGGTGACCTTAATTGCCAGCATTGACGGTTTAACTCACGACGAGGTACTTAAATATATGCAAGAAACCGAACAAATTTGCCCTTATACGAAAGCTGTGCAAGGGAATATTGAATTGACTTTAGTCGGTGAATAATTTTACTAATAGTCTTTACTTTTACATTATCAGATTAACTAAGAATACTAAAAATGCGGTCGAGCAGAAAAACATCTGCTCGACCGCATTTTTGGGAATTTACTCTCAAACTAAGGGATAGAGAATCTTATCGCTAAATTCAATTTCAGCTAGTTTTATAAAATGATCTGTTAATAAAATCGAGTAAGTATCCTCAGTTTCAGGAATTTTGTTAACCAATCCAGATTGAAAAATTCGATTCATAATTTTTTGAAAATCACGCTTACTCATTTTAGGAAGGATATCTTTGAGTCCATCAACCTCGACAATCTGACTGTTTAAATTTGACTCTTCCCTACTTTGGATAAGATATTGATTATATAATGCATTTAATATATACAGTGAATACTGTGTTTTTTTTGACGCCATTTACTCATCTCGATTTCTATAATCTACTTAATTTAAAATTTCTTCAAACGCCTTAACTAAAGGTGTGAGCGGTTGATTTAATACTCTTTCAAAATCAGCTGATACTACGTCTAACTGATTTTGAGCAATAACTTGTTCAAACATCACAAATAATTCGGCAGTGTGTGGTGGTAGCCCACTGGCCTCCAAGGATTCCATAAAGCTTTGTTCATCGACACTCGATACTGTCAATTGTTTTCCTGTTGCTTGATTTAATGCCGCTACAAGCTCTTGATAGGTAATTGGTTTTCCAGAAAGTTCTACCACCTCACGGTAATTATTAGAAACCAAGATATTCACCGCAGCTTGGGCATACTCACGTTTCAAAGCCCAACCAGCCTTGCTATTATTTACAATATGTTTAAAATCTCCCGAATGAATTGCAGCTTCGATTAGTGGTAATTCATTTTCTAAATACCAATTATTTCGCACACTTGTATAGTTTAATTGTGCTGCTTTTAGTGCTTTTTCAGTATATAAGTGATCTTCTGCTAAGGGATGTGTCGCTTGATCTGCTTTTGGGAAACTCGTATAAACCGTATAATTGACCCCCGCTTTTTGTGCAGCATTAATAACATTTTGATGTTCCGCTTGACGATTCCCAGGAGCACCAGAAACAAATAATAAGCGATCGATGCCCTCTAACGCGGTTTCCATTTCCATTGGATTTCCATAATCTGCAATTCGTAACTTAAAGCCTTTTGCTATCAATGAAGCACCTTTTTCTTCACTGCGTACCAACGCATAAATATCTCCTTTAGGAACCAATTCTTCTAAGTATTCCAACGCATACTTCCCGAAACCACCAGTCGCACCTGTTACTAAATATTTCATATCGTCATCTCCTAATAAACTATTAAAGAAAGCTGTAGTTTTTTAAATCACACCTAAACTTTAACAAATTGTGATAGAATAAGTCAAGAATAAAATTTGGAGCTGATTTCATGAAATATTCTGTTCAATTTAGTGATGCGATTCATATTATGGCTTATATCGCAATCTTCAAAGATACGAACTTACTCTCAAGTGAAAAAATTGCCGGTAGCATCAATGCCAATCCAGTTAATGTTCGTAAAATTATGAGTCAATTAAAAAAATCAAACTTGATTATCACCCAAAGCGGTAAGGCTCAACCACGGTTAGCAAAATCCTATCTAGAAATTAGTCTGTTAGATATTTATCAGAGCATCGAAGGAAACACTCGCCTGATCCACGTTGACCCGAAAACCAATCCTGATTGTCCTGTAGGAGCACACATTCAAAAGGCCCTCGATGATCAATACCAACGACTTCAACGTGTGGTCGAAACAGAAATGGCCCAAATTTCCCTTGCAAGCATCATCACCTCAATTGTTCAAGATGATTTAGTCAGTCATCCTGAAAATAGCCATCTTTACAACGATTTCCTCAATTAAATGCCACTAATTTTTGATACAAGGAAGCCAGGTCTTTCATTGTATCAACCGTTACTTGTTCACAATTATTTAGCGGCAAATCCTGCGCAAAATACAACTTCCCAATTTGAAAGGTCCGACCAGCAAGCTGTTGAATCAACACTTGTTGGTTGTCTTCATTTTTTAAGTAGTCGCTGAGTAACCAATGATCTACTAACTCATGTTCCACTTGCGGCCAAATATAGTAATGAGAAAGGTCCTTATCTTGACTCCACGTAACTAACTCCTCTAATAGTTGATTGTACTGCTCAATCGTACCCGTACGTTCATCACTTTTATAGTGTTGAAACATTAGATAAATTTGGTACTGTTTCTGATTGAGCAAGGTAGCCAAACAGGCATTTTCCCTTTTTTTTGTTTCACTACGATAGGCACACCAAAAGTGACTGCGGATATTCCACCCATTGGTCCAACTTTCAACTTTCGGTTGCGTCATCGCTAGATCACTGGGTAATGATGCGGCGACTCGTTGATTGAGTGTTTTCCATTCCTGCCAGTTTGTTTTAAATCCAGCTTTGATTTGCTCAATTTCAACAGCTGAATGACTTTCCTTTAGTTGTTTGAATGAGAATGTCGCGCGTTTAAATACTGCTAAGTGTTCTTTTTTCAGTTCCATACTTTTCCTTTCCTAAAAAATGAGTTGAGACGAAAATTTACCGTCCCCCGATGAACAAACGGTGTTCCAGAAGCTACCTCTGCAGAAATAAGCAAACAATCTCAAAAATTTGAAAAGCAATTTCCGAGATTGTTCACTTATTTCTTGAGGCAGACCACTTCTGTCACAACCTCGTAATTTAATGGGTTGAGGCGCTACTTTGCGCATCGCTTTCACTAGCCACACTAGCTGTCGCTGCGGGTGCTGGTGTTGATGGCGTTTCATCAGTCGTTGAAGCACTACTTTGCGCATCGGCTTCTTCAGCTGATTCCATTGGAGTCGTTGAACTCCCTTGACCACGTGGAACCAATTCTTGTTTGCTTTGGTTTAAGTACCACTCAATCACCGGATTTAAATCGAGGATATACTCATTCACTCCGGCATACTCACCATTTTGATCATGCATCGCTTGATAATGATGCACCACATATTTGTCTTTATGCGTCGGTACATGGACTTTGACAATCTCTTGTTTACCAGAACGTAATTGTTGCAAGACCCATTCAACGTTTTTATAGGTTCTTGGCGGATGACATTTGGCTAACGGATTACCGACTTGACCAGGATAGCGTGTCGCTAACATCTCTTCGGGGAGTTTTGCGGTCTGGTTATAGTATAAAAATTGGTTATTATTATCAACAAACGTTAATTCAAACGGCATAGAGCGCATAAAGTTATTGATTTGATCGACCGTGAGCAAGCCACGCTCTAGTTCCACATAATCATTGCCTTTAGCGGCGTGGACTTTTTCCGTTGCTTGTTCTAACCAATCTTCAGCCTCTTTATCTAAATCAGGGATCGTTGTAGCAATCTCGCCACGCGCCCACAAATCTTCAGGCATGTCTTTAGGCCCTGCCCCATCCATTTTGGAAATGACTTCAATAAATGTCACAAATTTTTGTAAGACCGAACCTAAAAATTTAATCGTACCTAAATCTTTTAAATTCCCTTGCTCATCGAAGGCTTCTTTGACTTTGCCCAGTAAAAACTCATTCCCCGGTAAAACAAACGCATTGACCCCCGGTGCATCCAAGATTTGACGCAAGTGTAGTTGAGCCCGCGAAGATCCCTGATCGTAATAAGAAGCCCCGACAATCATCACTGGTTTATTTTCTAACGGATGAATTTTAAATGATAGCCATTCTAACACACTTTTTAGCCCAGCTTGAATCGTATGATTGTGTTCCGGAGTTGCGATAATCACGCCATCGGCAGCCATGATTTTGCGCGCCATATTTTGAATGGCAACACTGTTGGTTTGATCTTGACTTTGATTAAACATTGGAATATCAGCAATTTCTAAAATTTCTAAATCAAAGAGCATGTGATATTCTTTTTCGATAAATTGTAACAATTTGCGGTTATATGATGTTTGGGCGGTTGACCCGACAATTCCAATTAATTTCATTTTATGCTCCTTTTAAACATTTTCCCAAGAAAAGTTTTCTGCCTTCTTTTTATTTTGTTCATGATCAGTAACTAATTGTTTAGAAATCGCAATAAACGCTAGAAAATCAGCAAATAAACTGTCTAAGCGCTCGATGTCATCCTGACGTATCAAATCTTGGTGCTCATCAAAGGCTTGCAACGAATGTGCCAATAAGTACTCAGAACTTGGCATAATGCGCGCTTTTAACTCCGGGGCATCTAAAATTTGTCTCAAATGCATCTGTGCTCTCGAAGAACCTAGTGTCCCATAAGAAGCACCCGTAATCATCACCGGTTTATCGACAAACGGATAAATCCCATACGACAACCAACTTAAGGTATTAATCAATGAAGCGGTAATCGCGTGATCATATTCCGGGGTGCTAATCACCACCCCATCACTAGCGTCAATCTTTTGGGCGAGTTCTTTGACGATCGCAGGTACGGTCATATCGTCTGGTTTATTAAACATCGGAAGATCTTTAATTTCGACGACTTCAATTTCTGCTTCTGCTTGAAAATGACGACGCATATAGTGCAATAAATCACGATTGGTTGATTTTTCTGAATTTGTTCCGACAATTCCGATTAGTTTGGTCATGGTATTGGCCTCTTTCTGTTGTTTTTTCCGCTATATTTTGATTTGCATCTGTGTTAACAAATCTAAATTCTTGCTAATTTTGCCCCTATAAATACTTTTGGATACCAGTTGTTGCTAGAACTTGATTGTCCTTAGTTAAAACAAGTCCTTCCACGCCGATTTCTGATTCTAAAGCGATGATGATGGCTTGGGCGTCTAGACCAAACAAGCGTGTTGTCCAAATCTCACCAGCCACCGAATCAGGTGAAACAATCGTCAGACTCTCCACATCCGAAACAATCGGATATCCCGTTTTCGGATTGAAAATATGGTGAAATGTCTTGCCCTTAACACACAAGGTGCGTTCATAAATTCCGGACGTGACAACTGACTCAGCACCGATTTTTAAAACCTGCGGCAACGGATTTTGCTGGTCATGGGGATTTTTGATGGTAATATACCACTTATGATCGAGACGCTGACTTGGCCCAAATGTCCGCACCGTCCCCCCCATATTGATCAGTCCCGCGGTTGCGCCACTTAATTCTAATTCACTAGCTAGCAAATCAGCAATATAGCCTTTCGCCAGTGCGCCTAAATCCAGTTTCATCCCTGCTTCCGTTAAGAAAATCGAGCGTTGAGTTTCGTTAATGATAATTTTTTCAGGGTCACACTGTCGCAACTTTTGGGCAATTTCTGATTGGCTAGGTTGTTTCGCATCAGTAAAACCAATCCGCCACGTCTGAATGAGCGGTCCCAGCGCAATATTTAAAAAACTATCCGGCGCCATACTATGCAGCTTCCCTAATTGAATGAGTTGAAGCAATTCAGGTTTTACTGTAACCGCTTTTAATCCAGCGCATTGATTAATGGTCATCAAGTCAGAGTTGGCTTGATTGGCACTAAAAAGCTGATTGTACTCGAATAACCGCCGCTGAGCTAGCTTCAAATAATTTTCTGGATTATCGGCCATGACAATCACATCGATGGTCGTTCCCATTAGCTGGATGCTAAGTTGTTGTTTCATAGCCCCTCCTTGATGAATGATAACTATTTTACAATATTAAGCCTAATACTTATTGGGAATAATTTCAACCATAAATATATATTTTTTTATATAAATTTAAACAAAAAAACTAACCAAACGGCCCATCAGCTACGTTTGGTTAGTTGGCTACACAAGAGTTGCTAAGCTTGTCGAAATTTTGTCTAACAGAATTTGATTGTGATTAAATTTAGCAAAGGTCTTGGCATCATGTAAATATTCACGAATTACGTCAGTCTCTTCTTGTGATTGTTGCGCATTCAACGCTAACTGATACGCTGCTCGGGCAAGGTAATAAGTGACATGATTTTCTGAGCACAACGTCCACACATAGTCCAACAACGTATTACTAACTTCTAATTCGCCTTGCTCGCCAAAAAACTCACCACAGTGTAAGACGATATTGAGTACCCGCCAAGTATCTTCCGTTGTTTGAATTTGATAGGTAAAAATTTGTTGGAAGACTTGATCAAAGTAATATTCGGCTTTTTCAATCGCTCCTTCTGCCGAGTACGCCATCCCAATGCCAGTCAAAGCCAGTAAACGAAACAAGCTCTGACTGTCGGTCGGTTGTTCCAACAACAATTTATCAAAGAGAAAAAGACTATCGGTTAATTTTTTCCCTTGAAACAACGTCACGAAGCCTTGAAGATAGTAATGCTGCATCCGAGTTTGGCTAGTTTTAATCCGTGTGGCATCAATTTTTGCTAGCCGTTGCGCGAGTTGTTCAAATTCACTCGTGATTAGCAAAAATTCACAACGGTTCAATTCCTTCACAATCAGCGCCTGGGCATCATCCGTTTGAGGAAACAACTCTTGAATCGGTAAATTCAACCGATTGCATAGTTGGATTAAAATTTTTAGCGAGGGCACCTGACCATTATTTTCAAAACGGCTCAACGTCGCTTGGGTACAAATCCCGTCAACTAATTCGGTTTGTGAAAACCCCGATTGCTTCCGTACGTCAACAAAATGTTGGATATTCATTTCTTTTACCACCTAACACTATTCATTATCTACTTTTGATTCTCTTATTTTTTAAATTTACGATACAAAATATTGATACACATCAATAAAATAAACAAGAAGGCGGCCGCATAACCGGCTACTCCTAAAAAATTGATTAAAGGATGATCATCGGTCTGCAGTAACAGTGAGGAGCCAATGACCAACGCTGATAACAACAAACCAATGACTAACTCAGTCACAATATTTTCAATTGCCCGCAGCATATGTTGCTGATTCTTAATCTCCAAGTTCACTTTCGTTTGCCCATTGACAATCGTATCCAACGTCTTCAAGGCTCTAGTCGGCAATTGTGGCAAATGTTTGGCCGCCATATAGTAATCAAACGCACTTTTTTTGACTTCTTCTTTCAAATCAAATTGCGCGAAGAAATATTGTTCAATAAATGGTTTGGCCAAATTGAACAAAGAGATATCCGGGCTCAATGCTTTAATCACACCTTCTAAAATTCCAAAAGCTTTGATTAATAAAATGATACTTGCATCAATTTGGAGGTTGTTGCGATGACAAATTTTAAACATTTCCGCTAAGACTTTTTTTAAATCGAGGTCTTTGGCCGCTAAATCGAGATACTGGTCTAAAAAGGTGGTTAATTCTTGTTGAAATTCATGATCATCATGCGGCCCCACTTCAACCGTCAAGCCTAAAATCACTTTTGTAATGCGATGACTATTTTTCGTATAGAGCGCTTGAAAGAGCTCCATGATTTTATTTTGCGTACTCGCGTCAATCACACCAGTAATCCCAAAATCAATAAACCCAATCGTAAAGGGATATTCTTTAGGTGGCAAACTGGTTTGAAACGTAAGCTTGGGATTTGGTC
>JBKEDL010000071.1:0-2764 GCA_047975385.1 Enterococcus sp. | reverse complement strand
GAAAATGGATGAGGACGAAAAGAAGAAGTAGCAAGGGTTCAAGCCGTTTTTAATAATAAAATTTAATGATTTGCCTACGCTGAATCCACCGCGTAGGCAAATTTTTTATTATGCTTTCTTGATGTGTGCTGAAAACAATTCAACGGTTTCGGTTTTCATCGTTTTAGTTACGTGGACGTAACGATCTAAAGTGGTTGCGATTTGATGAGAATCACAGACCTTTATTCGATACGTCGCAAACAACATTGATGGGCGTGAATGCTGATGCTAGCGAGTTCGGCAAGATTGTTGATACAACGCACGACATTCGTACGGAAACGTATACTGCGGCGATTCAACATCTTATCAAGGAATTTGAAGTGCAAGTAGGTTTGTCAGTTGGCTCGATGTCGTATGCTGATTCAGGTGTGCAGACAGCTACAGAAGTTGTAAGCAATAACTCAATGACGTATCAAACTCGCTCGAGCGATTTGACGATGGTTGAGAAAGCTATCAATGAATTAGTGCAGACAATCTTTGATATTGCGAAGTTAGGCGAATTGTTCCCAGACCAAAAACCAAAGTTTGTGATTGAGCATGGCACTTATAAAGTAGATGTCCATTTTGATGATGGTGTATTTGTCAATAAAGACGCGCAACTCGAGGAAGATTTGAAAGTGGCTGCCGCAGGTTTCATGCCGAAGAAACGTTTCTTAATTCGTAATTATGGATTAAGTGAACGCGAAGCTGAGAAGTGGTTAGCTGAGATTGATGATGAAGTGGTTGGGGTTGATGAACAAATTCCGGCCACCTACCCGAAACAAGTTGATGATGAATGAACACGACTCCGCACCAATTAACCACAAGTAGCACGTATATCCAAGACATATACGTCGCATTAGAGCAAGCAATCTTTGAGATGTTAGCTGAGCGATTAGCGAAAAAAGGCATCGACAAAGACAATGTGCTTTTATGGCAAATGCAAAAGTTGCAAGAACTCCATCTGATTAACAAAGAAACAGTCGCGCTTG
The DNA here is from genome assembly GCA_047975385.1 of Enterococcus sp. Lineage (GTDB taxonomy): Bacteria > Bacillota > Bacilli > Lactobacillales > Enterococcaceae > Enterococcus_C. The sequence goes on along the minus strand of JBKEDL010000071.1, from coordinate 1,754 downwards.
TATCTGGGTACACTGGAATCGCAGAGAGTGAGCTTACAACGCTTTTTAACGATGAGGGCATGAAAGTTTACGATAGCGAGCTAGACACGCTTAGAGAGGCTGATATTAAGCCGGTCGTGAACAATGAAGTAGACACGATATTAAAAGGCCATCTCGACCAAACATTTCTTGAGTTACACAATACAGTCAATCAAACGCTGTTAACGACAAACAAATTGCCTGATATGTATCAGCAGATCGTGAAGGAAACGACGGCTAAAGTGATGATTGGCGCTGAGGTGCCGAACAAAGCATTAGCTGAGACAGTCTATAAGTGGCGCAAACAAGGTTTAACAGTCTTGCGTGATAAAAGTGGGCGTGAGTGGAACCTCGGCACATACGCAAAAACGGTAATCGATAACTCAACGTATCGTTCGTTCCAGAAGTTGAGAGATACTGCAGCAAAAGACAACAACATTGATACGTTCGTGATGTCCAGTCACACTGCTAGTCGTCCAGCTTGTGCGCATATCCAAGGTGGATTGGTTACCACCAGGCGCAAAAGTTTTACCGAAAAAGGCGAGCGCTTTGAATCGCTTTACAATCACGACTACGGCAAACCAAGTGGCACATTTGGGATTAACTGCCATCACATGAAATGGATTTATATCCCGGTCGTGAACACCAATAATCAGCCACAGTTTGACCCAGAAGAAGCGATGGAGAACCACAAAATAGAACAGAAGCAACGGGCGTTAGAACGTAAGGTGCGCGAAAATAAGCAACTTCAATCCATCGCTGAAAAATTAGGTGATGAAGAAGGTGCCACGGCTTATAAGAACAATGTCCGTAAGTATCAATCAGCTTTACGCAAGCATGTATCCGACCATGATTTCTTGCACCGTGAGTATGACCGTGAGAAAGTCCATGCGATTAGCGAGGGGACTAGGAAGAAGTATGCATCCCAAGAAACAAAAAAAGTGTCGAAGGAACGGTTGCGTGAGGTTAGGGATGATGCTAAGATAAAATCAAATTTAAATAATCGCAATAATCACATTGAATTAGATTTACAAATGTTTGCAGAAAAAGATATAAAAAATCAAAGTACGTCATCATTACAAAAAGCAATTAGAAAATATAATAAACAAATATCTATTCACGAAGAAAAAGTAGCTAATCCTACTAAGTTTGTCGATAACTGGGATAGTAGGCATCCAGGATATAAAGTTGGTATAATTAAGCACTGGAATAAAGAAATAGCTAACTTTAAACAGTCAATCGAAAATCGAAAAGAAGAATTGAAACGTAGGGAGGATTCTGATGAATGATGAAACGATAAAGTTTTTAATCTCTAGACTTTTAGATAATGCTAAAGAAACTGTTGAGGAAAGCAAAGGAAAAACGGGAGATGCTTTCTATGATGGTAAAAAACTGGCTTATTACGAAATTCTGGATACCTTACAGAGCGAATTGTTAGCGCATGATGAATCGCTTGAAGATTTTGGCTTAGATAAAGATTTGTTAAAAGAATTTTTATAAATAGCACTCACTAACAATCGTTGGTAGGTGCTATTTTTGTACCCAAAATTAGGAGGAAATAATATGAATCACAATCAATTTATCAACAAAGCGTTAGAGCTAGTAAAAGACTACGCGTTAGAGCATTTTGATAAGTCGGAAGCTACGCCAGAAGTAACACCATTCGTTGTGTGGTCGTGCAAGACATTGCAGAATAGCAAAGCGTTGTTATCGACTAACATTTCAGATGGTATGTA
>JBKEDL010000070.1:0-2352 GCA_047975385.1 Enterococcus sp. | reverse complement strand
TATTTAGCTATTAACGAAAAATATTGGAAATATATTATTGTGAACATTTTAAGCGATGGGTTAATCGAAGGCGTAACTGTTACCAAGTCGTGGGGAAACGAGATTATCGTTTCTGATTTGGACCAATGTCAGATTACGCCAAAAGGAATTGAGTATTTAACAGAAAAATTTTTTTTAAAGGAAGCGAAGGATTTTTTGAAAGAAACAAAAAGTATTGTACCTTTTATTTAAGTCTAGCAAACGCTAGGCTTTTTCTTTTGCCCTGGGTCATCTTGACAAAACAATGTATGAATTGCACAACATGGTGAATCACGCTGCTAACGACTAACAAACTTCCTGAGATGTATCAGCAGATTGTGAAAGAGACGACAGCAAAAGTGCTTATCGGTGCAGACGTGCCGAACAAAGCATTAGCTGAGACAGTCTATAAGTGGCGCAAACAAGGGTTAACAGTCTTGCGTGATAAAAGTGGGCGTGAGTGGAACCTCGGCACGTACGCCAAAACAGTGATTGATAACTCAACCTACCGCTCGTTTCAGCAACTTCGAGATACTGCTGCAGAAGACAACGACATTGATACATTCGTGATGTCTAGCCACACTGCTAGTCGTCCGGCTTGCGCACATATCCAAGGCGGCTTGGTTACCACGAGGCGTAAAAGTTTCACGGTAAAAGGCGAACGCTTTGAATCGCTTTACAATCACGACTACGGCAAACCAAGCGGGACCTTTGGGATTAACTGCCATCACATGAAGTGGATTTATATCCCGGGCGTGAACACCAATAATCAGCCGCAGTTTGCCCCAGAAGAAGCGATGGAGAACCACAAAATAGAACAGAAGCAACGGGCGCTAGAACGCAAGGTACGAGAGAATAAACAACTGCAATCCATCGCTGAAAAGTTGGGTGATGAAGAAGGTGCCACGGCTTATAAGAACAATGTCCGTAAGTATCAATCAGCTTTACGCAAGCATGTATCCGACCATGATTTCTTGCACCGTGAGTATGATCGTGAAAAAATTTATTCGTTGGATGATAGAGCTGCCAAACGATACACACAAAAATCTGAATTAGCTAGCAGAGTTGGAATTATAGCCAATAAGTATAGGGTGGATAATTCTGTCGAAGAAAACACCGAAGCTGATGACCTAGACAAAAAAGCGTTTGACTTTCTATCGGTGACAGATGATAATGTTGACTATAAAGATAGAGTCAATGAGACGATACGAAGGGTTAAGTCTACAGTAGATGATTTTAAACAGAAGTCTGGCATTGATGTAATCGAATCGTGGGTGAACGGAAGCTTCATCGATGTAGACAATCCATACAACGATGACAAAGCTAAGTTCGTTGAATACTTACTTGAAAGAACAGGACAATCAACTCGTCTTCCTAAAAAGTTAAGCAGTGTCGAAGGTAAGATACCGGTTTTCAGAGGTGTCGTTGACTACGCGGATGGCAGTGTAACAGGTGAAGAACAGGTTAATGAATTCCTTAACGGCAAATTAAGTTTGTCAGGAGCTTTGTCATCGGCGATTGGTAGAGGTTTGTACATGTCTACATTTAGAGGTTCCATTGATAAGTATCTTGCAAAAGGAACTGGCGGAAAGATGATTAAAGCGTATATGGACGAGGATGCCAGGTTGCTTGGTAGCGGTTTTTCAATGGGCGAAAGAAGTCGTTTCGCTAGCATGAAAGATGAATTTGGTGAAGATGCTAAATTTTACGAGATGATTCTATCAAAAACTAAGTATGATAATAATTGCGACCTCTTGGCAATTTTTTCTGGTTACGACGGAATGGAAAGAGGCGCTTATAAAGTTATTTATGATCGTGGAAAGTTGGGGGTTATAGATGATTAAAACAAATATTGATGCTATTTTAAAAGCTTTAGATGCTATATTGACCGACGAACAGTTTTTTGATTTGGAAGATAAGGTTATTGAGTTTACACATTCTATGCGGTCGGTAGAAGGAAAGCCTTATTTCGAATTCGATCCGGAAGATGTCAAAAATATCGGTTTAAGTCGCGATGACGCTAAAAAGTTCCTATCACTAATCGATAACAATGAAGACCGATTCAAAAGCGACCCGTTCGAATTATTTTTAATATATTATGATTAGCACTCGATCAACGGTTTGAGTGCTATTTTTGTACCCAAAATTAGGAGGAAATAATATGAATCACAATCAATTTATCAACAAAGCGTTAGAGCTAGTAAAAGACTACACGTTAGAGCATTTTGATAAGTCGGAAGCTACGCCAGAAGTAACACCATTCGTTGTGTGGTCGTGCAAGACATTGCAGAATAGCAAAGCGTTGTTATCGACTAACATTTCAGATGGTATGTA
>JBKEDL010000028.1:0-2071 GCA_047975385.1 Enterococcus sp. | reverse complement strand
AATGATAGTTCGGAACATTTTCATTGTGATCATTTAACCCACCACGTAAAATCACATGTGCTAACGGATTAGAGTCCGATACAACTTCCATCCCATTAAAGATTAATTCTTGTTTTTGTTGAGCCGCATAAAGTGAGTTAAACATTACTTTAAGATTTCCGCTTGTTGGATTCTTCAACCCGGTTGGCGCATCGATACCACTTGCGACGAAACGGTGTTGTTGGTCTTCGACTGAACGCGCACCAACCGCATGGTAACTAACCAAATCTTCGATGAACTCTAGATTTTCTGGGTATAACATCTCATCTGCTGTTGGTAATCCGGCTTCGGTGATGACCCGTTTGTGCATGCGACGTACGGCAATCATTCCTCGAACTAAATTGGTTTCACCGGTTGGATCTTGTTGGTGTAACAAACCTTTGTAGCCATCCCCATTGGTTCTTGGTTTATTCGTATACACACGTTGCACGATAAAAATCTTATCGTTTAATTCGGCTTGTAGTTTCGCCAAACGCTTGGCATATTCAATCACAGCTTCTTCATTATCAGCCGAACATGGACCGATAACTAATAAAAAGCGTGAGTCACGTCCTTCGATAATCGCTTTTAATTCCTCATCTTTAGCTGCTTTAATCGCCGCTTGCTCCGCCGTTAGATTAGAAACTGATTTAATTGTTTCGTAGTTGATATGTTTACTTAATGCATTAAACCCCATTATATTGACTCCTTTTTCTAGGTATTACCACATATTATAAGGTGGAACACAAAAAAAAGAAAGCAAAACTTCCCTTGATACATTAAAAGTATTAAAAATTATTAAGAAAAAAAGATCTGTGACAAAAAGATGTCCCAGATTTTTTTACCGAATAAACGGTGTTCCAGAAGCTACCTCTACGGAAATAAGCGAACAATCTCAAAAATTTGGAAAGCAATTTCTAAGATTGTTCGCTTATTTCTTGAGGTAGAACACTTCTGTCACAGCCTCTTAAGTTTTATGCAATAATGGCACCATTTGGCATGCCTTTTGGTGCTTTCACCACGGCTAAGTTACCTTTTTCGTCTTCGGCTGAAAGAATCATCCCTTGACTGATTTGCCCACGCATCTTTCTTGGTTTCAAGTTTGCGACAATCACAACTTTTTTCCCAATCAACGCTTTAGGATCCGCATAAAATTCCGCAATTCCAGAAAGAATTTGGCGGTCTTGATTATCGCCGGCATCTAAACGAAATTGTAATAATTTATCGGCACCTTTGACTTTTTGGCAATCGATGACTTCGGCGACTTTTAATTCGACTTTATCAAAATCATCATACTTAATTTCTTTGTCTTTAACGGAAACCAATTCCGTTTCTTCTGGATTCCATTTCACCGTTTCTTCGGTTCCTTGAATCCCAGCTGACATTTCTTTTTGAATGTATTCAACTTCGGCCTCAACTTCAAGACGTGGGAAGATCGGCCGGCCTTTAGCGATGACTTGCGTTTCGCTCGGAAATTCACCAAAGCGCAAGTCTTGTAGACTCAATTGTTCGGTTAAACCTAATTGTTCAAAAATTTCTTTAGGCGTTTGCGTCATAATTGGTTGCAATAAGATGGCCACAATTCGCAAGCTTTCCGCTAAATGAACCATCACGCTGTCTAATTCTTGACGATTGGTTTCATCTTTGGCTAAGACCCATGGTTGTGTTTCATCGATATATTTATTCGCGCGTGAAATCAATTGCCAAACTTCACTTAACGCTGTATTAAACTCCATTTTTTCCATTGCTTGATGATAATTGCCCACGACATTGGCCGCAGTCGTTGATAATTCACTATCAAAGGCAGTGACTTTTGAAGCGTAATCCGGCACAATACCATCACAGTACTTGTTAATCATCGCAATCGTCCGGTTTAATAAGTTTCCTAAATCATTAGCTAAATCGTAATTGACACGAGAAACAAAATCTTCTGGTGTGAAGACCCCATCGCTACCAAACGGCACTGCACGTAATAAATAGTAACGCAAAGCATCTAAACCGAAACGTTCAACTAACATTTCTGGATAAACCACATTGCCTTTTGATTTTGACA
>JBKEDL010000049.1:0-70062 GCA_047975385.1 Enterococcus sp. | reverse complement strand
AGCACAGAATCGTCAACTTCAGAGTCTATTTCTTAGTCATCAACTTCCGAATCTAGCTCAGAATCGTCAACTTCAGAATCTAGCTCATAATCATCGACTTCTGAATCTAGCTCAGAATCTTCAACTTCGGAATCTAGCTCAGAATCGTCAACTTCAGAGTCTAGCTCAGAATCGTCAACTTCAGAGTATAGCTCAGAATAGTCAACTTCAGAGTCTAGTTCTGAGTCATCAACTTCCGAATCTAGCTCAGAATCATCGACTTCTGAATCTAGCTCAGAATCGTCAACTTCGGAATCTAGCTCAGAATCGTCAACTTCAGAGTCTAGCTCAGAATCGTCAACTTCAGAGTCTAGCTCAGAATCGTCAACTTCAGAGTCTAGTTCTGAGTCATCAACTTCCGAATCTAGCTCAGAATCATCGACTTCTGAATCTAGCTCAGAATCGTCAACTTCAGAATCTAGATCAGAATCGTCAACTTCAGAGTCTAGTTCGAAAAAATCAGTCATTGCGGTCGCGCATGATAACAATAACGCCGGTGGCCATGGACCTAACCAACAGTCCACGAGCGATGAAGGTGATTCCACCGAAAAAACATTGCCTCAAACCAACGAGCTTCATTCCGGAGTGGTAACACTTATCGGGGTGAGCATCATTTCAGGCATCGTGATTTATGCGTATAAAAGAAAAGTAAGAAACTAAAAAACAAGCGGGGCTTAGCGCCTCGCTTGTTTTTTTATTGTTAAAAAGGGTATACTTGCTAGTAGCAACTGTTTACGGGAGGAATGCAATTGAAAAAAACAATCGGCTTTTTTGGCGCTGGTAATATGGCTCGCGCAATCATTACTGGTTTAATCCATTCAAAATTATACCAAGCAGAAGAGATACTCGTCCATAACCACCGTTATCAACCAACTTTAGAAAAATTAGTTACTGATTTAGCTGTCACTCCAGTTAGCAATCGGGAAGACTTGCTACAACAGGCGGATATCGTCATTTTGGCGGTAAAACCCCATTTAATTGAAGAACTATTAAGTGATATTAAAGCTTCCATTTCTGAACAGCAAATTATTTTATCGATTGCTGCAGGCATCACGATTGACCAGATGACCGCCATTATCGGGACACAGCGAAAAATCGCGCGTGTGATGCCAAATACACCCTCACTAATTGGCGAAGGCGTCTCCGCGGTGACCGTTAACCAACAATTTAATAGTGCTGAAACGAACTTGGTGTTATCAATCTGTCAAAGTTTTGGCCACGCAGAGATGGTGCCGGAGCATTTGTTCGATGCAGTCGTAGGTGTTAGTGGATCAGCACCAGCTTATGTATACCTATTTATTGAAGCGTTAGCTGATGGGGCGGTGTTAAAAGGAATGCCTCGACAACAAGCCTACAATTTCGCCGCCCAGACAGTACTAGGGGCTGCGAAGATGGTATTAACTACCGATTACCATCCCGGAGAACTCAAAGATATGGTTACTTCACCTGGTGGAACAACCATCGCAGCGGTGAAAGAATTAGAAGATCGGCAACTTCGGTCGGCAGTGATTAATGCCGTAAAAGTTGCAGCGGATAAAAATCACGAAATGAGTCAAACATAATGACAGGACTCCAAGCGCTTGGGATGGAACACAACTTATACATTCGCAAAAGTCAATCGACAGATTTGCTTGCGATTCTGGCGATTATCAACGAGGCGAAACTTTATTTAGCGCAACAGGGAAGTTCACAGTGGCAAAATGGGTATCCCAATCAGGCAACAATTCAGCATGATATTACACTCCAGCATTCCTATGTCCTTGTGGTGAACCACGAGATTGCTGCGACATTTGTTTTGCAAGAAACACCTGACGCCAACTATTCCCAGATTTATGCCGGGGCATGGCAAAGAGCCGATGAAGCATACACGACGATTCACCGAATTGCTATTTCAGCCAAGTTCCGTCAACAAAATTTGGCGAGTCACATGATTCACTTTAGTATCCAGCAAAGTCGCAACTTGGGATTTAACCAACTGCGAGTAGATACCCATGAGAAAAATCGACCGATGCAACACCTATTAACTAAGAATGGCTTTACAAAAGTCGGCAAAGTCAAGGTTTTAGATCCACTTGATAATGAACGCCTAGCTTTTCAAAAATTGTTGTGATCAATAAGCGATTGGACGGGGATTCTAATCGCTTATTTGCTTGTTCTTAGGAAAACCATGCTATTATTGGAGAAACGCCATGAAAGGAGCGCCACTGATGCCTTTATCTTTAAAAGAAAAAATTATTATCGAAAGCCAACGCTTAGGGATTGATAAGATTGGTTTTACGACAGCCGAACCATTTACCGAACTAGAAGCTTCATTAATTGAACAAAAAAAGAATGGCCATACTTCGGGCTTTGAGCATCAAAATATTCCGGAACGAATTTATCCAGAAAAAACATTTCCTCAAGCCAAATCCATTATCGCTATTGCCTTGGCCTACCCAACAAAAATCCACGAAAAAATCCCTCGAGACGAGAAGCGGGGGGCGTTCGCTCGTGCTTCTTGGGGGATGGATTATCATCATATTTTACAAGATCGCTTGCAAAAACTAATCACTTTTATTAAAGCGCAAGCAACTGAAGAAGCAAATGCTTGGGAATTTGCCCCTCAAGTCGACACGGGTGAGTTAGTCGATGTTGCAGTGGCTCAGCGGGCTGGTTTAGGCTTTATTGGATTAAATGGTTTATTAATTACCGAAGAATACGGTTCATTCGTGTACTTAGGGGAGATTGTAACCAATATTGATTTTGAAAGTGATCCGCCCATTCCTAATGGTTGTGGAACTTGTACGCGCTGTATCAAAGCTTGTCCTACGAGCGCTTTGTTAGGCGATGGCCGAATGAACGCCAAGCGCTGTTTGTCTTATCAAACACAAACCAAAGGCATGATGCCGGAAGAATATCGCAAAAAAATGCATAATGTCATCTATGGCTGCGATATTTGTCAACTTGTTTGTCCGTATAATAAGGGGAAGGACTTCCATTTTCACGAAGAGATGGAACCACAAGTCGACGAGGTTTATCCGAAACTTAAACCGTTATTAAATATCTCCAACAAAGAGTTCAAAAACCAATTTGGGCACCTAGCTGGGTCTTGGCGCGGGAAGAAGCCTATTCAAAGAAATGCCTTAATCGCACTAGCGAATCTTGGCGATCGGAGCGCGCTGCCAGATATTTGGTTGCTTGCTCAAAAAGATGTCCGTCCAGTGATTCGTGCAACAGCGGTTTGGGCGATTGGTAAACTAGGGAATAAAGAGGCGACATTATGGCTTGAACGCTTAGAACAGCTCTTATCAGTCGAGGTCGAAGAAGAAGTCATCACTGAATTGCACGTAGCGTGTGCTATGCTACGAAAATAAAGCAAAACAACTGGTCACGAAAGAAGTTTTTGGGGTTTCCAGTTGTTCTTCAGTGCGTTTCAAGCACTTTCTTACTATAATAGAAATAGAAAGCACGCGAATTTAAAGGAGGTGTCCGGAAATGAAAGATTTGCAAAACTGGCGCCAAGAGATCAAAAGTATCCCCAATTTATTATCTCTCAGTCGAATATTGTTAATTCCATTTTTCTTACTATTTGCTTTTCAAGAGCAGTATTTATGGGCGACAAGTGTCATTATTCTTTCAGGCTTAACGGATTTTTTAGATGGCCAAATTGCTAGGCGATTTAATCAAATTACAGCCTTAGGAAAGTTATTAGATCCAGTTGCTGACAAACTAACTCAACTAGTACTAATTATTGCGTTAGGCATTCATCGGCCGTGGGTTTGGCTCGTTGTCATTTTATTTATCCTCAAAGAAGCCATTATGATTTATTTGGGTTTAATTGGATTACGAGCCGGCGTGAAATTGGATGGCGCTAAGTGGTATGGCAAAGTTTGTACCGCAGTAATTTATGTAGGGATGATTTTATTATTGGCCTGGCCAAGCATCCCAGAACCCTGGGTCATACTGATTTTTATCCTTGTAAGTTATTTCTTATTCCAAGCATTAATTTTATATAGTTTAGAATATCGACGTATGTTGAACTAGTACAACCAAAAGCTTTTGGTTGTTTTCAGGGTTAGAGGGAGGTTTTTTCGCAAAATTGCGTAGCAAGAAAGATGGAATCCTTTTGGTAAACGACAACAACAACTCCTGAATAGTAAAATAAAGCGCAACAAACCTCCACAAACTTATATTGATGCTCGTTATTTAATATGATACGATTTGCCTGCATACTGCAGGGAGTACGATTTGATTATGAACACAGATATGATAGCCTTGTATCGGCTGAGCTGACTTGTCTTAAGTTAGCTCCTAGTTGGAAGCGGATCTCATATCTGTGAAGGTTCATTGTCAAATCATTCGTTGCCGTAGTAATTAATAGAGCAAGGGAGCTAGTTTGATACATGGTATATAAACATTTAACCGCTGAAGAGCGTGGAAAAATTGAAGCCTATCTTGACGAAGGATTACGACCAGCTGAAATAGCACGTAGATTAGATCGCCATCGTTCAACAATCACTCGGGAGATTCAACGGGGGACTGAAGCTAGAAAAGCCAACAGTATCGCACGGTTGCCTTATCAAGCTTCAAGTGCACAAAATATCGCTAAATTGCGGAAAAAAAACTGTGGAGTTACTAAAAAAGCCACGATTCACAATACCAAAACTATTTTAAAATATCTGAATCTAAAATATTCTCCAGAACAAATTGCACATTCCATTAAAAGCGTAAAGGTATGTACATCCACGATCTATAACTGGATTTACTCAAAAACCATTGATTTCAACATCAAAAAGCTTAGGAGACATGGAAAAAGATATAAAGTAAAGTCATCTGGATCGAAGATTCGCATTGATCGAGCTTTCTTTGAAAATAGAACCATTGATTTGCGCCCAGAAGCTGTTCAGCTTCGTACAGAATTTGGTCATTGGGAAGCTGATACAGTAGTTTCAAAACGAGGCATATCAACCTGTCTAGCAACTTTTATCGAAAGAAAGACACGACAATACGTAGCAATTAAACTCCCTAATAAAACAGGCCGCGCTATGATGGCAGCGATTAAAAAACTAATAGAAATGTATCCTCAAGGGGTAAAATCTATTACTTGTGATCGAGGAACTGAATTTGTAAATCAATTTCAAGTCGGTCTTATTGAAGACACCTTCGGGTGCAAAATTTACTATGCAAATCCGTATGCACCTCATGAACGTGGTTCTAACGAAAATCATAATGGATTACTTAGAGAATATTTCCCTAAACCGTTTAATTTTAAGAATGTCTCGCAACGTATCGTCGATGACGCTGTAGAAAACTTAAATACTAGACCAAGAAAAATTCTAAATTGGAAAACACCAGCTCAAAAGTTTAAACTAGAATACGCGAGAATTACATGATATTTTCAAGAGATTATTTCATTTGTTATAAAATGTTTTTGTCGAACAATCGTATCAATTTAAGTTTACCGACAGGGTTTAAAAGAGCAAAAGACGAACTATATTTATATAAAAGTAATGTATAGTTGCGCTTAATCTTAACATTCGCCACGACAACAACAACTTGGTATAATGTATATTATGTAAACTAGAATATGAAAAATATAATTGACCTATTTAAAAAGCCTCTCTTTACCCATTATTTGTCTCTTTATCTTAGGATTGCTATTTTTTGTAAAAAAACAACCAGCTAGTGAATCAACAGAGATTCACTAGCTGGTTGTTTTTAATTATTCAGCTGGGACTTTTAATGACTCAAGGATTTCTTCATAGCGTCTTAGCCGTTCTTTAAATGCATCCGAGTTCATTTCAGCGGTTTTGTGATAACTTGATTCGCTATTGAGATCTTGCAGACGTTCTAATGCAAATGACCAACCAGTGATATCTAAACTTACATTAGGAAAATCTGCTGGTAACGTTTCGTTGAAATAAATCTGTGAACCAAATTCATCAGCTTTAATATGAAATGCAACTGATCCATTGAAACCCCAAGTAAATTCTAATAGCTGTTCATGGCTTAAAGCTAAGATTGGCATTTTTAATTGTTCATCAGGCATTTGGAATAACATGAAGCCGTTTGGTTCTAATTTACCAATACTGATTTCTAAAAACCATCGCTGAATTTTCGGTGTTTCAGTTAAATATGGCCAGATTTCTTGCGGTGTATGTGCAAGATTTAGTTCAAATTCAACAAGTAAAGTGGTCTCATTCATTGCTAATTTGACATCCATAGTAAAACACTCCTTTAATTGGCTGTTCCTAAGACGATTCCAGCATCTCGTAAGGCGACATCAACAATTTCCATCACAATTTGACTATGTTCTAACTGTTTCTTCGTATTGGTTAGATCATTTTCAGCAATCATACGGGTAAACTCGACAAATTCAGCATGCATCCGGTGCAAGCCTGGTTGTTGTTCGTAGCGTTGTGTTGCCTTTTTACCAATTTGCTTATCATAAGAAACAATTTCACTGGTTGAACCATTAATAATGATTGAGCCAAGGTTTCCTTGAATGGTGGAACGGATGCTTGCGCTAGAATCTTTGGCTCCGATACAAACAACTTTCGTATCCGGATAATTTAAGATTAGAATTCCCGATGTATCGATGTTTCGTTCGACGTTAGCTAAATATTGGACGCTGTCAGGCTTACCTAACAAACCAACAACAAAGTGGATATTATAAATATTGATGTCCATCAAGGCCCCACCGCCTTTTGTTGGATCAAAGGCTGGGAGGATGGTCCCTTCTTTGAACGCATCATAACGCGACGAGTACTGCGAATAGTTGCATTCCATTATTTTTAACTCACCCAATTCAGGTAGCTGATCTTTAATTTGCAAGTAATTAGCTAAATACTGATTCGTAATTGCTTCAACTAAGATTAACTGTTTTGCTAGCGCCAGTTCTTTCAATTCTAACATTTGCGCCAAATTTAAGGTGAAGGGTTTCTCACAAATCACATGTTTGCCTGCTAAGAGCGCTGCTTTGGCAAAAGTAAAATGTAAATGATTCGGTACTGCAACATAGACGGTATCAAAATCACTCTTAGCGACACATTCACTAAAATCAGTGTAAATATCCTTAATTTGATACTCGTTTTGTAACGCCTCTAGTTTTTCATAGCTTCTTTTCGTACCCACTAACGCCGCTAAACTAATTTCTGGTAAATCCTTCGTAATACTCAAAAATTCATGCACAATCATCCCTGAGCCAATAATTGCTAACTTCATCTCATCCACTCCTGTTCATTTCGTTATCTTTATTATCCTAGAAGCTGCAAATTTTTTAAAGTTTTTACACTTAAGTTGGTTTAAATGTTTAGCAAGTTGCACAAATCTAGGCTAAACTTAAACATAGTGTTTATAACCGAAAGGACGAGATGAATGTTACTTTTTGATAAATTAACCAAAAAACAAAATTTTACTGATACCGAAGTGCGCATTGCTAGCTATATCTTAGAACATTTGACGGTAATTCCCGCCATTAGGATTGAAGAATTAGCTCAAAAAACATATACCTCACACTCGGCGGTTATCCGCCTTTGCAAAAAACTTGGTTATACCGGCTTTAAAGAATTTAAGTTAGCCATCTTTGAATTGGTGCACACTCAACAGTTTGTCAATCAAACCGTTGATGCCAACTTCCCTTTTCAAGCACACGATTCACCGGCTGCTATCACCAAGAAGATTGCTGACTTATCAATTAATGCAATCACCCAAGCTAGCGCCCAAGTCAATCCCCAAGAATTGCGAAAAGCTGCGATTCAACTCGATCAAGGGCAACGGATTTTCATTTTTGCCCGCGGCGATTCACAAATTCGTGGGAGAAGCTTTCAAAATAAACTAGCCAAGCTCAATAAATTTGCCATCCTAGCCGAAGCTTATTGTGACGAAGCGTGGGTTGCTGCTAACATCACCAAAAATGATTGTTGTATCTTCATCAGTTATAGCGGGTTGGTGAATCAATACGAACGCATTATGAACTACTTTGCGCAACAAAAAATTCCGACAATTTTATTAACCGGCAATCCCGATTCACTCCTCTACCCTTTGGCAACGATTAAATTACTCGTCTTACAAGAAGAACGTGCTTTTTTAAAAATTAGTACTTTCGCTTCCCAGATTGCCTTTGAATACTTGTTAGATACGCTCTACTCGTTGATTTACGCCCATCATTACCAAAGTAACTTGACTAGCTTACAAATAAAACAACGCTTATTGGATAGCGGTGACTTAGCAGAGTATCACAAGCCAACTGGGAATTAAACGCGAGCTGATTCTAAAAATAATAATTTGCACCTCGCTTCTATTTTTCTCGCTCTTGAATGGAGGTCATAATCAATTCTTTTTCATAAGTTGTTGAATCATTTAGTACTTGCAACATCACTTGTGCTACATCTGCGCGTCTCGTCCTAGGTGCTCGCGGCATTTTAAATCCTGTTGCAGCATCCAGGACTTGGGGCCGCTTTGTTTTTTCACCTACCGACAAAGGACCCGGATGAATCGTTGTCCAAACTAGCCCAGAATCTTTCAAATGAATTTCGCCAGCCAAATGATCCGCAAAATTCCCTTTCAAGAACGTTCGAGCGCCAAAACGGTAAGGATATCGGGTATTCGCAAAGGTCGCCCCCACGCCCAACGCTGATAGACTGACAAAGCGTTTGACACCACTAGTTTTCATAGCTTGAATCAAACTAGGAATGACCCATTCAAATAATTTGGCGTTCCGATTTGAAACTGAACTTCCAATCGCCATCAACACGGCATCAACATCACGTAACGCCGCCGTTAGTGTCTGGTGATCATTTAATTCACCAATAAATAATTCTAAATGATCTTGAATCGGTAACGCATTTGACCGTCGAACATACGCTCGTACTTCGTAGTTTTTCGCTAAACTTTGTTTGACTATTTCTCGCCCGGTTCTACCAGTGGCACCGATTACTAAAATTTTCATATAATTAATCCACTCCTCTATTCATTCAAATTCTGATTTATGATTTTATTTTACGCAAAAATCGCCTATACTAAAACTACAAAAACAAACAAGGTGTTGCATTTTTATGACTGGATATCAAAACAAAACCAATAAAACGAAAAATCAACTACGAAAAGCACTATTAGAATTGTTAAAAGAAGAAAGCATCACTCAGATTAGTACTAGCCAAATAGCTCGCAAGGCAGAGCTAAATCGCGTAACGTTTTATCGGCATTTCGATGACAAGTGGGATATTCTTGAAAGTATTGAAAATGATTTTTTAAATCAATTACTCACCCCTCATTCAAATCTACGCTTGAAATTACAGACAACTCATGACTTGACCGCTACTCAACCAGCACCCGAACTTTTGGTGTTTCTAAACGTTTTTCGGGAGAATTTAGACCTATTAAAAATTTTGATGGCTAGTGGTACAGAGAGTAATTTTACGCATCGACTAATGAAACAATTACTTAGATTAGAACAGCTTTCACACCCCTATTTGAAAATCAATCATTCAACCGCTGAAAAGGAGCTCTTTTCCTACGCTACAATTTCCTCATTACTCGGCATGATCCAATTTTGGATTAATCACCCAGAGTATTCCACCAAAGAAATAGCCGATTTCTTTTTTAAAATGCGCATCGGTACGATCAAAGAACTAAATAAGGAATAGTCGCGGAAATTACTTTTCGTGATTATTCCTTATTATTATTTGAGTAATTAAACCAAAATTATTTATAGTTTTAAGCACTGGTACGTTAAAAGCGACAAATTCCACGCAGATCACGACACGTCTAAAGGACTAAGAAAGAAGTTATTGATTGGGAGTAAATAAATCAAGTGATTGCTCGGCATGGTGGGAATTTTTTTGAGATACCATCGGATTTGCGATAATAGTTTAAATACTGGCTCCACTATACACTTGTTCTGCGAAAAAATCGGGTCTTTCATTTTAGTTAATCACTTCCCTCCTTGCGCAAATACGCCTTTACGCAGCCAAAGCATTCTCTAATTCAAGTTTCTCGGTAAATTAAAAAAACACCAAAAGCGTTGATTAACAACATTTTTAGTGTTTTTGCATATTCGTATAATTGAGTCTTTCTGGAAATTATAAGTCAACACCCTCTACTTACTACTGACTGTTTATTTTGTGCGATATTTGACCGTATAATTTTAATTGTTTACTAACTAGAAATTTATTAGAGCTGAACAATCATTACTGTAAAATAACAAAGTGCACCAAAGAATTCAAGGCGTTAAATTTGTTTCTTCGCCTTCTTCTTCTCATTCCATTTCAGATACTCTTCTTGTAGCTTTAAAAGCCGCTCATAGACCTCATCCATGCTTTTGCTAGACGATAGCGCTAAAGAATAAATAAATGCCGCTGGGAGCTTTTCCACCTTTCGCTCTCTAGAAATCCAAGTCGCGACAGTCGATTGAGCATAGAGGTGAATTTCACAGAATTGCTCAACGGTCATCCCTAAATCGCTGATGATGTAAATATTGATTGGGTGTGGATATACAAATGTATTGGTAGTCATGGCGGGTGTGCTCCTTTTTATTTATTATTGTTTTTGCGATAATAGTTGCGGTTAAATTTTTTTGATTGCCCCTGCGATTCCTTATTTTTATATTTTTATTCCAAATCATGCTGAGCTTGCGCGGTTAAGTGTTTGCTCATGATTTCTAAATGGTGCATTACCGCTGCTTTTCGCATATTCCCCATCCCAGGAAACTTTTCAGCTTTAGCAGCATCTAACAATCGTTGTAATCCGTACGTTTGAACCGATTCTCCCAGTTCTGCTTGCCACTTTTCAACTTCTTCCATCATTTGCATGGATTTGTCTTTTTGTGTTGGAAGCTCCTCTATTGACAAAAAATGCCGAATTCTTACTTCGCCTTCAAAAGGATAGACTAAATGCACGCTCAAAAATCGTGAGGGATAACCACGTTCAGAATAATATCTCGTGTCAATTGAATAGTCACTAAATCCAGCAAACCCTAATTTTTGATAATTACTTAAACGCTCACTAAACGCTTCTTCGGGTAGCTCCTGATAGGATTGGCTCGATGGCAATCTAGTAAATGGATCATCAGAAATAATTAGCGGTCCCTGAAGTTGATTTAAGATACGAAATTCATACGGCGTTACCACGAGTCGTTGATTGTTCTGCCAATCACTCAGTGAAACCCAAGTGCTATCTTTGGCAATAACTAGCTCAAGTGCATCCTCTAGCTCTTCTAATGTGCAATCAAGAATTCTTGCTCGTGATTGTGTTAGACTACGAAGTTGGTCGGTTCCCGCTTCCGTTAAAAAATCCCCATATTCAGGATTTTCAATCACGAAATACGGCTGACCATTCGCTTCAAACTCTTGAATGAATTTTTTTAACTGCACGGAATTTTTGACCGGTTCAATAATTGGACAAATCGCTTTTGAGAGTAAGTTTTGTTGTGACAACTCGATTAAAGCGAGCAAATCATACTGTTTACCACGAAAATAAGGATAATACATCGACTCACTCCTTCAATAATTGTTGTTGCAACTCAAAATAGGCTTCTCTAGTCGCTTGTAACTCTTCTTTTAACGCTTCAACGGCTTGTTCTTTAATATCTGTAATAAAACGGTCATAGTAGTTCTCTTCTCCACCAAAAAGATCATAAGACTTATTACGCCGTGTTAATTCTTTATATAATTGTTGGGTGCTAAAGACCCGTAAACCACGCTCGGTTTGTTTGGCTTTGCCGACTTCTCGAGCTTGGGCCGTAATTAAGCGGTGCAACAACGCTTGCTCATTGACCATTAGCGCTTGTCTTTTGGCCTTTTTTGCCACCGTGAAATAGCCAGGGAGTCTTTCTTTTGAATTACTGGCATACGGATGAAAAAGTAGCACACCGATTTGCGGCGCAATCTCTGCTTTCACCTGTTCATATAATTCACTTGGTAAAACAAAATAATTATAATGACCGACAAACGAAAGTTTCGCTGTTGAACGAAAGTCAGCTTTGCTCACCTTTAACTCATAACAACGCCATTCAAACTCTGCTTCATTGCGAATTCGGCAGCCTAACGTATCGACAATCCCAAAATCATCCGGCATAACGACCTCTTCCACCACTACATCGCCATTTTCACGACAATAATAATACAAGGCTTCTTCCATTTTTAAGGTTAATGGTGTTTTCATGGTTCTTCCCTCTCATTAATGAACTTTTCTCCACTATAAAACATATGTTCGTTTTAATAAAGTCTTTTCTCGATAATTAAGAAAAAAACAACCGCAGGAAATTTCCCACGGTTGTTTGAATGCCCTACCCAATCATCACTGATTCATCAGGATATTTAATTTTGGCTTCTTTCTTGCCTTTCACAACCATTGAGAATGCGACGGTCATGATACCAACCCGACCGATGAACATTAGCGCAATAATCACTAATTTACCGATTAATGTCAGACTCGGTGTTAACCCCATCGAAATCCCGACCGTCCCAAATGCCGAAACGACTTCAAACGCGATATATTCCATCCCGACATTGCTTCCTGCTGGAATGGTTTCGGTGATACAGAGAATGAATGTTCCGACAATGCAAAGACTCAAAGTAATGAAGAATAAGGTCAACGCTCTAGAAACGCTCGCTTCACGAATCGTTCGATCGCCAAATTCAGCCCGTGAGCGCCCTTTGAAAATACTCTTAATTTTAATGACCAAGACCCCAAACGTCGTGGTTTTCAAACCACCGGCAGTTGAACCGGAAGTCCCCCCGATAAACATCAAGACCATCGTTACAATTAGGCCGGCATGTGACATATGGAGATAATCAATAGAGGCATACCCCGCCGTTCGCGGGGTGACAGCCATGAACATCGTATTAAAGGTGCGGCTCACAAAATCGCCTTCAACCAATGCACCGGAGTTTTGCTCTGTAATAAAGAACAAGACAAAACCACCGACTAATAGACTACCCGTAACCCACAAAGCGATACGGCTATGTAAGGTCATCCGGCGTCCTTTTTTAAAGTGTAAAACATCGTACCAAACCAAGAAACCTAACCCACCAGAAATAACTAAAAACATAACCACTGACAGGACCCAAGGATCTTGTTGGAACGAAGCAAGACTATCGCCAAACAAATCAAAGCCGGCATTACAAAAACTTGAAACCGAATGAAAGAGGCTATACCATAAGCCTTCTCCCATACCAAATTGTGGGACGAAACGCACAGCCAGTAAAATAAAGCCTAAAAATTGAATCACAAACGCCGTCTTAATGACGTACCACATCAAATTAACTTCCCCACTTGTGCGATCGAAGTTCATCGCCTCACGGAGCAACATCCGCGTGCTTAAATTAACTTTTCTTTTTGAGACGATATAAAAAAATATTGGAATCGACATAAAGCCCAATCCGCCTAATTCAATCATGATCAAAATTACCACTTGACCAAATAAACTCCAGTGTTCTGCCGTATTTAAGGTCGTTAACCCCGTCACACAAGTCGCTGAAGTTGCCGTAAAGATCGCATCAATAAATGAAGTGATTTCCCCTGTTTGGCTTGAAATAGGTAACATTAATAACAAAGCTCCGAGAATAATCACCGTGGCAAAACCAATCGTAATAATTTGTGGAGCCGCAAGATTATTGCGATTAAACTTTTTCTTCATTTGAATCCTTCTTTGCCTTTTAAATTAAGAGTAAAAAAACTCCCTAAGACCTATCATACACAATCTTAGGGAAATTTCCACATTATCAAGCATTATTCATATTTTTTATTTTGATTAAACGCGTAACTTCCGAACGTTCATTTTCTTCGAGCTTCATCTTGATATAGTAAATGGTTTCTTCTAGTTCAGGAATCGTCATATACTCCAAAGCATTTACTCGACGACGTGTTTTTTCGATTTCTGATGCCATTAATTGACACGTTTTTTCAATCTCGGTTAACTCTAATAACTTAGGTAAGACGCTAGTAAAACGAGAAATCGAATTATCTAAAGGAACGTTCGAATTTAAATAGCCGTATTCAATCGGTGTTTCAAAAACCGTTTCATCGTAATGGAAATTCATTACTGGAACTTCAACACTCATAATGTTTTTTTGTGAAAGATCAAGCTCCACTCGTGCAGCCGGTAAAATGAACAATTCTTCGATGAACGCTTCATTTAAAGTCGCATTCGCTAAGCGGAAAGCGCGCATCGCACTTTCCGTTAACGCTTCGACCTCTGAACGCATCGCATCATTTTTCTTTACCAGCAAGATAAACTGACGCATTAATTCATCTTGTTTATCTTTCAACAATTTATGGCCTCTTTTTGCTGTAGTCAATTGTTTTTGCAGGCGAGCAAGCTCCATCCGTGTTGGATTGACTGTTAGCTTTGCCATTTACTCGACCCCTTTATCAGGTAAATACTGATCAATCATTTCATCTTTAATCCGTTTTAACTCAGTTCGCGGTAAGATGCTAAGCAACTCCCAACCTAAATCAAGTGTTTCTTGAATTGAACGGTTCGTTGTATACCCTTGATTGACGTATTCGGCTTCAAATTTTTCTGCAAATTGCGCATAAATTTTATCAACATCAGAAAGCGCTGAATCACCTAAAACAACGGCTAATTCTTTGGCTTCTTTCCCTTGGGCGTAAGCTGAGAACAATTGGTTCATTGTTGCCGCGTGATCGCCACGCGTTTTACCTTCACCAGTTCCTTTGTCTTTCAAACGTGAAAGTGATGGTAAAACATCAATCGGTGGTTTAACCCCACTCTTATATAAATCACGTGATAGGATGATTTGTCCTTCAGTGATATAACCCGTTAAATCGGGAATCGGATGCGTCTTATCATCTTCAGGCATCGTTAAGATTGGGATTTGGGTAACTGAACCTTTCGCCCCTTGAATTCGACCAGCACGCTCATAAAGAGTTGCCAAGTTGGTATACAGATACCCTGGATACCCTCGACGACCTGGAACTTCACGACGCGCAGCTGAAATTTCACGTAAGGCTTCACAATAGTTAGTCATGTCAGTCATGATTACTAATACGTGCATCCCTTTTTCATACGCTAAATACTCTGCCGCAGTTAAGGCCATGCGTGGTGTGGCAATCCGTTCAATCGCTGGATCATTGGCTAAGTTCATGAAGACCACTGAACGATCAATCGCCCCTGTTTTACGGAAGTCTTCCATAAAATACTCGGCTTCTTCAAAGGTGATCCCGATGCCGGCAAACACAACCGCAAAGTCATCATCTTTGTTTAATACCGCTGCTTGACGCGCAATCTGAGCCGCTAGTTCTTTGTGCGGCAGCCCAGATCCTGAAAATACTGGTAATTTTTGACCACGAACCAAGGTGTTTAAGTGATCGATTGATGAAATCCCTGTTTGGATGAACTCATCCGGATAATCACGGGCCATCGGGTTAATTGCTTCACCATTGATATCTAATGATTTTTCAGCTAAGATTTCAGGGCCGTTGTCTTTCGGACGACCTAAACCGTCAAAAACGCGCCCAATCATATCTTCTGAAACCCCAAGTTCTAAGGGATGGCCTAAGAAACGAACAGCTGAATCTTTTAAGTTAATACCGCCAGTTCCTTCAAAAACTTGGACTAACGCTTTGTCTTCATGAATTTCTAAAACTTGGCCTTTTCTAATTTCACCGGTCTGCATGCGAACTTCAATCAGCTCTTCATACTTAACACCAGCAACTTTATCAACAGCCATCAGTGGGCCGACAACTTCGCCGATTGTTTTATACTCTTTAATCATTTGTCATGCCCCCTTCTGAAACGATTTCTTTCATAGTGTTTTTAATTTCTTGCTCTAAAGCAACAATACTCTCAAGTTTTTCTTCAGGAACGTATTTCATTCGCGCAATCCGGTCACGTAAACGAACGGTTCCTTTCATGATTTCAGGTAAATAAGAACCTAAATCAATGGCTTTTATACCTTCTGTTCCAAACGTTAAAATATTATTTAACATATGGTATTGTTTCTCACGTGAAGTAAAAGTATCCACATCATCAAAGGCGTTTTGTTGTAAGTAGTCCTCACGAATTGATTTCGTAACTTCTAGTAGTAACTGGTCTTTTGGTGACAATGAATCAATTCCGACTAAACGAACGATTTCATTTAATTCAGATTCTTTTTGCAACATCTGCATCGCACGCGTTACCATCTCAGACCAATCAACTTGCATTTCTTGATCTAAGTAATTGCCCACTTCTGCTGAGTACAATGAATAACTTTGTAACCAGTTAATTGATGGGAAGTGACGACGTTGAGCTAAGCCAGAATCTAGCCCCCAGAATACTTTAACCACTCGCAAGGTATTTTGGGTAACCGGTTCTGAGATATCCCCACCAGAAGGCGATACGGCACTAATGGCAGTAATACTACCTTCACGACCATCTTTACCTAAAGTGACAACTTTACCGGCACGTTCATAGTATTCGGCTAAACGACTACCCAGATACGCTGGATATCCTTCATCGCCCGGCATTTCTTCTAAACGACCAGACATTTCGCGCAGTGCTTCAGCCCAACGTGATGTTGAGTCAGCCATAATCGCAACTGAGTAGCCCATATCACGGAAATATTCCGCAATCGTGATCCCAGTATAAATTGACGCTTCACGAGCGGCAACCGGCATGTTTGACGTGTTGGCAATTAAGACTGTCCGTTGCATTAATGACTCACCACTAACTGGGTCAATTAATTCAGGGAACTCGTTCATTACGTCAGTCATCTCATTCCCACGTTCACCACAGCCAACGTAAACAACTAGGTCCACATCGGCCCATTTAGCGATTTGGTGCTGAACAACGGTTTTACCGGCACCAAACGGTCCAGGTACAGCGGCTGCGCCACCTTTTGTTACAGGGAAGAAGGTATCAACTACCCGTTGTCCCGTAATCATTGGTGCAACTGGATTTAATTTGGCTTTAACTGGACGCGAACGACGAACCGGCCATTTTTGTAGCATTGTAAATTCTTTTTCACCAGTTTCTGTTTCAATCGCATAAATGGTTTCATCAATCGTAAATTCACCACTAAAGACTTTGGTTAATTTCCCTGAAACGCCATTTGGAACCATAATTTTATGGTTAATAATCTTCGTTTCTTGGACCGTTCCGATGATATCGCCCGCACTAACATCTGCGCCGACAGCTAAAAGCGGTTCGAATTCCCATTTTTTCTCGTGGTCTAAAGGTGGTAGTTGCACCCCTCTAGTTAAGAAGTTACTTTTGGTTTTTTCCATGAAAACATCTAATGGACGTTGAATCCCATCAAACATTTGCGTTAAAATCCCTGGTGCTAAT
Source organism: Enterococcus sp. (assembly GCA_047975385.1). Lineage (GTDB taxonomy): Bacteria > Bacillota > Bacilli > Lactobacillales > Enterococcaceae > Enterococcus_C. Next base: position 52,751 of record JBKEDL010000049.1, on the reverse strand, counting down.
TCAACTGATAATGCTTCACCGGTTGAACGAACAGCTTCACCTGGTCCGATTCCTGATGTTTCCTCATATACCTGAATTGAAGCGACATCGCCGCGCATTTCAATAATTTCACCTACAACACCTAGATCTCCGACATAACAAATATCTTGGATGCTGGCGTGACTCATATTTTCAGCCATTACTAATGGACCTGAAACTTTAATAATTTTTCCTAATTGCACGATTTTTGCTCCCTCCTACAAGATATTTTGACCAACAGCTTTTTCAACATTCGCCTGAATTGCCGATTTCCCAATGCCTAATGTCCCATCATGATTAGGTATCAAAACAATTGCTGGTGTTACTTGAGCGTTGTAATGGTTGATTCTGTCTTGTATTAATTGCGCGCATTGTTCGGTAATATAAATGACCCCATAATTATCGCGGATCATTTCTTTAAATGCTGCCGTTACTGCTTGTTCATCATTAGCAAAACGAACGGTAAAACCAAAGAGCTTAAAAGTTAGGACCGATTCTTTATCACCAATGACACCGATTTTATAAGTCATAAGTGTTTCGCATCCTTTCTCTAATTTGTTCATTAGTAAAACCACTGCGCTTACCAATCACAAGCATGCGTAAATTTTTCATTTCAATATCTTTCGCATTGAGATAGGCCAACAATGGTAACGGACCAAAGGCTTTGATTTGCGCCTCATCAAACATTTCGGTTAAATGATTGTCCTTAATTAAATCAAGTAAAGCAAAATCAATTTCCGCTTGATCAATGGCTGGTCGTAATAAATCACCATATGGACTTTCTAACACAAAAGTCACAAATTCACTGACTTCACGGTCAGTAAAATCTAAATAGACTTCTTTTTCGATACTACCTGAACTTGACAAAACAGCTGTCAAAAAACCTCGACTACGTTGTTGCAATAAACAACGCATCGTCGTTACGATATTGGTTAAATCAATCAAGTGAATAATTTCAGTTAATAATTCTTCATTCTTGATTTTTTCACCCAAGCGTCGTTGCTCTTTAAGGAAGTGACGGTCATAAATGATATCAATCCCTTGTAAAATCGCTGATTCTTCGATGAATTCATGTACTTCATGGATACTCGCCATTAATTCATCCGGCAAAAGCGCTGATTTTCCCGTTTGAATCGCATTTTTCAAGTCCTCAATCTTGTAAAAACCATCTGGTAAATACAAATGATCATAATTTTCTCCAATTCTTTCAGCCTTAGTTAAGACTTTTAGATTATGGAAGGTGTAACGCATGGTGTATACCCAAATAACATCTTTTTCAGGAGCTAATTCGAGCAATTCTTGATAAGTTGCTAACAACTCCTGATTCAAGGATGCTTCAAAGTCGTTTTCAAAGCCTGGATGGATATATTTTCCATAGGTGGTGTTTGAAAGCAACTCGCCAATCCGTTGGAAAGAATCACTATTAATCAATTGATCAAAGAATTCTTTGGTTAGGATTTCCGTTTCCTTCAAGCGGATATAGGGATTAAGCTGATGGTAAAGTTCTTTCTTCAAGCTGTCCCCTCCTAGTCAAATAGTTTTTGTGTAATGGCATTACTTTCTTTCGTGCGAACTTCATTTAATAAGTCTTTATAAATGAAGTTGTATTGGACCCCATTGTCATCCACAATGAAACCGTCACTGGTTAATTCAGGCGCAACTTGGTGTTTTACTGGATAAGAAAGGTCCTCACTTAGTTTCGCCAACCAATCTTTAGAAAGACCTTTTTCAGCTAAGGCTGGTGTGGTGATAAAGGTCACTTCATTCTCCAATTTCAAAGCTTGTAAACAACGCTTAGCAAACTTTTGTGTTGTTTGCACATCCCAAGCTTCCATTTTTTGTAAAGCTTCAGCAAACAATTTGTTCAAATATTGTTGGCGATCAACTAAGGTTTCTTGACGAATCTCGATTTGTTGACGATTGGTCAATTGTTTGTATTTTGAACGTAAGACTTGTTGTTGTTTTTCTAATTGTGCTTCATGAGCCGTTTCAACTTGACTCTTTTGCGATTGAAAATCAGCGGTAATTTCCGCACGAGTTGTTTGTTCAAGCTCTGCTCTTTCAGCTAACGCTTGCGCATCAATCTTCTCAATGATTTTTTCAATAGCATCCATACTATCCCTCCTATTCTAGTGAACTAAACTTTAGATCGAACCTAGTAATAAGAATGAAATTACGAAGCCAAGAATCGCATACATCTCAACCATTACTGAGAACATAACCCCTTTAAAGAAGTGTTCTGGTTTTTTCGCTAAAATTTGGATACCAGCAGTGGCAACTTTCCCTTGCGCAATCCCAGAAAATAAACCAGCAATTGCAACTGGTAATGAAGCCATTAAGTAGCTCATCCCGTCAACAGTTGACATGTCGCCTGATAAAGAACCAAAGATCATTGCTGCAATCGCAAATCCGTAAAGACCTTGAGTACCAGGTAACAGCTGTAAGATTAACGCTTGACTGAATTTTTCTGGTTGACTAGTTGTTAAAGCAGCCGCAGCCTCACCTGTCATCCCAACACCTTTTGCCGAACCGATTCCTGAAAAGACTGTTGCTGTAGCCATCCCTAAAATTGCAAAGACAAGTCCACCGTTGTTGTTAATTAAGTATTCAATCATTTATTTTTTCCTCCATTTTCATCTGTTAAATTCATATATTTTTCAGTGGGTTTAAAGGTTTTAAATTCTCTACCTCCACCAAGGTAAAACTTACCGAAAAACTCAACATATTGTAAACGAGCCGCATGGACGTAGGCACCGAGTAGTGACAAGAAGATGTTTAATCCATGTAATGCAAGTAACAATAAGATACCGACTGAGTAACGTGCTGCTTCAGGCATATAGCCCACGAGCATGTTAAACGCCGCAGCGATACTTCCGCCTGAAATCCCTAATGCCATCAAACGACTATAACTAACAAAGTCCCCAATATAATTGGTGACACCATACAAGTCATAAACCCCCATAAAGAAGCCTCCGACTTTAGAGTCACTTTGGATTAACGGAATTAGAATAACTAAAAAGGCGCTGAATCCAGCAATGACAATCCCGATAGTTGTTAATGCTTGTGAGTCCACGACTAACGAGCCCGCAGCGGCAATAATAATCCCTGACAAAATCCCTTGCCAAGAAAACCCTTGGTTAACTGCAGCTAAGTAATCTTTACGTTTAATGTTTTCTTTCGCGGCTAAGAACAAACCAGTAAAGATTTGTAGGCCCCCAAAGATCATTGAAATGGCAAAAATTACCATGAAGTCTTCAGATGGTAATAATAAGTAAAACGGCATCTCAGCACCAAAGAAACTACCATAAATCAAGCCCCAGATAATCGTTGGGATTGATAAAATTTGAAACAGGCGCATAAAATTGGTGGTTCCTTTAGGTAACACCATCGTTTTTAAGGCTACGGTTGTGGCAATTAACATTAACGCACCATAACCAACGTCAGCCACCATCATCCCAAAGAAGATAAAGTAAAAGGGTGTCAGCCACGGTGTTGGATCAATCTCACGATATCGCGGCAAACTATACATACTTGTTAGCGATTCAAATGGCTCCACGAACTTGTTGTTCTTCAATTTCGATGGTAATTTGTTCGCTTCAATTTCTTCTTCCGTTGGATCTTCATATGAATAATAAATTTCACCTTGCACAAATTTTTGATCCAAGCGTTTTGATAATTGAGTAACGTCTTCTTCAGCAACCCAGCCGCGGATAACAATCAAATATTTTGAAGTGACCATATTGGCTTTGGCTAACTCGCGAACTTTTTTAGCTAAAATAACTTCTTCTGCTAACTGAAGCTCGGCGGTTAAAAACTTCATACTGCCGATTTTTTGCGATAGCTCTTGTTGTTGCTTGAGGAGTTGATTCAAATTAGCTTTTGCTTCATTTAACATGGTTTTCGGAGAGTTTGCAAACGAATGATTCTCTTGTTTGACCCCGAATTGCTGCCATAATTTTTGGACAATCGCCATTTCTTTTTTCATCACCACTAAACCAACCGTTGTTTCTTTTTCAGTTGTATTGATGATTTCAAAGTAAAACGTCGGTTGCTCAGAGATGGCTTTTCTTAGCTCTTCCCATAAATTATTCGCGACACTCCCAAAGACTAACTTACTACTGACTAAGGCTAATTCTTCCGGGTTAACATCTAAGTTTTGCCAATCGGTTGCCCAAGATTCAATTTCGCGGTTTTTCGCAATTTCTTGTTCCACCGTTTCCCACTGTTGCTTCAATGTTAAAATTTCACTGACATGTTGGCGACTTTGCACCGCATCATAGGATTTTTCCAACTCAGCCAAACTTAAATTTTGCCGTTTTAGCTTCGTTGCTTTTTGCTTGGCATCACCATAGTTGTTAATAAAAGTGATGGCTTCTTCAATCTGATGAACCATTTGTTCTTCTAAAGAAGCGTTACTTTCCCCTTCCTCTTTTATTGCATCTGGAAAATAATGATTAATCCAAGTTAAATTATCTTCTTCAGAATAAAGGTCTTGGATTTCAACTTTTTGCAAGCCTTGGAGCAAGTGCAAAATAGTATCTTGTTGTGTCTTTTCAGCAATAATTGATATTTTTTTTAACGGGCTAACTGCCATAGATTTGTTTCACCCTTTCTAGTAAATCATCAACTACTACTTCATGATTTTGCTCATAAGTAATTTGATAATTCTTCTTGTCTTCACTTGCTTTTGAAAGTAATGTTGCTTTTTGCAATTCAAGACGTTCTTGCTTTTGTTCTTCTTTTGCTTCGAGGGTCTCTTTACGTTGATTCTTTAAAGAATCAGAAAGTTGCTTGAGCTCATTTTCTTTTTCAAGACGAAATTCACTTAACGTTTGGAGTAACTCTTTTTCCGCTTGTTCATTGCGTAGTTCGGCATTTCTAATTCTTTCTAAGGCTTCCTTCAATGTCATTCCTCCTTTACAAAAAAGGCGCACTCCTACTTTGAAGTACGCCTTAAATTAAAGTACTACAAAAATGTTCTTCTCACCCCTTGAAGAACCGATCCTTGAAGTATCTTTTACTCAACCTTTTAAAAATATTAAGTTAATTCCACCTAGTATTATAACAATATCAAAAAAAAAAATCTAGCATCTTTATCTAGTTCACTAATTCTTCAATTTTGAATAAGCGCATAAATCATTTGCTATTTCAAGCTTTTTATGTCTTCAGCGTCATTATTCGTAGTATTCGCTGCTCGCCTCCCCCCTCAATCCCCGCCATATCCACCGCAGAAAAAAACATGGGGCGAATAAGTAATCTTATCCGCCCCAATAGACCAATTAGTATTTCATTAATGAGAGTAACTCGTATCCTGCAATCTTATCGCGACCATTTAACGCTTCTAGTTCAATCAAGAAGGCGCAGCCGACAACAATGCCGCCTAATTTTTCAATCAAATCGATTGTGGCTTTAATCGTGCCTCCGGTTGCTAATAGATCATCGCAAATCAAGACTCGTTGTCCCGGTTGAATTGCGTCCGCATGAATGGTTAAAGTATCTGAGCCATATTCTAAATCATAACTCACTTCAATCGTTTCACGTGGCAGCTTCCCTGGTTTTCTGACTGGTGCAAAGCCAACGCCTAATTCATAAGCCACTGGACAGCCGACAATAAAACCACGTGCCTCGGGTCCTACAACCATCTCAATTCTTGATTCTTTGGCGTAGTCCACGATTTGTTTCGTCGCCTCACGATACGCTTGCCCATCGGCCATCAATGGGGAAATGTCACGAAAGGTCACCCCTTTGGCTGGATAATCTGGGATACTGGCAATATATTTTTCTAAATTCACGATGTTTCCTCCTAAGATGCTAACCAAGCCAAAAGTGTATTGATTTCAGTGAATAACACAAATTCTTCGGTCTTGATTTTTATTTCACGTTCTTGATAAAGAACACTTTGATTTAATTCTTTTTTTGCTGCCTGTTTTGGCGTTAATATACCATCGGTGACGGCGACAAACTCCAACTCGATAAAGACTTGAATCATAAATGTGAGCAATTTTTCAGGGATTTCTAAGTACTGAGCGACTTGTTTTAACTTATAACGCACATCTAGTTTCCCTTGTTTTGCAATCAACGTAAAGAGCCGTGCATACTGCGCTCTGGTTCCTAGGCCATCCAGATAGGCATCATCTTTCGCATACGCTACCAAGAGAATTTGCGCTGTAGAACAGTTTCGCATCACCTCTTTTAACGTTTGTTGTTCTAGTGGACATTCTGCAATGATGACTTGTTGATACGAATGTTCCTGCATCACCTTTAAAAAATCCTCAATTGAAGTAAAACAAAACAGTTGCCCACGAGTTAAGTGGGCGAGTTCTTTAGGCAAATGCTCCGAAAAATAAATAACTAAACTCTGAGCAGACACTTGCAGTTGCGCCCAATCTTTTTTCATCCGGTAATCCAAAAGGTCAAGGCCCTCATTGGCATAATCTTCTAAGGTTAATTGGGGTTTTCGATTCCCATTCCATTCATTAATGCCCAATTGACCAACAACGTTTAGCTGTTTTGCTTTAAATGCCGGCAATTGTTCGCCAAAGTCAAAGCCAATCACATCAAGTTGTTGTGCATTGTTAGTTTGTGTCAACGAAAGTTTTAAATGAGCACCATTCCCACCAATCGCTTTGGTATTTATCGGTGTAACTTGTTGGAATAAAAAACGTGGGATCGCATTATCCATGCCAAATGGTGCTAAAACGCGTAGGCCATCAATTAAGTCCGTTGTTACTTGATCTACTTGAAGAATCTCATCAATCGGTAAGGCACTTCCTTGAGATAAATCGAGGCCGCTTTCTTTCACGTACTGGTTCAACGTTTGTTGTAACACTGGAAGTTGCTCGCTTGCTAACGATAGACCGACTGCCGAATGATGACCACCAAAACTTGCAAAGAGTTCCTTGTTTTTTGATAACGCCTCAAAGAGATTAAAGGAGGCAATACTTCGTCCTGAACCTTTCGCAACCCCATTTTCTTTCATTGTTAAGATGATGGTCGGCCGGCCCGTTTCTTTGACAATCTTCCCTGCGACAATTCCTAAAATCCCTTCATGCCAATTTTCTTGGGCAATCACATGAATTTCATTTTGCTGATCAATTTTTTGGAGTGCCTCAAAAGTGACGGTCTCAACCAGTTTTTTTCGGGTAGTATTAATCATGTCAATTTCATTTGCTAATTGCATCGCTAATGTTTCATCAAAAGTTGAAAGTAAGGTAACTGCCGGATTCGGATCACCTAAACGGCCAATCGCATTTAACCGTGGTCCTAAGGTAAACCCGACGGTCATTTCAGTGATATCACTTTGATTAACATCGGCAACCTTTAATAACGCCTGAATGCCTAAGCGCTCTGAAGCTTGTAAGCCTTGTAGACCAAACGCCACTAAAATCCGGTTTTCATCAGTCAACGAGACCATATCGGCAATCGTCCCAATCGCCACCAAATCTAAAAATTCGACTGGAACTTCTTCCAAGAGCGCTGTCGCTAGTTTAAATGCCACCCCGACCCCAGCTAAATCACCAAAAGGGTATTGTCCTTTGGGATGTCGCGGATGGATAATACCAAAAGCTGACGGCAATTCAGTAGGCAATTCATGATGGTCGGTCACAATCACATCGACCCCTTGCTCGTTAGCGTAAGCAATCGCTTCATGACCTGAGACGCCATTATCAACCGTCAAAATCAACTGAACCCCTTGAGCGATGTGCTCTTTGTAAACAGTTAAGTTCGGGCCATAACCATCCGTAAAGCGATTTGGCAAATAAAACGCCACGTCAGCGCCTAGCAATTCTAACGTTTCTTTCATCACCGTCGTACTCGTAATCCCATCAGCATCATAATCACCGTAGATTAAAATCCGTTCTTCAGCCATAATGGCTGCACGAATTCGTTCCACCACTTTTTCCATATCAAATAAAAGATATGGATCATGCAAATTGGCTAAATCAGGATGTAAAAATGACGCCAAGGACGCTTGGGTCGTGATTCCTCTTTGATAAAGCAAACGTCCAATTAAATCACTTAGTTGATTGGCCGCTAACGTTTGTTTAAAATCAAGCGGAATTGAGCTTTCAGTTGGTAATTGCCAATTATAATTTAACTTTTTCAATCAATCACTCCTAACTCGTTGAGTATAGCAAAGTCAACGAGTAAATCATACTTTGAACTAACTTATTTTTTATTAAAGACGCCACCTGCTAAGTAATCCCCTAACTGCGGGAACAACTGGTAAAAACGAGCAGCAAATTCCATACTACGTGGACGATTCACTTCCCGTTTTTCTTTTTTGATGGCCACCAAAATCGTAGTTGCTAGTCGTTGGGCTGAAAGCATTCGACCATTTAAATTCGCCAGATAAGCACCGTCTGGATCGGCACGCTCAAAAAATTCGGTTTGAATGGGGCCCGGATTGACCGTCATCACCTGAATATTATGAGGCTTTAATTCAAGTCGTAACGCATTGGAAAATCCTAAGACCGCAAATTTGGTAGCTGAGTAAACGGCTGATTTGGGTGTCGCAATTTTCCCGGCAATCGAGGCAACATTAACAATTTGACCGTGTTGCTTTTTAAGCATTTGAGCGACTATTTTCTGAGTCAAATACATCATCCCGAAGACATTGACTTCAAACATTTCCCTAGCAATAGACATTTGAAAATCGGTAAATGTTTCAAAAACGCCAAAACCGGCATTATTAATCAACACATCGACCGAACCGACTTGTTGTTTTAATTCGGCCAATACCGCATCAATACTAGCAAAATCACTGACATCTAACGCAAAAGCATACGCAGGTCGCTGACTAAGCTGTTGACACTTTACTTTGACACGTTCGATTTCTTGGACGCGTCTGGCACAAACGACAACGATTGCACCATTACGAGCGGCCTCATAGCACAGTTGTTCTCCTAAACCAGTGGAGCCTCCCGTCACTAAGACAACTTGATCTTTAACGTTCATCATTACTCCTTATCAAATGGGACATCAACGACGGTGAAGTCTTTAGCCACCATGGCTGCTGCAAAAACTTCTTGCGCTTCTTTTTCTAATTCCAACGCTTCCTTGTGTAAATAGCGCGCACTAATATGGGTTAACACGAGTTGTTTCACTTGGGCTTTTTTCGCCACTTCAGCAGCTTGGTGAGTCGTCGCGTGAAAATGAGCATGTGCCATTTTTTCTTCATGCTTATTATAAGTACTTTCATGAACCAAAACATTGGCATTTTTTGCTAGTTCAATTGCAGCGGGTGTATAACGTGTATCCCCTAGGATGGTCACAATTCGCCCCGCCTTACTTTCGCCGACAAAGTCACGACCATCAATCACCTGACCATCCTCAAGAGTTACACATAAGCCGGCTTTTAGTTGCCCATAGACCGGTCCTGGTTTAATACCTAGTTTTTGCAGCTTGTCTACTTGAAGTTCCCCTTCATGATCTTTTTCAACCACACGGAAACCAAAGCATTCAATACCATGCTCTAATTTTTGACAGCTCACTTGAAATTGCTGGTCTTCAAAAATGATCCCGGCCGTAATTTCAATAATTTCTAAACGGTACGCCAAGCGCGTCTGCGTAATTTTCAAGGATGTTTGAATAAACTCACGAATTCCTTTGGGTCCATAAATCGTGAGCGTTTCCGTCCCGCCTTGAAAAGAACGGCTACTAATTAATCCTGGCAAACCAAAAATATGATCGCCATGCAAATGAGAAATAAAAATTTTCTCGATTTTCCGCGGACGAATATTGCACCGTAAAATTTGCATTTGTGTGCCTTCTCCACAATCAAACAACCAAACAGCATTGCGTTCATCTAATAATTTCAATGCCACACTACTGACATTTCGATGTTTTGCTGGAACCCCAGCTCCGGTACCTAAAAATTCTAATTCCATATTTTTCCATCTTTCTTTGCAATCTAAAACTCAATGCCTAGTATACCATTTTTCAAAGTATTATAGGTCCGTCTCTGAAGAATCATTTTCTTGACTTGCACTACGCAAATTTTTCTTCCAACCTTTTTTCGCGTGTTCTTGAACATCTTTTTCAACATCTTTCGCTTTATTCACTGAATGCTCCACATCTTCTAAATCAAACCGTTCAACCCCCCCACCTAAGACATGTGTAATTAGATTATTAATTGGGCGATTGTCTTCTTCTTCTGCAATTAAGATGAGGCCGGTTTTCCCTTCCCCAATCTGTTGAATTAAAAACTCAAAAACATCTCTGGCATCGCGAATTTCCTTAGCATCTTTACTCGCGCCAATGAAGCTTCCGCCAAACCAACCGAGCATCACGCCAAGTGGTCCCCCCACGATTCCAACCAACATCCCGATAAGCCCACCTTTAGATGTTTTGTTACTCCCAGTGAAATCTAAAAAGTCATCAATTTTAAAATTATGTTCACCATCATCTGAATGAGTCACAACCGCCATTTGCTCTCCCTTCAACGCTTTGGAAAAAGCCAAATTCTTAATTTCTGAGAAGGCTTGGTAAGCTTGTGACTCCAGTTCAAAGTTCATTACGATTACTTTTTTTGTCATAGTAAACACTCCTTATAATTAGTTTATGCACCCTGAATTTTACCAATAATTCAGCAATTTTAAAAAAGAAAGCACTTATCTTCCAATAAATCAATCAATTAATACCTAAAAAAAGCTAGGACCACTTTTGGCCCTAGCTTGGAATACTTTTTTATTCAACAAATTCAAATTCAAAATTCCCAATGCGCACAATGTCGCCATCTTTCGCACCACGGGCACGCAACGCTTCATCAACACCCAATCCACGTAATTGACGGGCAAAACGCATCACGGTTTCATCGTGATCGAAATTAGTCATTTGGAACATTTTCTCAATTTTTTCACCACTTAGTACCCATGAAGCATCTGGTTCGCGGCTAATTTCAAATTCAGGTTCATCTGAAGTGAAGCCGTAATGAACCACATCTTCCACGACCTCGTCTTCATAAAGCGGAAATTCAGGCGTCACTTCAAGCAAATCAGCAGTTGCATTTAACAACGGATCTAACCCTTGACGTGTCACTCCTGAAATCGGAAAAATTAATGGCTCTTCCGCGAACTCATCAACCTTTTCTTTGGCTAATTCCGCTTTGAATTTCGCTAAGTTTTCATCAGCTTGCGGCATATCCATTTTGTTGGCCACGATAATTTGCGGGCGTTCCAACAAACGTAAATTATGCGTCTCAAGCTCTTTGTTGATCGCTAGATAATCTTCATAAGGCTCGCGACCTTCCATCCCACTCATGTCAATCACATGTAAAATGACGCGCGTTCGCTCAATATGACGTAAAAATTGGGTTCCCAGACCGACCCCTTGCGAAGCGCCTTCGATTAATCCCGGTAAATCAGCTACTGCATAACTACGGCCATCAGGTGATGTAACCATTCCTAAATTAGGAACTAAAGTTGTAAAATGATACGCTCCAATTTTCGGACGAGCGGATGAAATAATTGAGAGTAAGGTCGATTTTCCAACGGATGGGAAGCCAACAAGTCCAACATCGGCCAATACTTTTAATTCTAACTCAATTTTTCGTTCGCCGCCGGGTTCGCCGTTTTCCGCCAACTCGGGCGCAGGATTTTTGGGTGTAGCAAAACGAGTATTCCCACGACCACCACGACCACCACGAGCAACCACCAGTGTTTGACCATCCTCGATCAAATCACCTAAAAAAGCACCCGTCTGTGCATCGCGAACCGTCGTACCTTGTGGAACTTTGATACAGGTATCTTCTGAGCCGCGACCGTGCATTCCTTTACTCATGCCGTTTTCGCCCGGTTGTGCTTTAAAATGACGATTAAAACGAAAATCCATCAAGGTGCGTAGACCTTCATCAACAACTAAGATGACGTCACCACCACGGCCACCATCACCACCGGCTGGCCCACCATCAGGAACGTATTTTTCTCTACGAAAAGCAACCATTCCATCGCCACCTTTACCGGCTTTGACATCAATTGTTACTTGATCTAAAAACATGGACATAACTTGTCCTCCATTTCTTTATTTACACTTTCTTCTCTTATCCAAAAGTCCATCCTATTGTACCTAGCAATAACGGTTTTGTCTATCTTTTTCATTTGACACTCGGGATTGACAATCGAAAAAAATTATTGGAACGCAACTTCTAGAACACCGTTTATTCGACAAAAAAAGGGCTGGGACAAACATTTGGCCCAAACCCTCGATCAATTAGTTATAATTTTTGGCTAGTTTACGTTTACTTCGCTTTTCTTTGCATCACATAAAAAACCGGAATTCCTAAAGCCGTAATCGCAATACCTGTGACTGCTAATTTGGTTGCTGTCAATAATGTCATAATTAAGATAAACAAGCCACCAAAAATAGCAATTAAAGGTACGATTGGATATAACGGCACTTTATACGGTCGTAAAAGATTTGGTTGTTTTTTGCGCAAAATAAAGACCGCGACGAAAATTAAAATATTAAATAACCACATCACAAATACGAGCATATCTGTTAATAAATCAAACGTCCCCCAAAACATCATCACACAGGCAATGACCAGTTGCGTAATGGCCGCAACATACGGAACCGAAAAGTTTTTTGAAAGTTTTTTAAACGAGTTGCTAAACGGGTAGCGCCCTTCCGTGGCTAAGGCATACGGAACACGAATTCCGGTCATTGTATAGCCATTTAAGGCACCGTAAACCGAAATTAAAATCCCAATCGTAATCAATTTACCACCAAATGAGCCAAACAGCGTCATCGCAACATCCGATGCGGCGTTTTGATTCCCGGCAAGTTCTGCAATCGGTAGAGTTTTTAAAAAGACTGCATTGATTAACACATAAATAATGGTTACCGCACTTAAGCCGGTGATAATCGCTTTAGGTAAATCTTTTTCAGGATTTTTCATCTCGCCGGCCACATTTCCAACGTTTAACCAACCATCATAAGCAAACAGTGTTGCTAACAACGCGCCACTAATGCCACTGACTTTGGTAAACGTATCAACGTCTCCGGCTTGGTTAGCAAATGAAAAGAGCGAAACCGAGACTTCGCCTGGAATCATTAACCCCACAAGAATAATCAACGCAATCGGGATTAACTTAATCGTTAGCGTCACAGATTGCACGCCGGCAGCGATCTTCGTCCCTAATAAATTCAACCCCGTGACACTTGCCGCGGTAATAATTGACAGCATTACTAACCAATTACTATTTAAATGAAACAAATTAATTAATTGCGTTGAAAAAATAATGCTCAAAGCGGCAATATTCGCTGGGAAGTAGATGATTGTTTGCGCCCAACCTAATAAAAAGGCTGGCAGTTGACCATAAGTTTCTTCGATATAACGAATCGCACCACCCGTTTTCGGGATTGCCGTGGCTAATTCGGCCACTGTTAAGCCACCACAAATGGCCAAAAACCCTGCAATTAACCAGACTAATAACGTCCAAGCACTCGATTGCGTTTGTTGAACGACAGCCGCGGTTTTAAAAAACACACCCGCGCCAATTACCGTTCCCATTACGGTTGATAGCGCACCGAATGCCGATATATTTTTTTGTAAATGTTTCTTTTCCAAATTCTCACTCACTTTCTTTTTTTAAAGTATACGCATTTCAATTATTGATTGCCACAGTTTTTTTAAGAACTTTTTACTAGCTACACAAAAAAACTGCCCATCTCCACAAAAAAAGCTTAGGCGCTAAAGCATCCTAAGCTTTTTTCATTTTATCAGCCTTGATTTTCAATCAATTTGAAATCTGACCATGGTTTCAAAAAATTAAGTAAGAAGAGTTCATCCTCAGAAACGCGGCCAACCACATTGACGCGCCCATCGTTTTTCATTGCTTTTAAAGCAATTTGCGTTTCGCCTTTGTATTGACCATAACCGGCATTATCAATTAACACATCTCCCGGTGTCATATCACGCGTATTGTGAGCAGGAAAAGCTTTGTCTTTATAATAAACACGCGTCATGGTCGAGCGTAAAATATACGCGGAACGATCCCCTCGATAACTGTGTAAATTATCAAATAAGCAAATGCGCTCGTCTTCAGTGATATCTTCAGCAACATCAACTTTTAACGTTGGATACGGTGACTGAAACGCCTCGGCCATGGCTTTTAATTCGCTTTCTGAAGCATAGGCGTTACCAATCGTAATGTCATCAATCAGCCCCGTTAAAATTAGATGCTTGACTTGTGTTGCGATTTCTAACTCACGATGATCTTCTAATGAGCATAAGCCATCTTGGGTTGGCCAAGGACCAAATGTTGCTGCATGCGAATTCACAAAAGCCATGGTATTCAAGTTGTATTTTCTAAACTTTTTAGAACAGGCAACGAAATGTTCGTAACTTAAACCTGAATAACGATGCGGATAAAAATTATGTGATCCTAATAAGTTATCCGTATTTGGTGAATAACTCATAATATTATCCACATAATTCGTCCCAGCACTCATATTAATTTCAATTTTAATACCATATGGATTTCTTGTCATCCGCGCCTCTTCAGCGCCGGTAAATCCTAGATCTAATCGGACACCATCGGCTCCCATTTCATGGAAAAAAGATAAATCATCGTATGAAATAGCTAATTGCTCAAATAAAGCGGGGTTAATATCGACCATCACTTCTAACTCTAAGCTATTAGCATAATCTACCACTTTTTTAAAGTCCGCTAAAACTTGCTCTTTCTCATCATTAATTTGCAATAAGCTCGTAAAAACGCGCTTAAACCCATATTTGTGCGCTAAATCCAAATATGCTTTGTCCTTTTCAAATGTTGAACGCTCTGGATAGATTGAAATACCTAATTTTCCCATGAAGATCCCCCTAATAAACGAAAATGATTTTGAATACCTTTTCATTATAACAAACGCTTACATTTTGGTCTACACCTTTGTCAAAAAGGCTGAAATTTCATCACACACTGTTCCACCACTAGCAAGCACTGAGTAATTTTGTTATGCTAGACAGAGATACTAAATGAAAGGATGTTTCCAATTAATGAAATTAAAAAAAATTGCTCTCATGACCAGTACGCTTTGCGCAGTCGCCTTACTCGGAGCTTGTGATAGCAATTCAACCACTAGCCAATCAAGTAGTACCGTCCAAACAACTTCCAGTTCAGTTGATTTAAATACCCTTGAGTTGCCGCAATTAAGTAGCGAAGTGGCGGATAACGAAGATTTAATCGAGATGGTGACGACTGAAGGAACCATTAAAATCAAACTCTTCCCTGAGATTGCCCCCAAAGCCGTCGAAAACTTTGTGACTCACGCGAAAGATGGCTATTATGATGGCTTAACTTTCCACCGGGTCATTGATGAGTTTATGATTCAAGGTGGCGATCCTAAAGGGGATGGAACTGGTGGTGAAAGCATCTGGGGTGAAGGTTTTGGTCCAGAAATTTCTAATCAGCTTTATCACATTCGCGGTGCATTAGCCATGGCTCAGTCTAGTCAACCAAATAGCATCGGTAGCCAGTTTTATATTGTTCAAAATGACGAAGATGTTCATGACGGCCTTTTAACCGATGACTATCCTCTAGATATTATCGACGCGTATAAAAATGGTGGTACCCCTAGTTTAGACGGTTCTTACACCGTCTTTGGTCAAGTCATCGAAGGGATGGATGTTGTCGACACGATTGCGCAAGCAGAAACGACTGGGGATGCCAGTACTGGTGAAGACTCCACACCCAAAGATCCAGTCAAAATCAATGAAATCAACATTCTCCAAGAAGCAAAATAACCGCAAAAACCTGAGACATCATCATGTTTCAGGTTTTTTTATCAAATAAACGGTGTTCCAGAAGCTACCGCTGCAAAAAAAGCCGACGAATCTCCCACTTGCACTGAGATTCGTCGGTAATTTTTTATATTATTAATTATTGTTTTTGTTGCCCCACGATAAAAGTGAACTCACATTCAGCAGCTACTTTGCCATCAACAGTTGCAACTGCATCGGCCGTTCCGACTGAACCTTTCACTTTGGTAATTTCAAAAGAAAGTTTCACAACGTCACCTGGCGTTACTTTTTGACGGAACTTCGCACGGTTGATCCCACCAATATAAGCGGTCCGACCTAAAAATTCTTCTGATTTTAATATTAGGATTGAACCCGCTTGCGCCAAAGTTTCTAAAATTAAAGCGCCCGGCATCACTGGATTTCCTGGGAAATGTCCTTGGAAAAAATCTTCATTCATGGTTACGTTTTTTGTAGCGATAATTTTTTTACCTGGCTCCAATTCATCAACGTAATCAATATAATAAATTGGATAGCGGTTGGGAATTAATTCCATTACTTCGACTTCACTTAAGACTTTTGTCTTTGTCACAGTATAAACATCCTTTCAAAATAAAACTTAATTCACTGTTATAATCAAAATATCATAAAAACGCATTCGGTGCAATCATCGTGATATTTTTTAACGCTCGATATAAATTTAGTTTGACAATCAAAACAAACTAGCTAATAATAGAACATCATAGGCAAAATTATTTTGACATGCAATTATTATTTAGATTATTTCAAGGAGTGTAAACATGGGATTTTTAACTGGAAAAAAAATCGTTGTAATGGGTGTTGCAAATAAACGCAGTATCGCTTGGGGCTGTGCGCAAGCACTTCGTAATCAAGGCGCTGAAGTTATTTACACCTACCAAAACGAACGTATGGAAAAACCATTACGAAAATTATTAGATGAAAATGAAGTCACTGTTGAATGTGATGTTGCTAGCGACGATAGCATCAAGGCCGCTTTTGAACAAATCAAAGACTATGCTGGTGAAATTCATGGTGTCGTGCACGCAGTTGCTTTTGCTAACAAAGAAGACTTACAAGGTGAAGTTGTCGACATTTCGCGTGAAGGTTACCAATTAGCACAAGATATCAGTGCTTACTCACTGATTGCAGTTACACGCTACGCCCAACCAATCTTAGCTGAAAACAGCGCAGTTGTTACCCTTTCATACTTAGGTGCGCAACGTGCGGTTCCTAACTACAACATGATGGGCATTGCAAAAGCCGCTTTAGAAGCTTCTGTACGTTACTTAGCTGCTGATCTTTCACCTAAAGGAATCCGTGTGAACGGAATCTCAGCTGGTGCAATCAAAACACTAGCCGTAACAGGTGTCAAAGATTACCAAAAACTAATTCAATTATCAGAAAGCCGGACACCGGATAAAGTTGGGGTAACCATTGAAGAAGTTGGTGAAACATGTGCCTTCTTAATCAGCCCACTTTCAAGTGGCATTATCGGCGAAGTTATTTTTGTTGATAAAGGTGTCCACTTATCTTAGGTTTTTCCAATTAAATTAATAGACATCTATTACTTTTTACAGTAATAGATGTTTTTTTTTATTCAATCGTTTACAACTCCGATTACTTCCTTTATTCTAAGAAAGTAAAACATAATCATAACCATTATCGGAGGAATATCTATGTCTTATCAGGAAATGTTATTTACATTCCTAGGTGGTTTGGGGATCTTTTTATTTGGGATTAAATACATGGGCGATGGCTTACAAAAAGCTGCTGGCGATCGCTTACGTGAAGTCCTAAACAAATTCACCTCGACCCCGCTTCGTGCCGTCTTGGCCGGAATTATTGTCACTGGTTTAATCCAAAGTAGCTCAGGGACAACCGTTTTAACTGTTGGTTTAGTCAGTGCAGGCTTCATGACCTTGCGTCAAGCAATTGGCGTTATTATGGGGGCCAACGTCGGGACAACCATTACTGCTTTTATTATTGGTTTTAACTTAAGTGAATATGCGTTACCAATTATTGGGATCGGCTCATTGTTGCTCTTCTTTATGAAACGCAAAGTCTTTCAAAATTGGGGCCAAATTATTTTTGGATTCGGTTGTTTATTCTTTGGGTTAAGTTTGATGGGCGATGCGATGGCGCCACTTGCCGAATTGCCACAATTTCAACAATTGATGGTTGATGTCTCTTATCATCCCCTTTTAGGCGTCTTAATCGGTGCCGTCTTAACCATGACCTTACAAAGCTCAAGTGCAACCATTGGGATTTTACAACAACTCTACGCTCAAGGTAGCCTTAGTTTAGGTGCCGCTTTACCGATTTTATTCGGGGACAATATTGGGACAACCATTACAGCAATTATCGCCTGCCTTGGTGCAAGTATTGCTGCCAAGCGAACAGCCTCTGCCCATGTAACCTTTAATTTAATCGGTGCTGTCATTTTCACGATTCTCTTAACACCGTTTATGAATGTGCTCTTATATGCGACTTCAGTACTCCATTTATCACCAAGTATGCAAATCGCTTTCGCACACGGCTTATTTAACGTTTCTAACTTATTGATTCAATTCTGGTTCATTGCCTATATTGAAAAATTTGTCAAATTTATCATCCCTGGCAAAGAAAAATCATTAAACATCCGCAAAGTAGCTTTAAATGAACAATTTATCGAGACCTCACCAGGCGTTGCTTTGAAGCAAGTTTCAAGCGAGTTGATTCAAATGGGTCAATACGTTGTTAAATCATTAGAAGCTGCCAAAGACTACTATAATCATCCGAATGACGAATCTTTAGGCGATGTCCTCCAATACGAAGATGCTGTCAATCAATGTGATGTTGAATTAACTGAGTTTCTGGCTAAGACGGCAACGGTTGAGTTAAGCGAGCAAGAAAGCCAAGAACAAGCCATGTTATTAGAATTCACCAAAGACTTCGAACGAATTGGTGACCACTGTAAAAACGTCGTCCATTACCTAGAAGATGCGATTGCGCTCGAACAAAAACAACGTGCCAAAGAAAAGAAAAAGAAAAAGAAAAAAACAAGCAAATCATCGCGCGAGTCAGTCATCTTACATGATGCTGATTTACAATTACTGTTTGATAAAGTCATTAACAATGTAGCCGACGCATTAACGGTTCTTGAAAATGATGACATTGAATTAGCGGAAAAAATCATCAGTCGCGAGCAAGAAATCAATCAAATCGTCGCCTTGCTACGTAAAAAATATATCCAACTGATGAAAACCGGCGAAGGCCGCGTGGCTGACGGCGTATTATTCATCGATATTAGCTCCAATTTAGAACGCTCGAGCGATCGAACGTTACACATCGCTAAATACGTTTTAGGTAATCGCTATGGCTTTAACCCACCGACACCTAACTTCCAACAAGTTACAAATTAATTAAACTTTAACTACTGTTGCTTTCTGACAGTAGTTTTTTGTTATACTGTTTTGGTGAAATTTAAGAAAGTTGAGGTTTATTCATGAATTATTTACTGGCAGCTGCCCAATCAACAACGGACTCTTCTACTTCAAGTATTACAGAGCCCGCCGCCGAGCAATTAAATGCGATTCAACGTTGGTGGCATTCTTTAGATTGGGAGGCCATCATTGGTGTCATGATTCAAAAGGCACTCTTTTTAATCATGCTCACCATTTTATTTATCGTCTTATTTAAAGTTGGTGACTTTGTCGTTAATCGTAGCTATGAAACATACATGAAGAAAAACAATTTAAATGAAAATCGAGTTCATACGCTCCATACCCTCATTCATAACATTGTTCATTACACGTTAGGTTTCTTTCTAGTCTATGCGCTCTTATCGGTTTTAGGCGTTCCTGTAGGCTCTTTACTAGCCGGAGCTGGAATCGCCGGTTTAGCCGTTGGTTTAGGAGCACAAGGCTTTATGAACGATATTATCACTGGTTTCTTCATTATTATGGAACAACAAATCGATGTTGGTGATTACATCAATCTCGGTGCGCTGGGCATCGAAGGCACCGTGACTTCCGTCGGCTTACGCACGTTGCAACTAAAATCAACTGACGGGACCGTTCATTTTGTGCCCAACCGTAACATCACCACGATCAGTAATACGTCACGCGCCAATATGCAGGTCATCGTTGAAGTTCGCATTTTACCAAGTGAAGATCAAACGAAAATTCGACAAATTATCGAAGCCACTAATCAACGCTTAGCACAAAAACACCAACAAGATATCCAAGTCCCACCTAGCATTTTCGGTTTAGTCGATCTCGGCAATGGGAACTTTGCCATTCGTACCACCATGTATGTTTTAAATGGCAAACAGTTTAATATTAAACAAGAATTTTTAGCCGCTTCCGTCGACGCGCTAACCGAAGCTGGTTTTACGATTCCGCAAAATCCAATCATCACCGGCCAGTAAGACCAACAAAAAAGAGAGTGATACAGAAAATGTGCCGAATGAACGTAGAGGCAATTTCTAGAACACCGTTTATTCAGTAAAAAAAGGTCTTGAGACAATGTCTCAAGACCTTTTTGGTCGCATCATTGATTCTTAATGAATCTCCACACGCATATCGTAAATTGCATTTTCATAAAACCATTTTGCATCAGCAACGCTTAAGCGAATACATCCGTGAGAAATCGCTTCTTTCCCAAGTAGCTCAGCTTCTTCTTCAATATACTCACCGTTTTCATCGACAGGAACCGAGTGGAATAGATAAATCCCATGGTCTTTAAACGAAACCCAATAATTCGCCCCTTCACCAGAAGATGCATTAAAGAATGAATCCCCGCGTTCAGCTTGAATCTGGAAAGTTCCCGTTGGCGTCGGTGAATCAGGTGCGCCAGTTGAACATAACATGGTATACAATACTTTTTCATCCCGCATAATATAAACCCGTTGATCAGCAATCGAGACATCTAACCAATCGCCTTGTTGCAAGGTTGGATAGTCTTTATCCTCTGATGGATTCTGCCAATCAACCTTACTTTCCGAAGTACTCTCAGACGTACTTGAAGCGCTCGTCACTGCTTTAGCCTTCGATTTTGATGTTGCTGTTTCTTTACTGGACCTCGATGACGCTGTCGCAGAAGACGCTGTCTGCTGACTGGTAGTCGTCTGTGTTGCATCAACAGCCGGTTTACGCCAAAAGGCTACTAGACTGCCTAAAACAATCAAAAAAATGACTAACAGGAATTCCAGTTTTCGTTGCTTTTTTGATATTTTCTTCATCTTCCCAACTCCTTAGCCATTACCCTTGAAAAATCTCCTCAAATATAAACGTGATTATTTTTGGTGTCGATTAAATAATTTTCAATTGATCCATTGAGCTTGTTTTGATTTCGGCAACTGCATAACGACGCTCAAGTTCATGCGCTAAGTGGTTTACGGATTTTAATAATGCTTTGCGTGTCACAATCCCAACAAAGACCTGTTGCTCATTAACCATTGGTAAAAACGCATGGTCAACCAACAGATGTAATAGTTCTTCCAAATCATTTTGTTCATTGATACAAACACTCTCATCAATCATAACATCTTTGACTGTAAGACCTACTAAATTTTGAGCATCAATCTGAGTTAAATCAATCATTTTACCGACAATTTCCGATAAGCCGATTAGACCAACAAACTGATCATGCTTATCTAAGACCGGGATTTTTGAATAACCGACTTTTGATAACACTAACAAAGCATGTTCTAACGGATGGTTTTCCATTAATGTGGCAACATTATTTGCCGGAATTAAAAAATTTTCTTGATTTTCTTGTAATAACTTTTTGACAACTGGGCCAATCATTCAAGTGCCTCCATTCTACCTTACACTACTTTCCTATTGTACACCAAAAAAAAAAGAAAACGACCTTCGCGTTTTCTTTTTTAGAAAAAAATTAGTTTTCATTCAGACATTAGTGTGTAAAATGAAATTGTAAATCAGATAAGGCGCGATGACTACGATTGTAATACTGAACTAGCAAATTTTTGCCGTCACTTTCAATAATGACATAGCTTGGAATTTGGATTGGGCCTCGTGGTTGTGAAATACTGCCCGGATTTAAAAACAGTTTATCATGCAAGAGTTCACAACCAATCTGATGTGTATGGCCAAATAAAACGATATTCGCATCAGCTGCTTGCGCTTCAATTAATAACTGCGTTAACCCAAAACGCACATCGCTTAAATGCCCATGTGTCAAATAAATGCGATCAACCGCTGTTTCAACTAGACGGGCATCTTCAAAGCCCGGACCATAGTCACAATTGCCCCCAACGCCAATAAACCTCTGAAACAGTTCATCGTCACTCGCGAGTTCCGAGTCGCCACAATGAAAGAAGTAATCGACCTCATGTTGATATTTGGTTACTAGGTCAACTAAGATTTCACGATCACCATGATTATCACTAACGATTAAATACTTCATTTCAGACCTCCTCTTCTAACCATTCTTGCCAAACTGCCTTTAATTTTAGCAAAGCTTGCGCCCGATGACTAAGTTGATTTTTTTCAGCCGCCGTTAATTCAGCTGCGTGTTTGTTTAGCCCATCCACAATAAATAACGGATCATAACCAAAGCCGTTTTCCCCTCGCGGAATCCGCGCGATTCTCCCTGCCCACTGCGCTTCAACGACCAAACTTTCTTTTTGGGGCGCTGCAAATACCAACGTACAATGAAATTGAGCCGTGCGTAATTCGTCTGCCACATCGGTTAGCTCATATAAAAGTTTGGCGTTGTTCGAGGCATCACTTTTATGCTTGCCAGCAAAGCGGGCCGAATAAATACCCGGCATGCCATTTAAAGCATCGACTTTCAGCCCGGAATCATCGGCTAAAACCGGTGTTTGCAAAATCTGCGCTAGCGTTTCAGCTTTTAAGCGCGCATTTTCTTCAAACGTCACACCCGTTTCTTCAATATCAGGAATTTCAGGATAATCCAATAAGGTTTTCACCTGATAGCCTTGCGCTGCAAATAACGACTGAAATTCTTGGGCTTTCCCCGGATTACGCGTCGCGATGATAATAGTTTGTTTTTCAGTGACGCCCCCCACGTTTTCTAGCAGGACTTCCTTTTGAAAACGAATCAAATCTTCAATCGCCTGTTTTCCATAGACTAGCATTTCATTTAATTGCGCACCATCAAAGGTTGCTTCTTCACCGGTTCCTTGGATTTCCACAAAACGGCCCGCTTCGGTCATGACTAAATTCATATCAACCGCAGCCGTGCTATCTTCTTGATAATCTAGATCGGCAACAACTTCGCCGGTTGGTAAAATCCCCACACTAACCGCCGCTAAATGCTCTTTGATTGGATCTTCGCTAATTTGGTGGGTCTGTAACAATTGATTCACGGCTAAACGTAAGGCAACAAACGCTCCGGTAATACTTGCGGTTCTTGTGCCACCATCAGCCTGCACCACATCACAATCAATTACGATACTACGTTCGCCTAATTTTTCCAGATCAACGACCGAACGAAGCGCTCGCCCAATCAATCGTTGGATTTCCATCGTTCGACCAGTTAGTTTTCCTTTGCTGCTTTCGCGTCGATTTCTGGTATTAGTTGCTCTTGGAAGCATACTATATTCGGCCGTCACCCATCCTTGACCTGTTTCTCGTAAAAATGGTGGGACGGATGGTTCAATTGTCGCCGAACAAATGACTTGGGTATCCCCAAAAGAAATCACGGCAGAACCTTCTGGATGTTTAAAGACATTGGTTTTAATTTTTATTTCTCGAATATCTTGTTGTGCGCGACCATCATGACGCATTACACTTCGCCTCCTAAATGAACTTGTTGTACTTCTTTTTCAATGGACCCTAACCACTCAGATGCAATGTCTGAGAAAAGTTGCACCGAACCGGTAGTATAAAATTTAGCTAGCTTTTTTTCGCTCTTTGGCGGATTGGCTATGGCAAAGTAATCGAGTAACATACTCACTTCACCGACTGTTTCTGCGCCCGAATCAATTAAATGAACACGTTCACCTAAATAATTTTGAATTAACGGCCGCAAGAGTGGATAGTGGGTACAGCCTAAAATCAACGTATCCAGCCCCTTATTTCGTAGCGGTCGCAATGTCTCGGCCACAATCTTTTTGGCAATCGATGAAGTAAATTGATTACTTTCCACAATCGGGACAAATTTTGGACAAGCCAAACTTATCACTTGAGCTTGCGGTGTTTTTTGCTTAATCGCTTGTTCATACGATGCACTCTTCACTGTTCCAGCCGTTCCAATAATACCAATTTGTTGATTATGGGTTGCTTTGACGGCCGCGCGGGTGCCTGGCAAAATCACCCCCACGACGGGAATCGCTAGTTTTTCTTTGATTTCTTCTAAAGCGACTGCTGTTGCCGTATTGCAAGCAATCACTAGCATTTTAATCTTTTTTTCTAATAAAAAATTGGTCATCTGCCACGTGTATTCTACTACTTGCTCGGCCGGTCTCGGGCCATAGGGACAACGAGCCGTGTCACCTAAATAAATAATATTCTCATTGGGTAATTGTTTTAACGCTTCTTTCACGACCGTTAGTCCACCGACACCTGAATCGATAAATCCGATAGGTTGGGAATTCGCCATTGCTCTCATCCTTTAAAAAATTCTTTGATTGCTATATGTTATTTTCGCCTTTTTACGAGCAATTTTCAAGCAATCTAGCTAAGAAAAAACGTAGAATCTACTCAAAGTTGAATAGTTCTACGTTTTTTGACTAATGACTATACTGTCTGGCTTCCAGATATTTAGCAATCAATGATAGCACATAACAAATTACAAAATACATCAAGGTCATCGCTAGAAACATCGGTAAAACATAAGCTTCATTTTGACCATAAATAATTTTGGCATTATGCGTTAACTCAGGTAGTGAGATAATCACTGCCAAAGAAGTGTCCTTAATTAACGAAATTAATTGGCTGACTAACGCCGGGATCATCGATTTAAACGCCTGCGGAAAAATAATTTGCCAAAGTGTATCAACATAACTCAAGCCCGTCGATAACCCAGCTTCCATTTGACCCTTAGGAACCGCATTTAAGCCCGCACGAAAAACTTCTGACAACATAGCTGATTCAAAAATCGTTAATGCGACTACCGCTGACCAAAAAATGTCAAACTTAATACCGATTTGTGGCAAGGCAAAATAAGTGAAGAAAATAATTAATAGTAGCGGCAAATTACGAATAATATCAATGAATAAGCCTAAAACCTTGGATACCACAGAAATTTTGGTGAAGCGTAACACACCTAAAATACCCCCGATGACAAAACTCAAAATAATTGCAATCACCGATACTTCAATTGTGACTTGCAACCCTGAGAATAAAAACTGTAAATTAGACCAAGAAAATGCACTCATAAAATCCATTTTATGCTCCCCTTTCTATGAGCGAACCGCCCAACGTTTTTCAAGATAAACCATCAAATACGATAACGGTAACGTGATAATTAAATAGAATAGTCCTACGATAATATACGTTCCAAACGTATTAAACGTTTCACTAGCAATCAAATCACCTTGATACATGATGTCAAGACCCGCGACCATCGCCAGAATCGAAGAGTTTTTCACTAAATTGATAAACTGATTGCCTAACGGCGGAATCACAATTTTAAACGCTTGGGGCAAAATAATGTAGCGCATGGTTTGATTATAGGACAGGCCAGCTGATACCCCCGCCTCCATTTGCCCTTTAGGAACAGTCTGAATTCCCGAACGTAATGTTTCAGCAATAAACGCTGACGTGTAAATTGTTAATCCAATTGTCCCCGCTTGAAACCCTGTTAATTGCACCCAATACAATGGGACAACGACAAAAAAGAACATCACAATAATTAGCAAAGGAATATTTCTGAAAAACTCAACATAGACTTTACC
Source organism: Enterococcus sp. (assembly GCA_047975385.1). Lineage (GTDB taxonomy): Bacteria > Bacillota > Bacilli > Lactobacillales > Enterococcaceae > Enterococcus_C. The sequence continues at coordinate 27,102 of JBKEDL010000049.1, read as the reverse complement.
AATTCGCCGTAAAATTTTGTTTTCCGATAACTGTAAGACAGCCATTAACGTCCCAATTACTAAACTAAAAAACAAAGCTAATAAACTTGAATAGAGGGTGATTTTGAACCCATCTAAAAATAGATCAGAATAATTTTGAAATAGTTCAACCATTGTTTTCCCTCCTTATTCCACGCGACCAGTATCTTGACCTGGGAACCATTTATCAAAGATTTCATCATACGTTCCATCTTGATGCATCTCAGCTAACGCCTCGTTCACTTCATCCAAGAACTCGTCTTGACCTTGATTAATTGCAATACCGTATGGTTCGTTAGTAAATGTTCCGCCAACTAATTCATACTCCGGATTGTTATCGGCCATCCCTAGTAAAATTGCATTATCGGTAGTCATAGCATCCCCTTGGCCTGATTGTAAGGCCGTAAAAGCTTCCGCGTAGTTCTCCAATTCTAAAACCTGTGTTTCTGGTGCGTGTTGGCGAATATTGGCGGTTGAAGTCGATCCTTTAACCGCTAAGACCGTATCATCAGCCCCTAAATCTTCAACACTCTTGATGTCACTGCCCTTTTCGACTAATAATGATTGCCCGGCACTAAAGTAAACATCTGAAAAATCAACTTGTTTTTTACGTTCGTCGGTAATCGTCATCGTTGCAATAATCGCATCGATGTTACCATTTTTCAAAAGTGGAATCCGCGTTTTGGATGTCACTTCAACAAACTCGGCATTGCCGTCACGACCGAGAATTTTTTCGGTGATGGCTTTGGCGATATCAATATCAAATCCTTTGACTTCGCGACTTGCGATGTCCATCATCCCAAACAAGCGCGTATCGTACTTTACGCCCCAAGTGATGGTATTTGTTTCTTGAATTGTTTCCGCAATATTTTGTTCAGCAACGCTGCTACCGGCACAGCCACTTAGACCAACTGCCAATAAAGCGAAACTTAGCAATGATACGAATCTCTTTTTCCCCATAACTGAACCTCCTAGTGATTGATTACTTTACTGATGAACTGTTTGGCACGATCTGATTTGGGATTTTTAAAGAATTCCTTCACATCGTGACTATCTTCGACCACTTCCCCATCAGCCATGAAGACCACGCGATCGGCCACTTCTTGTGCAAAGCCCATTTCATGCGTCACAACAATCATTGACATCCCATCTTGCGCAATTTTTTTCATAACATTTAAGACATCCCCGATCATCTCAGGATCAAGCGCCGACGTTGGTTCATCAAACAACAAGACTTCAGGCTTCATCGCTAAACCACGCGCAATTGCCACACGTTGTTGTTGCCCCCCAGATAACATCGATGGATAAGAATCTTTTTTATCGAGCATTCCCACGCGATCTAATAATTTTTCCGCACGAGTAATCGCTGCTTGTTCATCCTCTTTCAAAACTTTAATCGGCGCAAGTGTAATGTTTTCTAACACCGTTTTATTAGGATACAGATTGAAGTGTTGGAAAACCATCCCGATATCTTTGCGGATATCCGTTAGTTTCACTTCTTTACTGTGTAAATTTTTGTCATTAATTAACAATTCACCCGAGGTAATTGTTTCAAGGCCATTAATACAACGTAACATGGTACTTTTCCCAGAACCAGAAGGACCAATGACGACAACAACTTCACCTTTCTCAAATGGTAAATTCACATTTTTCAATGCATGAAATTTCCCATAATATTTTTCGACATCCTTAAATTCGATCATTGACATATTCGACACTCCTTTTTCTTCTTTGCTTTTAAAAATCAATTTGATTTTCTGTATTATAGCCGAAAAACAAATTATTTGTAAAGTTTTCTTACATTTTCATCGTTTTTTTCTCATATACCCGTGATTTGCTAACATCGCCATGTAACCTTCTCGCACCAACCTTTCCACAACAAATCATTGAATGCAGTTGTTTCTCTAACTAAAAAAAGGTACTATTGAATAGATATGATATTAGAAAAGGTGGCAAACAATTTGAGTAATATTATCCTAACTGGGGATCGCCCCACTGGCCGTTTACATCTCGGACATTATGTCGGTTCGTTAAAAAAGCGTGTCGAGATGCAAGGCGATTCTGAAAATAAACTATTTGTGATGATTGCAGATATGCAAGCTTTAACCGATAACGCGAAAACACCTGAAAAAGTTTCAGCCAATGTGCTAGAAGTTGCCTTAGACTATTTAGCGGTCGGGCTTGATCCAAGCAAGACCACGTTATTTATCCAATCACAAATCCCCCAACTCGGCGAACTAACAATGTATTATTTAAACCTTGTTAGCGTTGGGCGCGTTCGTCGTAATCCAACAGTTAAAGCTGAAATTGAGCAAAAACAATTCGGTGAAGGCGTACCAACTGGTTTTTTTGTCTATCCTGTGTCACAAGCGGCCGATATTACCGCTTTTAAAGCAAATCTCGTGCCCGTTGGTGAAGATCAAAAGCCGATGCTCGAACAAACCCAAGAAATTGTGCATAGCTTTAATAATACTTACAGCCCCGTTCTAGTTGAACCAAAAGCTGTTTTACCGCCTAAAGGCATGGGCCGCTTACCAGGAATTGACGGCAACGGCAAAATGAGTAAATCTTTAGGTAATGGCATTTATCTAGCTGATAGCGCTGAGGTCATTCAAAAGAAAGTCATGAGTATGTACACTGATCCAAATCATATCCATGTAGCCGATCCTGGTCAAGTCGAAGGCAATATGGTCTTTACTTACCTTGATGTTTTTGGTAAAGACAAAGAATATATCGAAGAATTAAAAGCGCATTATCGCCGTGGTGGTTTAGGTGATGTGAAAATCAAGCGTTACTTGATTGACGTTTTAGAAGCCGAACTCGCACCGATTCGCGCTCGCCGTGAAGAATTCGCTAAAGACCCGCAAGCGGTGATGGAACTCTTGCGGCTTGGTAGCTTGGAAGCTGAAAAAGTCGCGGCTCAGACCCTTGCTGAAGTCAAAGACGCCATGGGTATTCGTTATTTTAAATAAAAAAAAGATGGTTATTGTCCTCAGACAACGACCATCTTTTTTAGTTGACTCTCGGTAATAATTCTTCCATCATCGCAAATTGTTCATCGATTTGTTGCTCTGAAATCCCTCCGGTGAGTGCTAAAACCCCTAACCCTTCAATCACAAAAAGGAAGTTCTCGGCAATTTTTTCCAAATTTCGATTTTCCAAGACTTGTTGTTTCACACCGAGTGTAAGAATTTCAAAGATTGTTTGCTTAGTTGTTTCAAATTGTGCCTGTTGAAAGGCATGGTCTTCTTTTGATTTATGGGTAAAATAATACTCATACATGGCTCGTAACATTCCATCACCAATTTGATTTAACAAACGATCCTTGTGCCCTGCAAAAAAATCGGCTAATAATTGCTCAAATGCAACGCCTTCTTTGACTGATTGGCGGATGGCATCAAATTTTCGCGTTGAGCGTTGTTTTAAGGCTTCGATAAAGATTTCATCGACCGATTCAAAATACAGGTAAATCCCCCCACGACTAATTCCACATTCTTCAATGATGTCTTTCATGGTCACATCGATTAACCCTTTACGGCTAAAGACCACGCGCGCACTTTCTAAAATTGCTTCACGCTTGATTTTCTTTCGCTCTTCATTTGAAAGAGTTGCCATGAAATTCACCTACTTTCTACATTACATCTCATTTTACGCCTAAAAATGTTCATCTGAACTACGATAGAAATCAAAAATACTTTTACCATAAATATATGGGATAAATTCGCCCTCGTCAATCAATGTTAGGTATGCTTCCTCACTGACCCAACGCACTGCTTGCACTTCACTTTCTTGTAAGCGAATTTTAGCAATCGCCACGTCTTTTTCTACAAAGTAAATTTCATCCCACCCTTCTTCAAAACGAACTGTTAAACGACTAGGAACCGCTTTTAATGAGACTGTGATGCCTAACTCTTCAAACAATTCTCTTTCAGCTGCTTGATATGGCCTTTCCGTGGCCTCAACGGCGCCCTTAGCAGAATAATCCCAGAAGTTAGGCCACGAATATTTGTTGCTGCTTCGTTGTTGAATCAGGAGTTCTCCTTTCGAATTAAAAACTAAAACACTCACCACCATCCGATACTCATTGACCTTCATCGGAAGATCGCGCAAATGGGTCTTTTTACACCGCTCTTTTTGTGCGGTATAGACATCCATCATTTCCATACATTTCCTCCTTTTCCCAAAAAGAAAGAGAAAACCAACTTTGGCTTTCTCTACTCTTTGATTACTGATTAGCGCATCTCGGCTGAAAGTTCTTCAATTAAAACTTTGGTCACTTTATTCAATGCACGGGTAATTTCTTCATCGGTCAAAGTCGTCTCAGGATTTACAAACGTCAAGCTATATGCCACTGATTTAAAGCCCGGTTCAATATTTGCCCCTTGATAGACATCAAATAAAGAAACATTGGCTAAGAATTTACCAGCTGCAGCTTGAATTGTCTGCACGATTGTCTGATTGGCTACTTCTTCTTTGACTAACATCGCAATATCGCGGCTCACTGACGGAAATTTAGAGACCGCTTGATAAACAATTTTGTTGTTTTCGTTGGCTAAAATCGCCGCTAAATTCAGTTCTGTCACATACGTTTCCGGAATATCGAAAGTCTTCGCCACATTTGGGTGAACTTGACCGATAAAGCCAACTTTTTCACCATTCAACAAGATTTCCGCGCTCCGACCTGGGTGTAAATCAGTTAAAGCACTGGTTTTTTCATAAGTGATTTGTTCCGTCACTGAAAGTGTAGCAAACAAGTTATCTAAGATTCCTTTCAATGAGAAGAAATCAACTTTTTGCGCTTTGGTTTGCCAATCTTTAACACTTGTTTCACCAGATACAGCCAAAGCTAAATGCGTTTCTTCTAATGGTAAATGTTCTCCTTGATAGAAGACCCGCCCGATTTCATAAAAGGCAATTTGGCTGTTTTTACGAGCCACGTTATAAGCAACATCGTCTAACAAACCAGTGACTAGGTTCATGCGTAACGTCGAACGATCTTCACTCATTGGCCAATCTAAACGTGTTGGTGCGCTTTCACGCATGAGAAATTGCGTTGATTTGGCTTCCGTTGTTAGAGCATAACTAATGGCTTCAGAAACACCTGAACCTTCTAAGACGTTACGGATCTTACGCACGGTTTTTTGTTCTGGTGTTAACGTCCCCACAACGGTTTCACCACTTGGTAAGGTTGACGGCAAACGATCGTAGCCATAAATCCGGGCCACCTCTTCAATGATGTCGGCTTCAATCGTAATATCCCAACGACGAGGCGGAACAACTACTGTGTAAGCTGCCGAAACTTCCGCATATTCAAAGCCAAGCGCTTCAAAGATTTCATTTACTTCAGCAACCGTTAATTTTGTTCCCAAATATTGATTAATGCGCGCTAAGGTAATACTCACCTCAACTGGAACAACTTCGATACTAGAACCAACTACAGCACCACTTAATACTTCACCACCGGCTAATGAAGCAATCATTGCTGCGGCAACTTCAGCCGCTTGTGTTGTTGTTGCTTGGTTGATGCCTTTTTCAAAACGAGCAGATGATTCACTTCGTAAGTTGAATTGTTTTGACGTCCGGCGAATTGACGTCCCTTCAAATAAAGCTGATTCTAAAGCAATCGTTGTTGTTTCTTGTGACACTTCAGTATTCGCCCCACCCATCACACCAGCTAAAGCAACTGGTACAGCGCCATTGGTAATCACGAGATTTTCTGGAGTTAATTCTCTTGTTTCACCATCTAAGGTCACTAATTCTTCATTTTCTCGGGCACGACGAACCACGATTTCTTGACTTTGTAATTTATCGTAGTCAAAGGCGTGTAACGGTTGGCCAAATAATAACAGAATATAGTTGGTTACATCGACCACATTATTAATCGGACGAATCCCTTCGAGCATCAAGAGATTTTGTAACCATTGTGGACTTGGTGCAATTTTTACACCTTCAATGATTCGGACTTGGTACGCTGGAGTATCTTCAGTATTTTCAACGGTGATACTAATTTTTTCATTGGCTGGACGATCCACTTCGACTAATTTTTCATCATCAAAGTTTGGTGTTTGGCGATAGATCGCACCGACCTCATAAGCGACCCCACGCATTGATAAAGCATCGGCTCGATTTGGTGTGATTGATAACTCGATAATGCTATCATCCATACCTAAATAGGAGAAGACTTCTGCGCCATTGACGGCCTCTTGTGGTAGATATTGGATGCCTTCAGAGTATTCTTTTGGAATCACGCTATCAGCATAGCCAATTTCTTGTAATGAACACAACATGCCGTTTGAAACCTGGCCACGCATTTTTCCTTTTTTGATTTTGACATTCCCAGCGATTCTTGAACCTGGTAAAGCGACGATAACTTTGATGCCGACTTTCACATTCGGTGCACCACAGACGATTTGTGAATTTTCCTCTTCACCAATATCAACCTGACAAATTGACAAGTGGTCAGAATCCGGATGCGGAATACATTCTTTGACTTCACCGACGACGATTTTTTTCAAACCTTCTGCCGGGACTTCAACGGCTTCCACTTCAATTCCGGTCACTGACATTTTATCGGCCAGCTCTTGCGGTGATACAGCAGAAAGATCGAGATATTGATTTAACCATTTATAAGAAACTAACATTTTGCTTTACTCCCCCTTGAATTGACCTAAGAAACGTAAGTCATTTAAATAGAAATTACGGATGTCATTGACACCATAGCGTAGCATTGCCACACGGTCTGGTCCTAAGCCAAAGGCAAAACCACTGTAAACATTTGAATCAATGCCAGACATTTCCAGTACATTTGGATGAACCATGCCGGCACCTAAAATTTCAATCCAACCCGTTTGCTTACAAACGTTACAGCCTGACCCACCGCACTTAAAGCAGCTCACATCAACCTCAACTGATGGTTCGGTAAATGGGAAGTAACTTGGACGTAAGCGAATTTTACGCTCCGCACCAAACATTTTTTGCATCATGACTTCTAACGTTCCTTTTAAATCAGCCATTGTGACGTTCTTATCAATTACTAATCCTTCAATTTGGTGGAATTGGTGACTGTGAGTGGCATCATCTGTGTCACGACGGAAGACTTTCCCAGGTGAAATCATGCGTAAAGCACCTTTTGTAAAGTCATGTTGTTCCATCGTTCTGGCTTGAACCGGTGATGTATGTGTCCGAATTAAGACATCTTCGGTAATGTAGAAGGTATCTTGCATATCACGCGCTGGGTGATCTTTTGGTAAGTTCATCCGTTCGAAGTTGTAGTGATCTGATTCCACTTCATAACCTTCGATGATTTGATACCCCATACCTAGAAAAATATCTTCAATTTCTTCCATAATTTGCGTTAAGACATGACGTGTTCCTTGAGGGATTTGGGCTCCTGATAAGGTGACATCAATACTTTCTTTTGCTAACGCCTCATTTAACGCGGCTTCTTCTAACGCCGCTTTTTTCACTTCTAATTCAGTTGTTAACAAATCACGAATTTCATTGGCAAAACTCCCTACTTTTGGTCGTTCTTCGGCACTTAAATCCTTCATCCCACGTAAAACTTCAGTAATGGGCCCTTTTTTCCCCAATGTTTCAACTCGAATTTGATTCAAATCAGCTAACGTTGTTGTTGCAACGATTTTTTCCAGCGTTGCAATTTTTAATGCTTCCAGTTTTTCCTGTAAAGACATTGCGTCTCCTCCTTAAATAGTTCTGATAATTAAACGACACAAAAAGACCTCGTTTCCAACTAAGGAACGAGGTCTCGCGATACCATCCTAATTCGTGAGCAACACTCACGCACTTACTTACAATAACGGTTGTTGACCGGTTTGAACGTTCAAACTAGCTCCGGAAGTGAATTTTTCACTTGTTTGTCTTGCGTTGGCTTTCAGTCTAAGGCCCACGTCCCTTTTCAAAACAGCTAAGTTACTTGTTTCCATCAATGCTACTTAATTATCTAATTGAGATTAGTTTACAAAATTTCTCCTCAAAAATCAATATGAATTCCGGGATTTTAATGGCATTCTCCTGAAGTAATCCATTTTTCACCCCAAGATTTAACAGCAATCAGGCTTTGTTCTAAATCAATCCCTTTTTCCGTTAGTTGATATTGATTGTCAACTTTGCAGACAATCCCTTCACGTTCCAATTCACGCAAACGTTCTACCAAAACACGGTCACTAACATCGGGAATTTTTTTAGCTAACTCCACAAAACGTTGGGCACCTTCTTCTAGTAAGACATCTAAAATTAAGCCACTCCATTTTTTGCCTAAAATTGAAAAAGCTTTTTCAAACTTCGGACAAAGTGTAAATTCCTTTGGTTTTATTTGCTCCATGTTCTGTCACCTCGCAGAAATTATACCATAACCCCCCTGATTAATTGCGCTTGTTGCTTGACTTTAACTAATTTCTAAACTGACTAACTCTTGCTTATTCAATAAAACTAAGTAACTGGCAATTACTTTTTGACCACTAGCTTCTTCCAGGGCTTCTTTGTATAAACGCAGTTGCCCTTGATAGCGCTGAATCACACTATGACGATTTTCTTGTGTCACATAGTCCGTTTTAAAGTCATACAAAACGATGCCGTCTTCTGTGTTTAAATAACCATCGATAATCCCATGAATCAGTAGTTCATCATCAACTTGGTCATATTCAGCAAAAATCGCTTGCGCACTTTTTAACATTGCAAACGGTTGTTCACGCTTAACTTTTGTTGGATGAGCTAAAATTTGTTGCCCGAGCTTCGTTTCAAAGAACCACAAAATATTTTGTAACTTAATTTTTTGTGCAATTGCTGCCTCTAAAACTTGTTGTGACACTAAATATGTCACCCAGTTGTTAATGCTGTCAAAAGTAACCTCAGCTAACGGTAACGTTTGCATCACCGTATGCGTCGCACTCCCAATCGCTGCAGCATCAATCGTGATTTCTTCCATAAACTTAGGAACTGCTAAACGATCATTGGCGTAACGATATCGTTGAATTTGCGCTTTTTCATGCTCACTTTGCCAAATGATTTGCGCAGCATCCTGATTATCGGGGTCATCAAAAATCCGTTTAATTTCTGACACTGATTGATAACTAGTTGTTAACATGGCCTTTTGATGAGGATAGACAAAATCTAGGCGTTCTTTTAGCGGCGTTAAGTTCTCTTTGATACTTTTGGCTTCTTCCAAATTCGCCGCCTGATTTACATTCAGTTGCTCATTGGCCAGTTTGATTTTTTCATCATGCCACCATTCTAGGGAGAAATCCGCAGAGCTGTCAAGGGTCAAAGTTCGCTGACTCGCTTTAGCAAACTCAGTTTCCATTTTAGGATGCCGCATCAAACTCATTCCGACCCAATTGAATAAAATGTTCTCCTTTTTTAACCGTAAAATGGGATTTAAAACAACTTCTTCTTCCGTTAAGGCCTCTTGCCATTTCTTTAACGCTTGTTCTTTAGACTTGTACGAACCAACCAAAAAGAGCTTTTGTTCCGCTCGTGTTAACGCCACATAAAGTTTACGCATTTCTTCAGAAAAAGCTTTTTTTCGGCGAATTTCTTTAATCGCTTGAAAAGGAATCGTCTTAAATTTCACGCGCTTGGCTTGGTCTAAATACTCAATGCCCGCACCGAGTTGTTCTTCAAAAATATAATTTTTGCGAAAATCTTGATCGTTAAAGTTCTTGGACATATCCAAAAGGAAAACAACGGGAAATTCAAGACCTTTACTGGCATGAATCGTCATTACCCGCACCGCATTTTCAACTGGTGTGGCCAGTGGTTCTGCTAAATCTTTGTCCTTTTCTTGCATTTTCTCAATGAAACGGATGAATTGATACAAGCCTCTAAAACTGCTTTGTTCGTATGCTTGGGCGCGATCAACTAAGGCAATTAAATTGGCGTGCCGTTGCTGACCAACTGACAAGCCCAACACATAATCTAAATAGGCCGTTTCATGGTAAATTTCCCATAATAATGCCGAAATCGAACTGGTTTTTGCAAAATCGCGCCAGTTCGTTAATTGCGCCAAAAAGGATGCGATGGTTTGTTTCAACTGTTCGTCTTCGCCTTCAATCCGGTAACTAAGTAAGGCTTGGTAAAAGTCATTTTCTTTGTCAACAATCCGAATCGTTGCCAAATCTTCTTCTGTCAACCCAACTAACGGGGAACGCAAAGTACTCACCAACGGGATATCGTTATACGGATTATCAATAATTTGTAGCAAACTAATCATCGTTTGAATCTCAGTTGCCTGGAAGTAATTTTGCGCGTCATTGACCTCTAAGGGTATCGCATATTTTTTGAGAGCATCTAGAATATCCAAATTATTTTTTTTCGTAGGCGTTAATAAGACAATATCGTTGTACTCAAGCGCCCGATTAACTTTTAATTTTTTATCATAAATTTGAAATTGAGCATCAATCAACTGACGAATTTTCAAGCCGACCATATGGAGTTCGCCTTCTGTTTTACTATCCACTAAGTCCAGATTTTCCTCAGCTTCCGTTTCATAGATTAACAATTCGGGGTGAAATTGATCGCTTTCGGGAAATAACGGAAAGCCTGGAATTAACTCGGCTGCTTGGTCGTATGGAATTTGCCCGACGCGCTCATCCATCAATTGCCTAAAAATCAGATTCGTAAATGCCAAGACTTCTTTGCGTGAACGAAAGTTTTCAGCCAAAATAATGCGGCGGCCATCACGTTCATCACCAAACGCCAAATATTTTTCGATAAACAAGGTCGGGTCTGCCAAGCGAAAGGCATAAATCGATTGTTTGACATCACCAACCATAAATAAATTCCCTGAATGTGCGCCCTCAACTTGCCGCGTCCAAAAGAGAATGGCTTCTTGCAGGCGATTAACATCTTGATACTCATCAACCAACACCTCTTTAAATTTTTGGCGATAGTATTGGCTAGCTTCACTCCCTGAGCCATCCCCTTGTAAAATTTGCAAAGCAAAATGTTCTGTATCATTAAATTCCAATAACCCTTTAGCGACCTTAAGGGCTTGATAACGTTCTAAAAACTCAATCGTTAATTGCGCTAACTGGTCAACCAAGGGATAACTTTGTTCCATTAACTCAACCATCTGTTTTAAAGGATAGGGAAAAAATTCAGTTTGAAGCGTCGCTAAATAGTCTTTGCCGGCATCACGTAGACTTTTGATTTCTTCTTTTAAGGCTTTATATTCAGCTTTAGTCGGTCCGGAAAACCGTTGAAAGTTCAATGCTTCCATCTGAGCACTGGCGGTTTCTAAATCATCGGCCTCAACGGCTACTAACAAGCGTTGAGCCTGTTGCAATTCATCATTCATTAATGCATGCGTCTTTTTAAAAATGGGATCAAACTCTGCTAGATGAACCCCGTGCAAGTATTTCCCGCACGCCAAACGAACTTGATCGACAATTAAAGGTTTTAATTGTGTTTGGTATAACGAGCTACTAGCCAACCCATCCGTAAGACGGTAACTTTCTTTTAGTCCTTTAAGCCAAGTAATGGGATCGGGGTTAGCTAAAGCAAAAGTGTACAAAGACATCACCAAGTCGGTCAACCCTTCATCGGAACGATCATTTGAAAAGTTTTCTACCAAACGATAGAACGCCTCTTCTTGGCTGGCATATTTTTCTTCAAGTAGTGCTTGCCAAACTTCTTCTTTTAACATCAAGCGTTCGGTTTCATCTGTTAGCATCCGAAAAACAGGATCTAAATCAATCAAGAAATAAAAGCGGCGAATAATCGACAAATAAAACGCATTGATCGTTGAAATATTCGCACTAGGTAATAACAGGAGTTGCTTCGTAAAATGATTTCGCCGCGCTTCATCACTTTCTTGATTGACCGCCTTTTGCAATGCTACTTGAATCCGTTCTTTCATTTCACGGGCTGCCGCCTCAGTAAAAGTCACAATTAGTAACTCATCCACATTGACGCCATTTTTTAGTTTCTCAATCACGCGCCGTACGAGAACGGTTGTTTTGCCTGAACCAGCTGAGGCGCTAATTAAAAGGTTGTCTCCTCCATCAAAAATAGCTTGCCACTGTTGATCGGTAAATTGTTCATTGGCTGGTTTTAATGGGATCTTAGTCATCTCTTTCCTCCGCAATTCGTTTCATAATTTCTTTTTTATCTAATTTCTCGAGTCGATGATAATTATTTTCTGGCAACATTACATCAAAACCACAAACACTTCGAAATGGACAATAGCGACATGCCACGCGTTCCTTGCCTTCATAGGCTGGATTTAACGCAATTTGCCCCGTTACTACACGTTCCCCAGCCTTTTTCATCTGCGCGCGATTGTGCTGCCTTAAATCACTAATCTCTGTTTGCGAATAAAATTTATTGACGGCAGCACTCTTTACGGCACCATCCTTATCCATTTTCACTGGAAAAACAGCTGAGCGTGCTTTCGGTTCGAGACTGGTATCTAATTGCGGCAATAACTGCTCATCGGCAATAAATAAGCCATCAAACTGATATTTGCTAAGACGATCAAACTCGCTCGCTTTTTCCGGAGTTAAAATCGGATTGTGCACCTGCAAGTAATAGGCACCGCCTGCTTGAACGGCTTCTTTTCCGGTTAATGCGAGGGCATCGGTCATCGCGACATCTAAATACGTCACTAGCTGCATGGCCAGTCCATAATAGGCCTCCACAATATCAAATTTACGTTGACTCGATTTATAATCAACCACTGAAATCCAGGTCTGATTTTCACTAGTAGTCATATCAACACGATCAATTTTCCCGCGAACAAACAGCTTGCCACCACTTGATAAAGGAAATTCCAACCCTTTAATGCCTTGTTTACCAGCAATTTGACCAAATAACACTTCTGTTTGAACGGGGGTCAAATTTGATTTTTGGCTTTGTCTTTGTAAGGCCCAAGCTACTTTTTGAATGGTTTTTTTCAACTGGTAGCGAATATAGTTTAACCGAGCGGAACTATTTAAAATCGCGTAGCGCTCTTCACCAAATAAACGCAACAATAATTCATCCACCAAACTTTCGCGTTGGCTATCAGCTAATTCTTGTAAAAACCAATCTCTTTCAATTAAGACTTTGAACAATTGATCAAGCGCATCATGGAAAAATTCTCCGGTGACCATCGGATTTAAGCCAAATACTTGCCGTTCTTTTAACCGTAAACCAAAATTAGCAAAGTGCTTATATTCACAATTATAAAAATTTTCTAGGCGTGATATGGATGTATAGAGATCTTGTCCGTAAAGCATTCGCGCTGTTGGTTGTGTCAGTGGTACCGGGATATTTTGATGCGTTCGACTGGCAAACGCTTGTTGCGCTAGGTTAGCTAGCGGTGAATTCATTAAAATCTTCTCTAATTGCAGCCAGACACTTGGCAAAGCGCGTTTCTCATCATTTGCTAGCCGATACAGCGTATTTAGTTGCCCGATTAATTGGCGATAGCTACCAATAAAGGGTGCTACCTCACTCGTTGGACTGATTAGTTGGCGTTCGTTTAACGTTAGGCCGAGTTGTTGCTGTAACCGCGTGAGGTAAGGCGAAATTTTAATATTTTGTTTCGTATCATAATTAGCCGCATAACTTAAATAGAGCTGCTGGCTACCTGACAAGAACACTTTATACGCATCAAAAGGCGCTCGAGATACACCATCTTTCACCAAATCTCTAAAAAATTTCGTTTCCAAAAATTGGTCATTTAGAAATTGGCGTTCTTCCGACGTTAATAAACTGTGATCATCAGCTTGCGCTGGAAAATCCGTCTCGTTTAAGCCAATCGCAAACGTCACCGCTACTTGATTAGGACGCGCAAGATTTAATTGATTAACCTTGACTTGATCTAGCGCGGTCGGCACTTTTCCGTATTGCGCATTTTTTAAGCCCGCGGTAAAAATTTGTTCAAAGACCGCGAAATCAAACGCCGCTTGACCATAAATTTGTTGGTAGTCATCCATCAAATCCATCAAGGTCGACCAAGTCTGTTCATGATTGCGGGCTAATTCTAAATTCCCACTTGCAATCGCGTGATCTCGCCAGTTTAACAATTGTTGCTCGACCCCACTTGAAAGCAAAAATTGATACAATTGGCTGAGTGCCTCAGTCCCGGTTTGCGCTTGCTTTAATCCTTTTAAAAACGAGACGACATGTTCACGGAACAATTGACGTAACTCATTGGTTACTTGTTCCAACTGCTGAGTAGCTAAAAATGCGGCTTCATCATAATTGTATTTGATAATTTGCCAATCGTTCGCTCTTGTCCAGAAACTTCCTTGAAAATTGTTTTCTAATGCGACATTTTCACATAAATCCACTTGCTTACGAAAATGCTCATTCAACACAGTCCACCCTTGAATCGATTCTGCTTTTTGAGGTAAAAACAGTTCAGTTTTTAATAACCGGAAAATATCTTGAATACGATAATGATACTTTTCAATCGCAAATAATGCTTGGATAAATTCAGCTAAAGGGTGTTGCTCCATCGAAAATTGCTGATCGATATAATAAGGAATTTCGAGCTCCGTAAAGATATAGGGAATTAATTGACCGTAAAGCTGTAGATTGGGCGTTAATAACTGGATATCACGATAGCGCAAGCGGGGGTTGGCGGTCATCATTTTCCGAATTTCATTACCAATTTGCTGAATTTCAGCTTGAGGCGTGGGCGCCTTCCATAAATGAATCTGTTCACCCGCTAACTGAACTTTGGCGAAAGGCTCTTGATTTTGGGTCTGACGCCACATGGTTTCTAAGGCTTGCAATTCAGCTCCTAATTCTCCTTGAGGCGCTTTTAAATCAAATAAGACCGGGACTTGTCCCTGATTAGCCAGTTGTTTCAACTGAAAATATGATTTCCCTGATTCGCGAAACAAATTTAACGGTGATGGCTCTTGCCCCGGATAGCTCCGATCAAGAATTAAGGAGACGAGCAGTTGGCTTTTATCCATTAAGGTTCGCAACAATTGTAATTCCTGAGCGCCAAAGACTGAATAACCAGAAACCACAAACATGGTCTTCGTTAAATCAGGAACTTGTTTCACGATTTGTTCATCATTACTCGTAAAAAATTGGTATAACAACTCTAACGGATCTTTCACTTGGAGGTTACGCTGCCCTAATTCTTGTTGATAGCTTTGAAAGATGAGCTGCAAGTCCTGAAATTTTAACGCATGGTCGTCCGCTTCATCGGTGAAAGTTGGGGTTTGAAAATCAACCGGTGTGATATTCCCCGTTTGCATCTCTTGGTATAGAGCAGTTAATTGTTGAATAAATCCCGGCTTGTTCACTTCACCTTGATAAATGGTTAAGTGTTCCTTTTGTTCAGCAAGGATTTTTTGAAAAATCATCGTGCTGCCCATCTCAGAAAGGGTGTCTTTAGCCAACCAGCCGGTCTGCTGCAAGAAATACCAGGCCAAACGATAAAAACTAAACACTTGGGCATTAATTGTACTGAACTGTTGCTTCTTTTGAATCTTTTTGAGTGCACTTAAGATTTCTTGTTCTTGCTCAAATTTATTGTAGTTCGGAACAAGGAAAAAAACCTGATGCTCCGGTGATTTTTGTAACCATTGCTCGGCTTCTTTAATATAGGCTTTTTGATGGTCGTGATTTCCTGTTCCTAAAATAAACTGTAATGTCATCAAATCGCTCCTTTTCTATCTTCAGTATACCAAAACAAACACCTATTCGCTTCTTTATACTTACTTAGGACATAAAAAAACTGAATTATTCAGTTAGGGAAAGCGTTTGGCTTTAACTCCCCACTAAATTATTCAGTCACGTCGCATTATGAAAATGAATCAATCAGCCCCACTTCATGAATTGGCCAAAAAGAAAATTTTACATTCCCCGAAATCTGCGCCTCCTTAATGAAGCCAATCGAACGACTATCTTTGGAAATTTGACGATTATCACCTAAGACCAACACTTCGCCTTCAGGTATTTTGGTCACACCAAAATTTGCCATAGTGAAATCATAAGTTAATAACTCTTCGGTCGGCACTTGTTTTTTTAATTCATTTAAATAAGGTTCCGCTACTTCTTGGCCATTAATTAATAAATGATCATTTTCATAAGCCACGGTTTCCCCCGGCAAGCCAATGACTCGTTTAATGTAGTTTTCTCCCGCTTGATCTGGTGCCGGAAAAGTTACAATATCAAAGCGTTCCACCGGTAAATGCTTCAGCGCAATCACATGCTCACCATTATGAATGGTCGGGTTCATGGAATCTCCGCGCACCACAACTGGCGTAAAGATAAAATGACGTAATAATAACACAAACAATGTGACGCTAATAAAAAATATCCCCATTTGTAACCATTCTTTTTTCATTTCAATCCCTCCTCACATTTCTATTTTATCACATTTGAAACGTTTGCATAGCGACGACCAAACTTATAAATTGTCGAATTTTTTTTTTCATGGTAACGTTTTATTAACAAGTCTGAAAGGGTGAAATTGATGAACGTAACGACTGAAAAATTACCACATAAATTATTTATTAATGGACAGTGGCAACCCGGACAACGCCCCCCGGTTCCTGTAATCAACCCCGCGACAGGAGAAACGCTGACGCTAGTTGAGCAGGCCGATCCAACCGATGTCAATACTGCCATTCAAGCTGCCAAACAAGCTTTTGCTAGTTGGTCCAAATTAGCTCCAAATAAACGTGCCCAGTATATGAATACCATTGCTGATTTAATTGAAGAAAATCATGAACATTTAGCCCGAATTATGACCTTAGAACAAGGGAAACCACTCAGTGAATCGTTAGCTGAAATCCAATCTGATGCAGATAATTTCCGGTGGAATGCAGCTGAAGGTCAGCGCACGTACGGGGAAATCGTCCCCTCACCAGATAATCAACATTGGTTAGTAACCAAACAGCCCATCGGTGTCGTTGCAGCCATCACGCCTTGGAACTTCCCTTCGAATATGATTGCTCGAAAAATTGCTCCGGCACTAGCCACAGGCTGTACCTTAATCATGAAACCTTCTAAAGAGACGCCACTATCAGCCTTAGCTCTCGGTGAGATTTTCACAGCAGCTAATTTACCAGCCGGTGTCATTAATATCCTTTTAGGTAATTCTAGAGAAGTCGGCGAGCTACTAACACAAAGTCCTGATATTCAAAAAATCACCTTTACTGGCTCAACCAAAGTTGGCACACAACTGTATTTGCAATCTGCGCCAACGCTAAAAAAAGTGTCCCTTGAACTAGGCGGTCATGCCCCTTTCATCGTTTTTCCCGACGCTAACCTTGAATTAGCCGCCCAAAGTCTGGTTGCTGCGAAATTTCGGAATAACGGGCAAGTTTGTACCGCGCCTAATCGGATTTTTTTACATCAGCAAATCAAAGACGCATTTATCAAACTTTTGCTAAAACAAATGCCTGAAATCACCATCGGCAATGGCTTAGAAAACCCGACTATCGGTCCTTTAATCAACCAAGCTGCCGTTGAAAAAATCAGTCAACAACTAGCGGATGCCAAAGAAAAAGGCGCCCAAATCCTTTATGGTGGGGCTGCACTCACACACGCTCCTTTTGACCAAGGCAGTTTCTTTGAACCGACCGTCTTAACTGACGTCACGAGCGAGATGCTAATCTATCAAGAAGAAACATTTGGTCCCGTCATCCCGATTATTGAATTTCAAGAAACGAGCGCAGTCATTGAAGATGCCAATGACACCCCATACGGTTTAGCCGCTTATCTGTTTTCGAATAATATGCAACTCATTTCTAAAGCCACTAAAGAACTCGATTATGGCATGATTGGCGTTAATGAGATGGCCATTTCGAATCCGGCCGTACCTTTTGGTGGGGTCAAACACTCTGGCTTTGGCCGTGAAAACGGTAAGTATGGCGTTGAAGAATACTTAGAAGTCAAATTTATTGCCCTCAAAACAGACATCTAACAACTGAAAGTGAGCAAGAGCCTTGGATGTAAAATAAGCGCTAAGAGTTGGACACGATTCTTAGCGCTTTTCTTTAGTATTCTCTTTACTCTTCTTTTAAAATCTTGACAACCGTATTCGCATTTACACGTTCGCTAAAAAAAACGTTGAGTTCTTCCGCCGAAGCCGAAAATTTTAGCAACGGACCTCTTCTACCTTGATAAAAAAAATTTAATTTAACGGCATCACTGGTTTGCAATAAAACAATTTCTTCAATCTCAGTATAGTAAATTCCTCTTTTATCCAATGAATTGGTCACAATTTTTTCGGCCGTTAACCCACGACCATCAATTAAAAGACTTAACAAAATAAGAACCGCAATCAAACCACGTGCTTGCTCATCAACTGACCCACCAACAGATAAGACGTTTAACAATGCCAATCCTGAAATCACCAGAACCAAAATTTTCCCACCAGCCTTTCTTTTAGCCGGAAAAATAACTTCTCTTTTAATCAGGAATAAAAAAACGTATAACGTTAGAACAAACAATAATAAAATAATTGTGAAAAAACTCATATTCAGCCACCATCCTATTCGTTTATTTTAACAGATTATCGCATAACGAGAAATGCTAGGTTAATGTTTTTCAAAAAACGCTTTTTCCGCTACAATAAAGGATGAAAGAAAGGATGAACAATCATGGATAAATCTATCAAAACATTACAACAAAATCGATTAGTACGAGGAGTCTTTTACGCACTAATCGGTGTCTTAATTTTGTTAAACCCGGAACCCTTTTTCAACACCATCGTTTATATTGTAGCTGCTTACTTTGGGGTAATGGGCGCACTCAACTTACTGGCCGCATTTAAAACCAAACGTACCAATGGTTACTACAGTTCTTCAATGGCCAGTGGGATCACTTGGTTAATCGCAGCGGTCATTGTTTTGGTCTTTGCTAAATTTATTGTTTCGATTATCCCGTTTTTCTTAGGAGTCATCGTCTTAATTATCGGCATTCGTCAATTCATTCAAGAATTAAACTTGCGTAAAGTTGGTACGAGTTCATTAGGCTGGTTTATTTTCAGCATCCTGACAATTGTTGTCGGCGGGGTTTTAGTATTCAATCCCTTTGGTAGTGTACTGTTGATTTTCCAAATCTTTGGTGGGGTCTTAATTTTTCTGGCTATCTCAGAATTCATTGCGATTTTTCAGAAAAGAAATTAAAAAGCTGAGGAAGTCTGAAAAACAGATTTCCTCAGCTTTTTTAGATATACATGATAAAAAGAAGGTTGCACACTTACGCTCTTGGGTGCAACCTTCTTTCAGTAATTAATTATTTTTTTAACTTGTTTAAAACGATTTTTGTGATTTCCATTAAAAGAATAGCGGTTAGTGATAAACCGAGCGCTGTTAAAAATTCATTCATTCCATAACTTGCCGGAATCGAAAAGATTGGACGAACTGCCGGTAGCAACGTGGCACTAAACAATGCTCCACAAAAAGCAAGTGCTGCCCAAACAGCTTTGTTTCTAAAAAATCCTGCACCAATTGCCGTTTGTGTATTAGAACGAGCTGGGAAAATTTGCAAGGTTCGCGTCATAATCAAGGTTGAAAAGGCCATCGCAATCCCCATTTCACTTGATGTTTGCATCCCTAACCACTGGGCAATAATCACGACTATCCCAATCAAGACGCCCCGATAAGTAACTGAAACCAAGGTACTTCCCGAAAAAATACCCACATTAGGATCTCTTGGTTTGCGTTCCATAATTTGTGGCTCCGGACGTTCCATTCCTAGCGCAATCGCCGGTACTGAATCATTGACTAAATTAATAAACAAAAGTTGCAAGGCTGTAAATGGGTTATCCCAGTCCATGACCAACGCAAAGACAATCGTAATGATCGCTCCTAAGTTACCAGCAAAAAGATAAGCGACCGCCTTTTTGATATTGTCAAACACATTGCGCCCGACACGGATTGCTTTGACAATTGAGGCAAAATTATCATCGGTTAACACCATTGCTGAGGCATCTTTGGCCACATCCGTTCCGGTTCCCATCGCAATCCCAATATCAGCTTGTTTTAAGGCTGGTGCATCATTGACCCCATCACCGGTCATCGCAGAGATATTCCCCCGTTTTTGCCACGTTCGGACAATTCGGATTTTATTTTCTGGTGACACGCGCGCATAAACCGTTACTTTCTCCAACACTTCTTCTAATTCTGCATCACTTAAAGCATCCAGTTCCGCACCAGTTAAGGCCATTTCACCTTCTTCAAATAAACCAATCTCTGAGGCAATTGCCCGTGCAGTTGTCTTGTGATCACCGGTAATCATAATCGGTTGAATCCCCGCACTCTTAGCGTCTTTAATCGCTTGGAACACTTCTTCTCGTGGTGGATCAATCATTGCTAATAATCCTAAGAAGATGAAATCAGCTTCATCTGCATGAGTAATCTCTTGGTCGGTGACTGGTTTCATTGCAAAAGCCAAGACCCGTAACGCACGGTTGGAAAATTCTTCGTTGATTCGTTGAATTTCTTGGCGATGCGCCTCAGTCATTGGGACTATTTCGCCATTATCAATCACGCGGCTACTTTCACGAATCACAACATCAGGTGCACCTTTGGTTAACATCCGTGTTTTTCCATCAATTACATGCGCCGTTGACATTAACTTTCTCGTTGAGTCAAATGGCAACTCCCCATCACGACGATGTGTGTTACGTAATTTTTCAACATCAATCTCATGTTTAATCGCAAAATCAATCAAGGCAATCTCGGTAGGATCACCGATTTTTTTCCCTTCATCATCCACCGTTGCATCATTGGCTAAAACAGCGCTCTTAATTAATAACGCTTCGGCTTGACTGTGAGTCGTATCTTTAAAAGACTCCGTCCCAAAGATGAATGAATCGACGACCGTCATTTTATTTTGCGTCAATGTCCCGGTTTTATCCGTACAAATGACACTCGTTGAACCTAATGTTTCCACAGCTGATAACTTACGAATAATCGCATGTTGTTTCGCCATTTTCTTCGTTCCTAAAGATAAAACAATTGTCACAATGGATTGTAAGGCTTCTGGAATCGCAGCCACAGCCACAGCCACGGCAAACATGAAGGCGTTGACGATATTCGGTAGTGCATCTTCTGTTCCATGCATGAAAATGCGGATCAATTGAATCGCAAAAATCAAGACGGATAAGACCAAAATACCAATTCCTAATTTTTTACTGAATTTGTCTAAATTACGCTGTAACGGGGTCGCAGAACTCGTTGCATTTTCTAAAAGATTGGCAACTTGACCGATTTCGGTTTCACTACCCGTTTTCGTCACCAAGAATTTCCCCCGACCATAAACAACCAAAGTACCACTATGGACCATATTGGCTCGATCACCAATCGGGACCGTTCCTTCAATCTCCGTAACTTCTTTTTCAGCGGGAACCGATTCACCGGTTAACATCCCCTCATCAATCTTCAAGGTACTCGCTTCAAACAAGCGACCATCTGCCGGTACAAAATCCCCTGCATCCAGTAAAACAATATCGCCAGGAACGACTTCTCTCGCTGGGACCATTTCAGACTTCCCATTTCTAAAGACCTTAGCTGAAGGTGAGGAAAGTTTCTTCAAGGCATCCAATGAATTCTCCGCTTTTTTCGCTTGAATCACACTAATGACCGAGTTCATTAATAAAACAGCAAAGATAACACCTGATTCTAATGTTTCGCCCATTGCCACTTGGACCACGGCGACAATTAATAAGACCACCACCATCGCATCTTTAAACGTTTCTAAAAACATTTTCCAAAGCGGTGTCTTAGCTTTGGCTTGCAACTCATTATAACCAAAAGTTGCTAACCTTTGCTGCGCCTCTGATGAACTTAACCCCGCATCCGTTGTCTCTTGGTTATTAAATAACCTGTCTAATGATTCTTGATAATCTTTTTGACCTGATGAAGCTGCTTTCGTTGTTTCTTCTAAATTTGTGCTCAATCAAGACCCTCCTTATTTAATCAGAAATAAAAAGACCTAAGATAGCATCAATACAATGAGTCTATCTTAGGTCTTACCGTTTAAACTTAATACCAGAAAATCTTTTCAGATTGACTTACTGTTGATATTAACACGACATTTGTCGCCAGTTACTCCCCTAAGGAATATTTTATTTTCCGTATCCATATAATAACAAATTATACTTTTTATAGCAAGTTGAACGTTTTTTCTTCAACTTATAATTTGTTAAAAACATTCACAACATTTTCCGTAGTGAAGCCAAATTCTTCTAAGACGATATTACCTGGCGCTGAAGCTCCGAAATGATCAATCGTAATTGTTGCGCCTTGTAAGCCCACGTACTGAGCCCAACCAAATGATGAACCGGCTTCAATCGCCACACGTTTCGTCACCGCTTGTGGTAAAACTGTTTCTTTATAAGTCGCATCTTGTGCGTCAAACAAATCAAAGCTTGGAATGGAAACGACTGAAACATCTTTGCCTTGTTCAGCTAAAACTTTTTGTGCTTGTACCGCTAGATTTACCTCAGAACCAGTCGCAAGTAAGATTCCCTCAGGAGTGTCACCTTTTGCCGGTGATAAAACATACCCCCCGCGAGTAACATTTGTATCCGCATGTTCTTTTGTACCAGGTAAGACGGGTAAGTTTTGCCGACTTAAAACTAAGATTGTTGGTTTATCGGTCGTAGTCAACGCTAATTTCCAAGCGGCACGTGTTTCGTTCCCATCAGCCGGACGAATCACTTGAACATTTGGCATGCAACGAACGCTAGCTAATTGTTCAATCGGCTCATGCGTTGGTCCATCTTCTCCTACTGCAACTGAATCGTGTGTTAAGACATAAATAACCGGTGCATGTTGAATCGCTGATAAACGAACAGCCGGACGCAAGTAGTCGGTAAAGACGAAGAAGGTCCCGCCATAGATTTTAGTCCCCCCGTGTAATTGAATGCCGTTCATGGCGGCAGCCATGGCAAATTCACGTACACCAAACCAGATGTTACGGCCTTCGTATTGACCAGGTTCAAAATCTTGTTCAGCTGCGACCATCGTGTTATTTGATGCACTCAAGTCAGCTGATCCACCCCATAAACTTGGGACTGCTTTAGATAAAGCTTGGATCATTTCTTTACTTGAGACACGACTGGCTTGGCTGGTTCCTTCTTCATAAGTTGGTAATTCTTGATCCCAACCTTCAGGTAATTCACCGGCAAAAGCTAATTTAAATTGTGCGGCTAATTCGGGGTATTCCCCTTCATATTTGGCAAACAATTCATTCCATTTGTCTTCAGATTTTTCGCCACGTTCGACAATCGCTTCTTTAAAACGAGCAGCTGCTTCTTCAGGAACAGTGAATTCTGGGTATTCCCAACCATAAATGGCTTTAGCTGTATCGATACCCTCTTGACCGATTGGTGCACCGTGTACCGCTGATGTTCCTTCTTTAGGAGCACCATAACCGATCACTGTTTTCACTTCGATTAAAGTTGGTTTGTCTGTTTCAGCTTTGGCTACTTCAATCGCTTCAGAAATCGCCGCTAAGTCGTTACCATCTTTAACTAAGATATGTTGCCAACCATACGCTTCAAAACGCGCGCCAACATTTTCCGTGAAAGCTTTTGAAGTTGGACCGTCTAAAGAAATATCATTTGAATCATATAAGACAACTAATTTACCTAATTTCATGTGACCTGCCATTGAAGCAGCTTCTTGAGAAACACCTTCCATTAAATCACCATCACCACATAAAGCGTAGGTATAGTGATCCATGACGTTAAACGCATCACGGTTATAAGTTGCAGCTAAATGCGCTTCTGACATTGCCATCCCAACAGCCATCGCAATTCCTTGGCCTAAAGGACCCGTTGTTGCTTCGACACCATCTGTGTGATCAACTTCTGGATGCCCCGGTGTTTTACTATCCCATTGACGGAAATTTTTTAAATCATCAATTGTTACGTTGTAGCCTGCAGTGTGCAGTAAGCTATACAATAGTGCTGAACCATGACCCGCCGATAAAACAAAACGATCACGGTCGACCCAATTTCTAGAAGTTTTAGGATTTACTTTTAAGTGCTTCGTCCATAACGCATAGGCCATGGGAGCCGCTCCCATCGGTAACCCCGGGTGCCCTGAATTCGCTTTTTGAACCGCTTCGATACTTAATGTGCGCAATGTGTTAACGCCTAACTCATCAATTTTATCAAACAAAGATGATTCCTCCTATTTTAGGTTTTTTTTACCTTTATTTAAGCTAAGATTAGTGTAAATGATTTCATCTTAAAAATCAATTCTTACATTATTTAACGGTCGTGTAGCCCTTTTTGTTTTTGAATTTCTTTTAATTTTTCTGGTGTTACATCATTTCCTAGCGGATCAACAACCTTCATGCCCTCGATATGATGCTTCATACCAGAACGAAAAGTTGCCAAATATTCTTTACGTAACGCCAATTGCTCTTGTTCTTCCGCTTTTGTCAAACTAGCCGTTTTTTTCTTATTGGCCAGCTCGTTGATTCTTGCTAATTTTTCCGGTGATAACATTTGTTAACCTCCCTTTCAACTCTTTTATATAGTATAAAAAATCACACAGAAATACAACCTCTCTCACACGAACGTTTGTTTGATTTAAATGTTTTTTTATGCTAAACTTGATTTATTAAATGAAAGAAGGTGCACGCTATGACTAAGCGAACAGAAAATCGCCAAATCGATATTCTACATTTTATCCATGATCGTGTGACTGAAAAAGGCTATCCACCGACCGTCCGTGAAATTGGTGAAGCGGTGAACTTATCTTCAACTTCGACCGTCCATGGTCACTTGTCACGGCTTGAAAAAAAAGGCTTAATTTTACGCGATCCAACGAAACCGAGAGCCATTGAACTAACCACCCTCGGACTAGAAAAACTAGGTGCACAACCAAGTACGATTCCATTATTAGGTGTCGTTACTGCGGGAGAACCTATTTTGGCAGTTGAAGAGGCTTCTGATTTTTTCCCTTTACCGCCTAATTTATCCCATGATTCCGGCAGTTTATTTATGCTAACGATTAAAGGCGAAAGTATGATTAATAGTGGCATCCTTGATGGCGATCAGGTAATCGTCAGAAAACAAGACTCTGCTAAAAATGGCGATATCATCATTGCGATGACCGATGATAATGAAGCTACTTGCAAACGATTCTTCAGAGAAAAGAATCAAATTCGACTCCAACCTGAAAATGATTTTATGGAACCGATCATCTTGCCTAATGTTAGCATCTTGGGTTTAGTTATCGGCTTATATCGCCCATTCATTTAACTCCTAATCTGAAATTCTTAAAGAATTTCAGATTTTTTTCTTTACAACTAGAACGTACATTCGTATAATGTAACCACAAACGTTTGTTCGCATTTTATTAAGGAGTGATTTTATGAACACACTACAAGGAATTGCTTTAATTATTTTAGGGCTACTCATCGGTTTAGTGAGCACGACTTACGGCTTAGACATTACCTTATTAATCTTCACGCCGCTTTTTTTACTTTGGTTTACACTTTGGGATGATAAACAATATCGAAAGATGCAACGCCGCAAAACAAATGCACATTGTTATCCCTCTCAGAAAACGACTCATTAAGTATTTCTCTCGAGGCATCCATTCATCGCTAATTTCACTTTCGTGTTACACTGTTTTTGGAGGTGGCTATTTTGAGAAATACTTGGCTCAATGAACAATTACAACGAATCGAAACCACTGAAAATCAATTTATTATCCAAGAAGTTCGAAAATATATTGAAGCGCTCGAAGATGACAATGAGAGCCTACAAATTTCATTGGAAGGAACTATTTGGAGCCCTAAAAAATGGCAGGAGAATTCCAGTCCTCGCGATTAGAGAAGCAACTTTTATTCCCAACGTCTTTTTACGACTCGAGGCCGATTATCAAATATGCCAACTTCTGTTATACTAGAAAAAACTAACGGAGGTTATGATTTTGAGGAGTTCATATTTTGATGGTGGTTTATTAACCTATATTGGCACTTGGATCCTAGCAACATTAATTACCGTTTTGACCTTGGGGATTTGTGCGCCTTGGGGAATTTGTTTGATGTACAATTGGAAAATCAAACATACGGTCATTAATGGGCAGCGGCTCTATTTTGACGGAACGGCCATGCAGTTATTCGGTAATTGGATTAAGTGGCTCTTGTTAACCGTTATCACTTTTGGAATCTATGGCTTTTGGCTGTTTATCAAAGTCGAGCAATGGAAAGCGAAACACACATTTTTCATTGACTAGCTGATTTCGCAAAAATACTAGACAGAAAGCAATCATAGCTAAGTTTTTTCAGAAGATGATTGAATTTTTTAATAGAAACTAATAGAAAGTAGGTAAACAAATGGGATTATTCAATGGACTTTTAGGAAATGCAACAGAAGTGAGTCACAAAGAAGTCAAAGAACAATTAGGGAGCGTCTTAATTCCACAAGAAGAAATCAATTTAGCCTTCAAACTCGTTCGGGATTTAGTCGTTTTCACCGAGTATCGGTTAATCATTGTTGATAAACAAGGGATGTCTGGTAAAAAAGTAGAATACAAATCGATTCCTTATAAAAGTATTTCACGCTTTAGTGTGGAAACTGCGGGCCATCTAGATTTAGAAGCTGAATTAAAAATCTGGATTTCAAGTGGTGTTGAACCAGCCGAGTCATTACAATTTAGAAAAGATAAAAGCATTAATGATATTCAACAAGCCTTAGCAATGGCAATTTTTGGTTAACACGCTTTAACTTATTACCTATTCGTCAAAAGCTCGGACAATCGATGTCCGAGCTTTTTTAGCGCCTCAAACTCTTTTGGGTTGCTTTCAAGTTGCGTTTTCGCTGAATCACGCTCGCTTTCTGCAGTAGCTAAACGTGTGTTCAACTCGCTAATGGATTGACCGTGAAGCCCCATGACATTTCCAATCTGTTCATCTGTTAAACCTAATTCTTTTAGTTGTTCTCGTTTCATGTGATACACTCCTTCGATTGTTTTACGTGGCAACGACCACGAATGGATGAACAGTTTAACGTCATGTTCAGGACGAAAGAAAAAGCCTAGCGCGGGCTAGACTTCAACACACCGATTCTCAAATTTCTTGTAAGCATCTAGATAAATTTCGTTCTTGTCGCCATTCAGCGTAGCTTCGTAA
The DNA here is from genome assembly GCA_047975385.1 of Enterococcus sp. Taxonomy (GTDB): domain Bacteria; phylum Bacillota; class Bacilli; order Lactobacillales; family Enterococcaceae; genus Enterococcus_C. The sequence continues at coordinate 6 of JBKEDL010000049.1, read as the reverse complement.
TACATA
>JBKEDL010000007.1:0-25903 GCA_047975385.1 Enterococcus sp. | reverse complement strand
TTGCGCCGGGCGGTGGACATGGAGTTATCTGGTGCGCAGTTTTGCGAAGAGTTCGCACAGGCTGGTGGTGAGGGCGGCGGGCTTGGGAACGATGTGGAAGTGGTCACGTGAGAACATGGAGGGGAAGGTTTCGCGAGCGCGGGTCTCGATGGCGAAGGCGTGGGTGTCGATGTTGTTGGCGCGTCCGGTGGCGATGGCGTGTTTGACATCGTGAACGCCGTAGGCACCTTCGTAGCGGTCGTAGTCGCAGGGGCGTCCGTCGGTGATGAGGATGATGACTTTGCGCTCGGCGGGGAGTTTGACGAGAAGTTCCTGCGCGTGACGAAGGGGGGTGCCGATACGGGTGTATCCGGCGGCGTGAAGGCCGGAGAGAGCGGTGCGGGCGGTTATCCACGGAGCGGCGAAGGGTTTGACCCAATCGAAGGCGCAGTGGTGGCGTGTGTCGGAGCTGAAGGCGGCGACGCCGAAGGTTTCGAGATAGGTGTCGAGGACTTCGCCGGTGCAGAGCATGGTTTCGCGGATGACGTCGAGTACGCGACGTCCGTCGATGTAGCCGTCGGTGGAGTAGGAGCGGTCGAGGAGAACGAGGGCGGCGACGTCGTGGAGGCGACGGTGTTTTTCGATGTAAATGTTCTCGTCGGCGGCCTGGCCGGACTGCCATCCGATGCGATTTTCGATGAGGGCATCGATGTCGAATTCGGAGCCGGTGGGTTGTTTTTTGGCGCGGAGACGTTCGTTGGCGAGGCGGGCAAAGGATTTTTTTAGGGAAAGGATGAGGCCTTGGTGACGCCGCATGGGATCGGTGAGCCAGTCGGGATCGGGGGACGGAACGCGGCTTTCGCGCAGGCGGCACCAGTCCTGACGCATTTGACGTTTTTTGTGGTTCCATTCGGGGTAAGGGATGCCTTCGGCGGAGGGGGAGGCGTCGGCTTCGAGCGCGAAGGATTCGAGCAGAACGTCGGCGCGGTAGATGGAGCGAGGGCGTTCGTGGGAGCGAAGAACGTGGGTCATGTTGATCTGTCGCAGGGCTTCTTCGTGGTCGTGGAGTTCGTCGTCCTGGTCGTTGCGGCGGCTGAGACCGGAGTGTTCTTCGAGGGTCTCGGCTTTTTCGAAGGTGTGAATGGGCATTTCGTAGCCGATGCCGTCGTCTTCGTGGTCGTCTTCGGGCTGGATGTTGAGCTGGCCGCGTCCCTGAATTTCCGTGATTTCGAGGTCTTCGGGTTCGGTGTCTTCGGAGTTGCCAGTCTCGAGTGCGTGTTTTTCTTCGGCGGGGACGTCGGCGGATTGTCGGGGAGTGCCGAGGGTTTCCCAGAGGTCTTCGGGGGTTTCGAAGTGGGTGGCGAGGCGGAAGATTCTTTCGGGCAAGAGTGGAAAGGTCTGGCCGATTTCGAGGAGGTGGTCGGCGAGGGGTTGGTTCCAACGATGGCGGATGGCGAGTCCGGCAAGAAGGGTTTTGGTGCGGTAGAGGTCGAGGTTGGCTTCGGGGGTGGAGCAGATGTCGAAGGCGGGGGGGAGGAAAATACGCTCGTGGTCGCAGAGGATCGGGTCTTCGGTTTCGAAGAGGGTGACGGGTTTGCTGGCGGCGATCTGGGCGAGAAGGAAAAGCGTTTGCCGGTGGGGGTGGAGGTGGATGCGGACGGCGGCGGCGGCTTTTTCGCGTGGGCGGGTTACGAGACGTTGGTAGAGGGATTTGATCCCGAGAAACGTGTGTTCTTCCCACTCGAGCATGATGCGCTTTTGCTAAAGATGAAGGTCGATGAGGTGTTTGAGGGCGGTGACGGTGTCGGCGTCGTCGGAGACAGGTTCGGCGATGGCGGCGTGTGCGGCGCGACGGGGGGGTAGACCTCCGGCGATGAGGTGGGCGGCATCGACAAGGAGGCGGGTGGAAACGGGATCGAGCAGGGAGAGTTCGGTGAGGCTGCGGGCTTTGGTGGCGATCTTGACGAGGGCTTTGGCGGTGGGGGTGTCGCAGTTGGTTTCGTGAAGGAGGATTTCTTCTTCCTGGGTGGGGGCGGGAAATCCGAAATGGAGGGCGACGAAGCGCTGGCGGGTGGAGGGCTTGAGTTCGCGCATGGAGTGCTGGTAGCCGGGGTTGTAGCTGGCGACGACCATGAATTCGGGGGTGGCACGGAGGGATTCTCCGGTGCGGTCGAGGTAGAGTTCGCGACGATCGTCGGTGATGGAGTGGACGACGACGATGGCGTCGGCGCGGGCTTCGGCGACCTCATCGAGATAGAGGATGCCTCCTTCGCGGATGGCGCGGGTGACGGGGCCGTCTGTCCAGCGGGTTTCTCCGCCGAGGAGGAGGTGACGCCCCAGGAGGTCGGTGGCGGAGGTGTCTTCGTTGCAGGAGACGGTGAGGAGGGGGCGTCCGAGTTTTTGTGCCATGTGACGCACGAATCGGGTTTTTCCGCAGCCGGTGGGACCTTTGATGAGAAGGGGGAGCTGGGCTTTCCAGGCGACCTGGAAAAGGTCGGTTTCCTTACCGGATTCGAGGTAGTAGATCGGAGCGTCGGACATTCAAGACTGTAGAAATCACTATCCGGTGGCAGGCGCGAGTCCGGAGGAATCGGATTTATCGTTTTTTCCAGTGCCGGAGGGAGCGTCAGCGGTGGGATCCATGGCTTCGTCGGTGGGGAGGCCGTAGCACCAGAAGTTCCAGGGGAGATTGTGGCAATTGAAGTCGGTGCTGAGCAATGGTGTTTAAATACGGGGACCTTTCTAGCTTGCGATCAAGAGGTTGCCTATGAGATGGTTCGTCAAGATGTGAAAGGGGCACTCTTTGGTGGTACCGGTGGGTTGTATGTGATGAAAACCAAAGGCCAAGGAACCTTGCTTGTTTCCGCTTTTGGTGAACTAGAAAAGATTCAACTCGATGGTAGCCAACCAGTCATCATTGATAATCAACACGTCGTTGCATGGACCAACCGCTTAAGTTATGACATTAAAGCAGCATCTGGTGCCGTTGGCTTTAAAACGGGTGAAGGTTTGGTGAACCGTTTTGAAGGTGTAGGCGAAGTCTATATTCAAACAAGAAATCTAGAAAACTTCACCAAACGAATTCGGGAATTCTTACCAACAGAACAAAAATAAGTTGATAGTGAGCGCTGCTTAATAAGTGTTACGGGCCGTTGTTGACGTGAGGAGGAGTTAGTATGGGAAATAAAACGCCTTCCCAACAAGTTGGTTTTTGGGAAAGTTGTCTAAAACCACTTTTAGTCGTTTTATTCATTTGCTTTATTTGGATGATGGTTGCTAATATTTTCTTTCAAATCATCGTCGGTTACCTAGCCTATGGTCGGGTAGCTAATCCTGAGGGTGTGATGAACACGGTGAGCTTACTGTTGACTTGGATTACCAGTTTATTAGTGACAATCTGGGCTGCGAAGAAGTTTTCGAAGTTTACGCTGAAGGATCTAGGGTTTAGTAAAGAAAAGGTAGCAAAACGTTATCTAACGGGGCTTTTAACCGGGATTGCTTTGATGGTGACGGTCTTTTTAATTAATGTCGTGTTTGGTTTTATTGAACCCGCGTTAAACCCGGATGTGAACTGGTTAATGATCTTGGCGATGTTCATTTTCTTCTTAATCCAAGGGTTAACAGAAGAAGTGGTCGTACGTGGGTATTTATTTAGTAGTTTGCAAAAGAAATATAGCGTACCACTGTCAATTGTTGTGAGTTCCCTTGTTTTTGCCTTCATTCATATCAATAATCCTGGTATGACTTGGCTTTCAGCGCTGAATCTATTCTTAGCCGGAGCGATGTTTGCCGTTGTCTATCAAGTTACCGGAAGTATCTTATTAGTCGGTGGTATTCATTCGATGTGGAATTTTGTGATGGGCCCCATCTTGGGTGTCGAAGTGAGTGGTACCGTCTCAGAAAGTTTCTTAACCGAACATTTGACAGATCGCGTCTTCTTTAATGGGGGAAGCTTTGGTTTTGAAGGTGGAATTATTGTAACGCTGGTCTTAGTCGTATTTACGGCCATCCTTTGGCCCAAAATGAAGCCAGCAAAAATTTAAAGTAAAAAGCTGAACAACGATGCGTATCGTTGTTCAGCTTTTTTTGATTTTTTATCGATTCTTAGCGATGATGCTATCCCATGGTTTGTTCTTAATGAGATAGATGAGACCGGCAATAACGAAGAGAACGACGATTGGGGTCACGATGCCGCCTTCTATCCCAAAAACGCCGCCGTTGATAATGGGCTTATTGGAATCATTTTCCGTTAAGAAAATCGACGAATAAGGTTCCATGCCACTAACTCGGACACCGTAGATTGGTGCAACGGAAAAATTCCAAGCCGTATGTAGGCCACCGCTAATCCAGATGCTATTCGTGTAGTAAAAGAGTAGGGAGAACATAATCCCAATTAAGAAGATGTCGATTCCGGCCCCCAACCAAGTGAAGCCTTCACTTCTTTGATGCATCGAGGCAAACATATAGGAGTTAATCAGAATCCCCGCTAAGACGCCATAACGAGAAGCGATACTGTTCATGATAAAACCGCGACTGAGCGTTTCTTCCATCAATCCCTGTGCCATATAAGCGATAAAAGATAAGAGTACAAAGCTCCATTTGATTTGGCTTGCATCAAAGGACACCGTGATGGCACCGGTCATGGTATTAATCAAGATGATCAGACTGATTAGAATAAAGCCCATTCCAAGACCAATGAAGTAGTTTTTGACGCTATTTTTCTTGGTAAATCCCAGTGAGGCCGGTGTCCGTTTTTCAATCACCCGGCAAAAGGCGAGGATGAAGAGAATGACCCCGGCGCTAGAGAAATTATTGTAAATTTCGAGCCAACCAGGATTCGAAAAATTGCTGGAAAAGATGCCAAAGAAAGAAAGTGAGATAATAGTAGCAATCGTGCCACAAAGGACGACTGCGGGAACGAACCCTTTGCGTTGTTCTTTGGTTAATTGGATTGATTCATTGAAAGGGATTTTCATGTCTGTTCCTCCTTGCATAGTAGATAAATGAGTAGCTTGTACGTAATTTAAGCGAGAGAACTTTCATTAATCGATGTCATCAGTTTTAGTTGACAAAGGGTTAAAAAGGGTGCCCCAATTTATAGAACCACGATTTGAAGCGATGATGCTTTCCCAGGTCTTTTTCTTAATGAGATAAATGAGACCGACGATAGCAAAGATGATGACGATTGGGGTTGTGATGCCAGCCTCAATACCGAAAGCATCACCATTGATCAAGCTCTTGCTAGGATCATTTTCAGTAGAGAAAATCGACGAATAAGGTTCCATCCCACTGACTTGAACACCAAAAATCGGCCCGACTGAAAAGTTCCAAACGGTATGTAAAGCACCGTTAATCCAGATACTATTCGTGTAGTAAAAGAGTAGTGAAAACATAACGCCAATCAAAAAGATATTAAGACCCGCACCTAACCAAGTGAAGCCGGCATTTCTTTGATGCAGTGAGGCAAACATATAGGAGTTTATGAGAATCCCCGCTAAGATGCCATAACGAGAAGCGATGCTGTTCATGATAAAGCCACGGCTAACCGTTTCTTCCATCAACCCTTGTCCCATATAGCCGACAAAAGATAAGAGGACATACCCCCATTTGATTTGGCTTCCCTCAAAGGAAATCGTGCTCGCACCGGTCAGGATATTAAGTAAGATGATTAGACTGACCAAAAACAAGCCAGCCCCTAGCCCAATTAAGTAATTTTGGCCGCTATTCTTTTTGGTAAAACCAAGTGAGGCCGGTGTCCGTTTTTCAACGACTCGGCAAAGAGCAAGGGTGAAGAGGATGACGCCAAAGGTTGAGAAGTTATCATAAACTTCACGCCAACCAGGATTTGAGAAATTAGTGGAAAAAACGCTGAAAAAATATTGTGAGAAAATAATGGCAATCAAGCCTAAAAGCACGACGGCCGGGACGAACCCTTTGCGTTGTTCTTTGGTTAATTGGATCGATTCATTGAGCGGTATTTTCATTGCAAAACTCCTTAAGTTAATTAATAGGTGCTAATAATGCTCTCTTAGGTGATGGCTCGTCTCATACAACCCCCAAAGCCATGCACAATCACATTACTAACGGTAGCTTTATTATATACTGTTATTCATCTGAATAGGAATTTAATTGAATAGAAATACTCAAAATTACTGTTAAATATACGTAAATTCAATTGAGGCTACTCAGAAATCGTGGTATCATAATTAAAATTTGATGAAAAGGAGCTAATATGATGACCTATATTCAAAAAGAAAATTGTGTTTTTGCACTCAGCAAAGAAAATCCACCAGTCGCAACCATCAAACCGGGGGAAGAAGTAACCTTTGAAACGTATGATTGCTTTACTAACCAAATTACCGATGAACATGGGTCTTTTGAAAAATTGGATTGGGAACGGGTGAATCCCGCGACAGGACCGGTTTTTGTCGAAGGGGCCGAACCTGGCGATACCTTGATCGTTTCAATAAAAAAAATTGTGATTCAAGGTCCAGCAACCATTTTTACGGGGCCGAATGCCGGTGTTATGGGTGATGAGCTCACGGAAAATACGATTCGGATTTTAGACGTCACGGCAGAGCAGCTCCAATTTAATGAAAAAATCGCGATTCCACTAAATAAGATGATTGGCGTAATTGGCACGGCACCTAAAGATGCGGCGATTGGCTGTGGCACGCCGGATGATCATGGTGGCAATATGGATTGTAAGGAAATCACAGAAGGCACAGATTTGTATTTGCCGGTCAATGTTTCGGGCGCGTTATTGTCACTAGGGGATTGTCATGCGGCAATGGGTGATGGCGAAGTTTCGGTTTGTGGAGCAGAGGTTCCTTGTGAAGTGACCGTTGCTGTTCATTTACAAAAGCAGACTGAGTGGCCCTTACCCTTTTTAGTTCGGAATGGGAAAATTAGTACGTTGTCGTCGAAGAAAACCGTGGATGAAGCTTGTGTTGGTGCGACGAAAAATATGGTCTACTTCGTTGAAAAATATGCTGGTTTAAGTAAAGGTGAAGCGATTCATCTGTTATCTCTAGCGGGCAATTTACGAATTTGTCAGGTTGTGGATCCCAATAAGACTGTCCGCATGGAGTTACCGCTCAGTTATTTACGTGAATGGAAATAAAAAATTTGTTAATCAGGAATCACCGGCAGAAATTTAGCTGCGGTGATTCTTTTTTTGTTTTACACCATCGAAGAGAACAGAGCGAAACAAGCCTAACAAAAACTGCATTTGTTGGAAGCGCTTGTTTTTTTGTGTTTACATCTGACGTTTTAGTGCTATTATTATCCTATAAAGAAAACGGAGTTGATTATATGGAAAAGAAACCGTATGGAACGGTGTTGATTAAGGCGGCCAAATTATTGGATTATATCGCAGAAAATCCGAACCAAACCTTACAAACGATTTCCACTAGCATAAACTTAACGCAATCGACGGCTTTAAAAATATTAGATACCTTAGTTTTGATTGGTTACGTCAAAAAAAATCAAGGGAAAACTTATTCACTAGGGACACGGCTCATCAATTATACGAGTGATGAGCCGCATCAAGCAGCGTTAATTGAACTGACCCAACCATATTTAGCTGAGTTACAGCAAACGATTGATGAAACGATTCATTTGGGGATTGTTGAAAATGATGAAATTCTCTACATTGATAAATTAGAACCTAAGAATCAATCCATTCGCATGTCTTCAAGGATCGGCATTACGCGTCCTTTGTATAGCTCAGCAATGGGCAAAGCCGCGCTAGCCGAGTATTCAGCCGAAGAACTAACGACCTATTTGGCCACACATCAGCTAGTAGCGTTTACGGAAAAGACCATTACTAAGCCACTCAACTTAAAAAATGAGCTAATTCAAATTAATCAACGGAAAGTAGCGTTTGATGATGAAGAAATGGAACTAGAGATTTTTTGTTTCGGCGCCTCCTTGGTGGTAGCAGAAAAAATCGTGGGGACGTTTAGTGTCAGCATGCCCAAATATCGCTTAACACCAACTCTGACGGCACAAATCATTCAAGCGATTCAAACAACCAAAAATAAAATTGAGCAAAAATTAATGTAAGGGGTTGCAAAAAAATATTGTTGATGTATAATACGAACTGTAATTCCTTATAAGAAAAATGAGTTTCCAAATGAGAAAGGGAGTCTTTTTTTGAAAAATGTAGATATTTTAGTTGGGTTAGAAAAAGCGGGGGTCATCGCTGTTGTTCGAGGCGAAACGAAAGAAAACGCGCTTGAAGCGAGTCATGCCATTATTAAAGGGGGGATCGTCGGGATTGAGTTAACTTTCACGGTTCCCCAAGCAGAAGAAGTCATTCGCGAATTGGTAACAGCATATAAAGAGCAGCCAGAAGTTTTGATTGGTGCGGGGACGGTCTTGGATGCTATTACAGCCAAACAAGCAATTGCTGCGGGGGCAAAATATATTGTCAGTCCATTTTTCGATGAAGAAACAGCGCGACTTTGTAACTTGTATCAAATTCCCTATTTACCTGGATGTATGACGGTTACGGAGATGAAACAGGCGTTAGCCAGTGGCGTCGATATTATCAAGCTCTTTCCAGGAAGCGCCTTTGGACCTAAAATTATTTCAGCGTTCAAAGCGCCTTTACCGCAGTTAAATATCATGCCAACGGGTGGTGTGAGTTTAGAAAATATGGAAGCTTGGTTTAACGCCGGCGTAGTTGCCGTTGGGGTTGGCGGCAATCTTTTAGCACCGGCAGCGACGGGCGATTTTGCTAAGGTGACCGCAATTGCCCAAGAATATGCAGCAAAATATCGTGAAATCAAGGGGTGTTAGGATGGCCAAAGTACTGACATTAGGCGAAATCATGTTACGCCTCTCAACAACAAGTGAGGCGCGTTTCAATCAAAGTGACACCCTGTCTATACATTATGGTGGTGGGGAGGCCAATGTTGCAATTTCATTAGCGAATTTTGGTCATCAAGTTTTTTTTGCCAGTCAAGTCCCTAATAATATCGTGGGTCAGGCGGCGAAATTACATTTACAACAATATGGCGTACGGACCGATTATCTTTTAACGGGTGAAGGTCGACTAGGATCGTATTACGTCGAGACCGGGATTGGTCAACGCGCCTCAACGGTAACATATGATCGACAATATTCGAGCTTTTCGCAGTTGGAAAACTTGGCGTGGGAGCTAGATTCTTTATTTGAGGGAATGGAACTTTTTCATATTTCTGGCATTACCCCAGCGTTGTCGCCTAAATGGCAAGAATTAACGTTAAGTTTGATTCAAGCGGCCAAAAAAGCCGGCGTGAAAATTAGTTTTGATATTAATTATCGTAGCAAATTATGGTCACAAAAAGCCGCTGGTCAGTTATTACAAAAAGTCTTGCCGTATGTTGACTATTGCTCGGCCGGAATACTAGATGCCAAATATCTCTTAGGCATTGAAAAAGGTCCAAGCGCAGAAGATGAACTAACGTATGCTTATCAAGCAATTCAGCGCTTGTATCCCAATCTTCAAGTCATTTATTCCACGATTCGTGACGTGCAATCATCAACGGTTAATGCAGTCACGGGAACTTTGTGGATGGATGGCACGTATTACGAATCTCGTCCGTATGTGATTGACCCAATTGTTGATCGAATTGGCGGCGGTGATGCGTTTAGTGGAGGCGTCCTCCATGGGTTATTAGCCAACCTACCGCCACAAGAAGTAATTGATTTTGCAACAGCGGCAACAGTCTTGAAACATACGGTAATTGGCGATTGCAATCAATTTAATGAACTAGAAGTGAACCAGTTTAAAAATAATGGTAATGCGAAAATAAATCGATAAGGGAGCGCTTAAAATATGCAAACAATGGAAACGAGATACACGCACAGCCCGTTAGATATTCGTCACTATTCAACGAAAGAATTACGTGAAGAATTTTTAGTAGAGAAAGTCTTTACGCCAGGTAAAATTTGTTTAACGTATACGCACAATGATCGAATGATTTTCGGCGGTGTGACGCCAGCTGAGGAAGCGTTAGAGATTGTTTTAAGTAAAGAACTAGGTGTTGATTATTTCTTGGAGCGCCGCGAATTAGGCGTCATTAATATCGGTGGACCCGGATTTATTGAAATTGATGGCCAAAAAGAAGCCATGAAAAAACAAGATGGCTACTATATTGGCAAAGAAACCAAAAGCGTCATCTTTACTTCGACGGATGCCCAAAATCCAGCGAAATTCTATGTGAGTAGTGTCCCGGCGCATCATAAATATCCGAATGTTAAAATTAGTATCGATCAAATCAAGCCAGTGGAAACGGGTGAAGGCCAGACGTTAAATGAACGCAAAATTTATCAATACGTCCATCCGAATGTTTGTGAAAGCTGTCAATTACAAATGGGCTATACAATTATTGCAGAAGGTAGTGCGTGGAATACCATGCCTTGTCATACGCATGAACGACGGATGGAAGCCTATGTTTACTTTGACTTTGCCAATGAGGACACTAAAGTCTTTCATATGATGGGCAAACCGGATGAAACCAAACATTTAGGCGTTGATAATGAACAGGCGATTATCTCACCAAGTTGGTCGATTCATTCTGGTGTGGGAACAAGCAACTATTCATTTATTTGGGCGATGTGTGGCGAAAATATTACTTATACTGATATGGATATGGTAGCGATGAGCGACTTAAAATAAGAGGAGGAACCAAAATGGATTTTTCAATGGAGCTGTTTAACTTAACGGGGAAAGTAGCATTAGTTACAGGCGCAGTCTACGGCATTGGTTTTGAAATTGCGAAAGGATTAGCAGCAGCTGGAGCGACGATTGTCTTTAATGACCGCACAGCTGAAGGGGTTAGTAAAGGAGTCGCTAATTATCAAGAAGTAGGAATTAAAGCATATGGCTTTGTCTTTGATATTACAGATGAAGCTGCGGTGGAAGCCGGTGTGAAAGAAATTGAAGCGCAAGTCGGGGTCGTTGATATTTTAGTGAATAATGCCGGTATTATTAAACGGATTCCGATGTTAGAAATGTCAGCAGCCGATTTCAGACAAGTCATTGATGTTGATTTGAACGGTCAATTTATCATGTCCAAAGCAGTCTTACCTTCGATGATTAAAAAAGGTCATGGAAAAATCATTAATATTTGTTCCATGATGAGTGAATTAGGGCGTGAGACAGTTGTTGGCTATGCGGCAGCTAAGGGCGGATTGAAGATGCTTACCAAAAATATCTGTTCTGAATTTGGTGAAGCCAATATTCAATGTAATGGGATTGGCCCGGGCTATATCGCCACTCCGCAAACGGCACCATTGCGCGAACTACAAGCAGATGGGTCAAAACATCCCTTTGATCAATTCATCGTTTCCAAAACCCCAGCTGCACGTTGGGGCGATCCAAGTGATTTAGCTGGCTCGGCAGTCTTTTTAGCCTCTGATGCGTCTAATTTTGTGAATGGGCATATTTTGTATGTCGATGGTGGGATTTTAGCGTATATCGGAAAACAACCATAGTAATACGATCGTGTAAAAAGGCCTGGGATAAAAAGTCCCAGGCCTTCTTACAAAATGAAGCGAGAATGAATGAGTAGGAGTGTTTTTATGAAGCAAGTATCATTAACTGCGAGAGGCCATGATTTTACGACGGTTGCTACAATCCAAGAATTAGCGGAGCTTGCTAGTGATTCCGGGATTAAGACGGTCCAATTGGCGCTAGGGTTATCTTTTCCCACTTTACCAACAAGTCAAGCTGCCATCAATCCGGGGATGGGGAATTATTTTAAGCAGCAATTCGCCCAAAAGGATGTCACGATCGGCATTTTAAGTTGCTATATCAACATGATTCATCCTGATTTGACCATTCGTGAGGAAAATTTGATGAAATTTGAGCAGTATGTAGCGATGGCCCATTCATTTGGGGCCAACATGGTCGCGACCGAAACGGGAAATGTTTATCCCGAAATTCATTATACACCAGACAATTTCACCGAAGCAGCCTTTGATGAGATGGTCCAAGTGATTAAACGCTTAGTAAAAGCTGGTGAAAGACATCAGACAATCATCGGGATTGAGCCGGGGGTAAATCATCCGCTGCATTCACTAGAAAAAGTTGAACGCTTAATTAAGGCCGTCGACTCACCGTATCTAGGGATTATTTTGGATCCGACCAATCTAATTGATGCGAGCAATTACCAAGAGCAAGTGGCCATGGTTGAAACGGCTTTTGACAAGTTTGGTGAGCAGATTGTTGGTTTTCATTTGAAAGATTACCTCGTTAATGACCAAGAGATTGTCCCTACGGCTTTAGGGGAAGGCGTGATGGATTATCAAGCGATTATCCAAATAATTGAGCAACGAAAGCCTTATTTATTTGTTGTTTTGGAAGAAACGAAAGATGAAAAACTACGCGTGGCGGTGGAAAAAATCCATCAGGCGTAACCTTTGTTCTGGTAGTGCATAGGATTTATGCCAGATGTCATGATTTGTTACAACTCTTTAATGCTTGGTTTGTGTGAAAGCGTACAGACCGAATTTTAGAGAGTTTTTTTGTGCAGCAAAAGAAATGTTCTAATGTGTAAAACGGTTACATGTGTACTGATATTATGTTATTGAATTACGGGGCGTTCCAAAGTAAAATTTGTCTTGTAGTTAAGCGACCAGGCTTATCAGTAACGAGCACTTAAAAAAAAATGAAACCGCTTTAAATGGAGGGCGTAAGATGATTATCAAGGAAAAAATATTTATTGAAAAAGAAGTAGTTGAAGCAAAAATTGATTTATTGATTAATAACCTCACCACGATTAAAGATAATACCGGTGAATTTCTGTTAGATTTTGATGGTCTTAAAGTTGATGATAAGAGTTGGTCAATTTGGAATTGGCCGCAAGGTGTTGGTTTGTATGGCATCTATAAAAATTATCAAATCACTAAAAATGCCCGAGCGAAACAAGTGGTTGATGAGTGGTTTGAACAACGAATGGCAGAAGGGGCCCCACCTAAGAATGTCAATACGATGGCACCGTTACTAACAATGGCTTATTTGTATGAAGAAACGCGCGATAGCAAATATTTGCCGTACTTAGAACAATGGGCTGAATGGGTGATGGAAGAAATGCCGCGCACAGATGAAAATGGCTTGCAACATGCTACCTATGGTCCAGCCAATACCAATCAACTGTGGGATGATACGTTGATGATGACGGTCTTGCCACTAGCTAAAATCGGGAAATTACTCAATCGTAGCGAGTATCTTGAAGAAGCCCGTTATCAGTTTATGATTCATATTAAATACTTAATGGATAAAAAAACTGGGCTTTGGTATCACGGTTGGACATTTGAAGGTCATCATAACTATGCCGAAGCATTTTGGGCTCGTGGCAATTGTTGGTTAACGATTGCGATTCCAGAAATTATTGAAATCTTAGAATTGAAAAAAGGCGATGCTTTACGTGAATTGTTGTTGTCGACGCTAGAAGCACAAGTCAAAGCTTTGGCTAAACACCAAAGTGCAAGTGGTTTATGGCATACGTTGATTGATGATCCCACTTCTTATGTTGAATCATCGGCCACAGCCGGGTTTGCTTATGGCATTTTAAAAGCCGTTCACAAAAATTATTTATCAAAAGAGTACTTAGAAGTTGCTTATCGCGCGACAGAGGGCTTAATTAACCAAATCGATGAAACGGGCGAAGTCCAAAATGTGTCGATTGGTACAGGGATGGGCGATAGCTTGGACTTTTATCGTGAGATTGATCAGACTGCAATGCCATACGGTCAGTCACTAACCGTTTTGTGTTTAACCGAATTACTAATTGCTTATTGTTAAGTTGTTACCACCAATCATAATCGTCGGACGAAGCGTTGTTGCTAGCATAATGCTAGCAACAAACTTCCTGCGATAATTGAAAGGAAGTTTTGGCAACGAATTACTAAGTGAAGAGGGGATATTATGAAGTTAAAATTAGCGCTAAAACTAGGTTTGGCAGGCTGTGCGGCAATTCTTTTATTGGCAGGGTACAGTGCTTCTAGTCAATCAAACCATTCTGACCAAAAAGTGATCACATTTGCTCATGGAGCACCGACTGGATCTGGTCCAGCCGTCGTTTTAGATAAATTACCGCAACAAATTGAAAGCGCTACGAATAAGCGCTATTCAATGGAAGTTTATGGTGGGGGAACTTTGGGCGGTGAACCAGAAAACATTGAAGCGATTGAAGCCGGTGCTTTGGATATGGCAAAAGTCAGTGGGATTACCTTGGAAGGCTTCGAATCGTTGTATGGCGTTTTTGGCTTACCATTCTTATTTGAAGATGAAGATCATTTGTATCGGGCGATGAATGAAACGAACATCGTGGAACAGTTAAATGAAGTGACCTATGACAAAGGCTTTATCATGGTTGGCTGGTATCCATCGGGGGCCCGTAATTTTTATACGGCATCGAATAATCCAATCTTAAGTCCAGATGATTTGAAAGGGCAAAAGATTCGAACCATGCAAAACCCGAGTAGTACCCGGATGGTTCAGTTGTTAGGCGGAGCATCGACACCTATGTCATCTAGTGAAACCTATACCGCACTCCAACAAGGGGTGATTGATGGCGCCGAAAATAACGAACTCGCTTTGACCGCCAATAGTCACAAAGATGTGATTAAGAGCTATTCGTACACCGAACATCAAATGATTCCTGATATCTTCCTGATGTCAACCGAATTTTATGAAACGTTATCTGATGAAGATTATCAAACTATCGTGACCGCTATTGAAGAAAATAACGAAGAGTTTCGTTCTGTGAACCAAGACTTACTAACTGAAAGTCGAAAAGTAGCCGAAGAAGCAGGCGTTGAATTTTACGATGAGATTGATAAAGAACCATTTAGAGAAAAAGTTACCCCGATGTATGATGATTTCGTAGCTAAAGGGGCAACGTATGAAGAAGTTTATGAAACAATAAATTCAGTAAGAGGAAGTGACGGTAGTGATGAATAAGCCTGACCTTAGAATCAAACTCAATCGCTTTTTATTGACACTTTGTGCGATTATTTTAGCTTTGATGGCCATCTTTGCTAATTGGCAAGTTATCGGCCGCTATGTATTTTCAGATCCACCAGGCTGGACGGATGAAACATTACGCTTTATGCTCATTTGGTTGACGATGATTGGGGCACCTCTAGCACATGGGCTCAATCGCTCGATGGTTGTGACCTTCTTGGTTGATAAAATGGCTGAAAAAAGTAAAATTATCAATACGATTTTTGTCGAAAGTTTGATTATCTTATTTTCATCAATTGTTTTAATTGTCGGTGGGATTATTTACTGCACTATCGGCATGAACGTAATTTCTTCTTCACTGGGTATTCGGATGGTTTGGGTCTATGCCTCATTACCAGTCTCAGGTGTGTTGTTTATCATCTATAGCTCGTTGAAGATTAAAGAAGCACTACTTGATTTGAAACTGTTAAAAGAAGGAGGCGATGAGAATGGCTAGTGTCTTATTTGCAGCAGCAATTCTGTTTATTATCTTCTTCATCTTATTATTCTTGCGTGTCCCGATCGCAATTGCTATTGCGACGGCCTCGGTGGTCTGTGTATCGGTTTTACTAGCACCAGATTTTGGCATCTTTGTTGGGGCCCAACGAATGGTGGCCAGTATTAATAGCTTTACCTTGTTAGCTGTTCCGTTTTTCATTTTATCTGGCTTACTGATGAACAGTGGGGGGATTGCCCAACGACTAATTGATTTTTCCGAAGCGATTATGGGGAAAGTTCCCGGATCGTTAGCCGTGACGAACATTTTAGGCAATGCGATGTTTGGCTCAATTTCCGGAAGTGGCACGGCTGCTGCGAGTGCGATGGGCGGAACTTTAGGGCCAATTCAAAAAGAAAATGGTTATGATGAAGCTTTCTCAGCTGCCGTCAATGTAACTTCCGCACCTGTTGGGCAGTTAATTCCACCAACTGCGGCGTTTATCGTGTACTCCTTAGCCGCGGGTTCGGTCAGTGTTTCCGCACTCTTTTTAGCCGGTTGGATTCCAGGACTCTTATGGACTCTGGCTGTTGCAGTGGTCGCGATTGTGATTTCCAAAAAACGAGGCTACAAAAATGTCAAACCAAAAATTGGGTTTAAAAACTATCTGAAGCTCTTAGCGATTACGTTTTGGCGTGCACTACCTTCACTATTATTGATTTTCATCATTGTTGGTGGGATTGTAGCGGGTATCTTTACTGCGACAGAAGCGGCTGCCGTCGCATTACTCTACACGTTATTTTTATCAGTTGTTTGTTATCGCACCATCGGGCTACAAGAATTGCGGGTCGTCTTTGGGGAAGCGGCTGTTTTATCTGCGACCATCATGTTCTTGATTGGTGCGTCAGGTGTGATGGGCTTTGTGATGACCTTTACCGGCATTCCTGAAGCAATTTCAAATGCGGTGATGGGCGTATCGGATAGTACCATTGTCATCTTCTTATTGATGAATCTGATTTTATTAGTCGTCGGCACCTTTATGGATATGGCACCAGCAATCTTAATCTTCACGCCAATCTTCTTACCAATTGCAACGAACTTAGGAATGGATCCGATTCAATTTGGGGTAATCATTGTCTTTAACTTAGCATTAGGAACGATTACACCACCTGTGGGAACGGTGTTATTCATTGGGAGTAACGTTGGTCGGGTTAGTGTTGAGCGCATTATTAAAGAAGCGATTCCGTTTTATCTAGTCATTGTCTTTACAATGATGCTAGTGACCTTTATTCCAGCGCTGAGCATGTGGTTGCCAACGCTACTCGGACAAGTGCAGTAATTAAATCAAAAAGTGACACCAACAACGTTTTTAATCGCTCGTTGTTGGTGTCACTTTTTGTATTTTTAGGCTCGAAACTCTGAAGGGAGTGTGCCGAAAGATTCTTTAAACTGTTTGTAGAAGTGACTGCGATTTTTCAAGCCAATGGTCTCGATAATCTCACTAATGGAAAGCTTGGTCTTAATCAGTAGAAACTTGGCTTGCTTCATGCGCTCTTGTTTGACTAACTCGGTAAACGTCTTACCGGTACTTTTTTTGATTAGGTTACTCAAATAGTTTTTGTTGTAGCCGAGGTGTTTAGCGACTTGTTCGAGCGTGATTTCAGCATAGTTACTTTTAATGAGGTTGAGCGTATCAATGATAATTTGTTGGTTGACATGCGTGGATGTTTCTTGATAGAAGTCGTACTGACAATTACCGATTAGCTCGGTAAAAAGAATCGGCAAATAAAGCGAAATAAATTCATTTGAAAAGGTTGCATCGGTAAAATATTTGTTCAAGATTTGCATTAAAATGGCCTGGACATGCTGATTTTCACCACAGTGAAAGATGAGGTACTCTTTTTTGGCTTGTTGAATGACTTGGTCAGATAAGAAATTAAACAAGATATTGTCTTGGCTCCCGAGATTGAGTAACCAATCAAGATCCATGCGATCATCAGGGAAAATAAGATTGATTAAAATATCGTTTTCCTGATGAGTCTCAAGCGCGTGTGAGGAACCACGATCAAGTAGGAGGATCTCGCCTTGTTTCAGCTCTTTGCGTTCACCATTAATGTATTGAACGGAGGTCCCCGAATAAACATAATTAATTTCTAGAAAGTCATGTGTATGTTCTGGATAAGGAAAGTAGCGGGGATGTTTACTTATGTAGACCGTGTTGTTGTGTAAAAAATATTCTTTTAGCAGCACGAGGCTACTTTCGTTGGAGTAAAAAGATTTTGATGGTAAATCACTGACAAATTGTTGTTGCTGTAGTTGTTGATTTTCGATACGGTTTGGACTCAATAGATAGTCAGAAACTAGATTATTCATACATTCACACCTCTGTAAAATCGTTACATACATTCTAACGCTTCGGCATTGGAAGCGCAACCAGAAACCGATAAGATGAGAGTGTAATTAGATACGTTCAATCGTGAAGACAAAAGTGGGCGGCGACGAGTGTTCGATTGAAACCCTCGTGGTCCTTTCGAAGAGGTGGAAAGTATGACAACCTATGTAGCTATTGATATCGGTGCATCAAGTGGTCGATTAATGCAGTCGGAAAAAACAGCGGCAGGAACCATGTCGTTAACAGAAGTGCATCGTTTTAAAAATGGTTTTGCTAAAGTTGATGAACTAAATTGTTGGCAAATCGAGCAATTAATCAATGAAATCTTAAGGGGGTTTGCCAAATTAAAAAAAAATGGTGTGAATACGTGTTATGTCGGGATTGATACGTGGGGGGTTGATTATTGCTTAATTGACCGAGCGGATCGTTTGATTCAGCCACCGGTCAGTTATCGCGATGATCGTACGACCGCGGTGTTAGAACCTTTTTTTGCGAAGTGGACCAAAGAAAACTTGTATCAAAAGACCGGAATTCAAATTCAGCCATTTAATACGGTCTTTCAATTATTTAGTGAAGAGCGAGAAAAACTGGCTCAGGCCGCCAAAATTTTATTGATTCCTGATTATTTAGGGTATGTCTTCACGGGTCAAGCTGTTTTGGAGCAAACCAATGCCTCAACGACCCAATTGATGAATATGGATACCAAAGAACTAGATGAGGAGCTCTTGCAAGAATTAGCCTTGGAGGCACATCGTTTTGCTCCCTTAGTAGAACCTGGTCATGTGTTAGGCCCGCTTTTAAACGAGCGTTTTCCTGAGTATGATTTACCTGAGCTAACCTTTATCACGGTTGCTTCCCATGATACTGCTTCAGCCGTGGTTGGAACACCAGGAGTTGGTGATGAATGGGCCTTTATTAGTTCCGGGACGTGGTCGTTAATCGGCACGGAATTAGCGCAAGGCAATAAGACAGCGGCAGCATTTGAAAATAACTTTACGAATGAATGGGGCATTGAAGGAACGACGCGTTTTTTGAAAAATATTATGGGGATGTGGTTGATTCAAGAAGTGGCGCGTATTCAAAATTATCGCTATTCTTACGCCGAGTTAGCCCATTTAGCGCAACAAGAACCGGGCTTTGTCTCCTTAATTAATGTCAACGAGGAGCGGTTTTTAAATCCGGTTAATATGATCAACGAAATTCAGCAGTTTTGTGAAGAAACACAACAGCCGATTCCGCAAACAGCCGGGGAAGTGGCACGTTGTATCTATGATAGTTTGGCGTGTTGTTACGCGTTAGAGTTATTACAGTTAGAAAAAGTAACCAATAAAACTTTTACCAAATTGTATATTGTCGGTGGGGGTTCCAATAATGATTTCTTAAATCAATTGACGGCCAATGTCTGTCAACTAGCGTTAAGTGCAGGGCCTAGTGAAGCGACAGCTATAGGAAATCTTGTCGTTCAAATGCTAGCAACCAACGAGTTAACGTCATTGGCAACGGCTCGTAAATGGATCGGTCAATCGTTTGATTTGAAAGAATTTCAGCCGGAGATAGCGTTTGATTATCAAGGCGTCTTAAAGCATTATCAATCAATTCTGGAGTACAGAGAAGAGGAGCAAAAATATGCGTGAAATTATTAAAAAAAATTATCTTGAAGCGAGAAAACGGTATGCGGATTTAGGCGTTAATACCGATGAAGTTTTAGAAAAATTACAACAAATCAAAATCTCGATGCATTGTTGGCAAGGAGATGATGTGGTGGGCTTTTTAAATCCAGAAGGGGAATTAACGGGTGGAATTATGGCGACTGGCAATTACCCGGGAGCAGCCAAAAATCCACGTGAACTGCGCCAAGATATCGACAAAGCATTTGCGCTAATTCCTGGAAAACACAAATTAAATTTACATGCGATTTATTTAGATACCGAGGAAACTGTCGATTTAAATGAAATTGAACCCAAACATTTTGAACCTTGGGTCACATGGGCCAAAGAAAAGGGCATCGGCCTTGATTTTAATCCGACGTTCTTTTCTCATCCGATGATGAAAGACGGCTATACGTTGGCGCATCCTGATCCAGCAGTTCGTGCTTTCTGGATTGAACATGGGAAACGCTCACGAAAAATCGCTGAATACTTTGGGAAAGAGTTAGGTACGCCGAGTATTAATAACTTTTGGGTACCAGATGGGATGAAGGACAACCCAATTGATCGTCTTAGTCCGCGAAAACGACTAATGGAGTCTTTAGATGAAATCTTTGCTGAAAAATTAGATGAACAATTGACTCAAGAAGCGGTGGAAAGTAAATTATTTGGCCTTGGTGCCGAAGCCTATACCGTCGGATCACACGAATTTTATATGGGCTATGGCTTAACGCGGGATAAATTGGTTTGTTTGGATGCGGGACATTTCCATCCGACAGAAGTGATTTCCAACAAATTATCTTCATTGGCCCTCTTTTCTAAAGGGATTATGTTACACGTTTCGCGACCAGTTCGTTGGGATTCCGATCATGTGGTGATTATGGATGATGAATTACAAGAAATCGGCAAAGAATTGGTTCGCAATGATTTGTTAGCGAAAACAACTATCGGTTTAGACTTCTTTGATGCCACGATTAATCGGATTGCGGCATGGGTGATTGGTACCAGAAATACCCAAAAAGCCTTATTAAAAGCTTTATTGGAACCAATTGAAGATTTGAAAGCGATGGAAAACAACTTTGATTTTACCGCCCGCTTAGCCTATACCGAAGAACTAAAGGATTACCCTTATAGCGATGTGTGGAACTATTTCTGTGAACGAAATGGGGTTCCGGTTGGACTTGATTGGTTAGCAGAAGTCAAAAAATACGAAGCCGAAGTTTTGGATAAACGTTAGAAATAAAAAGAATTGAGGGAAAAACGATGGCAAAGAATATCTTAGAGGCAAAATTCGTCAAAGAAATGATTGAAGTAACAACTAATTTATACAACCATGGGTGGGATGAAAGAAATGGGGGGAATGTTTCTTACTTACTAGATGAGGCCGAAGTTGCTGCTTATTTGGATGTCAACCAAGTCGTTCGCAATATCCCGATTCCTTTTGACGGGGCTCAACTAAAAGGCGCGTATTTTATCGTTACCGGGTCAGGAAAGTACTTCAAAAATGTGCAGCATCAGCCTGCCGTGAATCTCGGTGTGATTCGTGTGGCTGAGGATGGGCAAAGCGTGGATTTATTGTGGGGCTTCACTGATGGCGGCGTACCAACAAGTGAATTACCGTCGCATCTGTTGTCACATATCGCTCGTTTGTCAGTCGATGCAGAAAATAAAATCGTGATGCATTGTCATGCGAGTCATTTACTAGCGATGACGTTTACCCATGAATTAGATGAACGAGCCTTTACGAGAACGTTGTGGCAAATGTGTACGGAATGTCTCGTGGTCTTTCCAGAAGGGGTTTCAATTTTACCGTGGTTAGTTCCAGGCTCTAACGAAATTGGGGAAGCGACAGCGGCTAAAATGCAAACAACACGATTAACTTTATGGCCGCAACATGGAGTTTATGGTGCGGGGAAAGATATGGATGAAGTCTACGGGCTAATCGAAACCGCAGAAAAAGCGGCCGAAGTCTATACGTATGTGATGGCTCAAGGTGGGATTAAACAATCCATCACGGATGAAAACTTAAAAGATTTAGCGACGGCATTTGGTGTGACGCCAAGAGCGGGTTACTTAAACGATTAATCATTTGTAGGTGAGAAGATGATAAAAAAAGCGATTCGGATGAGACTTTATCCAGGGTATGAAAAAGAATATGAAATCCGCCACCAACAGTTATGGCCGGAAATGCGTGAACTATTAACGAGCGCTGGCGTGACGAACTACGCTATTTTCTTGGATTCGGAAACGAATGCTTTATTCGGCTATTTAGAAATAACTGATCTAAACCGGTGGCAAGCGGTAGGTGAAACCGAAATTAATCGTAAATGGTGGGATTACATGGCTGATATCATGGAAACCAACCCCGATAATTCACCAGTAACCGTTGAATTGAACCCTGTTTTTCAGCTGTAATTACGAAACTTAGTTAAAAAGAGCTTGGGGCGCTACCAGTCCCAAGTTCTTTTATCAAAAATAATGTGAATAAACTCACAATAGGAGCGGGAAAATGACAGTCAATCGAATGATTTTAAATGAAACATCGTATTTTGGTCCAGGAGCAATTAAAGGAATCACACAAGAAGTGCAAGCGCGCAAGTATCAAAAAGCGTTAATTGTGACCGATAAGGATTTATTTCAGTTTGGGGTCGCAACGAAAGTGACGGCGTTGTTAGATCAAGCTGGGTTAGTCTATGAAATTTTTGATGGGATTGTGCCTAACCCGAGTATTGAAATCGTCCAAGCTGGCGTGGCTAGTTGCCAAGCGGCTAAGGCGGATTATATTATTGCGATTGGTGGTGGGTCACCGATTGATACGGCTAAAGCGATCGGCATTATTATGACTAATCCTGAATTTAGTGATGTTCGAAGTTTAGAAGGGGTCGCAGAGACGAGTGCCCCAAGTTTGCCAATTTTAGCGGTGCCGACAACCTCGGGAACAGCGGCTGAAGTAACGATTAATTATGTCATCACGGATGTTGAAAATAATCGCAAGTTTGTTTGTGCGGATCCCCATGATATTCCTGTGGTTTCATTTGTCGATAGTGACATGATGCTCGGAATGCCTAAAGGATTATGTGCGGCAACAGGGATGGATGCTCTGACCCATGCGATTGAAGGGTACATTACGAAAGGGGCGTGGGCAATGACGGATATGCTGCATATCAAAGCCATTGAAATTATCGGCCAATCGCTTCGTGACTCCGTGCATGGTGATGCTAACGCTCGGGAAGCAATGGCGTTAGGCCAATATATCGCCGGAATGGGCTTTTCAAACGTTGGCTTAGGCTTGGTTCATGGGATGGCCCATCCACTATCGGCTTGGTATGATGTTCCCCATGGCGTGGCGTGTGCGACCTTGTTACCACTGATTATGGATTATAATAAAGAAGCATCCGGCGAAAAATATCGTGATATCGCGCAAGTCTTAAACGTTCAGGGTGCAAAAGAGCTACCGTTAGCTGAAGTTCGAGTGGCAGCGGTGCAAGCGGTCAAACAATTAGGGATTGATGTCGGGATTCCACAGAATTTGACTGAACTAGGTGTGAAAGAAGGCGATCTGCCAAAAATTGCGCAAGATGCGTTTAATGATGTTTGTACACCAGGGAATCCAAGAGAAGCAAGCGTGGCAGAAATTATCGCCTTATATCAAGCACACTTGTGATTTGTTTGGTCAGTGTTAAAAAGAGACGTTGGTGCGTCTCTTTTTTCATTTTAATACGCAAAAACGTCCAAAAAAATCTTGGCGAATAGGCATGAACTTGATAAAATAGGTACTAAAAACGCACGTATTTAATGGAGTGAGGTGAACGTATGCGCACGTTGTTAGTCGGGGACTTACATTTGAAGGCCCAAATTATCTTACCAATGGTTGAAACCAAAATGAAAAAACTAAAATGCCAACGGGTCATCTTACTCGGTGATTATATGGACGCGGCCGAACAAGCCACCAATTTGGCACTATATATGGAAGAACTCGATTATTTACTGGCTTGGAAACGCCGGCAACAAGCACGCGGCATTGAAGTCATCACCTTATTAGGGAATCACGAGGCGCCGTATCTCACCTTTACACCGCGTAGTTATTCACTGCAAGGGGCGAAAGGCTTCATTCACGTTCACCGTAAATTACTCAAACTAGGGGTTCAAGTCGCCTTTCAACTGGGGCAGTATTTAGTCAGTCATGCCGGCTACACGCAAGATTATAAACTGCGCAGTTGGCATCTGACACCAGTCACTGAAAGTACCATCAAAAAAATTGCTTGGCTCGATGAACGGACTGGACGTGCTCGCGGCGGACGCTACCGACTAGGCAGTCCAATCTGGGCCGATTTTTCGCGGGAGCTATGTCGCTACCCGAATCTGAAGTATCCTAAACAAATCGTAGGGCATACGCCGCAATTACAGATTAAACCGGTGAAAAAAGCCGGCTGTGAGTGCGTCGGCATCGATACCTTGAAGGTGAGTCCGGAAAAAAGTCGCCCGTATCTCAAGCAAAAAGGCAACGGGGAAATCTTATTATATGATGCCGGCAAGCTAACGCCAATCGCACTTGATTGGAACCGCGTGGCAGTCAAGAAACAGATTGCAGCTAAGTTTGAATTTGGCTAGTCAAAAAAGGCCTTGGGAAAATTCCCAAGGCCTTTTTTGATGAATAAACGGTGTTCCAAAGCTACCTATTGGTGTTATCCGTTGAGTGGTTCTAAAGTATGTTGTTGAATCAAGGTTAGCGCAGCTTGGTAATAAAATTCAACACCGAAAACTAGCGCTCGATCGTCAATTGTAAAGGCGGGGTGATGTAGAGGGTACTGACTGCCAGCACCGACTAAGGCAAAAAAGGTCGGTACGTGCTTTTGATAAAAAGCGAAATCTTCACCACCAAGACTGGCCGGTGGCTCAATTACCTGAGCAAAGGTTTGTAAGTTTTCACGGATACGTTTTGTGAGTTGTGCATCGTTATGGAGCGCGGGCGGTCCAGAAATCCAATCGATGGTGCCAGTTTGCTGATAAATGGCCGGCAACTTCTCAACTAGATTGTCAATCAACTGCTTCAAATCCTTGCGAACGGTCTTATCATACGTCCGTAACGTTCCTTCGATGAAGACTTCTTCGGGGATGACATTCCAGGTAGTTCCCGCATGAATCTGTGTGAAAGACAAAATCGCGGCTTGGTTGGCATTCACGTGGCGCGGGATAAATGCTTGTGCCTGTGAAATCAGTTGGCTAGCCGTCACAATCGGATCACTTCCCAAGTGTGGGGACGCTGCATGTGAACCGGCCCCTTTGATTTTGATGGTGAAGCGATCAACTGAAGCCATCACCTGCTGTTCGCGAATCCCGAAACTGCCAATTGGGATACTCGGATTGTTATGTAGGCCAACTAAAGCGTCTAAGCCGTTTAAATGCCCATCTGCAATCACGAGTTTTGCGCCGGAGAAGTTTTCTTCTGCCGGTTGGAAGATGAAGCGGATTTTCCCAGTGAGTTGATGTTCCGCTTGTTTTAAGAGTGCAGCCGCACCTAGTAAGGAGGCGGTGTGAAAATCATGGCCACAAGCGTGCATGACCCCGGGATTAAGTGAACGATAAGTCAGCGTGGTCGCTTCTGTAATCGGTAGGGCATCGATATCTGCTCTAAGGCCAATCGTAATCCCGGTATCAGGACCTAATTCTGCGACCACACCTGTTTTTAAATTTGTTGCGACAAGCGGGATGCCCAATGCCTGTAATTTTTCTTTGATCAAGTCGGTCGTTTGATATTCTTGTAACGACAACTCGGGATGTTGATGCAAGTGCTGCCGCAGTGCCGTTAACTTTTGATAAAATTCATCACTCAAATTTCCCACCTCATTTCAATTCTGCTGGAATAAACCAGTAGCCATCGGTATTTTCTTGGTCTAAAAATTCTTTGAAATCATCCGAATGGTAAGCGTCAATCACCGCTTGTGCCCAGTCTGAATCATCATTTTTTTCATCAACCGTTGCGACGAGTTCATATTGTTTTTTGACATCTTCGCTTAATAAACTATCTTCGGCTTTGTGCCCACTACTATAAACGATACTTCCTGGAATCACCGCATAATCAAAATCTTCTAAGCTCCGCGGAATTTGCGCGGAATTCAGTTGTACGATATCTAGGTCATAGGGATTGTCTTTGATGTTGTCAGCCGTGGCTTTGATCGGATCCACTGACTCATCTAAAGTAATCCATTCGGCTTTTTCTAATAATAATAACGCTCTCGCTGTATTAGAAGGGTCATCTGGAATGCCGATGATGCTACCCTTGGTGATTTTTTGCAAATCGTTTTGGAGACCACCAAACAAACCGGCTGGAACCGTTGGAATCGGTGTAATCCCGGTTAAATGCGTGTCTTGGTTGGCGTTGAAGTTCTCTAGATATGCCGTGTGTTGATCGACATTCAAATCGATTTCGCCTTGAGATAACGCAACGT
>JBKEDL010000060.1:0-35809 GCA_047975385.1 Enterococcus sp. | reverse complement strand
TCCGGTTGATCAATCACTTCAAATTCGTCAGCGACAATGTCATAGACGCTGTGGGAATAGGTCGGGATGGCAATTTCCGCTTGCCCAGATTTGACATCATCTAAAAAAGCAATCAAGCGTTCCATATCATAACTTTCGGGAAACCCTTTGCGTTCCATCAGTTGCCGCTCTTTTAGAATGTTGTTAGGATACAAAAAACCATCCGTGGTGATTAATTGGACGTTTTTTCGTGGAAACAAGCGACTCAAGAGTGTCTGAACTAAGCGTGCGGTCGTCGATTTCCCCACGGCGACCGAGCCGGCGATGCCAATGATGAAGGGGGGGATTTTGGCATACCGATTTAAAAAGATTCCTTTGCTCAAGTTCAGGGTCTCAAACCCCTTCATATAAACGTGGATTAATTGACATAAAGGCATGTAGACGTCTTCTACGTCTTGCATCGAAATTTGATCATTTAAACTTTTAATCGCATCCAGTTCCGCTTGGGTTAGAGGCATCCGCCCGTTCGTATAAAAATCTTGCCACTGCGTTCTGGGGATTTGGTAATAGTTCAAGTATTTGTCCATTTTTTTGCTCCTTCAAGTACTCTCAAATAGTGTAACACATCTCTTCATAAAAAGGAGGTTAGATATGCTTAGCGTAGAGGAGGTAAAGGGTGGGAGTTTACTTATTTGAGAAATTCGGTATGATGGAAGTGAACGTAAAATACTAGAGATTATGGAGTCCTTAACTATGAGTAACCATTACTATACCCAAAAACCAGATACCGCCCATGATTACGAACAGTGGAGTTTTGAATTAAAAGGCAAAAAATTCCAGTTCACGACCGATAGTGGCGTTTTTTCACGCGAGACGGTCGATTATGGCTCACGCGTTTTAATTGAAGCTTTCGATGACAGTGACTTACCTAAGGGGCCGATTTTAGATTTAGGCTGTGGCTATGGTCCGATTGGTCTTTCGTTGGCATATGACACCAACCGCCCAGTCGAGATGGTGGATATTAATGAACGGGCCGTGGCACTCGCTCAGGGCAACGCCCAAGCCAATGCGATTGCTAATGTCGATATTCATCAATCCAATATTTACGAACATTTAAATGCGGGCGCATACGCCGCGATTTTGAGCAACCCACCGATTCGTGCTGGTAAACAAGTCGTTCATGAAATCTTAACCAAGGCTTATGATCATTTATTCGTTGGTGGAAGTCTGACGATTGTTATTCAAAAAAAACAAGGAGCGCCGAGTGCCCAAAAACGGATGGCTGAAGTTTTTGGCAACGCGGAAATTGTCTTAAAAGATAAAGGATACTATATTATCCGCAGTTTTAAAGAACAGTAAAAGCAGGAGGTCGACGTGAAAGTTACGATTAAACAGATTGCCGAAATGGCTGGCGTTTCGGTGACGACTGTTTCGCAAATCTTAAACAATAAAGGGACGCGTTTTAGTGATGAAACGAGGCGCAAGGTCTGGGAAGTGGTCAATGAGCATCAATACAAACCTGATTTTTTTGCTTCTAATTTGATTAAGCGTCATTCCAAAACGATAGGCATGATTGTACCGGATGTGACTGATTTTTTCTTTTCCAAAATTGTGGAAGGGGCGGAGCGGTACTTAAATCCGCTCGGGTACATGCTCGTTTTATGTAACTCGCAACACAGCCAAGAAAAAGAAGTGAAGTATTTAGAAGAATTAACGCATCGCTCGGTCGATGGCATCTTATTAGCCACCCCGAATAAATTGGCACCTGGTTTTGAACTCGGCAGTCCGTTTTACCAGAAGATGCCGTTGATCTTGATTGACCGTGGGATTAATCAACGAGATTACGGCCGAATGTTGGTCAAAGAATACGAAGGGGCCTATCAAGCCGTATCCTATCTGATTGAACGAGGGCACAAAAATATTGGCATGTTAAAAGAAAGCACTGGTTATTATCAATTAGAAGAACGTTTCAACGGCTATCACCATGCTTTGAAAAACCATGGCATCGCCTACAAAGGTCGTTATATCGTCGAAAATGAATTGACGGTGGAAGGTGGGTATTTGGCAGCCAAAGAGTTATTGAACCAAAAAGAAATTAGTGCGATTTTTTGCGGCAATGATGCGATGGCGATTGGTTGTTACCAAGCGATTTATGAAGCAGGGAAAAAAGTGCCGGAAGATATCTCGGTTGTCGGCTTTGATGGCTTGAATTTAGGCGAGTATGTGACGCCGCCTTTAACGACCGTTTTACAACCAAGTTTTGAGATTGGTTTTACGGCCGCCAAGTTCTTGGTTGACGCAATTGAGTTTCCAGAACAACGAATTCCAAATAAAGTGTTTGAAACAAAATTAATAATTCGTGAGAGTGTTGCGGGACTAGCGAACCCGTAATGCTTGTTTAATTGAGTTGTAAGCGTTTTATAAACGTGGTATAATGTGAGTAAACCGTTTTACTAAAGTGGTTTACCAAACTTGATATTTTTGTATAATGGTTAGAGAGAGTAGGAGGAAATGCGATGCGAATGGTCGATTTGATTGAAAAGAAACGAGACGGTCAGGTGCTAACCAAAGATGAGATCCAGTTCATCATTAAAGAATACACCACAGGCTCGATTCCCGATTATCAAATGAGCGCCTTATTAATGGCGATTTTCTATACAGATATGACAGATGAAGAAATAACGAATTTAACTTTAGCGATGGCTGATTCGGGTGAAGTGATTGATCTAAGCTCTATTGAAGGTGTGAAAGTTGATAAGCATTCAACGGGGGGCGTTGGCGATACGACAACCTTGATTTTAGCGCCTTTAGTTGCCAGTGTCGGCGTACCCGTGGCGAAAATGTCCGGTCGGGGCTTAGGTTTTACCGGTGGGACCTTAGACAAATTGGAATCAATTCCAGGGTTTCAAATCGAGCTAGCCGATGCGACCTTTGTGCAACTGGTCAATGATAGCAAAGTAGCGGTCATCGGCCAGTCAGGTAACTTAGCTCCAGCGGATAAAAAACTTTATGCGTTACGGGATGTAACAGCCACTGTTGATTCGATTCCTCTAATCGCAAGTTCGATTATGAGCAAAAAAATTGCAGCTGGCGCCGATGCTATCGTGTTAGATGTAACGACTGGTGATGGGGCCTTTATGAAAAACATTGAAGATGCCCAACGTTTAGCGCAAACCATGGTCCGGATTGGGAATTTAGCAAATCGTCAAACAATGGCGGTTGT
Organism: Enterococcus sp.; assembly: GCA_047975385.1. Classification (GTDB taxonomy): domain Bacteria; phylum Bacillota; class Bacilli; order Lactobacillales; family Enterococcaceae; genus Enterococcus_C. The sequence goes on along the minus strand of JBKEDL010000060.1, from coordinate 32,607 downwards.
ATCCGACATGTCACAACCATTAGGTGAAGCCATTGGCAATAGCTTAGAGATTGTCGAGGCAATCGAAACACTCCAAGGTCACGGTCCAAAAGATTTAGTCGAGATGTGCTACGCTTTAGGGAGTCAAATGGTTGTCTTGGCTCAAAAAGCGCCCTCGTTAGAACAAGCCAGAGCGATGTTACAAGAAGCATTAGCATCGGGAGCAGCTTACAAGAAATTCAAAGAGATGATCCAAAACCAAGGTGGCGATTTGAGCTACGTTGAGCAACCAGAAAAATTACTAACGGCACAATATGTAACCGAACTCCCCGCCCAAACAAGTGGGGTAGTCACTAAGTTAGTTGCCAATGAAATCGGGATTGCGGCAATGCAGTTAGGTGCTGGTCGCAAAACCAAAGAAGAAGCGATTGATCATGCCGTTGGTTTGAAGTTGCATAAGAAAATCGGCGATGCTGTGAGCCAAGGAGAATCATTGTTGACAATTTATAGCAACACCGCAGAAATTGCGCATGTTGAAGCCTTGCTTTATCAAAATATTGAAATTGGTGCAACTGGTCAGGAGCCAGCGCTAATTCATGATATAATTACAAAATAGGAGCGATAAAAATGGAAATAAATCGAATGATCGACCACACCGTGTTAAAAGCAGACTCTTCACAAGAAGATGTTCTACGTATTATTGAAGAAGCCAAAAAATATCATTTTTACTCAGTCTGCATCAACCCAACTTGGGTGAAATTTGCGGCGGAACAACTACAAGGTGAACCAACTGCCGTTTGTACGGTCATTGGCTTTCCTTTAGGCGCAAATACTTCAGAGGTTAAAGCTTATGAAACAACGGATGCAATCAATAATGGTGCGGATGAAGTGGATATGGTCATCAATGTTGGGGCATTGAAAACAAAACAATACAATAAAGTTCAACAAGATATCGAAGCTGTGGTCAATGCGGCTAAAGATAAAGCTTTGGTGAAAGTGATTATCGAAACAGCTTTATTAGATAATGAAGAAATTGTTAAAGCGTGTGAATTAGCCAAAGTAGCGGGAGCTGATTTTGTGAAAACATCCACTGGCTTCTCCACAGCCGGTGCCCAAATCGAAGACGTTCGCTTAATGCGTGCAACGGTTGGACCTGAAATGGGGGTTAAAGCGTCAGGCGGTATCCATAATGAAGCCCAAGCTATGGCGATGGTTGAAGCAGGCGCGAATCGTTTAGGAACAAGCGCGAGTATCGCAATCGTGACTGGCACAACCGGTGTTGGGTACTAGGAGGTTTTTTGATGAAAGCACAAGAGCAATGGCTAGCGATTGCCACTGAAGCGCTAGTAAAAGCCTACGTCCCGTATTCCAAATTTCCTGTAGGCGCTTGTCTAGTGAGTAAATCAGGCAAAACGTACCAAGGGGTGAACATTGAAAACGCCTCGTTTGGTTTAACGAATTGTGCGGAACGAACAGCTTTCTTCAAAGCCGTTTCTGAAGGGGAACGCGAATTTGCTCATCTAGTGATTGCCGGACATACCCCGGAGCCGATTTCACCATGTGGCGCTTGTCGTCAAGTAATGGCGGAATTTTGTGAACCGACGATGCCGGTGACGTTACTAGGAGATAACAACACACAATTAGAAACAACCGTTCAAGAACTACTACCATATGCGTTTACTGAAAAAGATTTATAAACATTGTTCAATCCAGTCAATTGGCTGTTGAAAAAATAAAAACTATTTTTAGGGGGCTTTACAGAAATGAAAAAAGCAAAAGTATTTGGACTAAGTACCGTAGCATTGGCAAGCGCACTTGTATTAGGTGCTTGTGGTAGCAATGGTGGCACAACTGATTCATCAGGTGGTTCAGCAGAAGGTCAAACCGATGCGGAACACAGTGTTGCCATCGTAACTGATATCGGTGGTGTTGATGACAAATCATTTAACCAATCAGCTTGGGAAGGGTTAGAAGCCTGGGGTGAAGAACACGATATCGCACGTGGAACAGGTGGCTATGACTACATCCAATCAAATGATGCGTCAGAATACACAACAAATATTGATTCTGCTGTTTCTCAAGGGTTCCAAACAGTCTTTGGGATTGGGTACTTATTAGCAGATTCTGTTTCAGCTGCCGCTGATGCAAATCCAGATACAAACTTTGGGATCATTGATAGTGTTATCGAAGGCAAAGACAATGTCGTTTCAGCAACATTTAAAGATAACGAAGCAGCTTATTTAGCCGGTGTTGCTGCTGCTGAAACAACGAAAACTGACAAAGTTGGCTTTATCGGTGGAGAAGAAGGCGAAGTTATCGACCGCTTCGAAGCTGGTTTTGCACAAGGTGTCGCTGACACTGCTGAAAAATTAGACAAAGATATCACGGTTGATGTGCAATATGCGGCTTCATTTGGTGACCCTCAAAAAGGGAAAGCGTTAGCTGCGGCAATGTATCAAGATGATGTTGACGTAATCTTCCACGCTTCAGGTGGTACGGGTGCGGGTGTCTTCCAAGAAGCCAAAGCGCTGAACCAAAAATTAAATGAAGATGAATTAGAAGACGAAAAAGTTTGGGTAATCGGTGTGGATAGCGACCAAGATGCAGAAGGTGCGTACACGACTGCTGACGGTGTCGATGATAACTTCACTTTATGTTCAACACTAAAAGGTGTTGGCGCTGCTGTTCAAGATATCTCAACGCGTGCATTAAACGATGAATTCCCTGGTGGCGAAAACTTAGTTTATGGTCTTGAAGATAGCGGGGTTGACTTAACTGAAGGTTACCTTTCAGATGAAGCGAAATCAGCTGTTGAAGATGCAAAACAAGAAGTGATTGATGGTACAGTTGAAGTTCCAGAAACACCAGAAGACTAAAAATAAGTTTGTTGTTGTGGCTGTAATTGGCCACAACAATTTTTCGGTTATTTCTTTATGAAAGGGTTGTTTGAAAGCAAGTTTTTCATAAGGAAATAATTTCCTAATGTGGGGAACCACAAAGTGTACTTGTTTAGGGACGGAAGTTTTTGAAGAGTTCGACTTAGAAAATGACATAGAAAGTAAGGATGTGAAACCAATTGGCTCAAGCAGAAAATTATGTAATTGAAATGCGCCACATCACCAAAACGTTTGGCTCGTTTACGGCCAATGATGATATCAACCTGCAAATTAAACCAGGTGAGATTCACGCGTTGCTTGGTGAAAACGGTGCGGGAAAATCAACCTTGATGAATATCTTATCGGGCTTACTCGAACCGACTTCGGGTGAAATTTTGATGAATGGACAACCAGTTGAAATTACGAGTCCGACCGCGGCTAATCGTTTGGGAATCGGGATGGTCCATCAGCACTTTATGCTGGTTGATGCATTTACGGTCACGGAAAATATTATTTTAGGTAGTGAACCAAGTAAGTTTGGCTTCATTGATCGTAAAAAAGCAAAAAAAGAAATTCAAAAAGTCTCGGAACAATACGGACTAGCCGTTGATCCAGATGCCTATGTTCGTGACATCTCAGTTGGGATGCAACAGCGGGTGGAAATTTTAAAAACCTTGTATCGTGGTGCGGATGTTCTAATTTTTGATGAACCGACGGCGGTCTTAACACCACAAGAAATTGATGAATTAATCAATATCATGCGTGGGTTAGTCAAAGAGGGCAAATCAATCATTTTAATTACGCACAAATTAGATGAAATCAAGAAAGTTGCCGATCGTTGTAGTGTGATTCGTCGGGGGCAAGGGATTGGCACGGTAGAAATTAAAGATGTCACTTCGCAACAATTAGCGGATATGATGGTCGGACGTGCCGTTTCCTTTAAAACACCGAAGAAAGAAGCGCAACCACAAGAAGTTGTCCTTTCAGTTGAGAACTTGGTGGTCAAAGAAAGCCGAGGATTAGAGGCTGTGAAGAACCTCAATTTAGAAGTTCGAGCCGGCGAAGTCTTAGGGATTGCTGGAATTGATGGCAACGGCCAATCAGAACTGTTACAAGCTTTAACCGGGTTGAAAAAAGCCGAGAGTGGCTCAATTAAGTTAAATGGTGGGGACATTACCAATAAAAAACCACGCCAAATCACGGAAGCTGGCGTCGGCAATGTCCCAGAAGACCGTCACAAGTACGGGCTAGTTTTGGATATGAGCTTAGCAGAAAACATCGCCTTACAAACGTATTATAAAGAACCGCTAAGTAAAAAGGGAATTTTGAACTATAATGAAATTAACGCGCATGCGAGAGGTTTGATTGAAGAGTTTGACGTGCGAACCTTTAACGAATTAGTGCCAGCTAAAGCATTATCCGGTGGGAATCAACAAAAAGCGATTATCGCGCGCGAAATTGATCGTGATCCTGATTTATTAATTGTTGCCAATCCGACCCGAGGCTTGGATGTTGGGGCGATTGAATTTATTCATAAACGTTTGATTGAGCAACGCGATAAATTCAAAGCGGTCTTACTCGTAAGCTTTGAACTAGAAGAAATTTTAAATGTCTCTGACCGAATTGCGGTAATTCACGCTGGGGAAATCGTCGGTATTGTTGATCCGAAAGAAACGAGCGAAAATGAACTTGGGTTGTTGATGGCCGGGTATTCACTTGAAGAAGCTCGCGCAGAGTTAGCCAAAGGGGAAGCAGGTGAGTCAGATGCATAATCGTTCAGAGAAAATTAGAAATGCACTGGTACCAATTATTGCGGTTGTTTTAGGGTTTATTATTGGTGGGATTGTCATGGCGGCGTTTGGTTATGATCCAATTGCCGGATATAATCAAATGTTTAGCACGGCCTTTTTAAATCCACAAACCGGTGCGATTAATCCCAAAAATATTGGGGAAATTTTTGTGACTGCCGGACCATTAATTTTTACGGCGTTAGGCTTTTCAGTCGCCAATTCGGCCGGATTCTTCAATATCGGTCTTTCGGGCCAGGCCTTATGTGGGTGGGTTGCGAGTATCTGGATTGGGCTAGCAATGCCTGATGCGCCGCGAATGTTGGTGTTACCAATCGCCATTATTGCCGGTGCGGCAGCGGGGGCGTTGGCGGCAGCTGTTCCGGGGGTCTTACGTGCGTTCTTTGGCACGAGTGAAGTAATCGTGACGATTATGATGAACTATATCTTGCTTTACTTTAGTACGCATATTGTCAATAACGTGATGAATCCGGATTACATGAGTAACAAAGGGGTTACCCAAATGGTTGGCGAAAATGCTTCGTTACGAGTGCCTTGGTTAACTGAAATCACCAATGGTTCTCGTTTGAATCTCGGTATTTTCTTGGCTGTGATTGCACTCGTACTCGTCTGGTTTATGATGAAGAAAACGACGCTAGGGTATGAAATTCGTTCCGTTGGTTTAAATCCCCATGCATCTGAGTATGCCGGAATGAGTAGCAAACGCACAATCATCGTTTCGATGGTGATTTCAGGAACATTAGCTGGTTTAGGTGGGGTTATCTATGGTTTAGGTACCTTCCAAAACTTCTTTGTTCAAGGCTCATCATTAAGTATTGGTTTTGATGGGATGGCCGTTTCTTTACTAGGTGGCGGCGGTTCAATCGGAATCTTGTTATCAGCCTTGTTATTTAGTGTCTTGAAACTAGGTGGTCAAGGAATGCAATTTGCCGGCATTCCATCTGAATTAGTCGATGTGACAATTGCGGTTATTATCTTCTTTGTTGGAATTAGCTATGTAATTCGTTTTGTTTTAGCGAAAATTGGTGGCAACAAAAAAGAAGTCGCAGTCGTTCAAGAGGTTGAATCAAAACCGAGTGATCAAGATGAAGAAGGAGGGACCATCTAATGGATATTAGTTTGATTGCCTCAATTGTGACCCAAACATTAATTTATGCAGCACCGTTAATTTTAACCGCGCTCGGCGGGATTTTTTCAGAACGTAGTGGGATTGTCAACGTTGGACTGGAAGGAATCATGGTCATGGGTGCCTTTAGTGCGGTGGTCTTTAATATTGAGATGGCCGATGCATTAGGTGCTTGGACGCCATGGGTTGGTTTGTTAGTTGGTGGCGCGGTAGGGTTAGTCTTCTCGCTTTTACACGCAGCTGCAACCATTAACTTCCGTGCAGATCATATCGTCAGTGGTACGGTGATGAACTTATTAGCACCAGCGTTATCAATCTTTTTAGTTAAAGCAATCTATGGTAAAGGGCAAACGGATAATATCCAACAAATCTTTGGTTATTATTCATTCCCCGTTTTAAAAGATATTCCAGTGATTGGACCAATCTTCTTTACGGATACGTTGCTTGCGGCGTATGTCGCGATTTTAATTTCAGTCATTGCTTGGTTTGTCGTTTTCAAAACCCGTTTTGGTTTGCGGTTACGTTCCGTCGGTGAACATCCGCAAGCTGCTGATACGTTAGGGATTAACGTCTATGCAATGCGTTACTATGGCGTGATGCTTTCAGGGTTTCTTGGTGGTATGGGTGGTGCGTTATTTGCCCAAGCGATTTCTGGTCGTTTTGCCGTAACGACGATTGCCGGTCAAGGGTTTATTGCCATGGCAGCGATGATCTTTGGTAAGTGGAATCCGCTCGGTGCGATGGGCGCCGCGATTTTCTTCGGATTTGCGCAAAATATCAGTATCGCCGGGGCGAAAATCCCGTTGATTGCGGCGATTCCAGATGTGTATTTACAAGCGGCACCATATATCTTGACGATTGTTGTCTTAGTGCTTTTCTTAGGGAAATCTTCCGGACCAAAAGCCAACGGGACCAATTATATCAAATCCAAATAATCTGTATTTTATGGGTGGGACTAAGGGAACAATTGCTTAGTTCTGCCCATTTTTATTTTTTAGTTAAACCAGTTGTTCTTTTTAAGAAAAGTTAGTCGAAAAAACTGGTGAAACGTTTCAACTAAGCGAAAATATGTTATAAAGGAATTAATAGTATAAGAAAGTAGGGGAAAAGATGTTTAAAAGAATTCATTTAATCGTTTTAGATTCAGTCGGAATAGGTGAAGCACCCGATGCGGCCCAATTTGGTGACAGCACTTCAGATACGCTGGGCCATATTGCGCAAACAGCAGGCTTAACGATTCCCAATTTGGAGCAATTAGGTTTGGGGACGATTCGTCCATTAACGGGTGTTGCAGCGGTTACTAATCATCAAGGCTATGCGACGAAATTAGAAGAAATTTCCGTCGGTAAAGATACGATGACCGGACACTGGGAAATCATGGGACTCAATATTCAAACGCCGTTTCGCGTCTTTCCAGAAGGCTTTCCACCAGAATTGTTGCAACAAATTGAGGAGTTTTCTGGTCGGAAAATTGTTTGTAACCAACCGTATTCAGGGACAGCCGTGATTGATGATTACGGGCAACATCAAATGGAAACGGGGGATTTAATTGTTTACACGTCAGCGGATCCGGTGTTACAAATTGCCGCTCACGAAGAAATCATTCCTTTAGAAGAGTTGTACCGTATTTGTGAATACGTCCGTGAAATTACCAAAGATGACCCGTATATGATTGGTCGAATTATCGCACGTCCGTACCTAGGAGAACCGGGCAACTTTACTAGAACAAGCAATCGTCATGACTATGCTTTAGATCCATTTGGACAAACGGTTTTAGATTCATTGAAAGAAAATGGCAACGATGTAATTGCGGTAGGGAAAATCAATGATATCTTCAATGGCCAAGGGGTAACCAAAGCTGTCCGGACGAAAAGCAACATGGATGGGGTCGATCAATTATTAACCGTCATGAAAGAAGCGTTTACGGGGATTAGTTTTACGAACTTAGTTGATTTTGACGCGCTGTATGGTCATCGTCGTGATGTTTCAGGTTATGCGCAAGCAATCGAAGACTTTGATGCACGCGTACCAGAATTGCTAGCATTATTGGCAGAAGATGATCTATTGCTGATTACCGCTGATCACGGCAATGATCCAACGTTTACTGGGACTGATCATACAAGAGAGTATGTTCCTTTACTTGCTTATAGCAAACAGTTTGCAGGTCAAGGGGCGTTACCGCAAGGGTTCTTTTCAGATATCTCAGCAACAATTGCCCAAAACTTTGGGGTTGCCGCGACGCAGAACGGTCAAAGTTTCTTAGAATTATTAAAATAGAGGTGGAATAATGGAAAACTTACAAACGAAAATTGCAGAAACAATCGAATACATTAAAGCACAAGGTGTCAAAGAAGTTGAGTTTGGTTTAATCTTAGGTTCAGGTCTAGGGGATTTGGCCGATGAAATTGAAGAAGCGATTGTGATTCCTTACAATGCGATTCCTTACTTCCCGGTTTCAACGGTTGTCGGTCATGCCGGTCAATTGGTTTACGGGACCTTAGCGGGGAAAAAAGTTTTAGCGATGCAAGGACGTTTCCACTACTATGAAGGTCACTCGATGCAAGTTGTGACATATCCTGTTCGTGTGATGGCAGCCCTTAAAGCACATTCATTGGTCGTGACCAATGCGTGTGGTGGCGTCAACGAAACCTTCACACCAGGGGATTTAATGTTAATCACCGATCACATTAATTACATGGGGGATAACCCATTGATTGGAGCTAATGCCGATGAATTTGGCCCACGTTTCCCAGATATGAGCCAAGCCTACAACGAAGAGTACCGTAATGTAGCCAAAGCGATTGGTGAGAAAAGCGGGATGCACTTAAAAGATGGTGTCTACATGGGGCTTTCTGGTCCAACGTATGAAACACCAGCTGAAATTCGTTTTGCGCGGACAATCGGCGCGGATGCAGTCGGGATGTCAACCGTTCCTGAAGTTATTGTGGCAGTTCACAGTGGTTTGAAAGTTTTAGGTGTTTCTTGTATCACCAATCTGGCTGCAGGGATGCAAAAAGAACTGAATCACGAAGAAGTCGTTGAAACAACGACCCGGGTGAAAGCCGAATTCAAAGCGTTAATCAAAGAAACATTAGCTGCATTATAAATGTTAGTGAGGGAAAAGCGATGAGTGTTCATATTGAAGCCAAAGTTGGCGAAATTGCTGACAAGATTTTACTACCAGGTGATCCATTGCGGGCAAAATATATTGCCGAGACTTTTCTAGAAAATCCGGTTTGTTATAACAATGTTCGCGGAATGTTGGGTTATACCGGAACTTATAAAGGTGAAAAAATTTCAGTTCAAGGAACAGGCATGGGGATGCCTTCTGCTGGGATTTATATTGAAGAACTGATTCAATCCTATGGCGTAAAAACTTTGATTCGCGTCGGAACATGTGGCGCGTTATCACAAGCGGTTCACGTCAGAGATTTAATCATTGCTCAAGCGGCCGCGACGAGTTCGTCGATTGTGGCCAAAAACCTCCCAACTTTTCACTATCCGCCAATTGCCAACTTTGATTTATTACTACAAGCTTCTCAAATTGCTAAAGAAGCGGGGATTGTCACTCATGTCGGCAATATCTTATCAGAAGATACCTTCTACAAAGAGGATTTGGCACCCACGCTCGCTTTAGCAGATTTAGGCGTTTTAGGCGTTGAGATGGAAGCGGCGATGTTGTACTATTTAGGTGCGAAACATCAAGTCAAAGCTTTAGCGATTTGTACCGTTAGTGATCACTTGATTACCGGTGAAGAAACGACGGCTCAAGAGCGTCAAACGACTTTCAATGACATGATTAAAGTTGGGCTGGAAACCGCAATTGCCTAAATGGTAAGACCCGAGACAAAGACCCGAGACAAAGACGTCTCGGGTCTTTTGTATATAAAAAAGCTTGCAGATTGCTCTGCAAGCTTCAGTCTTATAAAGGCCAACGTTTCCGTTGTCTAGCTAAACGAGTTCGTTCAGCTTTTCTGATTATAAGTAGTATTTTTCGATAACGTTTAAGTTGTCGTCTAATTCATAAACAAGTGGTTGACCTGTTGGGATTTCAAGATCCATGATATCTTCATCAGAGATACCTTCGATGTGTTTAGCTAAGGCACGTAAAGAGTTACCGTGAGCTGCAACTAAAACAGTTTTGTCATCTTTTAAGGCTGGCGCAATTTCGTCTTGCCAGAATGGTAATGCACGTTCAAGAGTAACTTTTAAGTTTTCTCCTCCTGGTACGTCACGAGCGTCTAATTGAGCGTAACGACGTTCGTTAGCTGCAGAACCTTCATCTTCTGAAGTCAAAAGTGGAGGTAATACATCGTAAGAACGGCGCCAGATGTGTACTTGCTCGTCTCCATATTTGTCAGCCGTTTCTTGTTTGTTAAGGCCTTGTAATTTACCGTAGTGACGTTCGTTTAAGCGCCAAGATTTTACTTGAGGTACCCATAATTGATCAGAGTATTCTAAAAGTAAGTTACAAGTTTTGATAGCACGAGTTAAAACTGATGTGTAAGCAACATCAAATTCGATTCCTGCTTCTTTAATTTTAAGACCGCCGGCGATTGCTTCTTCGACACCTTCTGGAGCCAAGTTAACGTCAGCCCAACCAGTAAATTGGTTTAATTTGTTCCATTCGCTTAGTCCGTGACGAGAAAAAACTAATTTTGGCATGTAAAACTCTCCTTTATATATGTGGTTTCTGAAATTTACAATTTCCATTTAATTGTACACTGTTTTAGAAAATTTTGCTATGAAAAAATGTGAATTTAAAAACACCAACGCTCATTTTAATAAAAAAGCGCCGGGATTCGCAAAAAATCCCGGCTTGCTCAATTATTTCGCTAATTTGCTACATTCTTCTTCAGAGAGGTTGATGTATTTGTAGCAAGTTCCCACCGAAACATTGCACTTAGTAGCAATGAACTGAATGGTTTCTTTTTTCTCGTAGTACAAGCGGCGAATTTTTTGGACAGTTTTGGCACTGACTTTGGGCCGGCCACCAACTTTGCCGTTTTTACGCGCATTATCTAAGCCGACGAGTGTTCGTTCTTTAATTAAGGATCCTTCCATTTTGGCTAAATCATCCATCAATTGGAAAAAACGAGTACCGTGATTTGAGCGAGTATCAATTGCTTCGCTTAAACTAACTAGGTGAATGTTTTCTGCTTGGAAATGACTCGTTAATTCTGTCAGTTGCCGCGTGGAATAACCTAAACGGTATAAATCACTCACAACAAGTGCATCACTTGGTGCAAGGGTACTAATCACGGTTGATAAGTCTGCTTGTGCTTCCTTTATTGCAGGTTCTTCAAAGGTATCTAAAAAAATCTGGTCACACCCATATGATTGGAGTGCTTGGAATTGCGTAGTTGAATCTGAGTCAGTTATTGAAGTTCTTACATAGCCAATTGTTTTCATAAGGAATCCTTTCTAGGTGTTATTTATCTAACAAAAATGTAGCATAGAAACCGTGTGAAATACCAGGGATGGCAGATTTCTAGTTAAATTCTCATTGTAATCTGAAAAGGATTTTAGAAAGAGAGTCAAATTGGTCTACTTATTCGGATTATGGAAACTTTTTGGGCCAGATTCAAAACCGATAATGGTGGTATCAACCATATTTAAAAATAAACCATGCTCCACAACGCCTGTGATGGCATCAAGTTCTTTCGCTAAAGCGAGTGGGTGGTCAATTTGTTCCAAGTGTAAATCGATAATGTAGTGGTGGCCGTCGGTTAAGAGGTATTCGCCGTATTGAGTTTTTCGAAGTGTTGGTCGATAACCTTTTGCTTCAAAAAGGGTTAATAATTGATGACTACCATAAGGGATGACTTCAACGGGTAAGGGAAAGGCCCCTAGTTTTTCAACTTGCTTACTTTCATCGGCAATCCAAATAATTTTTTTCGAGTACGTAGCTACGATTTTTTCAAATAACAAAGCAGCCCCGCCGCCTTTGATGCCGTGAAAATCGGCACTGATTTCATCAGCGCCATCAATCGTTACATCAACATGAGGGACTTCATCAATCGTTTTTAAGGGGATGTTTAACCTTTCTGCTTGTTCTTTCGTCGCGTTCGAAGTGGTAACGCCAGTGATTTGTAAACCTTCTTCTTTTATTCGACGCCCAAGTTCTTCCACCAGATAATAGGCCGTCGATCCGGTTCCTAACCCAACAATCATGCCGTCTGTAATATATTCTGCGGCTTTAATCCCAACCATTTGTTTTAAATTCATAGTAACCTCCTGGAAATCAGATTTGTTTCTTTTAGTTTAATCGTAAGCCAAAAGAAAAGGTAGTCTTTGGTTTAATTAAGTGATAAAAACTATAAGTGAAAAAAGTGGTGTGAATTGTTGACAGGAAAATTAATCCATGTTAATCTGTTAAAGGTGCTTTATCTACAGGTTTCTCATTTCGAGACGTGCTGACTGCTAGAGAAAGTACGACAAGATAGTGATGCAGCGACTGCATTATTTTTTATCGCAAAAAAAGAACCACCTGGATGTGTGGGACTATAAAGCGAATAAAGGAAGGAGGAAAACAAGGAATGCCTACAATTAACCAATTAGTACGTAAACCTCGTAAATCCAAGGTTGAAAAATCAAATTCACCTGCATTAAACAAAGGATATAATAGTTTCAAGAAAGCTCAAACGAATGTGAACTCACCGCAAAAACGTGGGGTTGCAACTCGTGTGGGAACAATGACACCTAAAAAACCGAACTCGGCTTTACGTAAATATGCTCGTGTTCGTTTGTCTAACTTGATCGAAGTAACAGCTTATATTCCAGGTATCGGTCACAACTTACAAGAACACAGCGTGGTATTATTACGCGGTGGACGTGTAAAAGACTTACCAGGGGTACGTTACCATATCGTTCGTGGTGCATTGGATACTGCCGGTGTTAACGATCGTAAACAATCTCGTTCAAAATATGGTACTAAACGACCAAAAGCTTAATTTGATTAAAATACTACAAATGAATCTATTTCAAAATAGAAGTAATTTTTCGGAAGGAGGAGTTACGGATGCCTCGTAAAGGTCCTGTTGCAAAACGTGATGTTTTACCAGATCCTATTTATAACTCAAAATTAGTAACACGCTTAATTAACCGCGTAATGGTTGATGGAAAACGTGGTGTTGCTGCTAACATTATCTATAATGCTTTTGGCATTATTCAAGAATCTACAGGAAATGATCCATTGGAAGTTTTTGAAACTGCAATGAAAAACATTATGCCTGTGTTAGAAGTTAAAGCTCGTCGTGTTGGGGGTTCAAACTATCAAGTACCAGTTGAAGTTCGCCCTGAACGTCGTACAACTTTAGGTCTTCGTTGGGTTGTTAACTACGCTCGTTTGCGTGGAGAACACACAATGGAAGAACGCTTAGCGAAAGAAATCATGGACGCTGCTAACAACAGTGGTGCTTCTGTGAAAAAACGCGAAGATACACACAAAATGGCAGAAGCCAACCGCGCATTTGCTCATTACCGCTGGTAAAATCCTCTCTGCCGTTGGCGGCCTAGCCGTCGGCAGAAGGTTTTTTTACAACTACAACTCACAATTAGAGGGGAGAACAACGTAGAATGGCTAGAGAAATTTCTCTTAAAGATACTCGTAATATTGGGATCATGGCCCATATCGATGCGGGGAAAACAACCGCAACCGAGCGTATCTTATACTACACTGGTAAAATCCACAAAATTGGTGAAACTCACGAAGGTGCTTCACAAATGGACTGGATGGAACAAGAGCAAGAACGTGGAATTACAATCACTTCTGCTGCAACAACTGCGCAATGGAAAGGTCACCGTATCAACATCATTGACACTCCTGGACACGTAGACTTCACAGTTGAAGTTGAACGTTCATTACGTGTACTTGATGGAGCTGTTACTGTTTTAGATGCACAATCTGGGGTTGAACCTCAAACTGAAACGGTATGGCGTCAAGCGACAACTTACGGTGTTCCACGTATCGTTTTTGCAAACAAAATGGATAAAATTGGTGCGGATTTCTTATACTCTGTATCAACTTTACATGACCGTCTGCAAGCGAATGCTCACCCAATCCAATTACCAATTGGTGCAGAGGATGACTTCACAGGGATCATTGACCTTGTGACAATGAAAGCTGAAATCTACACTAACGACTTAGGTACAGAAATCGAAGAAACTGAGATTCCTGAAGAATACCGTGAGTTAGCTGAAGAATGGCGTGAAAAATTAGTGGAAGCTGTTGCTGAAACTGATGAAGAATTAACTTTAAAATATCTTGAAGGTGAAGAAATCACTGAACAAGAACTTAAAGATGGCATCCGTCGTGCGACAACTGCTGTTGAATTCTACCCAGTTTTATGTGGATCAGCATTTAAAAACAAAGGGGTTCAATTATTATTGGATGCCGTGTTAGATTACTTGCCTTCTCCATTAGACGTTCCTGCAATTAAAGGGATCGATCCTAAGACTGACGAAGAAGTTGCACGTCCAGCTGACGATAGCGCACCGTTTTCTGCTTTAGCGTTTAAAGTTATGACTGACCCATTCGTAGGTCGTCTAACATTCTTCCGTGTGTATTCAGGTGTCCTTACATCTGGTTCATACATCCAAAATGCTACTAAAGGCAAACGTGAACGTGTGGGTCGTATCTTACAGATGCACGCTAACTCTCGTTCTGAAATCTCTGAAGTTTACGCTGGGGATATCGCCGCAGCTGTAGGCTTGAAAGATACTACTACAGGGGACACTCTATGTGATGACAAGAACTTAGTAATCTTAGAATCAATGGAATTCCCAGAACCAGTTATCCAAGTCGCTATTGAACCTAAATCAAAAGCTGACCAAGATAAAATGGGTACAGCGTTACAAAAACTTTCAGAAGAAGATCCAACTTTCCGTGCTGAAACAAACGTTGAAACTGGCGAAACAATCATCTCTGGTATGGGTGAACTTCACTTAGATATCATTGTTGACCGTATGCGTCGTGAATTCAAAGTTGAAGCTAACGTTGGTGCTCCTCAAGTTTCTTACCGTGAAACGTTCCGTTCTGCAACTCAAGCAGAAGGTAAGTTTGTACGTCAGTCTGGTGGTAAAGGTCAATACGGTCACGTATGGGTTGAATTTACACCAAACGAAGAAGGCGCTGGTTTTGAATTTGAAAATGCAATCGTCGGTGGGGTTGTTCCTCGTGAATATATTCCTGCTGTTGAAGCTGGTTTGAAAGAATCATTAGAAAACGGTGTTCTTGCTGGATATCCAATGGTTGATATTAAAGCAAAACTTTATGATGGTTCATACCATGATGTCGATTCTAATGAAACTGCCTTCCGTGTAGCTGCGTCAATGGCGCTTAAAGCTGCTGCTAAGAAAGCTAATCCAGTTATCCTTGAGCCTATCATGGGCGTTGAAGTTGTTATCCCAGAAGAGTACTTAGGTGACGTAATGGGACACGTAACTGCACGTCGTGGTCGCGTTGAAGGGATGGAAGCTCGCGGTAACTCACAAGTAGTTCGTGCGATGGTTCCACTTGCTGAAATGTTTGGTTATGCAACTACTTTACGTTCAGCTACTCAAGGTCGTGGTGTCTTTGCAATGACATTTGACCACTATGAAGATGTACCGAAATCAGTTCAAGAAGAAATTATTAAGAAAAACGGCGGCAAAGCTGAATAATTAATGTTTCATCAAGGATTTCTATCAAAAAACTATATTTTTGTTAGACTTTCGTGTACAATAGTTAAGGATGATAAGGGCAGGCCGTTTCGACGGCCTACCTATCAAAAAAATAAAACATATCTTTAGGAGGAACATTTAAAATGGCAAAAGAAAAATTTGACCGTTCTAAACCCCACGTTAACATTGGTACAATCGGACACGTTGACCATGGTAAAACAACTCTAACTGCTGCAATCACAACAGTTTTATCTAAACAAGGTTTGGCTCAAGCTTCAGCTTACGACCAAATCGATGGTGCTCCAGAAGAGCGCGAACGCGGAATCACAATTTCAACTGCTCACGTTGAGTATGAAACTGAAAACCGTCACTACGCACACGTTGACTGCCCAGGTCACGCGGACTATGTTAAAAACATGATCACTGGTGCTGCTCAAATGGACGGCGCGATCTTAGTAGTATCTGCTGCTGATGGTCCTATGCCTCAAACACGTGAGCACATCTTATTATCACGTAACGTAGGTGTTCCTTACATCGTTGTATTCTTAAACAAAATGGATATGGTTGACGATGAAGAATTATTAGAATTAGTTGAAATGGAAGTTCGTGACTTATTATCAGAATACGACTTCCCAGGCGACGACACTCCAGTTATCGCAGGTTCAGCTTTGAAAGCTTTAGAAGGCGACGCTTCATACGAAGAAAAAATCTTCGAATTAATGGCTGCTGTTGATGAGTATATCCCAACTCCAGTACGTGACCATGATAAAGCATTCATGATGCCAGTTGAGGATGTATTCTCAATCACTGGTCGTGGTACTGTTGCAACTGGTCGTGTTGAACGTGGACAAGTTCGCGTTGGTGACGAAATCGAAATCGTTGGTATTGCTGACGAAATCGCTAAAACAACTGTTACAGGTGTTGAAATGTTCCGTAAATTGTTAGACTACGCTGAAGCGGGCGATAACATTGGTGCATTATTACGTGGTGTATCTCGTGAAGATATCCAACGTGGACAAGTATTGGCTAAACCAGGTTCAATCACTCCACACACTAAATTTAAAGCTGAAGTTTACGTTTTATCTAAAGAAGAAGGCGGACGTCACACTCCTTTCTTCACTAACTACCGTCCTCAGTTCTACTTCCGTACAACTGACGTTACTGGTGTAGTTGAATTACCAGAAGGTACTGAAATGGTAATGCCTGGTGATAACGTAACTATCGACGTATCATTAATCCACCCAATCGCGATCGAAGACGGAACTCGTTTCTCTATTCGTGAAGGCGGACGTACTGTTGGTTCAGGCGTTGTTTCTGTAATCACTGCTTAATTCAAATTTCAGAAGACGTTTTAATCGAATCGTCAAAAGAACCTCGAGAATTTTCTCGAGGTTCTTTTTTGTGTTACTGGATTAATTTCTTTTTTTGCAAGTAGTGGTCAACTGCTGGGGTGGGTGTTTGCGCGAAGTAATCGGCGAATTTTTGTGTCCACAGTTTGGTCTCGCGAGCTTCGCCGAATTTTTCCATAGTAAGGTTGTATTGTTTGAGTAGGTCGTTTTGATAATCGTGGTAAGCGTTATAATGGATGACGGCATTTTCTGGTAAACGTGGCTTAATGTCCATTACAACATTCGGTTGACCAATGCACAGACCGGCGATTGGGATAGTGTAATCAGGGAGGTTGAGTAATTGTGCCACCTCATCGATTTGATTGCGAATACTACCAACGATGACTGTTCCCAGACCGAAAGATTCGGCTGCAATAACAGCGTTTTGTAAAGCGAGACTGGCATCAGTCGTTGCAATCAGTAACGCGTTTAAACCAGTGTCGACAGGATAAGGCGATTGATGGTACTCTGCGGCTTTCTTGGTGCGCTGCAAGTCGGCTACAAAAACTAAAAAGCGCGAACAAGCAAGCATTTGTGGATTACCTGGATTGAGTGCAACGAATTGTTCGCGAATTTTGAGATCATCGACTACAATAATGGAATACATTTGTCCATTCATCCAAGAAGCTGCTTGGCGTGAAGCGTTGAGAATTTCTTGGAAGGTGGTTTCGGGTATCTGGTAGTTGGGGTCGAAATGGCGATATGAGCGGTGGTTGAGTAAGGTTTGGATGGTTTCATTCATGATTTTTGCTCCTTTTGTAAAAGTTTTTGAGTAATCGTGGTTAATTTTTTTTGGAAAACTAAGTAGTTATCCTTGGTCAGATGGGTATAGTTGATTCGACAAGCATTTTGTTTACTGCTAAATAAGAAGCTTGGTGCAACCAAGAGCTGCTCGCTTAAGAAGTGCTGCCAATCTTTGCGCTGTAAGTTCTCACCTTGCCATGTTAACCAATAATAAAGACCGCCGGAAACGTCTTCATAGGACCAGTAGTCGGTTAATGGTGCCAGTGCTTTTTGGAAAAGGGTGCTTTTTTTTTGCAGTTGCTTGAGTAGTGTTTGTTGCTGTTGATGATAATCTTGCGAACATAACGCGGCGGTGGCTAGTAATTGCGGGAAGATGTTGGTCTCCACATGGTTGCGCCTTTTAGTTAAAGTTAACCTTTTCCCTAGGTCGTTGGGTGCAAGCAACCAGCCGATTTTGATGGAAGAGCTAAAAATTTTCGAAAGTGAACCGAGATAGATGACTTGTTCCGTATCCAGTGTTTTTAATTTAGGGATAGCTGAATCAAAGTTTAACTCAGCGAAAACGTCATCTTCAATGATGGGGACATAATATTTTTTACAAAGTGCTAAAATTGCATAGCGTCGAGCAAGTGACATTGAGCGGCCGGTTGGGTTTTGAAAAGTCGGGTTTAAATACAGCAATTTGATATTTTTACGTAAAATAGCTTGTTCTAATTCGGAAACGATAATCCCCTCATCGTCACAAGGAATCCCTTTGAGTGCGATTCCTTGGCTTTGGAAAATGGGTAAGGTAAATAAAAAAGACGGTTCTTCGGTTGCAATCCAATCGCCGGGTTGTAAAAGTGTTTGTAATAGTAAGGAAATGCCTTGAGTGGAACCTGATGTTAAGAGTAGGGTTTGTTTGGTCGCTGAAATATTGAAATTAGTCGCTAACTGTTCGAGGATAATTTTTTGAAGTGGGGCATAACCAGTGGCACTGATTTTTTGCTCCTCTTTAATTACTTGTTCCCAAGAAATTGCAGGAAATTGAAAATCGAGAATTAATTCTAAGGGTAAATCACCTGTTTGTAAGTCTAAAAGGGTTTGGTTGTGCATGGGATTCATTCGTAGTTCAGTAATTTGTTCCAGGTAAGGATCGGGTTTAAAAAAGGGTTTCGGTAAAAGTCGGCGCCAGCGATCGGTCGAATTTTGCTGGATACCGAGTTGATTGCTGGCAACTTTCGTTCCGCTTCCTTGCTGACGAATAATCCAACCGAGGCTAACGAGTTCATCCAAGGCGTGATTCACCGTTGAACGATTGACTTGATAATAAGTTGCAAGCTTTCTTTCGGGTGGTAATTTACTTCCGGGTTCCAGTGTTCCGTCTTGGATGTAATTGATGATTTGGGTGACAATTTGCTGAAACAGCGGTTGTGCAGATTTGCGGTTGAGTTGCCACATCATTTCAGACCTCCTTTTATAATTGGTTGGTATAAAAATAAACCAATTGGTTGTTTTCGTCAATCATTTCCCGCGCTATACTACTAAAAAAAACAAACGTTAGGGGGATTTTATGGAAAAAGTGTTAACAATTGCCGGTTCAGATTCAACAGGCGGAGCGGGGATTCAAGCGGATTTAAAAACATTTCAAGAGTATGGGGTGTTCGGGTTTTCGAGTTTGACATCGATTGTAACAATGGACCCTGCGAGTGGTTGGTCGCATGAAGTGACGCAATTACCGAGTGAGTTGCTCGAAAAACAGTTGATTTCCGTTTTAGCGGGTGGACAACTGGATGCCTTGAAAACGGGGATGATGGGCAGTGAGGAAAATATTTGTTTGGCGAGTCGTTTTTTAACACCGGATAAAGTGAAAAAAATCGTTGTTGATCCAGTGATTGCCTGTAAAGGGACCGCGCAAATCTTACAACCAGAAAGTGTTACCGCGATTAAACGATACCTATTGCCACAAGCGTTGGTGGTGACGCCGAATTTGGTTGAGGCGGGGATTCTTTCGGAACTTGGTGATCTGACGAGTGTTGCTGCGATGAAAAAAGCCGCGCGTGCAATTTATCAACAAGGGGCTAAAAACGTCGTGGTCAAAGGTGGTCATCGCTTAAAGAGTGAGTGGGCGGTCGATGTTTTTTATGATGGCGTGAATGAGTATGTTTATGAAAGCGACTTGTTTCCAACCGATTTTAATCACGGTGCCGGCTGTACATTTGCTGCGGCGATTACAGCAGGTTTAGGCAAAGGGTATTCAGTGGAGCAAGCGGTGGTTAAAGCGAAAGCGTTTGTCGCCCAAGGGATTAAACATGGGGTTGAGATAAATCCTTATGTCGGTCACGTGTGGCACGGCGCGTATAATCAAGCGCAAAAGAGAATGGGAGTGTAAGTATGGAAAGAGGAAAGTTGCAGAGTTTGGTTTTGGTGGCGTTGTTTACCGCGTTAACGGTTGTAGGAACGTCAATTATGATTCCGTTACCGGGAGCCTTCGTTCATTTTGGGAATGCCATCTTGCTTTTAGCAGTCTTATTAATTGGATATGTCAAAGGGGTGTTTGCCGGGGCGTTAGGTTTTGCGATTTTTGATTACTCGCACGGCTATACAACTGAAATTCCTTATTTCTTTTTAGAAAGTTTTGTTGTAGGGGCAGTCGCGTATGGCTTGTTTCTACTATTTAAAAAGAATCCGACGAAAATTTGGCAAATTGTTGTTATCGGTATTGGGACGGGCGTAGCCAAAATTGTGATGACGCAAATTAAAAATACAGTAATTGGTTTAATGGTCGGGAGTCAGTTACCGCAAGCGTTTACCGCTGCTTTTGTGAAATTGCCGGCAACCTTGATCAATGCAACGTCAACGGTCATCATTGTGGCATTATTATATTTTCCCTTAAGAAAAGCATTGCAACAAGCGTTTAAGCAGCGCTTTGCTTGATTATTTATTTTAAGTCGCTATTATTATAGAAGTAATGAAAAGAATCCGAACGTAACGATCCGTTGCGCTGAGATTCTTTTTTTCATGGATTTGAGTCAAAAACAATTTTTTTGAAATAAATTGTAAAAAACACGTGAAAAATGCTTGCAACACTAGCTAATCTGTAATATAATCATACAGGTGCTGTTCACATATGGCAATGAACGCATGGGTAAATAGAAATATTTGCCGGCTATGAAACGAGAGGTTGCGACACGCCCGGACGCTTTGCCATGGACGAGCGTGACGGAAAAATTTTCGTGGAGCTATGTCTAATTTTATTAAAATAGGCGAAGGAGGGAAAACAATGGCAAAACAAAAAATTCGTATCCGTTTAAAAGCGTATGAACACCGTATTTTAGACCAATCAGCGGATAAAATCGTAGAAACTGCAAAAAGAACTGGAGCTGACGTATCTGGTCCAATTCCATTACCAACTGAACGTAGTCTTTACACAGTTATTCGTGCGACACATAAATACAAAGATTCTCGCGAACAATTCGAAATGCGTACTCACAAACGTCTAATCGACATCGTGAACCCAACACCAAAAACAGTTGACGCTTTAATGAAGCTTGACTTACCATCTGGTGTGAACATTGAAATCAAATTATAATTAGAAAATTGGAGGTGTAATCATGACTAAAGGAATCTTAGGGAAAAAAGTGGGAATGACGCAAATCTTTACTGAATCTGGTGAATTAATTCCAGTTACTGTTGTCGAAGCTACGCCAAACGTAGTTTTACAATTAAAAACTGTGGCAACTGATGGCTACGAAGCTGTTCAAGTTGGTTACCAAGACAAACGTGAAGTTTTAGCTAACAAACCTGCGAAAGGTCATGTTGCAAAAGCAAACACGGCTCCTAAGCGCTTCATTCGTGAATTTAAAGATGTTGAGCTTGAGGGGTTAGAAGTAGGATCAGAAATTAAAGTTGATATCTTCGCAGAAGGCGATGTTATCGATGTTACCGGAACTACAAAAGGTAAAGGATTCCAAGGGGTTATTAAACGTCACGGCCAAAGCCGCGGACCAATGGCTCACGGTTCTCGTTACCACCGTCGTCCTGGTTCAATGGGTCCAGTCGCACCTAACCGCGTATTTAAAGGCAAACGTCTTGCTGGTCGTATGGGCGGCAACCGCGTAACTATCCAAAACTTGGAAGTTGTACGTGTAGATGCTGAACGTAATGTTATCCTTATTAAAGGTAACGTACCAGGCGCGAAAAAATCATTGATTACCATTAAATCAGCTGTGAAAGCTAAATAATTAGATAGGAAGAAAGGAGGAACTAAGGAATGCCGAATGTAGCATTATTCAAACAAGATGGAAGCCAAGTTGGCGAAATCACATTAAACGAAGAAATCTTCGGAATCGAACCAAATGAAAGTGTTGTCTACGATGCAATCATCATGCAACGCGCTTCATTAAGACAAGGAACACACGCTGTTAAAAACCGTAGCGCTGTTCGTGGCGGTGGCCGCAAACCATGGCGTCAAAAAGGAACAGGTCGTGCTCGTCAAGGTTCAATCCGTTCACCACAATGGCGTGGCGGTGGCGTTGTCTTCGGACCGACTCCACGTTCATACAGCTACAAACTTCCTAAAAAAGTTCGTCGCTTAGCAATCAAATCTGTATTATCAGAAAAAGTTGCTTCAAATAACTTGGTAGCTGTTGAAGCGTTAAGCTTTGATGCTCCTAAAACAAAAGAATTCAAACAAGTTCTTGCTAACTTAACTATTGACACCAAAGTATTAGTAGTTGTTGAACCAGGTAATGAGTTTGCAGCTTTATCAGCTCGTAACCTTAAAAACGTATCTGTTGTAACTGCTGATAACATTAGCGTTTTAGATATCGTTTCAAATGGTAAAGTGTTAGCAACTCAAACTGCTCTTACTCAAATTGAGGAGGTGCTTGCATAATGAGTTTACTAGACGTAATCAAACGCCCAGTGATCACTGAGAAATCTATGAATGCCATGGATGAAAAGAAATATACTTTCGAAGTTGATACACGCGCGAACAAAACTTTAGTGAAGCAAGCTGTTGAAGCTGCTTTTGACGGTGTGAAAGTGAAAAACGTGAACATCATCAACGTTAAAGCGAAATTCAAACGCATGGGTAAACATGCAGGATACACGAAAAAACGTCGCAAAGCTATTGTGACTTTAACTGAAGAATCAAAAGAAATCCAAATTTTCGACGCTGAATAAGCTCGAAAGTTACTATTAATAGGAGGAACCAGACGTGGCGATTAAAAAGTACAAACCTACCTCAAATGGCCGTCGTAACATGACAAGTTCTGACTTTGCTGAAATCACAGCATCTAAGCCAGAAAAAACATTGTTAGAGCCATTGAAAAACCATGCCGGTCGTAACAACAACGGTCGCATCACTGTACGTCATCAAGGTGGCGGACACAAACGTCAATACCGTGTGATTGATTTCAAACGTAACAAAGATAACGTTGTTGCATTAGTGAAAACAATTGAATACGATCCAAACCGTTCTGCTAACATCGCGTTAGTACATTACGAAGATGGAGTGAAAGCTTATATCTTAGCACCTAAAGGACTAGAAGTGGGCATGACTGTCGTTTCTGGACCAGAAGCAGATATTAAAGTTGGTAATTCATTACCATTAGCAAACATTCCAGTGGGTACTGTTATCCACAACATCGAAATGAAACCAGGTAAAGGCGGACAATTAATCCGTTCAGCTGGTACAAGTGCTCAAGTACTTGGTAAAGAAGGCAAATACGTATTGATTCGCTTGAACTCAGGCGAAGTTCGTATGATCTTAGCTACATGCCGTGCAACAATCGGTTCTGTAGGTAACGAACAACACGAATTAATCAATATCGGTAAAGCCGGTCGTGCGCGTTGGATGCGTAAACGTCCAACTGTTCGTGGTAGCGTAATGAACCCTAACGATCACCCACACGGTGGTGGTGAAGGTAAAGCTCCAGTCGGACGTAAAGCTCCAGTATCACCTTGGGGTCAACCTGCACTTGGCTATAAAACTCGTAACAAGAAAGCCGCTTCAGACAAACTTATCGTTCGTCGTCGCAAAGCTAAATAATTTACTTGACCATGTGTCGCACATTTTGAGAGGAGGTTCACCATGGGTCGTAGTTTAAAGAAAGGACCTTTCGTCGATGATCACTTGATGAAAAAGGTCGAAGCACAACAAGGCGCTGAAAAGAAAAAAGTTATTAAAACTTGGTCTCGTCGCTCAACAATCTTCCCTAATTTTATTGGATTCACAATCGCTGTATATGACGGACGTAAACACGTACCAGTTTACATCCAAGAAGATATGGTAGGACATAAATTAGGTGAATTTGCACCAACTAGAACTTATCGTGGCCACGCTGCTGACGATAAGAAAACAAGACGTTAATTTCGAGGGGAGGATATAAAAATGGCAGAACAAATCACATCAGCGAAAGCAACTGCTAAAACAGTCCGCGTTTCACCTCGTAAATCTCGTCTAGTAATTGATTTAGTTAGAGGAAAAAGCGTTGCTGAAGCAATTGCTATCTTAAAATTTACACCAAACAAAGCTGCTGGAGTCATCGAAAAAGTTTTGATGTCAGCTGTAGCGAATGCAGAAAACAATTTTGACTTAGATGTTGAAAACTTGGTAATTTCTGAAGCATTTGTTAACGAAGGACCAACAATGAAACGTTTCCGTCCACGTGCAAAAGGTTCAGCTTCACCAATCAACAAACGTACAAGTCATATTACAGTAGTTGTATCCGAAAAATAAGGAGGGATAATCAGTGGGTCAAAAAGTACATCCAATTGGAATGCGTGTAGGCATCATCCGTGACTGGGATGCAAAATGGTATGCTGAAAAAGATTACGCAGACTTTTTACACGAAGATTTAAAAATCCGTAAATTTATCGCATCTAAACTTGCTGATGCTGCTGTGTCAACGATTGAAATCGAACGTGGCGCAAACCGCGTGAATGTTTCAATTCACACAGCAAAACCAGGCATGGTGATCGGTAAAGGCGGATCAGAAGTCGAAAGCCTAAGAAAAGAATTAAACAAATTAACTGGTAAACGTGTCCACATCAACATCGTGGAAATCAAAAAACCAGATCTTGATGCTAAATTAGTCGGCGAAGGAATTGCACGTCAATTAGAAAATCGTGTTGCTTTCCGTCGTGCGCAAAAACAAGCGATTCAACGCACTATGCGTTCAGGCGCTAAAGGTATCAAAACACAAGTTTCAGGTCGTTTAAACGGTGCCGATATCGCCCGTGCAGAAGGCTACTCAGAAGGAACAGTTCCACTTCACACATTACGTGCGGATATTGATTACGCATGGGAAGAAGCAGATACAACATACGGAAAACTAGGAGTTAAAGTGTGGATCTATCGCGGAGAAGTTCTTCCAACTAAAAAGAACACTGAGAAAGGAGGGAAATAATCATGTTAGTACCTAAACGTGTAAAACACCGTCGTGAATTCCGAGGAAAAATGCGTGGGGAAGCTAAAGGTGGGAAAGAAGTATCTTTTGGTGAATTTGGTTTACAAGCCGTTGATTCACATTGGATTACTAACCGCCAAATCGAAGCTGCCCGTATTGCAATGACTCGTTACATGAAACGTGGTGGGAAAGTATGGATTAAAATTTTCCCTCACAAATCTTATACTGCCAAAGCAATTGGGGTACGTATGGGTTCTGGTAAAGGGGCACCTGAAGGTTGGGTAGCACCAGTTAAACGTGGTAAAATCATGTTTGAAATCGCTGGCGTACCTGAAGAAGTAGCGCGTGAAGCTCTACGTCTTGCATCTCACAAATTACCAGTTAAAACTAAGATCGTAAAACGTGAAGAATTGGGTGGTGAATCGAATGAAGGTTAAAGAAATCAGAGAATTAACCACTGCCGAAATGCTTGATCAAGAAAAACAATTAAAAGAAGAATTGTTCAATCTTAGATTCCAACTAGCAACAGGTCAATTAGAAAACACTGCACGTATTAAAGAAGTACGTAAATCGATTGCACGCATCAAAACTGTATTGCGTGAACAAACTAAATAATAGTGGAAGGAGGCCATTACGCGTATGACTGAAGAAAGAAATCAGCGTAAAGTTTATCAAGGTCGTGTGGTATCAGACAAAATGGATAAAACCATTACTGTCACTGTAGAAACAAAGAAAAACCACCCTATCTACGGTAAACGCATGAACTATTCTAAGAAATACAAAGCACACGACGAAAACAACGAAGCTAAAGTTGGCGATATCGTGAAAATTATGGAAACTCGTCCATTATCAGCTACTAAACGTTTCCGCCTAGTAGAAATCGTTGAAAAAGCAGTGGTTATTTAATCACACGAGATTTTCCTATATAGATTATACTTTTTAAATCTGAAAGGAGGATACACACCGTGATCCAAGCAGAAAGCCGATTAAAAGTTGCTGACAACTCAGGCGCTCGCGAAATCTTAACAATCAAAGTCCTTGGTGGCTCTGGTCGTAAAGTTGCGAATATCGGAGACGTGATTGTTGCGACAGTTAAACAAGCAACGCCAGGTGGAGTTGTTAAAAAAGGTGACGTCGTTAAAGCCGTTATCGTTCGTACAAAAACAGGAGCTCGTCGTACAGACGGTTCATACATTAAATTTGACGAAAATGCTGCGGTAATTATCCGTGACGATAAGAGCCCTCGTGGAACTCGTATCTTTGGTCCAGTTGCTCGCGAATTACGCGAAAACAACTTCATGAAGATCGTTTCACTAGCACCAGAAGTATTATAATTGTCACTCATTATTAAAGGAGGTGCGAAACTAAATGTTTGTTAAAAAAGGCGATAAAGTTAAAGTTATCACTGGAAAAGACAAAAACAAAGAAGGCGTTGTATTAGCAGCGTTTCCTAAAAAAGATAAAGTCATTGTTGAAGGTGTTGGCATCGTTAAAAAACACCAAAAACCTTCTCAAGCTGCTCCACAAGGTGGAATCGTTGAAGTTGAAGCGCCAATTCACGTTTCTAACGTAATGGTAATTGACCCATCAACAGGTGAAGCGACACGTGTAGGCTATAAAGAAGTCGATGGCAAAAAAGTCCGCGTTTCTAAAAAAACCGGAGAAGTTCTAGATAAATAATCTAATTAAGGAAGGAGGGGCTTACTGAAATGAACCGCCTTAAAGAAAAATATACTAAAGAAGTTGTTCCATCATTAGTGGAAAAATTTGAATATAGTTCAGTTATGCAAACACCAAAAGTTGAGAAGATCGTTATCAACATGGGTGTCGGTGAAGCAGTTTCTAACACTAAAACTTTAGATAAAGCTGTTGCAGAATTACAATTAATCTCAGGTCAAAAACCTTTGATTACGAAAGCGAAAAAATCTATCGCTGGTTTCCGTTTACGTGAAGGAATGCCAATCGGTGCGAAAGTTACTCTACGTGGAGAAAGAATGTATGAATTCTTAGACAAATTGGTAACAGTTTCTCTACCTCGTGTACGTGACTTCCATGGTGTTAGTAAAAAAGCGTTCGACGGACGTGGAAACTACACTTTAGGTGTTAAAGAACAATTAATCTTCCCTGAGATCGATTTTGACTTAGTAGATAAAGTCCGTGGGATGGATATCGTTATTGTAACAACAGCAAACACAGATGAAGAATCTCGTGAATTGCTTACACAATTAGGCATGCCATTCCAAAAATAAAAAAAGGAGGCGAACTACGTGGCTAAAAAATCAATGATTGCTAAAAACAAACGTGAAGCAAAATTCTCAACACAAGAGTATACTCGTTGCGAACGTTGTGGACGTCCACATTCAGTTTATCGTAAATTCAAACTTTGCCGTATTTGCTTCCGCGAACTTGCCTATAAAGGTCAAATTCCCGGCGTGAAGAAAGCTAGCTGGTAAACCAGAAAACTCGTATAAAAGGAGGTAAAACATCACATGGTCATGACAGATCCAATTGCAGATCTTCTAACTCGTATTCGTAATGCCAACATGGTAAAACACGAAACATTAGAAGTACCTGCTTCAAAAATTAAACGTGATATCGCTGAAATCCTTAAAAAAGAAGGATTCATCCGCGATGTTGAATATATCGAAGATGACAAACAAGGCGTAATCCGTGTATTCCTTAAATACGGAAAAAATGGTGAACGTGTTATCACTAACTTAAAACGTATTTCTAAACCAGGTTTACGTGTATACGTGAAATCAAACGAAGTGCCTAAAGTACTTAACGGTTTAGGTATTGCGCTTATCTCAACTTCTGAAGGTGTGATCACTGACAAAGAAGCAAGAGCGAAAAACATCGGTGGCGAAGTTGTCGCTTACGTATGGTAATTTAATTAATACACAAGGAGGTGTCTTCAAGTGAGTCGTATCGGTAATAAAATTGTCGTTCTTCCTGCGGGCGTTGAGTTCAAGCAAGAAGGTAGCGAAATTACAGTTAAAGGACCAAAAGGCGAATTAACTCGTACTTTTTCTACAGACATTACTTTAAATGTTGAAGGGAACGAAGTGACATTCACTCGTCCTAATGACAGTAAAGAAATGAAAACAATTCACGGAACTACTCGTGCAAACTTCAACAACATGGTTGTTGGTGTTTCGGAAGGTTTCGCTAAAGAATTAGAACTGATCGGGGTTGGGTACCGCGCGCAATTACAAGGATCAAAACTTGTCTTAAACGTTGGTTATTCTCATCCAGTCGAAATGACTGCACCAGAAGGAATTACAATCGAAGTTCCTTCAAATACAAAAGTTATTGTTAAAGGTGCAAACAAAGAAGTTGTTGGCGAATTAGCTGCGAAAATCCGCGGAACTCGTCCTCCAGAACCTTACAAAGGCAAAGGAATTCGTTATGTTGGCGAATTTGTACGTCGTAAAGAAGGTAAAACTGGTAAATAATCGTAAACTTGGTTTACGATTTGCGGCTTAGGCCAGCATTAATAAAGAGGTGACAATTGTGATTACAAAACCAGACAAAAATAAAACACGTCAAAAGAGACATCGTCGTGTCCGTAACAAACTCTCTGGTACTGCTGAGTGCCCACGCTTGAACGTTTTCCGTTCGAACAAAAACATCTACGCGCAAGTTATTGATGACGTAGCGGGTGTAACGCTAGCAAGTGCCTCTGCCTTGGATAAAGAAATTTCAGGTGGAACAAAAACTGAACAAGCGCAAGCTGTCGGTAAATTAGTTGCAGAACGTGCAGCAGCAAAAGGTGTTAAAGTCGTTGTCTTTGACCGTGGTGGATACCTTTACCATGGCCGCGTAGCAGCTTTAGCAACAGCCGCTCGCGAAAATGGACTAGAATTTTAGGAGAAGGAGGAACACAATTCATGGTTTATATTGATCCAAAACATTTGGAATTAGAAGACCGCGTTGTTGCGATTAACCGCGTAACAAAAGTTGTTAAAGGTGGACGCCGTTTACGTTTTGCAGCTTTAGTTGTTGTCGGTGATAAAAACGGACATGTTGGTTTTGGTACTGGTAAAGCTCAAGAAGTTCCAGAAGCAATCCGTAAAGCAATCGAAGACGCTAAGAAAAACTTGGTTGAAGTACCAATGGTTGGTTCTACAATCCCTCACGAAGTCATCGGAGTATTTGGTGGCGGACGTATCTTAATGAAACCTGCTGTAGAAGGTTCTGGGGTAGCTGCTGGTGGACCAGTTCGTGCCGTACTAGAATTAGCAGGTGTTGCAGATATTACATCTAAATCATTAGGTTCAAACACACCAATCAACGTTGTTCGCGCAACTGTTGAAGGATTAAAACAATTGAAACGTGCTGAAGAAGTTGCTCAACTTCGCGGCAAATCAGTTGAAGAAATTATCGGATAAGGAGGACGAAAATAATGGCTGAATTAAAAATTACTTTAAAACGCAGTGTTATCGGACGTCCTCAAAACCAACGTGCGACTGTTAAAGCGTTGGGTCTAGGTAAAGTGAACAGTACAGTTGTCAAACCAGCTAACGATGCAATCAAAGGCATGGTTAACACTGTTTCTCACTTAGTGGACGTAGAAGAAGTTTAAAAAACAGTAAGATCTAACATGATTAAGGAGGTGCCAAACCTATGAAACTTCATGAATTAAAACCATCAGAAGGATCTCGCCAAGTACGTAACCGTGTTGGTCGTGGTACTTCATCTGGTAATGGTAAAACATCTGGCCGTGGACAAAAAGGTCAAAAAGCTCGTTCAGGTGGCGGTGTACGTTTAGGATTTGAAGGTGGACAAACACCATTATTCCGTCGTTTACCAAAACGTGGATTCACAAATGTGAACCGCAAAGAATATGCTGTTATCAATCTTGATGTATTAAACCGTTTTGAAGATGGAGCTGAAGTAACTCCAGTTGCTTTAATCGAAGCTGGAATCGTGAAAAACGAAAAAGCTGGAATTAAAGTTCTTGCAAACGGAGAGTTGACTAAGAAATTAACTGTTAAAGCAGCTAAATTCTCTAAAGCAGCTGAAGAAGCAATCGTTGCTGCTGGTGGATCAATCGAGGTGATCTAATGTTTAAACTATTGAAGGATTCATTCAAGGTCAAAGATATTCGATCAAGAATCTTTTTTACAGTTTTTGCTTTGTTTGTCTTTCGCTTAGGAACGCACATAACTGTTCCTGGCGTTGACGCCAGCAAGCTTCAAAGCATCTCAGATCTACCGTTTCTAAACATGTTAAACATGGTTAGTGGTAGTGCAATGCAAAACTTCTCTGTGTTCGCCATGGGGGTTTCGCCATATATTACGGCTTCAATTGTGATTCAGTTGTTGCAAATGGATATCGTGCCGAAATTCGTTGAGTGGTCAAAACAAGGGGAAGTTGGCCGTAAAAAATTAAATCAAGCAACACGAATCTTAACGTTGGTTTTAGCCTTTGTGCAATCAATTGGGATTACTGCTGGATTTAACGCTTTTGCGGATTTAGGCTTCGTAAGTAACCCGAATGTCGAAACCTTTGTCACGATTGGTTTGATCTTGACTGCCGGGACAATGTTTGTCACGTGGTTAGGGGAACAAATCACCGAAAAAGGTGTCGGTAATGGGGTCTCGATGATCATCTTTGCCGGAATCATTTCGCGGTTACCAAGTAGCATTCACGAATTAATCGTCGACTACTTTATTAATATTGAATCATCAGAAATCTGGAAGTCAGTCATCTATATGGTGCTGTTACTCTTAGCGGTGTTAGCAATCGTGACGTTAGTGACGTTTGTCCAACAAGCCGAGCGAAAGATTCCGATTCAATATACCAAACGAGTAGCCGGTGCTCCAACAAGTAGTTATTTGCCGTTAAAAGTAAATGCTGCTGGAGTAATTCCCGTAATCTTTGCTAGTTCCTTTATTGCGACACCACAAGCTGTCCTTTCAGCCTTAAGTGGTTCGTATCAAGGTGAAGGTTGGTATGAAGTAATGACGCAAATTTTTAACTATAATACGGTGCCGGGTGCAACGATTTATACGATTTTAATTGTCGCCTTTACATTCTTTTATGCGTTTGTCCAAGTGAACCCTGAGAAATTAGCGGAAAACTTACAAAAGCAAGGAAGTTACATTCCAAGTGTTCGTCCTGGTAAAGGGACCGAAGAATACGTTTCTCGTCTATTGATGCGTTTAAGTTCAGTTGGGGCAATCTTCTTAGGACTCGTTGCCTTGCTACCAATCATTGCTCAAATGGTTTGGGACTTACCACAATCAATTGGATTGGGTGGAACAAGTTTATTAATCGTTATTGGTGTAGCGCTAGAATCTGCTAAGCAGCTTGAAGGGCTCATGCTAAAACGCAAATATACTGGTTTTATTAATTAAAAGTGAAGATCGTGTGTTGAGGATTTCCTCAACACCCAATCTACTACTTACAGGAGGGGTAAGAATGAACCTCATTTTAATGGGATTACCCGGTGCGGGAAAAGGAACCCAAGCAGAGCGAATTATCGATGCTTACCAAATTCCGCATATTTCAACTGGAGATATGTTTCGCGCGGCAATGGCCAATGAAACAGCTCTAGGTTTAAAAGCCAAATCATACATGGATCAAGGCTCATTAGTTCCGGACGAAGTAACCAACGGGATTGTGAAAGAACGTTTAGCTGAAGCTGATACGGACAAAGGTTTCCTTCTTGATGGATTCCCAAGAACGTTAGACCAAGCTAAAGCGTTAGATCAAATGCTTGTTGAACTTGGAAAGAAAATTGATGCAGTGATTGATATTCATGTCCCTGAATCAGTACTCGTTGATCGTTTAGCTGGTCGCTTTATGTGCCGCGAGTGTGGTGCAACTTATCATAAAGTATTTAACCCACCAAAAGAGGCGGATACTTGTGATCGTTGTGGCAGCCATACATTCTATCAACGTGAAGATGATAAGCCCGAGACGGTTAAAAATCGTCTTGCTGTCAATATTAAAAGTAGTGAACCGATTCTTTCTTATTACAAGGAGCAAGGTTTATTGCAGTCTATTGATGGTAATCGTGATATCGATGAAGTTTTTGTAGATGTAAAAAAAATTATCGATTAACGAATGATTGCCCGTAACCGACTTGCAATTTGAAACTTTCTCTTGTGAATGATATAATTCTATGGTAGAATATATCAGTCCGGCCTCATGCGAATGAAGCGGAAGAACAGAGAATCTCAGGTGGGAACCCCATGTTTCCGCCATTTTATCGTGTGAAAATGCGAATCAAGTACAAGGAGGTACTGTGCGTGGCAAAAGAAGATATGATTGAAGTCGAAGGTACAGTCGTCGAAACTTTGCCGAATGCAATGTTTAAAGTCGAATTAGAAAATGGACACCAAGTTCTTGCTACCGTTTCTGGTAAAATCCGTATGTATTACATCCGTATCTTACCTGGTGACAAAGTAACAGTTGAATTGTCTCCGTATGATTTAACTCGTGGCCGTATTACTTACCGCTTTAAATAATTGTACTTTCGTAAAACCACAGGAGGTATAATCATGAAAGTAAGACCATCAGTAAAACCAATGTGTGAACATTGTAAAGTAATTCGTCGTAAAGGACGCGTTATGGTGATTTGCCCAGCAAATCCAAAACATAAACAACGTCAAGGATAAT
>JBKEDL010000037.1:0-8079 GCA_047975385.1 Enterococcus sp. | reverse complement strand
CCATGGGTTGGTTCATACTGGGGAAATGGTGGTCAGTGGGGCGCTTCGGCAGCTGCTGAAGGATATACGGTTAATGGCACACCCGCAACTGGTGCCGTCATCGTCTTCTTACCAGGCCAATCAGTGGGTGGCGAGTGGACATCAGATTCAACTTATGGCCATGTCGGTTATGTTGAATCGTACAATGCAGCCAACAATACCGTAACGATTTCTCAAGGTGGTATGGGCTTTGATTCACCAGGTGGACCAAACTATGCGACAATGAGTGCTTCAGGTTACACGTATATTCATCGTTAATTTAAAAAGCTAGACAAAAAAACGTTGAACGAACTTGTTTAGCTCTCGAGCAATACGTCTAATGCGAGTTCATGATGGTATCATCATGGACTCGTTTTTGCTTATTGCTGACAAGAGCTAGTTCGTGAAGCTAGACAATCAAAAGAACCAAACACGCGGAAACGAGTCCATCGCTTCTGCGTGTTTTTTTGTTGCTATAATAACCAAAGAACCCAGAGGAATAAACTAAAGGTGATGAGTGCTGAAACACCTGCCCCAATGAGAAAGCCTCGTTTGATCCCATTGATGGTATAAGGTGGAATCTGGTTGAAATCTAAGTCTTGGTATTTTTGGTTCATTTCTTCAACGGAGTGGATGTCGCTGTAAAATCCTGGGCTATCTGATAGATAATGTTGCGTAAAAGGAAAACAAACAACCTTTTCTGGATGTTCTTTAAAGAGTCCGGGAAACCAAGTGTTTGCTTGAAGTTTGAATTGTGTCAGTGGAAGTTCTAGGGCTTGCTCGACTTCTTGTTCATTAAAAGTCAGTGAAAAAGTTTGCTCTGAGTTTAAGCCGAGCTTGCGTCCGTAACCGACACTTAGGTTTCCTTCAAGCCAAAGTTTGCGATCTAATTTTTGGAAAACACCTGTCGTGACGTTCGTATGAAAGGCGAGTTGCTTGTTGTCTGTTTGACTAGTGATATCGACAATGATATTTCCAAGATAGTCGGTGGTGATGAGGGCGTCTTGAACGGTTGTCTCTCTGAGGCCGTGCAAGGAATCAACGGTTAAGGTATTGGTGTCGTAATCAATAATCACCCAACTCAGTAAGTTGGTTCGCTTGTTTCTGGCGATTACGTTGAATTCCATGCGTTGGCCCCAAAAAGCACTCGTGTGAACATTGAAACAGCCGAAGATACAATAGTATTTGGCCTCATCGTCGGCAAAAATCTTGGTCTTAACCATTTCAAACCCATCAGGCAGTAAATCTTTTGCCCAAGCAAGGTCAATCACTTCATAACATAAGAAGGTGCTATACGGTTCAACGACAAATCCCATGTAGGGTGTCTTTTTTTGCGGAAGTTTGCATGAGTTTGTCTTGCACTTTTCGTGGCACTAATTTATTGAAAGTCTGCAAAAATTGCAAAGTGCCAATCGTATTGGGGTGAATCATTTTTTCAATTTCTTTGATAAAGGTGAACGTGCTCATCGAAATCCCCTCGTTTCTACTTATCTGAAAGTGGTAGTTATTTTAAGTGTAGAAGAAGAGGTTGGTTTTGCCAAAAGATTTGACTAGCAAAAAAGAGAAGATCTTTTCAGTAGACGCTGGTATAATGAATGATCATAAGTAGAGGTGGTAGCGAGGATGAAACAAATTCATGTAGTCGGCGCAATCTTAGTTGATCAGGGGAAGATTCTCTGTGCAAAACGTGGGCCGGGGCGATCGTTGGCTAATCTTTGGGAATTTCCTGGTGGGAAAATTGAAACCGGGGAGTCACCAAGAGAAGCGTTACAACGAGAAATACAAGAAGAGTTGCAAGTGGTGGTTAAAGTAGCAAAAGAAGCGTTTGAAACGACGAGCTATTCGTATGACTTTGGCGTGGTTCATCTAACGACCTTTCTTTGCCGCTTGGAATCAGGTGTACCACAGTTAACTGAGCATGTTGACTTGAAATGGTTGGCACCGGCGGAATTAATGACTGTAACTTGGGCGCCAGCCGACATTCCGGCAGTTGAAAAGCTCCAAGAAAAAGGTGTCTAAGATGGAATTATTAGAACAGTCACTAAGAAAAGCGTTTATCAATCAAGAGGAAGTGGGTTCGTTGTATGACCCCAAAGTCATTATTAATAATCCGCAAACAAAAGAGTTTCTATTAGATGTCTTACAAGAAGAGATTGACCAGTGTCAACGTTTCTTCTTTTCGGTCGCCTTTATTACTCAAGATGGCCTCAATACGATTAAGACGCACTTGGCGGATTTGGCGCGCCGCAATATTTCGGGGCGTTTGTTAACCTCGACCTATTTAGCGTTTAATCAACCGGAAATGTTTGCTTCGCTGTTACGAATTCCTAATCTAGAGGTGCGCATTTCGCAAAAGCCGGGCTTTCATTCAAAAGGCTATTTGTTTCAACAAGCGGATTCCCACTCGTTTATCATTGGGAGTTCGAATTTAACGGTTAGTGCCTTGAAATTAAATTATAGAAGTTACGAGTGAGAAAATCGCTACTTTAATGGTGAGCGACAGGTCTTGCTCGTAACATGAACTGTAAGCGTGTAGGGAAACTTGCATGTAGTGGCTAGCCAAAAACTCGGCTGACCCAACGAAGAAACTGAATTGCTGGAAATCCGTAAAGCCAAAGAAACCACAACGTAGGGATAGTTAAACCCAAGCGTGAGGGTGACGAAAGTAGAAAAAATTCTTTGGATGGTTCAAGGTTAAATCCTAAAAGCTCAACAATCGGAAATCAGCAGCCAAGCCTAGAAATAGGAAGGTTCAACGACTATCCCTCTTGAGGGGAGTAGAGTCAAGCGACTCGAAGTGGTTTCGCCTTAACACGTCATGGTGAAGGATAAGAGATAGTCTGTGCTTGCATGAAAGTGTAAGAAGTTCATCAGAGAACTGGCTAGGAAGTCGCGTCCCTAGTTGAACAAACTCCATACGATTAAGAAAAGTTTAAAGGTTTAAATTTAAGTACTTGCCATTCGATTTTGCTCGTAATTTTCAGTATAATCAACATGAGAACTAATGTTCGTGGTTGGTTTGCTGGAGGTGAACAAAAATGAAAAAAGCTCATGAAATTCGAATCTATCCAAATCAGGTTCAAGCCGTCCAATTTCAAAAGACGTTTGGCTGTGTTCGCTTCTATTGGAATTTCCTACTAGAACAACGCATGTCAAATTACAAAGGTAAGAAAGAAGACGAGAATTTTCAACCAGACAAAACAACCTATGCCAACTTGAAGAAACAAGAAGACTATCAGTGGCTGAAAGAAGTTGAAGCCCAACCATTAAGTCAAGTGGCGAGGGATTTAAACAAAGCATACAAAAATACGTTTCATTCCCACTTTGGCTTTCCAAAATTCAAGAGTAAAAAGTATGCCAAAAAAACCTATCGTACTGCTATGGGAATGAAAGTCAATGGTCGTTACTTTTACGTTGCAAAGGTTGGTTGGGTCAAGATGGCAGAAACGTTGCGTTTTACAGGGGAACTCATGAACGTAACCATTAGCCAAGCAAAATCTGGGAAGTATTTTGCCACCTTCTTGGTTGATACGGAAAACTTTAGCAGAGAACCCGTAACCGAAACAATTGGATTAGATTTAGGGCTTACTCATTTTTGCATCACTTCCAATGGTGAAAAATACGACAATCCAAGGTTTTACCGTTCATTCGAAAAACGCCTAGCAAAAGAACAACGAAAACTTTCACGCCGTTTGGAAGTAGCGAAAAAGCATCATCGTAAACTAGACGAATGCCAAAACTACCAAAAACAAAAAGTGAAAGTCGCGAAAATCCATGAACGGATTGCGAACCAACGGAATAATTTCTTACATCAATTGTCTTCAAAACTAACGGACGAGAACCAAGTCATTTGCATTGAAGATTTGCATGTTAAAGGAATGGTTCGTAATCACAAATTAGCAAAATCAATTCACGATGTCTCGTGGAGTGAATTTGTCCGCCAATTAACTTACAAAGCTGAATGGAAAGGGCGCACCTTAGTAAAGGTTCCACGCTTCTTTCCTAGTTCACAAATCTGTTCCACTTGTGGTCATAATGATGGCAAGAAAGAGTTAAGTGTGCGTGAATGGCTTTGTAGTAATTGTGGTACAGTTCATGACCGAGATATCAACGCAAGTATGAATATTAAAACCGAAGGACTTTCGGGGATCGCTTAGTCAATTTAGTCCTGCATCAAGGGGACTATTACCTAAGAACCCCACGATTTTAATCGTGTGGAGTGTCAGGAGTGGAATATTCGTTTAACATCTTACGATCATGGGGAGATTATCCAACAAATCTATGCGCATCTAGAAAACGAATGGATAGAAGCTGTGCCGCTAACGAAGGATTGGGTAGCAGAATATGCCAAAACGTATCAACCACCCGAAAAAACGGCGATGTTCGTGGCAGAGCCAGAGAAGAACTTGCCGGCGTATGTCGTACCTAATCAAATGCAAAAAGCGGCGCTAGCCAATCTCGCGGAGTTGCGAACAAGTGGTGCCAAAAAAGGCTTGATTGTGTCAGCAACTGGGACGGGCAAAACGTTTTTAGCCGCCTTTGATGTCGCGCAAGTGAAACCAAAACGGATGCTCTTTATTGTCCACCGCGAACAAATTTTACAAAGTGCCATGCAGTCGTTTAAGAAAGTGCTTGGTGGCGTGGCAGCTGATTACGGGGTTTTGTCGGGGTCGAAAAAAGAAACGGATGCGAAATACTTATTTGCGACCATTCAAACGATTTCAAAAAGTAGTTACCAAGAGTTGTTTGCCAAAGACTATTTTGACTACGTCTTGGTCGATGAAGTCCATAAGGCCGGTGCCGAGTCATATTTAACGACCTTGGATTACTTTACACCAAAGTTTTTATTAGGCATGACGGCGACACCGGAACGAACGGATGGCTTTAATATTTTTGAATTATTTGATTACAATGTCGCTTATGAGATTCGTTTGCAAGAAGCGCTCGAAGCTGACTTTTTATGTCCGTTTCATTATTTTGGTGTGACCGATTATGAAGTGGATGGCGAAGTTATTTCGGAAACCACACCCTTGCAGCAGCTAACGACCGCCCAACGCGTGTCATTTCTATTAGAAAAGATTGCTTATTATGGTTGTTCGAAAAATCAGCCAAAAGGATTGGTCTTTTGTAGTCGCAAACAAGAAGCCGCAGAACTTTCAACCGCTTTTGGTCGACAAGGTGTACCAAGTGGCTATTTAAGTGGGGAGCATTCAATTAGTCAGCGTGAGGCGATGGTTGAACAGTTAGAACGTGGTGAATTGCAGTATATCTTTACCGTCGATATCTTCAATGAGGGGATTGATATTCCCAAA
Organism: Enterococcus sp.; assembly: GCA_047975385.1. GTDB lineage: Bacteria > Bacillota > Bacilli > Lactobacillales > Enterococcaceae > Enterococcus_C. Next base: position 2,749 of record JBKEDL010000037.1, on the reverse strand, counting down.
ATCAATCAAGTCATTATGTTACGCAATACCCAATCAAATATTATCTTTATCCAGCAACTTGGGCGGGGGCTAAGAAAGGATCCATCGAAAGAGTTTGTGACGGTGATTGATTTTATCGGAAATTATCAGAATAACTACATGATTCCGATGGCATTATCCGGTGATGATTCTAGAAATAAAAATAATCTGCGCAAAGATACCTTTGAGACCAATTATATCAGTGGTCTTTCCTCGATTAATTTTGAAGCGATTGCCAAAGAACAAATCTTCAAATCAATTGATGCGGCCAAGCTTGATTCAATGAAAGAATTAAAAGCCGCCTTTTACAAATTGAAGAATCGCTTGAATCGCGTCCCGTATTTAATTGATTTTGAAAGAACCGGAGTGATGGAGCCGCTCGTGTTTGCCAATCACAAGAAGGGGTATTATAGCTTCTTGTGTAAGGTGGATGAAAATGAAGGCGCCTTGTCTGAAGTTGAAGAGGACTTATTGCTGTTTGTTTCCAGAGAACTCTTACCAGGATATCGCCTACATGAAGCGGTCATCTTAGCGCAACTATTAGAAAGTGATCAACTAGAAGAGACCTCACTCGGACAGTTATTTGCTGAACGGGATTTAATCTGGAATGCAGGCATGCGTTCATCGGTGATGCGCACGTTGACAACCGAATTTTATACCGGGGGGGCAAAAAAAGCGTATCAGACGGTGGCTTTCTTAACTGGTGATGCATTTGAAATTGCGCCGCAGTTCAAACAAGCGCAACAAAATCATTACTTTGTCCAACTGTTACGCGATTTGTTGCTCGTCATGTTTGAAAAGAATCAGGCGTTTAACAAGCATACGTTATTGACGAGGTATCAAAAGTATCGCCGCAGAGATGTCTTGCGTTTACTGGGGTGGCATGAACAAATGGTCGATCAAAACATTGGCGGTTATACGTATAAAAATGGTAAATTTGCCATCTTTGTCACCTTGGAGAAGGGGCGTGACTTTAAGGGGGCGTTAATGGCCTATGAAGACGAGTTATTAAGTTCAAGCGTCATGCGCTGGTTCACTAAGGCGCCCAGAAAGTTAAGCTCACCCGAAGTTCAAATCTTATTGGAACCTAACGATTGGCAAGTGTTGGTCTTTGCCAAAAAATCAGATGATGAGGGGACGGACTTTTATTTTTTAGGGGAAGTCACGCCGGTCAAAGAAACCATCCAACAATTAGCCAAACCAATCAAAGGTGGAACGACGAGAAGTGTCGTTGAAATGGAATTGAAATTTAATGAACCAATTCAAACCAATCTTTATAAATATTTGCGTTAAGGGGAAAGCCTTCTAGTTGTGTGCTGGAAGGCTTTTTTCGCTGACATTTGCTATACTAACAATTATTAGTTACCTATATAGAAAAGAGGTCTTGTAATGAACGAATATGAAACGATAATCGATGAGTTTTTGGCGTTCGAATCAAAGAAAGCTTATTTAGAAGAAATTGGCAATCCAACGAGCGTCTTTCGCTTGATGATTGAATTGAATCTAGTGTTAGCAAGTACAGGTAAGTCGGTTGTTGAAGCGTATACGGATGAAGCGGAGATGAAGGCGATTCTTTTTGAGTTTCTGCCAGTAGCGTTAGTTTATTTTGTGGAGGACGAACAATTGAGCTATGAAGTGTTGCTTGATTTCTATGAATTTATGTATTTGCGCAGTTATCTTACGCGTAGTCAGTATTTAGAGATGTTGGCGTTCTTCCAAGAAAACAAATCCTTCTACTTTGAAAAGTCGTTATCTGACGAGATGCTAGAAATTAGTGAGGCGTTATTGGACACCGACTTAGAGTTATTACAAGAATTCAGTGAGTTCATGCTAGATGTTCAAAGAGCGCAGGCGCTTGAGCGACAATCAGAAAAGCAACGTGATAACCTGATTTTATTTCCGAAAAAAGACGATTCTGTGAAAGAGTAGCTACTAATTCAAAAGGAGGGGAATCGATGAGGTTATGGCATGAAGCGTTAATTCCCCAACTTCCGCGTCAGTAATTATTAGGGCAACACCGTGAAGTATGTGCTTTGCGTGGGAATGGTTGGGGGAGGCCGCACGCGACGATTGATTATGTTTTTGAGCACTCGCCGATGAAGCTGGTTCAATACCATCAAATAGTTATCGCGGAAATGCTTAGACGAGGGTATCGGCCGGATTTGGTCTGGTTAGATCCGTTATATAGAGGGAAAAATTGTCCTGCGTATCAAAAACTGGGTGCTGAGTCGGTCACAGTTCCGATTTATCCAGAGCATAATCAGTGCTATTTAAAAGCGTGTCTTGCAAATTTGGAGGGCAAAGGGGTTGTGTTTAAAGGCTGAATAAGAAATTTTCGGTGCTTGTTCACGTGAAAGTTAGTTATCCCGAAAAAATAGTGAAAAAGCTGAAATTATGGCTTGCAAATAGTTAATAGTGGTGATATAGTTATCAAGTTGTTTCTTTTACGAAAACTTTCAATTTTTCATAAGAAAAAATTGAAAAAAGTGTTTGACTTTCAATTGTTTTATTGTTAAGATAACTAAGTCGTCAAAAAACGACGTCAACTAACCTTGATAAATCAACAAAAAAGATTTAAAAAGTTGTTGACAAATAACAAGTTAATTGTTATGATAACTAAGTCGCTAAAAACTTCTGCTAAGAAGCGAAAAAACTTTTTGAAATAATGTTTGACAAATGGTTGTTAAACTGATAAGATATAAAAGTTGCTAATGCGACAAGGTAGACCTTT
>JBKEDL010000030.1:0-119671 GCA_047975385.1 Enterococcus sp. | reverse complement strand
AAGTGACGTTTTTCAAATTTCAAATTCTCTTCTAACCCCGCTTCAGCAAAATACTGTAACGCATCATGATGAATCACCGTTGATTCTGAATGCATGAATGGCATGTACAAAAATGCACGTTGTTCAATCGGTAACGCCAAGTGAAAATTCTTGTCAATTGCAACTTGCGCTAAGACAAGTGCCATCGAATCTTGAGCAAACGCACGCGCATCTTCACGAAATAAATTCCTTGAAAATTGATCCAAAACGATGATTTCAGCTAAACTGCTACTAGCGGTCTTTCGCCAATGACGCATCTCTCCTTGTGAAACTTGCTGATGCAATTTTTTAAAGCGCTCACGAATTTCCTGATCAAAGATTTCATCTTTTACAAACCATTGTTTCGGTGTCACTTCTTTAAACCAAAACTTTAGAACTGCCTCTTCCTCCATTGAACCCCTCCTCATGATTTCTTACTTTATTATTCAAGAGATTCAAAAATTAAGCAACTAACTTTTTCTGTAATAAAAAAGACGCCCCAGCGGACGCCTTAGTTTACTTTCTGTACATCTTAAATTCTAAGAAGTAATCATTGTAAATCCCTAGATATTCATTGCCGAGATTCTGATAAACTTCTAAATGTTTCATCGTTTCATCGCTTGGATAAAATTGCTTATCTTCGACAGTTTCTTTCGGTAATAAAGCTAAAGCTTCTTTATTTGGCGTGGAATAGCCAATATAATCCGCATTTTGGGCGGCATTTTCCGGCTCTAGCATGAAGTTGATAAAATCATATGCCCCTTGAACATTCTTGGCGGTTTTCGGAATCACGATATTATCAAACCATAAATTCGATCCTTCTGTCGGAATCACATAGTGTAAATGTTCGTTTTCCCACATCATGTCAGCTGCTTCACCTGAAAAAGTAACCGCCAGTGGAGCTTCTTCATTGATCATGTACATCTTAATTTCATCAGCCACAATGGCTTTGATGTTTGGCGTTAAACTATTTAATTTCTCAGCTGCTTGCGCTAATTCTTGATCGTTTTTACTATTCAATGAATAACCTAAACTATTCAATGCCAGACCCATGACTTCACGTGCTCCATCAATCAGCATTAGATCATCTTTAAACGCCGGTTTCCACAAGTCATCCCAATGCTGAATTTCTTGGCCATCAATAAACTTATCATTATAAATAATTCCCAACGTCCCCCAAAAATAAGGAATCGAATATTGATTTCCCGGATCAAAATCTAAATCTAAAAAACGTTCATCAATATTTTCTAGTCCGGTTAATTGACTGTGATCAATAGGTAATAACTGATCTTCGGCAATCATTTTTTGAATCATATATTCACTTGGAACCGCAATATCATACGCGGTTCCACCTTGTTGGATTTTCGTAAACATCGCTTCATTAGAATCAAAGGTTTCATAATTCACTTTATATCCTGACTCTTTTTCAAACTTAGTGATTAATTCAGGATCAATGTAATCGCCCCAATTGTAAATCGTCACAATATCCGCACCATCCATACCACTCGCACGTTCCAGTTGGCGAACAGCGAAAAATAAAATGACCATGATGGCAAAAATCCCGATAAATAAAGCATTTAATTTTTTCATCGACTATTTGCCACCTCCGTTCTTTGTTGGTTAGTTTTACGAGTGCGCTTTGGTAAATTGTCTTGGCTAATAAAATAGTACCCAATTACTAAAATTAACGAGAATAAAAAGACCAACGCGCTTAAAGCGTTAATTTCTAAACTAATCCCTTGACGTGCCCGCGAATAAATTTCGACAGACATCGTTGAAAAACCATTCCCGGTGACAAAGAAGGTCACCGCAAAATCATCTAATGAATAGGTAAAAGCCATAAAGTAACCGGCAATAATCCCGGGTGTTAAGAAAGGTAAAATAATATTTTTAATCACTTGAAAATTACTGGCGCCTAAATCTCGGGCAGCATCAACCATCGAATCATTCATCTCTTGTAATTTAGGTAAGACCATCAAAACGACAATCGGGATACTAAAAGCAATATGGGCTAAAAGGACACTTTGAAATCCGAGACTAAAACCAACCATCGTAAAGAAGATTAAAAAACTCGCACCAATAATAACGTCTGGTGAAACCAATAAAATATTATTCATACTAAGTAACGCATTGCGGGCTTTTCTTTGGCGCGTGTAATAAATCCCCATCGCTCCAAAGGTTCCAATAATTGTGGCAAGTAACGCAGACAAAAAGGCCAATAAAAAGGTATTTAAAACGATAATAATCAGCCGCGTATCTTCAAAAACGGCTTGATAATTTTCCCAAGTAAAACCCGTGAAGCTATTCATTGTCCCCCCAGCATTAAATGAGTAAAAAATTAAGTAAAAAATCGGTGTATAAAGCAAACAAAAGACCAAAGCGAGATACAAATAAGACCATTTGAATTTCTTCATTATTTCACGCGACCTCCTTTACCTTTCTCACCAGTTAATAACATCACTGCAAACATCGCGACAATTAAAATCACACCAATCGTTGAGCCCATCCCCCAGTTTTGAGTAACTAAAAAATGTTCTTCAATTGCTGTTCCGAGTGTAATCACGCGATTGCCACCAATTAAACGAGTTAACATGAATAAGGACAGCGAGGGAATAAAAACTGCTTGAATCCCGCTTTTCACACCATTTAAAGACAACGGAACAACCACGCGACGAAATGTTTCAAAGTTATTCGCCCCTAGGTCCTGACTAGCGCTAATTAATGACGGATTAATTTCCTCTAAGGCATTAAAAATCGGCATAATCATAAAGGGAATCTCAATATAAGTAGCAACTACTAAAAAGCTAAAATCAGTAAATAGAATTTGTTCTGGACCAATTCCAAAAACGGAAAGAAAATTATTAACACTCCCATGCAAACTAAAGATGCCAATAAACGCATAAGCTTTTAACAACAAGTTGACCCACGTTGGTAAAATAATTAACATCAGCCACAACTGTTTATGTCGGAGTCGTGTTAAAAAATAGGCTGTTGGATAACTGATAATTAAGGTCAAAAACGTAATTAAAAAGGCATACCAGACCGAGTTAAGCGTCATTGTCAGGTACGTACTAGAAGTAAAATAAGTGGCATAATTCGTTAAACTAAAACTACCATCCATCGTTAAAAACGACTGATAAATAACCAAAACAACGGGGGCAATCACAAACAGCCCTAACCAAAGGATATATGGAATTGAATAAATACGGCGTACAGTGTTCACATTTCCCCTCCTATTCTTCGTAACTTTCAAGACGTGCGTCAAACTCTTCTTCTGACTCATTAAAACGCATCACATGGATATCTTCTGGTTCAAAAAATAAGCCGACTTGACTGCCTTCTTCTGCTTTTTTCGTTGAGTGGACCATCCACTCATTTTGTTGCGCATCATAGCAGATGATTTCGTAGTGAACCCCTCTAAACAATTGCGTATCAACCGTGACGGCTAATTTGCCATTTTCCGGTGTCGTAATAGTCAAGTCTTCTGGTCGTAAGACAATTTCCACCGCTTCATTTTTACGCATTCCGCCATCAACACATTCAAATTGTTTCCCTACAAATTCAACGACATTATCGTCAATCATCGTCCCATTAACAATGTTACTTTCTCCAACGAAATCCGCAACAAAATGGTTAATTGGTTCATCGTAGATATCTACGGGTGTCCCACTTTGAACAATTTCACCGTGATTTAGTACAAAAATCTCATCGCTCATTGCAAGTGCTTCTTCTTGATCATGGGTTACAAAAATAAACGTAATCCCCAAACGTTGTTGTAATTCCCGTAGCTCATATTGCATATCTGTTCGCAATTTTAAATCTAATGCTGATAACGGTTCATCTAGTAACAGCACTTTCGGCTCATTAACAATCGCTCGGGCAATCGCCACTCGTTGCCGTTGCCCACCAGACATTTCACTAATCTCCCGTGTTTCATAACCAGCTAATTGCACCATTTTTAACGCTTCATTGACCTTGGTTGTAATTTCATTTTTGTTCATTTTTTTGATTTTTAAACCAAAAGCCACATTGTCAAAGACATTCATGTGAGGAAATAACGCATAATCTTGAAAAACAGTATTCACTGGTCGTTTATTGGCGGGAATATCATTTAATCGGGTACCTGCAAAATAAACATCACCCGCACTCGCTTCCGTGAATCCCGCAATAATTCTTAAAATAGTGGTTTTACCACAGCCAGAAGGTCCTAATAACGTATAAAATTTTCCCTCTTCAATGTCAAAACTAACCTGTTTTAAGATTGTTTCATCATCGTATATTTTCATTACTTGATAAAAAGAAATAATTGGTTTTGTCACTTTTTTGCCTCCCTAATTATAAATATGACTCAGTTGCCACAATCATCGCTCGACTTTTTCCCTTACTGCAATTTTTTAATTGGTGAGGTTCGGTGGCCTCATAATAAATTGATTGGCCTTTTTTAGCAATATACGTCACCTCGCCTAATTCCAAAGCAACACTGCCATCCAAACAATAAATAAACGTTTCTGATAAAGACGGTTCAAATCGTTTGTATTCTCCTTTTTTGGCGAACGTAATCAAAACTGGTTCCATTTCATTCTCATTAGAATCAGGGATTAACCATTTCAGTTCATAGCCATGGACTTCATCAAAATAAAGTGTGGCATCCTCTTCCGTATAAACAATTTGTTGTGCCACTTGATCTTGGCGAAAAAATTCTTCCGGCGTCACACCCAAAACTTCCAAAATATTAAAAAAAGTTTCCATCGAAGGTGAACTCAAATCACGTTCTAATTGTGAAAGATAACCTTTAGTTAAATCGGTTCGTTCACCAAGTTCACCGAGGGTTAAATTTTTTTGATTCCGCAAATTGCGGATTTTTTCTCCAATTTCCAAATAATCCCTCCATTAACGATTGACAGTTTACTATTACCAAACCATAAGTTTAATATTACCTTTTAATAGTATACGAACTTTTCGTGGAAATACAAGCTTTTTTTCAAATTAATCCCCTACTAGCTTTTCATGAAACTAAAAATTAAGACGCGACTTTAAATAAATAGTCCCAATCATCACAAATCCTCAATCGAAAAGAGTGGTTATGATACAATTGATTGGAAAGGAGTTTTGCTAATGAATACTCGTGCTACGTTTATTGTTTCTAACACCCCTCAGTTTACGAAACAATTAATCCAACAACCTTTACCACCACTTCAACCAGGTGAGGTGACGATTCAAGTCGCTTACTCTTCGGTCAATTATAAAGACGCCTTAGCTGCTAGTGAAAATGGTGGCGTGATTAGAAACTATCCAATGACGCCCGGAATCGATTTGGCTGGAACCATTAGCCAAAGTACCACTGATCAGTTAGCTGTCGGCACTGAAGTTTTGGTCACTGGCTACGGCTTAGGTGTGACTCATCCGGGCGGTTTTACTCAATTACAAAATGTTCCTAGTGACTGGGTCGTCCCCTTACCTCAAACACTTAGTTTAAAAGAAGCGATGCTTTATGGAACGGCCGGTTTTACAGCTGGGCTAGCTGTAACGGCACTTGAAAAAAGTAATCCCGATAAAGAACAAAAAATTCTGATTACTGGGGCTACGGGTGGCGTTGGGAGTTGTGCCATTGCCTTATTACACCAATTAGGTTATCAAAATATTATCGCTGTAACTCGCAAACAGGCCCCTTGGTTATTGGAATTAGGCGCTAAGACGATCGTTGCGCCTAATGAATTACAACCGACCAAAAAACGCCTACTGGACAAGCAAAATTTTGATGCGTTAATTGATACGGTTGGCGGAGATTTACTAGCAGACTTACTCCCACAACTAAGTTATAATGGCAAAGCTTATTTATGTGGCAATGCTGGTGGTCACCAACTTGAAACGAGCGTTTTACCATTTATTTTACGTGGCATTCAAGTAACGGGGATTGATTCAGTCAACACGCCACTTGCCACACGCATTGATTTATGGCAACGTTTAGCAACGGATTTAAAAATCACCCACCATTTAAAATACCAAGAAATCAGTCTTTTAGAACTAAGCCTGACCCTTGATGCACTCTTAGCCGGTCAACATCAAGGTCGAACCATAATAAAATTGTAGGAGCGTTTTTATGAAGATATTACTTACCGCTGGTGGAACGACGGAAAAAATTGACGAAGTTCGGGGGATTACCAATCATTCAAGTGGGCGCTTAGGCGTTGCTATTGCCAGCGAACTATTAACACATGATGCACGTATTGACTATGTCACAACAACGAGTGCCCTTTTGCCGCCCGAAAACCCACAAATCAGCCAACATCTCATCGACAGTACGCAAGAGCTCGCGACAACCATGGCAACTCTTTTACAAGAAAAACACTATGATGCGGTCATTCATAGCATGGCTGTGAGTGATTTCACACCAACAAGCAGTGTCAGCCAAGAACAATTTCTGAAAGCTTTAAATAGCCAACTCGAACAACTACCGGAAAAACAATTAACCCAAGAAAACTTTAAGGACTTACTCTTGCAATTATCAGACCATACAGTTGCAACAACCAAGATTTCTTCAAATACCGAACATTTGGTGGTGATTTTAGAACAAACCCCTAAAGTCATCCAACAAATCAAACAACTCCAACCAGAGACGCTCTTAATTGGCTTTAAACTTCTCGTTGATGTCTCCCAAGAAGAACTATTTGCTGTTGCTAAAAAGAATTTAACAAGCAATCAAGCAGACTATATCTTAGCCAATGATTTAACTTCGATCACCGCAACCAAACATTTAGGCTACTTAATCGACAAAGACGGCGTTGTTGCTAGTGGCCAAACCAAACAAGAAATTGCCCAAATCATTGTTCAAACAATCTCTGAACAGATAGGAGCTGTATCATGAAGCAAAAACGCATTTTATTAGGGATTTCTGGTAGTATTTCTGCTTATAAAGCAGCCGATATCACCAATGAGCTGACCAAACGTGGGTTTATCGTGGATGTCTTAATGACACTCAACAGTACAAAGTTCATCACCCCACTCACCCTCCAATCGTTATCCAAGCGCTTGGTCCATACCGACGTGATGCAAGAAAGTCAACCCGAATATATTAATCATATTGAACTAGCAAAGCAGGCCGACCTATTTTTAATCGCACCAGCCACCGCAAATATTGTCGGCAAATTGGCCCATGGAATCGGTGATGATGTCGTCACGACCATTGCCCTCGCCTTAAAAACGGAAGTTCCTAAAATTATTGCCCCGGCAATGAACACATATATGTACCAAAATCCACTAACCCAAAAAAATATCCAAACCCTAAAAGAAATCGGATATCACGAGATTCAACCTCGAGAAGCTTGGCTAGCTTGTGGTGATTTTGGGCGTGGTGCTCTGGCAACGGTCGAAGAAATTGTTCAAACCGTCGCAGAAACACTCGCACAAGGATAATAAAAAGGCGTTCCCGATAAGGAAACGCCTTTTTATTATCTAACTTCTTCCCCTAAAATCCGAACTTCGGTTTCTAAGGCGACATCAAATTTTTCTTTAATTACTTTTTTGATATGCGCAATTAATTCGATGTAATCCGTTGCAGTAGCATGATCCACATTCACAATGAAACCAGCATGTTTTTCTGAAATCTGAGCCCCGCCCCATTTCAAACCTTGCAACCCGGCATCTTGAATTAATTTACCCGTGAAATACCCTTCTGGACGCTTAAAGACACTGCCACAAGAAGGGTATTCAAGTGGTTGTTTCAATTGACGTAATTCCGTCAATTCTTCCATCCGTTGTTTAATAACTGCATGTTCGCCGGTAGTCAAAGTGAAACGACTCCGTAAAATTACGCCGTGAACTTCTTGAACTGCAGAATGACGATAAGTAAACGCCATTTCTTCGTGGGTAAAGGTTTTAATCGTGCCATCAGCTAATAATACATCACATGACGTGAAAACATCGTTAATCTCGCCACCATAAGCACCGGCATTCATAAAGACTGCTCCACCAACACTTCCGGGGATACCACAAGCAAATTCAAAACCTGTTAAGGATTCTTTTAAGGCCACATACGTTGTATCAACCAGTTTCGCGCCAGCTTCAACTTCGATGACATTTTCATTGACTTTAATGTGGTTCATATCCGTTAGCATCAGCACTACGCCGCGAATGCCACCGTCTTTCACAATTAAATTACTCGCATTGCCTAATACTAACCAAGGAATTGCAAATTCGCGACAATAATCAATGATTTGTTTTGCTTCGTCCATTGATTTCGGGAAAGCTAAAACGTCGACCGGACCACCAGTTTTCGTAAAAGTGTAATTCATTAATGGTTCATCAACCAATAGGGCAATCTCAGGAAATTGTTCAATCATTTGTTGTTTATTCAAAAAAATTAGTCCTTTCATTACAAAGTCAGTTTCATTTTAGCACGCCCAACCCAAACTGACCACCGTTACTTAATCTCTTACAATCATTTTTTCACATAGTTGATGACTTAATAAAATATTTTCTTGCCGTAAATGTCGAGCTTCACCCGTTGATAACGCGTTGATAAATGCTAGTACTAATTGTTCAAATCCCCGTTTTTCAAGGGTTGTTTGCCAATCAGAAAAACGCTCCGTTTCCTTTTTTCCGCCACAATCACTGTGAAGTTCAACCAAATCATCGACACGATACGTTCCACTCGGACTCGTGACTTGGTAACTTTCAGTATTGGCCCCGCTTACTAAATCCATCGTTAAAATCGCAAGACTATTTGCAGTTTCTAATTGCAGCATCGCCCACTCTAAATTCCCCGCTTGTTCTTTGAGGGTGTGATGAACTTTTGTGATTGGTTCATCTAATAAATAAACAGCCGTATCGACTAAGTGTAAGAACAAATCATAGATTAAATAATCGGTTGGTTGCACGGCTGCTACCCGATTTTTTTGTAGCTGGATGATTCGTTTATCAGGGAGTGCTTTTAACTTCTCTACCATCGGCGCAAACCGGCGATTAAAGCCTAACATTAAGAGCAACCCTTTTTCTTTAGCTAAATTCAGTAATGCTTCAACCTCAGTGAGATTTTCACTGCAAGGCTTGTCAACATAGACTGAAATATCATTTTCCAAGCATTGTTTAATTTGTTGATAATGAACCTTGGTAGCACTGTGAATAAAACAAGCGCTAATACCGGCAGCAATTAACTCATCTAAGGAAGAATGAACATGCTGTAATTGATACTTTTCTTTTAGTTCCTCCCTAGTTGCTTCATTACGAGTAGCAAAATAAAACGTGGCTAAATTTTGTGATTTCACATAGGTTGGTAAATACGCTTTTTGAGCGATATTCCCTAATCCGAGGACCCCTATTTTCATTTCTTCGCCTTCTTTCTTTCGGTCTACTTTCATCTTACCTTTTTTTCAGCTAAAATAAAGTAACATGCATGAAAGGATGGGGTTATTTTGAAATTTATTTCTTGGAACGTCAATGGCTTACGCGCAATCGTGAAAAAGAATTTTATGGAAGTTTTTAATGATTTAGATGCCGACTTCTTTTGCTTACAAGAAACCAAGCTTCAAGCCGGTCAAATTGACCTAGATTTACCTGATTATCATCAATATTGGAACTACGCCGAGAAAAAAGGTTATTCGGGTACGGCCATTTTTACCAAACATGAACCACTAAATGTCACTTATGGCATTAATCAAGAGATCCATGATCAAGAAGGTCGTGTCATCACGTTAGAATATCCCCAATTTTTTGTCGTTACTTGCTATACCCCTAATTCACAAAATGAGCTCAAACGCTTAGACTACCGGATGGCTTGGGAAGATGCTTTTTTGCAATTTTTAACGCATTTACAACACAAAAAACCGGTTATTCTATGTGGTGATTTAAACGTCGCTCACCAAAACATTGATTTAAAAAACTGGAAAACCAATCAAAAAAACGCTGGCTTTACGCCGCAAGAACGGAAAAAGTTTACCACATTACTTCATACTGGTTTTATCGATACGTTCCGTTATTTCCATCCTGATGCAGAAGGTGTTTATTCATGGTGGAGTTATCGCTTCAATGCTCGCAAAAATAATGCCGGATGGCGGATTGACTATTTTGTCGCTTCTGAAAGTGCCAAAAACGCCTTGCACTCAGCGACAATTCATACCGAAATTATTGGCAGTGACCATTGTCCTGTGGAATTAATTGCGAATTTTAATTAATGTCTAGGAATTTACTAAATTTTTGCTTCCACATCCATCAAATAGGTAATTCATGTTATGGTACGGATAGAAAAATTTTGAGAGGAAATTTTGTGATGAACTTTATTGCCATGGACTTTGAAACGGCCAACCATCAAAAACACAGTGCCTGTTCACTCGCTTTGGTGATGGTTAGAAACAATCAAATTGTTGGTGAATATTACACCTTAATCAAACCCGAAACGGACTTCTTTTATCGCAACATTCAAGTTCACGGAATTCAGCCAGAAGATGTTGTGGATGCGCCAAGTTTTCCGGAAGTCTGGCAACAAATCGAACAATACTACAACTTAAACAGCTTAATTGTTGCCCATAATGCCGCGTTTGATAATGGTGTCTTACAAAGTTGTCTAAATTATTATAATTTAGCCCAACCACCATTTTTGTCTTTATGCACCGTGCGTACTAGTCGGAAATTGTATCCTGAATTTGCCAACCATCGTTTAGATACCGTTTGTAAAGAGCTTGCAATTCGTTTAGACAATCACCATGACGCACTAGAAGACAGTCGTGCTTGTGCCCAAATTTTGATTCATCAATCGGAGCAATTTGGTATTGAACCCTTAAAAAAATTAGTCCTAAAAAAATAAAGAACGCCTGAGGAGCAGCTCCTCAGGCGTTCTTTATTTTTACGCTTCATCCAGTTGTTCTAGTACCAATCGTTCTTTCAAATTAATTTTTTGACCACTTTTCCGAACATCACGTAATTCTGCAGCGGCAGTAAATAATAAATCGCTCGAAGAATTAATCGCGGTTTCCATCGAGTCTTGAACTACACCGACGATAAAGCCAACCCCGACTGCTTGCATCGAAATTTCACTAGGAATCCCAAATAAATTACACGCCAATGGAATCAAAAGCAGGGAACCACCCGCAACCCCAGATGCACCGCAAGCTGATAAAGCTGATAATAAGCACAATAAGAAAGCTAGTAATGGGCTGACCATAATCCCCACACTATGTGCGGTCGCAAGTGTCATGACCGTAATTGTAACGGCTGCGCCCCCCATATTAATGGTTGCACCAAGTGGTAACGAAATCGAATACGATTCTTTGGTTAAATTCATTTTTTCAGCCAACATCATGTTAACTGGAATGTTAGCGGCTGAACTTCTCGTAAAGAAGGCTGGAACAGCACTTTCTTTCAAGCAAAAGAAAACTAGTGGAAACGGATTTTGACGAATATACAAATACACAATCGTTGGATAGACAATGAAGTATACGAACAACATCGTACCAACTAAGACTAGTAATAATTGTGCATATTGGCTTAAGCCTTTAATTCCTGTTGTTGCTACGGAACTATAAACTAACCCTAAAATCCCTAATGGTGCCAAAGAAATAATAATCTGAACAACTTTGGTAATCGCGATTGAAAAATCTTCCACGACTTTTTTCGTTGCCTCTGAAACAGTACGCAAAGCAATCCCAATTAAGGTTGCCCAAAATAATAATGATAAATAATTGCCTTCACCTAACGCTTGAATTGGATTTTGCACCAAATTATTTAATAACGTCCCTAACACTTCACTCAAACCAGACGGTGCATCTTGTGCAACGGCATCTTGAAAGACTAATGTAACTGGGAATAAATAACTGGCAATCACAGCTACAAACGCAGCTAGAATAGTTGCTGTCAAATATAAAAATAAAATTGGTTTAATAAAGGTTTTCGTCCCCGATTGATGTTTTGAAATTGATGACATAATTAAGACAAAAACTAATAATGGTGCAATGGCTTTTAACGCACCGACAAAAAGCTCTCCTAAAATCCCCACGAATGCCCATTGCGGAACAACGACACCTAACAATGCACCGACAATGATCCCCATAATTATCCGTTGAATCAATGACGTGTTCTTAAAATAATTAACCAAATAACCACTCCTTTACTATTAATTAATTCATATCTTATTTTGTTTCAGTTGAATATTCAAGGGATATGAAATAATTCTTTCCAAAAATATTAATATTCTTAATTTTCTGACAAAAGACAAAAAAAGACATACACCGCTAAAAATCAAGTAAATTGTTTGTTTCTAGCTTCAAGAAACAAGCGTTGATACCGCATTCATTCGGAATCAACGCCAGAAACAAGCTCTCTATTTTATGGCTGAACAAACAAGGTACGAAGCGCTCTCAAGAAAGAAGCGAGCATTTTCAAAGAAAAAAACTTTTCCGTAATTGTTCGCTTCTTTTTGAGCGACACTTTCATTCCAGTCTCAGCTCATATCGGTGAGCTCCAAAAGATAGCTCATTAAATACACATCAATAAATTGTCCAGCATCACTTCTAGCTCCCCGAGAAAGCGTCGCTTCTTTTACAAAGCCAAAGCGTTCATAAAGTGCGATACCACGCTGATTTCGAACTTGAACGGTTAATTCTAAGCGATATAAGCGTTCATTTTGCTTTGCCCATTCAAGTACTTCTTCCATCATGATACTCCCTAAGCCTATCCCCCAGTATGCACGCAAAATAGAAATGCCAACCTCACCAATATGAGCGATGCGCCATTCTTTCGCCGCTGTTACCGAGGCTAAACCAACTAATTGTTGATCGACTTGGGCAACTAATAATAAATTATTAGGGCTTTCTTGAAAACTAGCTAGCTGTTGTGCTAACAATTCTTCAGGTAAGGCCATTCCCGTTTCATCCATCACCAAAAATTCAGTTTCACTCCCGATTTGCTTTGTGAGTGCGAGCAGTTCAGCCGCATCTTCAGGGACAGCTTGACGAATAACTACTTCCACTTCATCAGCCATGCTTTGGCCACGCAGTTAAAATTCGTTGTTTAAAGTTTTCGGCCTGAGCACCAAAAGCCGTTAATTCGATGCGCCGATGATTGATAGCTAACGGGTCTTTAAGTAACGTTAGTTCCAAATAATCTTCAGGACGAGCCTCGGCTAGCAGATTGCCCCATTCAATGACCGTTAAACCCTCACCTTCAAAATATTCATCTAGACCTAAATCACTCGCGCCATATTCCACACGGTAAACATCCATATGATACAACGGTAAGCGCCCTTCTTCGTATTCACGGATAATCGTGTAAGTTGGACTTTTTATTAATTGACTAATTCCTAGCCCTTTAGCAATTCCTTTAGTCAACGTTGTTTTTCCGGCACCTAAATCTCCCGTCAAAATTAAATTATCTCCTGGTTGCGCGAGTTGCCCTACCAAGAGTGCCAATTTTTCAGTTTGGTGTACATCATGAATTTCAATCATCTTTTAAACTCCTTTATGATTTCTCAACTGAAAGTATAGCTTGACTTGACCGAGATTGCAAAATAATCGATGTCTTTCCTGTGAAACTAGTTCCTGAATTCAACAAACAGGGTCTGAGACAAAAATCTGCCCCAGACCCTGTTGGCCGGATAAACGGTGTTCCAGAAGTTACCGCTTTTAGTTGAAGTTCATTTAGTTTTTCATTAACGTTTGTGCGGCCGTGATGATTGATAATTTATAAATATCTTCTTCATTCGAGCCACGAGAAAGATCAGAGATTGGTTTATTTAAGCCTTGCAAGATTGGACCAATTGCTTCAAAGTTACCAAAACGTTGGGCAATCTTATAGCCAATATTTCCTGATTGTAATTCCGGGAAGACAAAGACAGTGGCTTTTCCTGCAACTTCTGATTCGGGAGCTTTGATTTGAGCGACCGAAGAAACGTAAGCTGCATCAAATTGTAATTCCCCGTCAATATCATATTCTGGTGCCATTTCTTGAGCGATTTTGGTTGCTTCCATCACTTTGGTCACTTCTTCTGAATGCGCAGAACCTTTGGAAGAAAAACTCAAAAGCGCCACTTTCGGTTCGATGTCAAACAATTCAGCCGTTCTCGCTGAATCAACAGCAATTTCAGCCAATTCTTGGGCCGTTGGATTCACATTAATCGCACAATCAGAGAAAATATATTTCTCTTGATCACGACCACGAACCATCAAGAATGCACCACTTGTCCGACTAACGCCGGGTTTGGTTTTAATGATTTGCAAGGCTGGGCGGACCGTTTCACCGGTTGAATGAATCGCCCCAGAAACCATGCCGTCCGTAATCCCCATATAAGTTAACATCGTCCCAAAATAATTCACATCTTTGAGAATCTCTTCAGCTTGTTCCTTAGTAGCTTTGCCTTTACGGCGTTCCACAAAAGCTGCTACCATTTCATCCCAACGCTCAAAATTATCAGGTTCAATAATGGTTAAGTTTTCAATTGCAATGCCACGGGCAGAAGCTGCTTTAACGATTGCCGCTTTGTTTCCGACCAAGACTGGTTCAATCAATTCTTCTGCTTTTAAACGTGCAACCGCTCCTAAAATGCGATGATCGGTTGCTTCAGGAAAAACGATCTTAATATTACGACGAACAATTTTAAATTTCAGACTATCAAATAATTCCACGAGCTGACACCCCTTTTTTTTGATTACCCTTACATGATACACCATCTTCAATTAAAAGGACAGATTAATTAAACTGTATTAATATTTTTTTCTCTAAAAATGAACTTTTTTCACATGAGCATTCATTATTGTATAACAGGAAAACGCTATCTCAATTTACTGTTTCAGGTAATTGCCAATTAATAGGTTTCACGCCTCGTTGACACAAGGATTGGTTCACTTGAGAAAAGGGTTTTGAGCCAAAAAAACCGCGATAAGCCGCTAATGGACTCGGATGTGGTGATGCAATGATCAAGTGTTTCGACGAATCAATCATTGAGATTTTCTGCTGTGCCGGTTTTCCCCATAAAATAAATATAACAGGTTCTTGGCGTTCATTTAATTGGGTGATGATTTGATTCGTCAATTGTTCCCAGCCCTTTTTTTGATGCGAATTGGCAACGCCTTCTCGAACCGTTAAGACCGTATTTAACAATAACACCCCTTGATCTGCCCAGGAACTTAAATTGCCATGTTTAACGGGCATCAGTCCTAAATCACTTGCTAGCTCCTTATAGATATTAACTAATGATGGTGGAATCTTGACTCCAGCTTGAACCGAAAAAGATAAGCCATGCGCTTGATTTGCGCCATGATAAGGATCTTGACCTAAAATCACGACCTTCACTTTTTCAAAGGGCGTTCTTTCCAATGCTTCAAAAATCTTTTTTTTAGGTGGATAGATAGTCTGTGTTTGATACTCTACTTCTAAAAATTGTTGTAATTCTTGGTAATATGTTTTTTCAAATTCTGGTGCCAAAATGGCTTGCCAACTATTATGAATGAATGCTTCCATCGACGCCCTCCTCTTTTGCTTACTACTTTACCGAAACAAGAAGCTTTCGACAAGTTCTCTTTGAGGCATCCTCATTTTCGTGAAATTGTGGTAAACTAAACATGAAAATCTGACAAGAAGGTGCCTAGATGATAAAACTAATTGCTTCTGATATGGACGGAACATTACTCGATAGCAAAATGCAAATTTCGGCCGAAAATATTGCGGCCATTAAGTATGCCCAAGACCACGGGGTCGAATTCATGGTTGCAACTGGCCGAAATCGCCCCGAAGCGTTACCACCACTAAAAAGCGCTGGTATCGACTGTGCGATGATTAATTTAAACGGGGCAGAAGTATTTGATATCAACGGTCAATCACTTTTTAGTGTCCCAATTGAAAAAAAGACTGTCAAAAAAATTTTTGACTTGCTTAACCAACATGATATTTATTTTGAAGTCGCAACGAATCATGGGCTATTTTCTGAAAGTGAAGCGCAGCGCATCGAAAAATTTGCCGGACACATTGCGGAGATGATGCCCCATTTAACTTATAAAATGGCCGTTGCCATGACTGCCGCTCATTTAGAATTTCTCCCGATGAATTATATTACACACTTACCCTCACTCTTAGACGATCCTCAGATTGAATTTTTAAAGGTAATCGGTTTTGGTTCTGAGGATACGACTTCTTTTGGAACCTTAGCAAAAGCAATCGATGACTTAGGTGATTTAGCGGTCACCTCTTCTGGTAGCAACAACATTGAAATCAACCATCGCAATGCCCAAAAAGGAATTGCCGTTGCACACGTTGCCAAAGAACGAGGCATTGAACTGCATGAAGTGATGACGATTGGTGATAATTTTAATGATTTAAGTATGATTCAATTAAGCCCTGTGAGCTTTGCCATGGCAAACGGAGTGATGGAATTAAAAGAAGCTGCTGCCTATCAAACGGTCACAAACATTGAATCAGGAGTCGGAAAAGCTATCCGCCGGGCAATTGACGAAAATCTCTAACTGTTCACTTCTCTGATTGGAGGAAGTTTTATGTCTGAGTTTTTTATCCAAGAAAAACAACTGAGCCGCGTGACCCGAACCATCATCAAAGACGAAGCTGGCAAAGCACAGTATCTCTTAGTTGGCCGTTGGGGAACTAAGGGTGATGCCTTATCTTTATATGCAATGAACGGTGAATTAATCGCTAGTATCAAACAAGTCAGCTTAACTTTTGGGAATCGTTTTGAAATCTACCAAAATTTTATGAAAGTCGGCACCTTGCACAAAATTTTTAATTGGCCAGGCGATTTTTATTATGTTCGTCATCTCCATTGGACGGTTCAAGGCGATATTTATCATCATCATTATGGAATTCATCACTTTAACCATCCCGTAATGACGATGAAACCGATTAATTTAGTGACGGGCGATTTTTACGCCTTGAAAATTACCGATGATGAAGACGCGCCGATTTGTATTTGTATCGCAGCCATTTTAGACTATTGGCTCTATAACCGTAGCAAACGGGATCAAGAACGTTTTGCCCTCAAATTTTCCTTGGCCCATTAACTTGAATCGACTTGCTGATGCGCAAAAAAAGAGGTTAAGACAGAAGTGTTGCTCAAGAAATAAGCGACCAATTTAGGCAATTGCTTTGCAAATTTCTGAAATTGGTCGCAAATGAACGCAGAGGTAACTTCTGGAACACCGTTTATTCGTCAAAAAGGATTCGGGACAAAAAGATGTCTCGAATCCTTTTTTACGCGATTTTTTTTTGCATGTGCTCGTAAAGATGACCACTAATAACTTTGGTCCCGACTACCTGAAAACCTTGACGTTCATACAATTTTTTGGCTTTAGGGTTAGCATAATCAACGTTTAATCCTAGAATCTGTTCATCATCACGCGTCACTAGTTTTTCAATTGCTGCCAACAATTTAGAGCCAATCCCTTGCCCCCGAAATTTTTGAGCAACACAAATTGAATCCAAATACCATTCATTGGCAAAGGTTTCAGAATCTGTAAAAAATGTCGTTTGCGTATCAAGCTCTAGTTGACGAAAGGCCGCTTCTGACGCCGTATCAATCAGCGGTTCATCTTGGGCTGGATAGCCAAATGCAACCCCCGCGATCTCCCCGTGAAGCTCCACAACAATCCCTCGATGGTTTCCATAACGATAATTAGGATCGGCCATCGCGCGCATCAAAACAGCACGTGTCATTTCTCGGCCATATTTTTGTAAAAATGGTAATTCCATGTCTGCAAAAATCACAAGTAATAACGTAGCGATTTCAGGATGATCAGTCGCTCTTATTTCACGAATCATTTAATCTAATCCACTCCTATTGATAATTCCCCACTAAATCATTTGAAATCAACCTTAACACAGAGTGAATCATTCATGCAATTCTAAAGGCAACCCATCTGGATCTTTAAAAAAAGTAAATCGTTTTTGACTATACTCATCACAACGAATCGCTTCACACGCAATGCCTTTTTTTTGCAAGTTTAAAATGGTCCCTTCAAGATCGTCCACTTGAAAGGCTAAATGACGCAACCCAGCTGCTTCCGGATAATTCGGACGTTTGGGCGCATCATCTACCCCGAAAATTTCTAATTCACTCGTTCCAACTTGTAAATCTAGCTTGTAGTCATTCCGCTCTGGGCGATAATTTTCCCGAATAATTGGTAATTCCAACAAATCCACATAAAAGTGTCTTGCTGCTTGATAATTCGTGGTAATAATTGCCACATGATGTATTTTGGTTAAGTTCACAACTATTCTCCTAAGATTAAATTTGAATCATGCCAGTCGCCACCAAAACTAAAGAAATGACCCCTAGTAGCGAAACTGTGCCAATCACGACAGGTTCCAGTTTATTTTCTTTAATTCCTTGGTGTTGTTTTTTGGCTTTCAAATAGAAGTATACCCCAGGAACAAACAATACCGAAATAATTGAGACTTCTTTTAATGCCACAAAGAAGATTGTCCACAAAATAAAAGCGGCTGCAATCCCCCCAATCACTAGTTGTCCCCACTCACTTCTTTGGTACGAAAGTTTGATTTGATATAGCGCTAAGAATAACCAAGTAAAGAACACGGCGGCGGTCCCTAAAGTATACGCAAAGTTATACGCGGCTTCGGTAAAGAGTAATGACAAAAGAAACAGATTCGTGCAAATAGTCGTAATCACAATCGCTCTAGTGGGTGCCCCTGCTCGATTGACTTTTTGCAAAGAAGCGGGCAACAAACCATCTTGAGACATATTTCGCAAAGTTTCAATCGGTAAAATTGACCATGATAACCAAACACCAATTAAAGAAATAATTAAGCCGCCATTTACTAAGACCGCGCCCCATTTGCCAACCATTAGCTCAAAAACCGCGCCCATAGCAGGTTGTGTTTTGATACTTTCGAGTTGTTCCATGGATAAAATCCCATAAGGTAGCATTGACACCAAGATGTATACGATGATTAAACCGATAATTCCTAACACGGTTGCTTTGCCAACATCAGCTTTATCTTTGGCGCGTGAGCTAACTGCTGATGCCCCTTCAATACCGACAAATACCCAAAGCATCACCATAATACAGCCCATCATTTGACTAGACAGATTGGTTGGTAGCCCCGTTGCTTGACTGACCGCATTGGCAGAAAAATTATTCAAAAAAATCGGTAAACGGAAACTGACGAAACTAACTAAAACGAAAATTAATAAAGGCAATAACTTACAAATCGTCACAATCGCATTCACAACACTCGCATTTTCGACACCTCGATTCACTAACCACGCATACATCCATAAAAAAATCGTGCTTAAAATAACGGACGCTACATTTTGCCCACCTTGTAAAACGGGGAAAAAATACCCCAGTGCACTCATCAATAAACTAGCAAAGGCAACATTGCCTAACCAACAAGTGAGCCAGTAGCCCCAACCACTGATAAAGCCCGCAAAACGCCCAAAGCCTTCTGTCGCATAACTATAGATGCCCCCATCCAAATCAGGTCGTTTCTTGTTCAGATTGTTAATTGACAAGGACAACATCAACATCGCTCCACCAACTAAGCCCCAACTTAATAACGTTGGCCCTGCAGCTGATCCTGACAAATCCGACATAATCCCAAAAATCCCCCCACCAATTGCAGACCCAATCACAATTGCAATCAACGGAATCAGACCAATCCCTTTTGCTTTTTTGCCGTTCATAAAAACCATCCTTTCGAAAAGTTATAATAACGCTTACATTAAGTATAGCAAAGGTTTTTATTCATTCCATAATAACCTACGTTTTCTAATTTTTTTGTCATTTTAATTTTTTTGGAACACTTCATTTAAAAGAAAGAAACTGCCTATTCTTTTTTTAATCGTGCTATACTAGGACTACTAAAAAAGCATGGCAACTTAACTCAAAGGAGAATCCTATGAAAATCACTTTAATTTACATCTCAATTTCGGGTAATACCCGTTCATTTGTTCAACGATTACAAACCTACGCTTCAACACAGCAAGCACAAAACCCAGCGCTTCCGTTGGTTGAATTAAAAGAAATCCATGACAACTCCTCACTTCAAGCTGAAACCACACCGTTCTTTGCGTTTGTACCCACTTATTTAGAAGGTGGCAATGGCGTTGAAACAGGCGAGCAAGAAATTCTAACGGAAAGCTTGTATGACTATCTCGCCTTTAAAGAAAATGCACGTTACTGCTTAGGGGTGATCGGGAGTGGCAACAAAAATTTTAATCGTCAATATTGTTTAACGGCCAAGCAATATGCGGCCAAATTAGGCTTTCCTTTTTTAGATGACTATGAATTACGCGGCACCCAAGCCGATTTGCAACGGATTTATCAATTATTGGTTCAAAAAAATGGCGAAATTACAGAAAATAACTTCCCTCAAAAAGAATAATGGTATAATAATTATCATTACTTTTTATAATAGCTTTCGAGGTGAACGAAATGTTTCAACTATTACAAACCTTTATTTCCGTTTATGAAACCAAAAATTTTACGCATACAGCGGAAGAACTCTTTTTATCCCAACCAACTGTTTCTTCACAAATTAAGAAACTCGAATTACAACTAGGAGTCACCCTTTTTTACCGTAACGGAAAACAAGAAATCATCCCGACAACCGAAGCTGATTTTTTATATCCACGCTTTTTGCAAATTCTAGAGGAATGGCAAGATGCTACCGGTCGGGTCGTCCATCCAGAAAACTTCCGTGAGCATTGTTTGATTGCTTGTTCACACACTTGTGCTATTTACTTTTTACCAAAGTTAATGCCACAATTAATGGAAAAATTTCCGATGGTTGACTTTGATATCTTAATGATGAATTCCGAAGAAGCCAAACATCAAATGGAACAAAACAAAGTTGATTTAAGCTTTGTTGAAAAAGCGACTCGCAGTGACGGCTTATTTCAAACTCCGGTTTATAAAGATGAATTGGTGCTAGCAGGGCCCAAAACGACGAGCCACTGGTTGCTA
Organism: Enterococcus sp.; assembly: GCA_047975385.1. Taxonomy (GTDB): domain Bacteria; phylum Bacillota; class Bacilli; order Lactobacillales; family Enterococcaceae; genus Enterococcus_C. The sequence continues at coordinate 98,738 of JBKEDL010000030.1, read as the reverse complement.
CGCGAACATGATTCTGGTTTACGTTTTTACAATGAATTATATCTCCAACAACAAAATCTCAATCCAGCAATTATTCACGTCAATAATAATGAAGCGATCGTTGCCTTATTAAAAGAAGGTGTTGGCCGCGCCGTCATTTCAAAGCTGTCTTTAACTGACGGGATTGAATGGGAACCATTAACCGAAAATAATTTCCGCAAATTTTATTTACTCAGTCACAAAACCGTTTTTCGTGAAATCTTAAATGAGATTGCACACTACATGATTTTACTTTCCACTGAAATCTAAGCCAAAGGAGTTTTGATATGAGTCCCTTACTAATTTTTGGCATCATCTTGTTGTCAATTTTTATCTTCACCACCATTTTGAGTATTCATGGACGTCTCAAAATGAAACAAGAAGTCAAGCGCAATTGGGGCAAACAACCACACCAAGTTCGTTTTGATAAAGAAGAAAGCTTGAAAGCGGCTTGGCAGACCTCTAAGACCTTTCAAACTTGGGATAGTGAAATCGATGATCTCACTTGGGCGGATCTTGACCTATTTACCATTTTTGATTTAATTAATGCCACCTATTCAAGTGTGGGTTCCGAAGCGCTTTATCAACAATTGCGCAATTATCAGTTTACCCCCCAACCAGAACTAGAAGCCTTAATTCACTTTTTTCAAACAAACCCGCAAAAGCGAGAACAACTCCAATATTATTTTGCTTTATTAGGCAAAAAAGATCATAACTTTACCAAACAATATTTAAAAGATGGGAAACATCAACAGTTAGGTAATTTTTCTTTGTATCTTTTCTTAGGTGTGCTCCCACTCGTTGGGCTATGCTTTTTACTACTAGGGAATGGTTTTGGTTTACTACTGATGATCTGTTCGGCCTTATTTAATACTATTTTTTATTTAACGAAGAAAAATCAATTGGAAACTGAATTGACTAGTATGAGTTATTTAGTTCAAACGATTTCACTCAGCAAAAAAATTGCGCAAGTAGATACCCCTTTACAAAATCAAATCAAAGACGTTTTTCAGCCGCTTAAAGCGATTCCTTTCGTCGGTTTTTCTTTTCAAATCAAAAATCAGAGTGAAGCTGAAATGTTCTTTGATTATATCAATATGCTCTTTATGATTCCTTTCATCTCCTATCATTTGGTCTTAGCTAAAATCACTAACCATCGGCAAGATGCGATTAAATTATGGAACCTTTTAGGCCAGCTAGAAGTTGCGATGGCGATTCTTAATTTTCGGACCTACATGCCACTGACCTGCCAACCAACATTTACGAAAGGTGGTGTCAGTGCCACAGATATTTATCATCCTTTAGTTAAAAATGCTGTCAGTAATCCCGTAACTTGGCAACAAAATACGCTCGTGACTGGCTCCAATGCTTCGGGGAAATCAACCTATGTTAAAAGTATCGCTATTGGCTGTATCCTAGCTCAAACCATCCAAACTGTCCCGGCAACAACGTTTACCTTACAAGCCGGTCATGTCTTAACTTCGATGGCAATTGAAGATGATTTATTCGCTGGTGATAGCTATTTTGTGGCTGAAATCAAATCATTAAAACGGTTATTAACGCAAGTTCAGACACAGGAGCGTTGTTATTGCTTCGTCGATGAAATTCTAAAAGGAACGAATACGATTGAACGCATCGCAGCGTCAGCGAGCGTGGTCAGCTGGCTCACCACCTATCCAAGTCTGGCCTTTGTAGCAACACATGACATTGAATTAACCGAGATGCTCAAAAATAAATGTACCAATCTTCATTTTGAAGAACAGGTTACACCGCAACAAGGGATTACCTTTGATTATTCGGTGAAAGAAGGACCGGCAACTACTAGAAACGCAATCGCGCTCTTACAAGTCTTGCAATATCCCGAACCAATCGTCACTACCGCCCAGAAAACGGCGGTTAATTTTGACCAACAGCGAACTTGGCCACTTTTATAAGCAAAACAAACGCGTCACTACTAGCCATCGGCTCTGAGTAGTGACGCGTTTATGATTTTAACCAAAAAAATTGGTGTTTAAGCTATATTGTTGCCCCGCTAAAATATCATATTGAATCATTTGATAATCTTCATAAACCAGTTGTTGTTCTTTCGTTAACTGAACTTCTTTGTGCCATTTCCCCTCTTGATAGTACATGTTTTTTTCAAAGGCTGGCAGTGCCGTTTCTAGATCTAAGAGCAATTCATAAAAACCAGTCGTTGGTTGCTGCGTCTGTTCTAGTAAGTTCGGCGCAAAATAAAAGGGACTCGTAATCACATCATGTTCTGTTTGTCGTGTCAACTCACCTTTAGTATCATACATTAAAAATTGGGTTTCATGTAAAGTAGCATCGTCATTGGCCTCTTGAACCGCATCCGAATAAATTCCTGGCAGATGATCCCCCCAAAAAACAACAATGCTCCGCCGCTCTAAATCCTTCAATTCTGCTAAAAAAGCTTGCAACGCTTCACTACTATAAGCGACATCTTGCGCGTAGTTTTCAAGACTACTTTGGTTACTTGCTACACTAACCGGATAATTCAAGGTTTCGTATTTATCACTATAAGGCATATGGGTTTGCATCGTCACTAAATGAACAAACTGCGGCATTTCAGTATCTAGCACATCTAAGACTTGTTGATAGGCTGATTCATCCGAAATATAAGGATTATCTTCAATTTTATCGGTATAAGTCATCGTATCTTGATCCAAAAAGGTCTCAAAGCCTAGTTTTTGATACACATCTTTTCTTTTATACATGGATGTATTGTATGGATGGATGGCACTGGTCTGATACCCACGACTGTTCAAAACAGAAACAATCGAAGGGACTGCTTCAAGTTTGGGAAGTAACATGGTATAGGGCGTTGTCAATTGAGCATTTAATAATTCCATTGAAAAACTAGTCAATGCCTCAAATTCAATATTAGCCGTCCCGCCACCAAAATTTTGCGAAAGCATCCGCCCACTATAAGTTTCATCCGCAACTTCATAATAATCTTTTAAGGGATCGTTTTTGACCGTGACTTCAGCTAAGTTATTGGGATCAGAAAAACTTTCACTCATCACATAAATAATATTCGGCTGCTCATCGGTGCGTGTTTGATTAGCCGCACTGGCTTTTTGTTGGTAACTTTGGGTGATTTCAGTAATGTTTTCTTTTGAATAATCACTTGGTTTCTCCATTGCTTCCACACGTAAATTATATAAAAAACCACCAATAAAGCCCGTATTATAGTAATTCATTTTTTGAGAATAAGGAATCCATAACGCGGTTCGATTATAAGCTTTGCGTAATAAATTGTTCGGGTTATTAAAATGACTCACATAATTTAAACCGAGGATAGAAAATAGTAATACACCGCCGCGCACGAGTTGTTGCTTACGGCTTAGTTTACGACTTTTAAACATACTATAACCTAAGCTAATCAGTGCGCCAACCATAAAGAACATTGCTAAGCCAAAAATAACGGGTCCCACCATATCAATTAACATCTTAAAATGGGTAACCATTTTAAGGTCATCTGGATAAATCGGTTCTTGACGATACGTCATTTTTTGATAGTCCGCAAACCCTAATAGCCCAATCGCGACACTATAAAAACTCGCCCCGATGACGAGCGATCCGGCAAAACTAATGAAGAAGGCCAATACTAACCCTAAGACTAGACAGGCAAGGAAAAATTTTTCCACATGCCATGAAAAAGCAAATTTTAACGCCAAGCTAACGGACAAATCATTTTGACACCATTGTAAATACAAATTACTAAAAATCACTAAGCAAAAACAACCCCCGATGATGACCCCCATCCTCACCTTTGTGTTTTGTTTTATTTTTTGCATATTCATTTCCTATCTTTATTTTTTGACTATGTTAGCGATTTTGACAAAAGTTATACAAGTAGCTCGTCAACAAATCGCCACTTTTTAAACAACCACGCAATAAAAGCACGTAAACTCCACCATCCAAGAGAGGTCGCCAAGCTTACGTGCTTACGTTGGTGTTTAGATTGCCTGACTCACCAACCATTAAATATTTCGATATTATTTCCAGAAATCATCAAAAACGGTAATTGGTAAATCACGTTTATGAAGCGTTTTGTTCCACCAAGCTTCAATTTGTTTTTGGGCCTCGATAGAAACAGTTTTCCCTTCTGTATAATCATCAATTTCGTCATAAGTCACACCTAAAGCGACTTCATCAGCAATTAACGGTTTGCCATCTTCTAAATCGGCCGTTGGGACTTTGTTATAAATGGCTTCGGTTGCACCTAGTTCTTGGAGCAACGCTTTTCCTTGACGCTTATTTAAACGAAACAGCGGCAGAATATCAGCGCCACCATCACCATATTTGGTGAAGAAACCGGTAATATTTTCGGCTGCATGGTCCGTACCAAGAACCGCTCCGGCACTACCACCGGCAATGCCGTATTGGGTAACCATCCGTTGACGGGCTTTGATATTGCCTTTATTAAAATCAGAAACCACAATACCAGCAGTTTCAAGCGCGTCAACTTGAGCATCAACCGCCGCTTTAATATTGACACTTAATGACCGATCTGGCTTTATAAAAGCTAACGCTCGTTGGGCATCTTCTTCGTCAACTTGCACCCCATATGGCAAACGAACTGCAATGAATTGATAATTTAAATCGCCTGTTTCTAAGCGCATCTCTTCCATTGCTAGTTGTGCCAAACGGCCAGCTAAACTTGAATCTTGCCCGCCACTAATCCCTAAAACAAAGGTTTTTAAAAAGGGATGTTTTTTCAAGTAATCCTTTAAGAAATCAATGCTAATTCGGATTTCTTCTTTCGGCTCAATGATTGGTTTGACACCTAGTTCTTTGATAATTTCTGCTTGTAACGTCATCTTAAAACGTCCCTTCTTCCTTAGTAATTGTCTTAACCGTTTTTCTTACGCGCTCCATAGTCGCCATCTTATGATTCCAACATTTCGTTGATAAATCAACGGGGTATTTTTGAGGATTTAAATCACGCTTATACTCTTCCCATAGTGACTCTAACGATTGTTGCGCATAATTTTTAATTTGCTTCAAATTAGGTAATTGATAGACTAGTTCTCCCGCAATAAAAATATCTTGTAAAACAGGTCGTGCTTTGAAATCACGCACAATTTTACTAATAAACGTATGAACGGGATGGAACATGAAGAGTTCCGCTTCTTTTTGCGGTTCCTCATCCCACATCGTAATATAATCGCCTTCTGATTTCCCATCTTTTTTCCGCGTAATTCGCCAAACTTGCTTTTTACCTGGCGTGGTAACTTTTTCCGCATTACTCGATAATTTGATGGTATCAATCATTTCGCCATTTTCGTTTTCGATGGCAACTAATTTGTAGACGGCGCCCAATGCGGGTTGATCATAAGCGGTAATTAATTTAGTGCCGACACCCCATACATCAATTTTCGCCTTTTGCATTTTCAAACTTAGAATTGTACTTTCATCTAAATCATTTGAGGCATAGATTCTTGCTTGCGTAAACCCTGCTTCATCTAACTGTGCTCGAACTTTTTTCGAAATATAGGCCATGTCGCCACTATCAATTCGCACACCTTGGAAATTAATTTTATCCCCCATTTCCTTAGCGACACGAATCGCACTGGGTACCCCTAATTTCAAGGTATCGTAGGTATCCACTAAAAAGACACAATCACGATGCGTTTTGGCATACGCCATAAAGGCTTCGTAATCATTCCCATAAGATTGGACTAACGCATGCGCATGCGTGCCACTAGCGGGGATACCAAAAATTTTACTGGCCCGGACATTACTCGTCGCATCGGCCCCGCCAATAAAGGCCGCTCGCGTCCCCCAGCAAGCAGCATCAATTTCTTGCGCACGACGACTCCCAAATTCTAATAAAGGGTCTTCACCGATGACCGATTTGATGCGTGCGGCTTTTGTCGCAACTAAGGTTTGAAAATTGACCATATTTAACAGGGCCGTTTCAATTAACTGGGCTTGCGCTAAAGGCCCTTCAACTTGTAAAATCGGTTCTTCACTAAAAACTAAATCCCCTTCTAATGCCGAACGAACAGTACAAGTGAACTTAAAATCAGCTAAATACGCCAAAAACTCTTCCGGATAGCCTCCGACTTCTCTTAAATAAGCGATATCTGTTTTTGAAAAATGAAGATTTTCTAAATACTGAACGAGACGTTCTAAGCCGGCGAAAATCGCATAGCCATGCTTAAACGGCATATCCCGAAAATAGCATTCAAACACTGCGTTGAGTTCTGAACGTCCTAATTCCCAGTATGTTTGCATCATATTAATTTGATATAAATCGGTATGTAATGTCAAACTATCATCCGCATAAATTTTTTGCATTGTTAAACTCCTTGTCCCATAGTTATTTACTGTCTTCCATTATAGCAAAAAAAATGCCTTACAGAATAATAATTAAACGAGAAGTCAAAAGAAGTGATCCTGAAATAAAAAATCCCCTAGAATCTTTTCTAAGGGAGTCAATTTATTACTTATTTGGTAACTCAATCACAATAATATCTTTTCGCGGTTTTAAGAACTGAATGCCAGCTGCTTCCATTTCACTCTTGATATTGACTTGCATGGTAACGTCCTCACGCTCAACGTGTAAGAGGCGATGTAAAACAAAATCAACTTCTTCTTTTTTGATTTTCTTACGACCGTCAATCAAGACCACCCGAATCGTATCAAAAAGGTCAGCATAAATAATTTGCAAGCGATCAGCAGTATATAAGTTATAATAATTGATAACATCATCTTTAAAAATATAATCAGTGATTTGCGGATAAAAATTTTCTAAATTGAGGCTCTTGTTGACAGGTGTTTGGATTAATTTCATCGACGACACTCCTTATTTTTTAGTTAACAAGTATTTATTTTCGTTATTTATTCAGCTACTTGAGCGAAACAAACTAAACACTGTAACCCTTTTCTTTATCTTATTTATTATAGCACACCCTAAAAGCAAGTAACCTTTATTTCCAACGCTTCTTATTATTTTTTTAGTAATTTAATTTATTCGCTTGACTTTGCCGTTACGTCAACGAGTAAGATAAGTTTGCAAGGAGGAATGACATGGAATATACCACCCAGCAGCTCGCCCAATTAACAAATATTAGTAGTCGGACGTTACGCTATTATGATCAAATTGATTTATTAAAACCTAAAAAGACAACGGCTAGTGGCTACCGCTTTTATGGTCAAGCAGAAGTTGACCGTTTGCAAAAAATCTTATTTTTAAAATGTTTTGGTTTCTCGCTAACTGAGATTCACCAACAATTATGCCAAAACGAAGACCAACAAATTCAAACGTTAAAAGGCCAATACCAAAAACTACTCGCCGAAAAACAAGAACTAGAATCATTACTAACAAACTTAAAAAAAACCATCAATTACTACGAAGGAGCCGAACAGATGAATGACGAAGAAAAATTTGCTGTCTTAAAAGAACAAAAATTAGCTGAAAATGAAGAATTATTTGGTAGCGAATTAAGAGCAAAGTATGATGCAACCACCTTAAAAAAAGCCCAACAAAAATGGCAACAATTAACACTAGAGCAATTTACAGCCATGACTCAGGCTGAAGAAACACTCATCCGTACGCTCAATCAACTGCTAACGACGCCCCAAGCAATACCGAATGAATTAGCAAAACAAGCCTTCATTGCCCACAAGACATGGTTAAGCATCACGGCGCCATTTTATTCTGCCGAATATCACCGCAATTTGGCTGAGATGTATGTTGGCGATGAACGCTTTGCACAGTACTACAACGAAAAAACGGTCAGTTCCTCAGTAGAACTACTAAAAGAGATTATTGATTACTACACCAAAACAGACGAAGGCTAAGCCTTCGTCTGTTTTGGTGTAGCGAACAAATGCATTGAGCTTGGCTTACTGTCAAGCTAACTAAATTAGAGCAATCGGCATTTAGAAAAATCCTCCCCTCGATAAAAATCATCAAGAATAGGATTTTTCTAAACTGCTCATGCTCTGAACAAATTCACTGAGCTTTTCTTACATCATACCGCCCATGCCGCCCATTGCTGGATCCATTGCCGGAGCTGGTGCTGCTGGTTCTGGTTTATCAGCAACCACGGCTTCTGTTGTTAATAATAAGGCTGCAACAGATGCTGCGTTTTGTAATGCTGAACGGGTAACTTTAGTTGGATCAACGATTCCAGCTTCGACCATATTAACCCACTGTCCATTAGCCGCATTGAAACCTAAGCCAAATTCGGCATTTTTCAATTTATCAATAATCACTGAACCTTCATACCCTGCATTTTCAGAGATTTGACGGACAGGTTCTTCTAAGGCACGGACAACAATCTTAATCCCCGTTGCCACGTCCCCTTCAGCTTCAAGCGCAGCTACTTTGCTAATCACATTAACAAGCGCTGTCCCACCACCAGGAACCATGCCTTCTTCAACGGCCGCACGCGTCGCATTTAACGCATCTTCAATCCGTAATTTTAGTTCTTTTAATTCAGTTTCCGTTGGCGCACCAACTTTAATCACAGCCACACCGCCAGCTAGTTTTGCTAGACGTTCTTGTAATTTTTCACGATCAAAATCAGAAGTCGTATCAGCAATTTGATTTTTGATTAATTGAACACGCGCATCAATCGCAACTTTTTCCCCGCTACCTTCAACAATTGTTGTATTGTCTTTATCAACGACCACTTTACTTGCTTGACCAAGATTTTCAACCGTCGCATCTTTTAATTCTAATCCTAAATCATCCGTAATCACAGTTCCACCAGTTAAAATTGCAATGTCTTCAAGCATCGCTTTTCGACGATCACCAAATCCTGGGGCTTTCACTGCAACCACGTTAAATGTTCCACGGATTTTGTTTAAGACTAATGTTGGTAATGCTTCGCCATCAACATCATCAGCAATAATCAATAATGGTTTTGATTGTTGTAAGATTTGTTCTAACAACGGTAAAATATCTTGAATATTAGAGATTTTTTTGTCCGTAATTAAGATGTATGGGTTTTCTAACACAGCTTCCATTTTATCGTTATCCGTCACCATGTATTGTGATAAGTAGCCACGGTCAAATTGCATTCCTTCAACGACATCTAATTCCGTATCGATTCCTTTTGATTCTTCAATCGTAATCACGCCATCATTGCCAACTTTTTCCATTGCATCAGCGATATAGTTACCCACTAATTCGCTCCGTGAAGAAACCGTTCCAACTTGAGCAATCGCTTCTTTTGAATCAACAATTGTTGACAGCGCATGTAATTCTTGGACTGCTGTTTTCGTTGCTAATTCAATCCCACGACGAATACCTAATGGGTTCGCACCAGCAGTCACGTTTTTAAGACCTTCACGAACGATTGCTTGGGTTAAAAGGGTCGCCGTCGTTGTTCCGTCTCCTGCGATGTCATTCGTTTTAGAAGCAACTTCAGAAACTAATTTCGCGCCCATGTTTTCAAAATGATCTTCTAGTTCAATTTCTTTCGCAATCGTAACACCATCATTGGTAATTAATGGTGAACCATAAGATTTTTCTAAAACAACGTTACGACCTTTTGGACCTAGTGTTACTTTCACTGTATCTGCTAATTTATCTACGCCACGTAGCATTGCTGCGCGTGCATCTTCTGCAAATTTAATTTCTTTTGCCATGATTTATTCACCTCAAAAAATATTTTTTTATTCTACAATTGCAATGATGTCTTTACCAGAAACGATTAAGTATTCATTGCCTTCAAATTTCACTTCAGAGCCAGCATATTTTTCAAACATCACTTGATTGCCAACTGCTACCAAAACTGGAGCTTTTTCACCGTTATCTAATACCCGGCCTTCCCCTACGGCAACAACGATTCCTGTTTGGGGCTTCTCTTTTGCTGAAGAGGCAAGTACAATCCCACCAATTGTTTTTTCTTCTTCTTGTGCGACCTCAATAATCACACGATCGCCTAATGGTTTTAACACGATAAATCCCTCCATAAAGTATAATTTTCGATCGTTAGCACTCTAACCGATAGAGTGCTAACTTACAAAACTTATGATACGCATTTCCCTGAAAGAATGCAAGTATTTTCTATTACTTTCCCCAACCCACTAAAGATTGTCTCACACCATAGGATTGGTTATAATGAAAATTGTTAAACAACTCATTCTTGCCCCATTACTCATGTCAGATTCGGAGGTCGCCATGACATTTAATAAATATTGCTTCTTAACTATTTTTTGCTACGGCTTAGTCTTTTTCTTGCCGGCGCTAGCCACAAGTGCTCAGATGGCAATTTTTTTCACCACTTTGTTTTATCTCTGCGGAGCGCTGTTCATGTTTTTACTTTATACGAAATCCCTACCATTTCTTTTAATCGAAAAAAGAAGTTCTACCTGGCCTAAGATTTTATTTTGGGGACTGCTTGGTATTTTTATCGCCATCTTTTTACAAAATATCGCCATTACCATTGAATCCTTATTTCGGGAATACACGACTTCAGAAAACACCCAAAGTATCATCGCCGTTGTTCGGCAACAGCCACTCTTTGTTCTCGCTGTGATGTTTGGCGGGCCGATTATGGAAGAATTTGTCTTTCGCCGAGCGCTCTTAGGATTTATTGCTAACTATAGTACACTTTGGTTAGGAACCATTCTTAGTTCGCTTATTTTTGCACTCGCCCATAATGATGGTCATTTACTGGTTTACTTTTTCTTAGGTTGTTTTTTTGCTTGGCTGTATTATCATACTGGTAAAATCTGGACCTCCATCATCACCCATATCGGAATGAATGGTTTGGTCATTTTATTGCAACTGCTATTTGCCTTTACCTTTTAATGAAAAGAAGTTGAGACAGAAGTGTTCTACCTCAAGAAATAAGCGCACGATTCAGAAAATCGCTTTTCAAATTCCTGAAATTGTTCGCTTATTTTCGTAGAAGCAACTTCTGGAACACCGTTTATTCGTCAAAAAAGGCTTGAGACATAACTATGTCTCAAGCCTTTTTTAAACTGAAAATAAACTACATGCTTTATCAGGATCCGTGTCATAAATTTTAAAGGCATCCCCCACCGCAAAGCCGTGTTCTTTTAGTGTATTTTCCATCGTTAAATGTGCCAACTCTTTTAAGTTGTTTTCTTTACTTAAATGACCTAAATAAATCCGCTTTGTATTATCAGCTAAAACATCCGTCATCACTAGCGCGCCATCTTCATTCGATAAATGACCTAAATCACCTAAAATGCGTTGTTTTAAGCGCCACGGATAAGGCCCCATTCGTAGCATCGCTAAATCATGATTGCTTTCAACTAAATACGCATCAGCACCTTTAATAATCCCACGAACATGATCACTACAATACCCCGTGTCGGTCAAAATAACAAATGAGCGTCCTTCGTTATAAAAGCGATAAAACTGCGGGGCAGCAGCATCATGTGAGACACCAAAACTTTCAATATCCATGTCACCAAAAGTCATCATTTTCCCCATTTCAAAAAGGTGTTTTTGTTCAGTGGCAACTTTGCCAATTTGTCCATCCATGGCTTGCCAAGTTTTTTCATTCGCGTAGATGTCTAACTGATATTTTCTGGCTAAAACCCCCACACCGTGAATATGATCTTTATGTTCATGGGTAACCAAAATCGCATCAAGTTCTGCGGGTGTTTTATTAATTTCTGCTAACAGTGAGGTAATTTTTTTCCCACTTAAGCCTGCATCGACTAGAATTTTTTTGTCCCGACTCTCGACAAATAATGAATTACCCGAACTACCACTTGCTAAGACACTGACTTGTAGTGCATCATTTTTTACCATTTACTTGCTGACTCCTTTATTTTGCAAACATCATCTGAAACTCATAACTACGAATTTTCCACTTGCTGTAATGAATTATTAGTAATAATCCGATTATTGACTGCATTGACAATTTCAACTTGCGGCGTTGCTTCTCCAGTCTGAATAGCAACAAACCAAGCTGGAACATACACATTCTTTTCTCTCACTTGCAAAATTAACGTATAGCCTAATTGCGACCACAGGATCGTCGAATCACTGGGAATTTTATTGTTAGTATACAAGGTATTTAACGCTTCTTTTTCCGAGTATAATTTCATTTTCTCCCTTAATTTTTCAATATTCGAGATATGACTTTGCGTGTATTTTTGCAAGCGATATTGATCGTCTTGGGTCCCCAAACTAATTTCGATTTGACTCGTCACATCATGAAAAGGCACGCCTTCAAAACTTTGACTGGCAATCAATTCTGGATACTCAGCATCTAACACTGAAAAGACCGGTTGATACGTATATTCTGAACCGTATAAAACTTGATCCTCTGACGCTAAAAAATCGGCAATACTTGCTTGGGGATTTTCTTCATTCACGACATACTCTTCATAAATAACATGATTTAGCAAATCATCTTCAAAGCTAGTTCCCGTCGCAAGTAGTTCATCATTGCCCGTTTTTTCGCGTTCATTAGTTAAAGCGGCTGCCAAATCCGTTTGCTCAGCACTTAAATAATACCCTTCTGGTTGTTCGCCCGATAACTCACCATTAAAGGTAATGTCATCTTCTTTTAGTCGAGTAGCAATATCAATTTTTTGATTCGTGCTCGTAACATTGGTTGCTTCAGTCTGCGCATCATGAAAAATACTAAACAAAAAAATATTTAACCCTAAAAACGCTAGAAAGAAAATCCATTCGATTTTTTTGAAATCCAATTAATTCGCCTCCTTAGATGAAACCAATGCTAATAGCTCTTCATAAGAATACCAAGTTTCATCATAATTCAAATACCAAGTCGGGACTAAGTCAACGACACCATTGGTCACATCTTGCCATTGATAGCCGATCATCGCTGAAGATAGTAGTTCTTCATCGGCACCCGCAGCTAAAATATTTGCCAGCACGGTGTCACTTGCCGGTAATTCCACCTCTTCTTCGGAGGGAATTGGGACTTGAACCGTGACGATACTAGTCGCCACATTGACCGTCACCGAGTCTGTGTCGCCTTCAGCGAAATTAATACTAACTTTGCCTTTATTATCCTCACCAAAAACCGGAAAACCTTCGACAAAAACACGATAATTTATTTCATCTTTCGTCCGATCGAAGTAGCGAAAATTGCCAGCGTTCGTTCCTAAGCGACTAATAAACGGGTAACTTTGCGCGTAGACATTACTTTCATCAGTCAAAGCGACATCGCCACGAAATGTCGCCATCTCATCATCATCACTGATTGTCAAATTACTCGAGCCATCATATAAAACTAACTCTTCGCTATCATCGGTTAATTTCACGTCTTCTGGCGTTTCAAAAAAAGCATCCCGAAACACCGTATAGTTTTGAACCGAGGAAATATAGCTATACATTTTTAATTTTATCGGTTCTTGCGTGTTGTATTGTAAGCCATCTAAGCGCTCTTGATTGTTGACTAGTTGCCAACTAGCTGAGGAATCTTCGAGTAACTTATTCAGCTTGGCTTCTGAAATATTCATCTGCGTCTCAGCAATTTGATTTCTGCGCGGGTTCACAAAACGAATTTTATTTTGGGCAGTATCGAGTTGAATCTTCGTAAAATAAAGCGTTTGGCTATCCGCAAGCTCACTTAAATCTAGCCCCAAATCAAACACGCGCTCGTATTCTGAGAGCAAAAATGGTGCAGCATAGCTTAATTCAACACCTTTAGTGATATCTGCATCGGCTAAGAATTCTTTTTGATTGTCATAGGTTTGCAATGAAAGCGTGCCATAACTCCCTTTACTCACTAAATTCTGGACATCAGTAATAACTTCCTCACCCGCTGCTTGCTGCGTTTTTTCATCATTCAACCAAACGAGATTAATTGGTAAGAAAATCTCATCCGCTGTACGAATATTTTGCTCGCTATTGACGAGTCTACTATTTTGATCGTCCGTTACCATCACCTGATCGCCTGGTCCTAACCAGATAACGTAGGTCAAATAACAGCTGAGAGCAATCATTACAATCAATCCTACACGAATCAATTTTTCAGCAATTTTCATTCCCACCATTCCCCTTCATAAGGTTCATAAGGTAAGGTTACAAAGAAGGTTGAGCCCTTACTTTCTTGGCTTTCCGCCCAAATACTTCCACCATGAGCTTTGACAACCTCACGAGAAATAGCCAATCCTAAACCAGTTCCCCCTTGTTTTCGTGCCCGAGCTTTATCCACTCGATAAAAGCGATCAAAAACTTTTGCGATATCTTTTTTAGGAATCCCTAACCCTTGATCAGTGATACTTAAAACGACATGATTGTGCGTTTCAATCAAGCGGACTTTGATTGTGCCACCATCTGGTGAGTACTTAATGGCATTATTCATGATATTATCAATCACTTGAATAATCTTATCGGTATCGACTTCAACCCATAATTCACGTTGGGTAAACTCACGGACAATCTGGTATTTTTTTTCTTGGCTCGTAACCATCATATCAAAACGATCTAAAACAAAACTCAATAGTTCATTAAAATTAATATACTCTAATTGGAGTTGCGCAGCCGTAGCATTATCCATCCGAGAAAGATTCAATAAATCATTAATCATCCGAATCATACGATCTGTTTCATCGAGGGTCACTTTCAAGAAATTCGGTGCGACTTCAGGATCTTCCCAGGCACCTTCACTTAAGGCCTCAATATAGCTGCGCATACTCGTTAGCGGCGTCCGGAGTTCATGCGAAACGTTCGAGACAAACTCTCGACGCTCTTGCTCGGTTTTTTCTTGTTCAGTAACATCGTGCAAAACGGCCACCAAGCCACTGATAAACCCCGACTCCCGTCGGATCATGGAGAAGGCGGTTCTTAAAATAATCGGTTCTTGTTCAGCTGTTTCACGTTCAATTAACATTTCATCTGGTGACTCAAGAATTTTTCTTAATGTGTATTCTTCATCAATTTCCAATAACTCCAAAATTGATTGGCCGATGGCTTGTTCATTGCGAATACTTAACAAATTGAGCGCCATCTCATTAATCGTAATAATCTTCCCCCGGCGATCAGTCGCAATCACCCCATCGGTCATATGAGACAATACGCTGTCCAAACGATTGCGTTCTGACTCCATCGCATCTTGCGTCTCTTCCACTCGTTCAGCTAGTTGGTTGAAGGTTTCCGCTAATTGACCTAATTCATCTTTTCCATGTACAGCTACTTTATGGGTGTAATCCCCTCGGGCAATCCGTAACGCTTGTTCGCGCATTTCCCCAATCGGCTGCGTAATCGAACGCGAAACGAGAACCGCGACAATCATCGAAATAACCGCTGCAATCAAGGAGGCACTCACAAAGATCATCGCGGTATCATGAATTTCCGTATACTTTTGTTCGATATTACTTTTGACATATAAGGCTCCAATGACCGCATCTCCAGTTGGTGACTGGATCGGTTGCACATTAATATAGACTCGTTTACCGGTTGACTCATCCACAGCTCGAAAACTTTTTGTCGTGAAATCATCCATATCAGAATAATCATTTTTCTTACCAATTGACGAGCGATCATTAATGTTGGTCGTTGCGCGAACGATTCCTTTTTCATCTACAACACGCATTTCAATCGTATCAGAAGGAATACTATTTTCTAACGTTCGTTGAATCGTGGTGTTTTGTTCATCAAGACCAACGTCTTCTTTTTGACCAAGTTCTGAACCAATCGTACCAGACAAACTCACCACGCGTTGATTCATGTCATTCATAAAATTATCAATCGTCGTACGTTCCAACCCGCGAATAAAATAAGCCCCGATAATCTCGATTGAAATTAATAAAATCAAGATAAATGCCAGGGCAATTTTAAAGTTCACAGATTGGAAAAAGCGAACTTTATTTTTCATTAATCGTTACTCCTCAGGGTTGCGTAAATAATAGCCGACACCTCGGCGGGTAATTAAGTAATTCGGATGACTCGGGCTATCCTCAATTTTTTCACGTAAGCGTCGAACGGTCACGTCAACGGTTCGGACATCGCCAAAATAATCGTACCCCCAAACGGTTTGTAATAAATGCTCGCGCGTCATGACTTGTCCCAGGTTTTTGGCTAAGTAATGAAGCAATTCGAACTCGCGATGGGTTAAATCAACTGCTTCACCGTTTTTAGTTACCATGTACGCGTCCGGATGAATCGTTAAATCCCCAATCGTTAATTCTGTATTCACGACTTCTTCGACTTCTTTTGCTGCTTGCGCGCCGCGGCGCAAATTAGCTTTAACTCGCGCCACCAATTCACGATTAGAAAATGGTTTCGTGACATAATCATCGGCACCTAATTCTAATCCTAGCACTTTATCAATTTCTGAATCTTTGGCTGTAACCATAATAATGGGCATTTCATAATTTTTACGGACTTCGCGTGCGACCTCTAAGCCATCCATTTTAGGCAACATCAAATCAAGTAAAATCAAGTCTGGTTCAACTTCTTTCACTTGCTCAACCGCTTCTTCGCCATCATAAGCGGTAAAAACTTCATAACCTTCTTTAGTTAAGTTAAACTTGACGATATCTGAAATCGGCTTTTCATCATCAACTACTAGGATCTTCTTCATAAAGAGCCTCCTCTAATCATTTTAGTCTCAATTATTATACCCCATTTCAAAACGGGTTTCATTAAAACACGGTTCATTAAATCGATGGAGCATCTTTTCTAAATAATTTTAAAGAAAAAATTACTAAAAAGTTTAGAAAAAAAAAGAGAATGCGTAATTCGTCTTCGAAACATCCGAAGATGCCGACGAATTACCATTCTCGTGGGTTTGGCACCCATGGGTCGTACAGGGCTTGAACCTGTGACCCGCTGATTAAGAGTCAGCTGCTCTACCAACTGAGCTAACGGCCCGATACAAAAGTACCTTTATATAGTAGCACTTTTGCTAAAAAAAAACAACTTTTCTTAAGTGATTCCGCGCACTTTTACGAGTTACCGTAATAATATCGTGATTTACCAACCTTTCGTTCATATTTTTTTCATAAGTCTTCGCTAAAATAGAGGAGTAGTAATGAAATTTTGATACCCCAACCTATTTCATTTTTACTCAGCCTACCGCTTTGAGCGGTGGGCTTTTTTTACATATCTTTTGACATTCTTCAAAAGACACGTTATGCTTTATCTAGTTTTTAAAACTAGATAAAGCAATTATAATGATATGATTTTAGGAGGTTGTTAAATTGACACCTTTAGCCAGTCAACTCCAACAATGGAGCCAACAACTTGAAGACTTCCGCTTGCCGCGATGGGATGAGTTGCCCGATTTAGATTTATATATGGATCAAGTAATTAAATTAATCGAGCAATATCTGACACCGGTTATCCAAACCGATAAACACGCCTTATTAACGCCCGCGATGGTTAACAATTATGTCAAACATGATTTAATTCCACCACCAAAAAAGAAACGTTATACAAAAAAACATGTGGCCTTTTTAATTGCTATTACTTTATTAAAACAAGTGTTAACCATTCCCGAAATCAAACAAGGGATTTTGGCTCAGAGTCAAGCAATTGGGATTCGCGAAGCTTACAATGTTTTTTGCCAACTGCAAGAAGAAGCGATTCATGAGATCAGTTCCATCGCTTTAGGCAACACCCAACCACGCCTAGGTGCCACCGAAAAATTAGAATTACTCGCCGCCAAAGCTGCCACCACCGCTCTGGCTAACAAACTTTTAGCTGAACAAACGATTACCTTACAAACAGAGTATGGGATACAAAAAGGAGCCGAAAATGAATAAAGAAAAAATTGCCCTCTTAGTCGATTCTGGGACCGACGTTCCGGAAGAAATCATGCAAGCCCATGGGATTTATATGGTTCCCTTAAAAATTATTTATGAAAACGAAGAATACATTGATAAGGTTGATATTTCAGCCGAAGAAATCTATCGCCGCTTACCTAACGAAATTCCTAAAACTTCGCTCCCAACTGGTCAAGCGATTCAAGATATTTTCACCCAAATCAAAGCTGATGGCTACGAAAAAGTTCTCGCAATTACAATTTCCAGTGGATTAAGTGGCACATTCAATAGTTTACGCTTACTAAGTCAAGAGATTAGAAATTTAGAGATCCACGTAATTGATTCCAAAAACATTGGCATTGGTGCTGGCCTGCAAGCCATCCACGCTGCTGAATTAATCGCTGCGGGTTACTCGTTTGCTGAACTTGTCAGTTCCGTGACCCAAGCGATTCAAAATCATACGGTCTTTTTCAATGTAGCAACCTTAGAGTATCTCCAAAAAGGGGGACGAATTGGTTTAGTTGCTTCCTTAGTAGGAACTGCCCTAAAACTAAATCCGATTATCTCTTGCAATGATGAGGGCATTTACTATACGGTCGCCAAAACACGGGGCCGTAAACGCAGTTTAGACAAAACAATCGAATTAATCCGCCAAGCCATTGGTACTCACCCAAAAGTCCGCTTAGCTATTGCTCACGGTGATGCATATAATGAAGCCTTAGAAATGAAACAACGGCTCGAACAAGAGTTTCCCGCGGCAAGTGAAATCTATTTTGGACAAATTTCACCAGCTTTAGTTGTGCATACCGGCCCCGGACTTTTAGGTTTTGGGATTCAAGCATTAGATTAACTCTAGGTCATTCGCTCTTTTTGTTTGTTCTTTTTTGATTGGACAATTCGTTTGGCAATCTTCGCAAGCTTTTTTCCCGGTTACTAACCGCCAAATAAGCCACCCAGCAAAACCAAAAATAAAAAGACTTAATAAAATCGTTGCCATCTTGCTCCTTCTTTCACTACTTGCTGAACTACAGTTGTTTTTGCTGGCTTTGGTTTTCTAATAACGAAGTACGTCAAGCTCACCAAAAGAAGCCCCGCGACAAGGGTATTCCCCGTAATTGCACCATCTTCAAAAAGGACATGTCCCAATTGATAAATCAAGAAACTCACAACATAAGCTAATCCACATTGATAACCAATCGCCAGCCACGTCCATTTTTGTTGTGCCATTTCGCGATGAATGGCACCAATGGCTGCAAAACAAGGTGCACATAATAAATTAAAGGTTAAAAAGGCATACGCTGCAACTGGCGTGAGGCTTTGTTGCAAACTCCCCCAAACCTCTGCCCCATTTTCAGAAATAGTCGTTTGACCAAATAAGACACCAAACGTCCCAATAACATTTTCTTTGGCGATCAAACCAGTAATCGTTGCTACAGTACTTTGCCAGTTCCCCCAACCTAAAGGTGCAAAAATCGGTGCTACTAATTTCCCAAAAAAGGCTAGCATACTTTGCTCTTCAGGGGCGGGTTGTAATAAGAAATTATATGTTGAAGTCACCCAAATAATCAGCGAAGCCAAAAAGATAATACTCCCAGCTTTTTTTACAAAAGCTTTCGCTCGTTCATACGTTTGGCGCAAAACGTTTTTCATTTGTGGTAGGTGATATGCCGGTAATTCCATAATAAACGGTGCTACATCGCCCGCAAAGAGTCGCGTTTTCTTCAAAGCAATCCCCGAAAAAATAATCGTTGCACATCCTAAGAAGTAAGCCGATGGTGCCACCCAGCTACTCGTGGGAAAAAAAGCCCCTGTGACTAACGCAATAATTGGTAATTTAGCCGAACAAGGCATGAAAGTCGTGACCATCACTGTTAAACGCCGATCTTGCTCGTTTTCAATCGTTCGACTCGCCATCACGCCAGGAACACCACAACCAGTCGCAATCAGCATGGGAATAAAGGACTTGCCCGACATACCAAATTTGCGAAACAAGCGATCCATCACAAAAGCAATCCGCGCCATATACCCGCAATCTTCTAAAATGGCTAAACAAAAGAATAACACGACAATCTGCGGTAAAAAGCCTAAAACGGCCCCCACCCCAGCGACAAGACCATCCAAGATTAAACTTTGCATCCAAGGAGCCACTTGCCACTGGGTAAATAGTTGTGAGAGCTGCTCTGGTACAAGTGAACCAAATAAAACATCATTAACCCAATCAGTCCCCAAGCTCCCTAGACTTTGAATGGCTAGATAATAAATGAACCACATCACACCAGCAAAGATTGGCAGCGCTAAAAGACGGTTAGTCACGATTTGATCGAGCTGATCACTCCAATTTAGTTGGCCTACTTTAGGCGAAACCATACATAATGCCATCAGTTGCGTGATAAATTCATAACGGGCATTGACAACAATCGCATCACTTTCATCACCAAAAATTTTTTCGGTGATGGCAATAATCTCTGCGATTTCTACTTGTTGGCTCTCACTGAGTTGCAACTCTTGACTGACCAATGCATCACGTTCAAATAATTTTAAGGCATACCAACGACGTTTATCGCTAGCGACTTGTGTTAAACAATGGCCGATTTCACTAAGGGCAGCTTCTAAGCGCTCATCATACCTTGGAAAATTGGTTGCGGGTTGCTTAATCATTTGGAGACTTTGAGAAACAAGCTGTTCCAAGCCCGATTTCTTCAACGCACTAATGCCCACAACGGAAATACCTAATCCGTAACTTAATTTGGTTAAATTAAGCTTCTTACCACTTTTTTTGACCAGATCCATCATGTTTACGCCCAACACCACCGGTAAGCCTGTTTCGATCACTTGCAGCGTTAAATACAAATTACGTTCAAGATTCATCCCATCCACGATATTAATCACACCATCTGGCACTTCCTTGACTAAATAATCGCGCGTAATCACTTCTTCAGGGCTATAAGGCGACAACGAATAAATTCCCGGTAAATCTTGTAACATGATTGCCGGCTGTTTTTTTAAGCGTGCTGCTTTTCTTTCAACTGTTACCCCTGGCCAATTACCGACCGATTGGAGCGAACCAGTCAATTGATTAAACGTACTCGTTTTCCCGCTATTAGGATTACCTATTAACGCCAAATGACCTTTACCTTTTTTCATCGTCTCCCCCTTTTTCAATTAGAACTAGTTCCGCTTCACTTTTGCGAATGACCAATTGATAGCCACGAACATTCAGCTCAATCGGATCACCCAAAGGCGCTAATTTACTGACTTTAATCGCCACTTGTTTCGTCAATCCCATATCCATCAAGCGACGTCGCACCGCTCCTTGCCCCAAGATATTTACCACATACCCCATATCTCCCATCGCTAATTCACTAAGTGGTAGCAACTTAGTCTCACTCGATTCTTTCACCATGATTTGCTCAAGTATCTCTTGGCTTAGGGCCAGCCTACTATTTTTAACTAAAATCAAGCCATCATTTCCTTGTCGGTCCAATAAAATAAGCTGACTCCCGATATGAACACCTAACTCTTGCAACTGTTGTTTCGTTTTACCAGTGGCCGTCATAGCGCTCACTTGATACGAACGGTTCATTTTTGCCGCAACTAACTTTTCCATTTGTTAACCTTCCATCACTCATTTTCAATAATTGTCAACTAATTGATAATCATTCTCAATTAATAATACTGCTTCTTTCTATTGAAAGTCAATTTTATTTCAACATTTGTCTGACATTTCACATACAAAAAATAAAAAAATTTTTAAACCGATTTTATGCATCTTTTCATACTTTCTTTTCAAAATTAACTTGATGATGCAACTATCCTCCGTTACAATGAATTGCATAAACACACAAAACTTAGTGTCCGCAACTTTCACAAACACAAGATATAGTGTTAAGCGTTTGACTTTTCGCTTCAGACCCTTATACTATACTTATAAATTAGTTTTCCAGGAGGTCCTCTTATGAATATCAAACTTTTTTCTAAAAACAACTGCATGCAATGTAAAATGACCAAACGTTTCTTAGACGATAACAATATCCCTTTTGAAGAGGTAAATATTGATGAAAAACCCGAAGCTGTTGATTTCTTAAAAGAAAATGGCTTTCAAAGTGTTCCGATTACAACTTCAACCACGTCAACGATTGTTGGCTTTCGTCCGGATCAACTTCGCCAACTCGCTTCTTAAGCAGTTAAATTAGCTAGCAGGATTTGTAAGTACGACCTACAAATCCTTTTTATTTGTCAAAAAATATTCCCTGATACTTCTCACAGAAAGTTGGTATTGCGATGAGTTTAAAAAATTTACCGGATGTCAGTTATTTTAAATTGAATAACGAAATCAACCGCCCCATTAATGGGCAGATTCCCTTACACAAAGACAAAGAAGCCCTGGCTGCTTTTTTTGCTGAAAATGTTCAACCAAATACAAAACAATTTGCTTCGATTCATGAAAAAATTGCCTATTTAATTGCCGAAGATTACTTAGAAAGTGAATTCCTGGCTTTATACACCCCGACGTTTTTGGAAAAAATTGAAGCATTTCTGCTGAAACAAGCATTTCGCTTCCAATCTTTTATGGCCGCCTATAAGTTTTATTCCCAATACGCCTTAAAAACCAATGACGGCACACAATATCTAGAAACTTACGAAGATCGTGTTTTAATTAATGCGCTCTACTTTGCCAATGGCGATGAAACACTGGCCTTAGCCTTAGCTGACGAAATGATTCATCAGCGCTATCAACCGGCAACCCCTTCTTTTTTAAATGCTGGCCGCAAACGTCGTGGAGAATTGGTTTCTTGTTTCTTAATCCAAATTACCGATGATATGAATGCGATTGGTCGTGGTATTAACTCCGCCTTACAACTTTCAAGAATTGGTGGCGGTGTGGGGATTACGTTATCTAACTTGCGTGAAGCTGGTGCACCGATTAAAGGTTTTGAAGGGGCTGCAAGCGGCGTGATGCCGGTTATGAAATTATTCGAAGATAGCTTTAGCTACTCCAACCAACTCGGACAACGCCAAGGGGCTGGTGTCGTATATCTAAACGTCTTTCATCCTGATATTGTCGCTTTCTTATCTGCCAAAAAAGAAAATGCGGATGAAAAAATCCGCGTGAAGACCTTGTCTTTAGGCGTGATTGTCCCTGATAAATTTTATGAACTCACACAAAAGAACGAAGAAATGTATCTCTTCAGTCCCTATAGTGTCGAAAAAGAATACGGCGTTCCTTTTTCTTATATCGATATCACCAAAGAATACGATGCCTTAGTTGCTAACCCGAAGATTCGTAAAACCAAGATCAACGCGCGTGATTTAGAAAATGAAATTTCGAAACTGCAACAAGAATCAGGTTACCCTTATGTCATTAATATCGATACTGCCAATCGGGAAAATCCAATCGATGGCAAAATCATTATGAGTAATTTGTGTTCCGAAATCTTACAAGTCCAAACACCGTCAGTCATCAACGGCCGCCAAGAATACGAAGTGATGGGAACCGATATTTCTTGTAACTTAGGTTCAACCAATATTGGCAACTTAATGCAAAGTCCGGACTTTGGCCAATCGGTGCGGACAATGACACGCGCCTTAACGTTTATCACTGATGCATCTGAGATTGATGTGGTCCCACCGATTCAACACGGCAATGCCCAAGCGCATACCATCGGCTTGGGTGCGATGGGCTTACACACCTTCTTTGCTAAGCATCAAATGGACTATGGCTCACAAGAATCCTTAGAATTTACCGATGTCTACTTTATGTTGCTAAATTACTGGACCTTAGTTGAAAGCAATCAACTCGCTAAAGAACGCAACCAATCTTTCGCCAATTTTGAAAAATCGACGTATGCGACAGGGGCCTATTTTGATAAATATATCGCGGGTGACTTTCAACCCAAATCAGCCAAAGTCAAAGAAATTTTTGCGAATATCGTGATTCCAAGTAAAGAAGATTGGCAACAATTACAAGCGCTAGTCAAAAAAGATGGCTTATACCATCAAAACCGGCTCGCGGTAGCACCTAATGGCTCAATTTCTTATATCAACGATACGAGTGCGAGTCTGCATCCAATCACACGGATGATTGAAGAACGCCAAGAAAAGAAAATCGGTAAAATCTATTACCCAGCTGCTGGTCTTTCAAATGAAACGATTCCTTACTATACCTCAGCATATGACATGGATATGCGCAAAGTGATTGATGTCTATGCAACTGCGCAACAACATATTGACCAAGGGATGAGTTTGACGTTGTTTATGCGTTCTGAAATCCCTGAAGGCTTATACGAATGGAAAACACAAACAAACAAACAAACGACACGAGATTTAAACATTTTGCGCCACTATGCTTTTCATAAAGGAATCAAATCAATTTATTATGTACGCACCTTTACCGATGACGCAGAAGAAATCGGTAGCAATCAATGTGAAAGTTGTGTGATTTAAATGAATGAAAAATCAACTTACTATGCAGCCATTAACTGGAATGAAATTGAAGATATTATCGATAAATCGACTTGGGAAAAACTAACCGAACAATTTTGGCTAGATACGCGCATCCCGTTATCCAATGACTTGGATGATTGGCGCAATTTATCTGAATTGGAAAAAACAACTGTAGGCTATGTTTTTGGTGGCCTCACTTTACTTGACACCGTCCAATCAGAAAGCGGGATGGATCAATTACGAAAAGATGTCCGGACGCCTCATGAAGAAGCCGTTTTAAATAATATTCAATTTATGGAGTCGGTGCATGCGAAAAGTTACTCATCAATTTTTAGTACCTTAAATACGAAGGCCGAAATTGAAGATATTTTCCACTGGACCAACACCAATCCGTATTTACAAAAAAAAGCCGAGCGTATTAATGAGATTTACAAATCTGGGACCGCCCTGGAAAAGAAAATTGCTAGTGTCTTTTTAGAAACATTCTTGTTTTATTCTGGCTTTTATACCCCGCTTTATTATCTTGGTAATAACAAACTAGCCAATGTCGCTGAGATTATCAAATTAATCATCCGCGATGAATCCGTTCACGGAACGTATATCGGCTACAAATTCCAACTTGGGTTCAACGAATTACCTAGTGAGGAACAAGACGCACTAAAAGACTGGATGTATGAGTTACTTTATGAATTATATGAAAATGAAGAACGCTATACCGAAGAACTTTACGATGCACTTGGTTGGACTGAAGAAGTCAAAACATTCCTACGCTACAATGCTAATAAAGCCTTGATGAATCTCGGGCAAGATCCACTCTTTCCTGATACCGCCAATGACGTCAATCCAATCGTCATGAACGGGATTTCAACTGGAACAAGTAATCACGACTTCTTCTCCCAAGTCGGTAACGGCTACTTGTTAGGAACCGTTGAAGCGATGTCTGATGAAGATTACTTTTTCGGCTACGAGAATTAAATCCGTTAACCCACGCTTGAAATGTTACTTCAGCGTGGGTTTTCTTTGTTCCAATGAAGTCACGTTGACAATTTCAGTTTAGAAATCAAGGGTTGATTTTGTGATTCAGCTAGACTACTCTTTAATTAAGAACAGTTTTTGAGAGGAGTGACAAAATGTTTGAAGCGGTTTTATTTGATCTAGATGGCGTCTTGACCGACACTGCTGAATATCATTATTTGGCATGGAAAAAATTAGCAAATGAACTAGAAATTCCAATTGATCGCAAGTTTAACGAGCAATTAAAAGGGGTGAGCCGCGAAGATTCTTTAAAAAAAATTTTACTTCACGGGAAAAAAGAAGCCAGTATTTCACCATCTCAATTCCATGCGCTAACTCAGCGAAAAAATGAGCATTACGTCTCACTTATTCAAGCGATGACGTTTGCCGATGTCTATCCCGGTATTTTGACCTTACTCAAAACATTAAAACAACAACAAATTAAGATTGCACTCGCTTCGGCTAGTAAGAACGGTCCTTTCCTACTGGAGAAACTTGGGCTAGCTGAATATTTTGATGGCATCGCAAACCCAGCAGAAATCGCTCAAGGAAAACCCGCTCCTGATATTTTCTTGCTAGCGGCCAAACAAGTAGGCGTTGAGATTGAAAAATGCCTTGGAATTGAGGATGCTAAAGCTGGTATTTTGGCCATCCAAGCAAGTGGAGCTTGTCCAGTCGGCGTTGGTACGCCTGAAGATTTAGGTACGCAAATTCCCCTTGTCCCAACAACTAAACAATTAACGTTTGCTTTTCTAACGCAAATCTGGCGTGAACGTCCTTAGTAGCGCTAGCTTTTTCAAGCAAACTACGAACTTTAGCGAAACAAAACTGCTATAGACCACTTAAATAGTTAATAAATAATGGGAAATCAACTAAAAAAGCTTACTATTTAATGAAAAAAGAAACAATCATCTTTTTTTCTTATCCTTCTTATCAAAAAGATGATATACTTTTTTTAGCAACGAAATTCCTCCAGGTTTCGTTGCGCTAGCTTTTATCTCTAGCTTTTCATAAAAAAGCCAAAAAGGAGCTAGGACGCATTCGTCCTAGCTCCTTTTGTCGGCTACAAAATCCCCTCTACTACTTGCTTATTTTTGAACTTCAGCAATTAGCTGTTTCAAGGCTTCTGTTTGTAAGTTTTTTGTATATTCCGCCGTTAATTCTTCAGTTAATTTTTCTTGTTGTTCATCTGACATTTCTGGATTCTCTTTTAAAGCTTGTGTCATCTCTTCTTGAAGATATTCTTTCAGAGCCGCTTGTGCTTTTTCTTGAGCTTCAGCTGATGATTGCTCTTTTTGTGCCTTTTGAGCGAGCTCACCTAACTGTTGAGCTTCATCGGTACTTAAAACGACCCATGAATCCGGAATTACAAAGACATTTTTTTGTTTCACATACTCATGATTGTTGTTGTAAATTCCAAAAAGAAACTTATACCAATCATTTTTATATTCCCAACGGGTTGTTGTTGTTACTTTTTGCGCTTCTTCAGCTCCGGTTTGTACCTGATTAGTAACCGATACATCGGCTGTGGTTGTTTTAGGCTTTTTTTGTTTAGAGGATGTTTTATAAAGATAAACATTCTCTTGTCCTTCTTCATCCAATGTTTGATACAACAAAAGATCTAGGTCTAAACTAGCATCGCCACTAGAAACAAGCTCAGTGGTTTTGGTACGCTCCACTTGTTCCATCCCAAAATGAAAATCCGTATTGGACACAGATAAGATGAGGGATGCGATGAAGAAAACAAAGAACACCGCTGCCAATATTTTTTGGCCCAATTTTTCGGCAAAAACAAAAGAAAAGAGTAATCCTAAGGTGCTGGCAATTAATAAGACAATAATCATTACTGTGCCCCCCCATCAAGCTTGACTTCAAGTTGCTTAGTGGTTCGATCATTTAAAAAGAACGTGACGAATAGGCCAATCGCACTAAACAAGACTGCCACGACAAAAGCCGCTTGGTACCCAGACATCACCGCTGCGGTTGCCTGATCTTTATAAGCGAGTGGTGATGATTGTAACAAGGCATCTTTAGGTAGTTCATTCGTCGTAACATTGGTTAATACTGAAATTAAAATGGCCGTTCCGATTGAGCTTGCTACTTGACGCAACGTATTATTGGCTGCCGTTCCGTGTTTTAATAGCTCATTTGGTAAACTGTTCATTCCGGCTGTGGTTACTGGCATCATTACCAATGCCACCCCAATCATCCGAATTCCATACACAATCATGATCGAAATGATTGATGTTTCTGGTGTTAAGAAGATAAATGGAATCGTCGCGGCTGTTAATAAGAACATCCCAGTCATCGCTAAGCGTTTCGCCCCACGTTTATCCACAATTCGACCAGAAATTGGCATAAAGACGCCCATCATTAAGGCCCCTGGTAATAACATCAAGCCTGAATTGAAAGCTGTTTCACCATGAATATTTTGAATATATAAAGGAATAACCATTTCAGCGCCAATCATTGCCATCGTTGATAAACTTGAGAGTAAGGTCGCTAATGTAAAGGTAGTTGATTTGAATACCCGTAAATCAACTAACGGTTGTTCAATTCGCAATTGACGAATCACAAAGAACGTCACAAAAATCACACCGATAATGATTTCTAGTAATACCTCAGGACTGCCCCAGCCCTTGTCACCAACTGAAGAAACGCCATATAATAATGCGCCAAACCCAAGTGTTGACATAATTACCGAGGAGACATCGATGCCGACCTTTTGAGTTGGCAATACTTTTTTCATAAAGAGGAGTGATAAAATCATTACCACAATTGAAATCGGGATTAATGGACCAAAAAGTGTGCGCCAGCTAAAATTATCAACAATCCAGCCTGAATAAGTTGGCCCGATCGCTGGTGCTAACCCAATCACAATTCCGGTCATTCCCATCGCCGCCCCACGCTTATCTGGGGGGAAAATTGATAACATAATTGTTTGGAGCATCGGCATCGAAATTCCCACTCCGACGGCTTGAACTAAGCGACCGATTAATAATAATGAAAAATTGGGTGCTACATAACAAATAATTGTGCCGACTAAAAAAATTCCCATCGCACTTGTATAAAGCGATTTTGTACTAAAACGTGTTAACATCCATGCGCTAACGGGAATCATAATACCGTTGACTAATAAAAATCCGGTAGATAACCATTGGGCGGTCGCTGCTGAAATATCAAAAGCATCCATGATGGTTGGTAAAGCCGTTGCCAATAATGTTTGGTTAATCACTGTCACAAATGAACCAACTAATAAGACTAAGACTAAGAGACTACGATTATACGATTTGCCGTAAATATCTAACGTTTGTTCTTTACTCACGATTCTCATCTTCTTTCATTTTAATTTCAGAAATTTTTCTGATTAACATAGCTACTTTAACGCCTTCGCCATCATTTGTCAATCAAATTGACAAACACACCCACTTTTTTTTTACATTTCGGCTGACTAATTTAAAAATCAGCAAAAAGAAGCTAAGATTTAAGTCCTAGCTTCGATTCTTTACCTGATTTGTGCTAAAAATTCCGTTTCAGTCATTGTACTCTTTTTTATCGCCAGCGTAATTGCTTCAGATAACACGGTCGCAGCTAACGTTCCAACGACATTCAAATCCGCGCTTTCTTCTCCTAAAGAGCACGCATAAATACTATCGCCATCAGCCAAAGTCGCCACCGGACTGATGGAACGCGCTAAGCCAAAACTCGCCATTTTAGCAATTCGATTCATTTCTACTTCAGAAAACTTAGCATTGGTAAAAATCGCCCCTAACGTCGTATTCCCGGCTATCTTTAGTTGCGCTAGGTTATGCTGAAGTTGTTTCTCACTCCCTAAAAAGTGCTGCCGATCCTGCGTTAAGGTCCCGGCTAATTGCTGATGCGTTTGGTAATCAAAGATATCGCCCACCGCATTGACCACAACCATTGCGCCGACTTGTAACTTCCCTAACGAAAGCGCAAAAAAACCAATGCCTGATTTTTGAGCTTGTTGCATTCCACAAACCTTCCCGACAGTTGCTCCCTTACCAGCACCAACGCTGCCTGATTGCGGTACTAAGTATTTTTCTGAAGTCAAACAAGCCTCATAAGCCATTTGAGCGTCGGGGCGAATCTGCTCATCACCAATCAGTAAATCAAAGATACTCGATTGAACAACTAACGGAACAATTACGTTGTGAATATGATAACCAATCGCTCGTTCTTCTAAATATTTCATCACCCCATCAGCCGCCGCTAACCCATAAGCTGAACCACCCGAAAAAACGATAGCATGAATTTTTTTAGGGGCACTGAGCGGTGATAATAAAAGCGTTTCTCGACTAGCCGGA
Organism: Enterococcus sp.; assembly: GCA_047975385.1. Classification (GTDB taxonomy): domain Bacteria; phylum Bacillota; class Bacilli; order Lactobacillales; family Enterococcaceae; genus Enterococcus_C. Next base: position 69,225 of record JBKEDL010000030.1, on the reverse strand, counting down.
CCGCCACCGCAAACCATGAGACCACCTAACCCCCCCTGATCAAAGATTGCAACCGTGACCCCTGTCAGCCCTTGCTCTGATTGCGCTTGGCCAAAACGGACTCCCGCGATTTCATTAATCGGAATTTCTTGCCATCCATTCATCCCAATCAACCTTTCTCAAATCCTTGACTTTGATGCTTGAAGAATTTGGTGGCTGAAACAGCGACTTGCCACCCTTGATATCGATGCTCGCGTTCAGCATTTGTCATTTGAGCTTGGAAGATTTCGCCGTTTTTTTGCATTTCTTTTAATTCGGTTAAATCTTGCCAAACCCCTAATGCCAATCCGGCTAAATAAGCCGCTCCTAAAGCGGTTGTTTCTAAATTAGCCGCTCGTTCAACCTTGGTATTTAAGATATCCGCTTGAAATTGCATTAACAAATTATTTTTCGCCGCCCCACCATCGACTTTTAGGACGGGAATTTCCATCTTGGTTTCTTGTCTCATCGTATCTAACACATCTCTTGTTTGATAAGCCACCGATTGCAAGGTCGCTTTGACCAACTCAGCTTTGGTTGTCCCACGCGTTAAGCCAAAAATCGCCCCACGAGCAGCTGAATCCCAATGTGGCGCTCCTAGTCCCGTAAAAGCTGGCACGACGTAAACCTCATCACTGTCAGTAGCCTTTTGAGCAAGTGTTTCTGATTCTGATGCAGAGGCGATGATTTCTAAACCATCTCGTAACCATTGGATGGCTGAACCAGCTACAAAGATACTCCCTTCAAGAGCATACGTCAGGTGGCCGTTCATACCATACGCAATCGTCGTCACTAAATTATTTTGAGAAAACTGCGGTGTTGCTCCGGTATTCATCACGATGAAAGCACCCGTGCCGTACGTATTTTTAACCATCCCTTTTTCAAAGGCTAACTGACCAAAAAGGGCCGCTTGCTGATCACCTGCCATGCCGGCAATCGGTACTTGGCCGCCAAAAAAATGATATTCTTTAGTGTAGCCATAAATTTCGGAATTACTGCGAACTTCGGGCAACATGACTTGAGGAATATTGAGTAAGCTTAAGATTTCTTGGTCCCAATTCAATTCACCAATATTATAAAGCATTGTTCTACTAGCGTTCGAGTAGTCAGTCAAGTGAACTGCACCATCAGTTAATTTCCATAACAACCACGAGTCAATAGTCCCAAATAATAATTCACCTTTTTCTGCTCGCGCCTGTGCACCTTCAACATGATCTAAAATCCAGCGAATTTTAGTTGCCGAAAAATAAGCATCAATAATTAAGCCGGTTTTACGATGAATCAACTCTTGGTAGCCTTTTTGAATCAATTGATCCGCAATTTCGGCTGATTGGCGAGATTGCCAAACAATCGCATGATAAATCGGCAATCCGGTGGCTTTTTCCCAAACCACCGTAGTTTCGCGCTGATTGGTAATCCCAATCCCCGTAATATCCGTTGCGCGAAGACCAGAATCAATAAAAGCACCGGCAATTACCGATTGAACCGAACTCCAAATTTCATTGGCGTCTTGTTCAACCCAGCCTGATTCTGGAAAATACTGCGGAAATTCTTTTTGTGAGCTCCCCAATGCACTTCCTTGTTGATTAAAAATAATTGCTCGTGAACTTGTCGTCCCTTGGTCAATTGTCATAAGATACTTTTCAGTCATCCAATCCGCTCCTTTTGTTAACGCTTACCAGATAATTTTATCATAACTTGCCCACAAAAAATACGGACAAGAACCTTCTCAAAGAAGTCCTCATCCGCATGAGTTAATTGTTATAATTTGCTAGCTGCTTGTTCGTCCACAATCACGACAACATCCGCGTGATTTTGTAATGCTGACGCTGGTAAGTCCGTTGTAACCGGTCCGTTAACCATTGCGGCCACCGCATCAGCCTTTGATTCCCCATAAGCCATTAAAATCATTTTGTGCCCTTTTAAGATTGAACCAATCCCCATTGAAATGGCTTGTGTGGGAACATCTTCAACTTTTTCAAAGAAGCGCTTGTTCGCATTAATTGTCGACTCTGTTAAATCAACAATTGAGGTTAAGCCATCTAAAGGTGCGCCTGGTTCGTTGAACCCGATATGTCCATTTTGGCCAATTCCTAAGATTTGGATATCAACTTGATGGTTTTCAATAATTTCATCGTAATGTTTGCACTCAGCTACTAAATCAGCTGCTTTGCCATCTGGAACAAAAGTTTCTTTAAATGGTTTTTGGTTAAATAATTGCTCATTCATAAAATGACGGTAACTTTGATCATCCGTTCCTGCTAAACCAACGTATTCGTCTAAGTTCACAGACGTAACGTGGGTAAAATCTAAATCACTCGCTGTTAATTCTTTATATAAAGTAATCGGTGTGCTCCCGGTTGCCAAACCTAACGTTGCAGCCCCATTGGCTAAACCTTCTTTAATTAATGCAAAAGCTTTTTTGCCGCCTTCTTCAGCATTTTTCACGCGAATAATTTCCATCTTCACATTCCCTCGGCTTTCTCTTTTTGGTATAGCCCAATTATAACAGGTGCGAATAAATTTTGCAAGACACGTCTAGACCGACTCTAGAAACCCTTGCTTTTTCTTAATTTTTCAAGCAAATTGCAAGTAGTTTAGGTAAAAAAAGCCAAATTTCATCAACCGGCTGTTAATCAAATTTGGCTTTATTTTAGGCATTTAAGGCTTGCAATAAATCATTCACTAAATCTTCTTTCGCTTCAATTCCGATAGATAAACGCAATAAATCCGGCGTTAAGCCATATGATTCGCGTAATTCTTTAGGAATATCCGCATGCGTTTGCGTTGTTGGATACGTCACTAAGCTCTCAACACCACCCAGACTTTCGGCAAAAGAAAAAACTTTTAACGCCGCTAAGAAATCCGCAATTTTTTTCTCGTCCGTCACCCGAATGCTAATCATGCCACCCGCATTAGGATATAACACCTCTTTAATGGCGGGACTTTTCACTAGTTCTTGGGCAATGTATTTCGCATTTTCTTCCTGACGTTCAAAGCGTAATGGTAGTGTTTTAAGACTGCGGATGAATAACCATGAATCGAACGGACTCAAGGTCGGCCCCGTCGTATTCGCAATCCAGAATAAGCGTTCAGCTAATTCTGGTGCGTTGGTTACGACAACGCCTGCTAAAATATCATTATGGCCTGCTAAAAATTTCGTTCCCGAATGGATAACGATATCCGCACCTAATTCAAGCGGTTTTTGACGCAAAGGAGTTAAGAACGTATTATCAACGATTAATAACGCATTCACTTGCTTGGCTAGTTGCGCCGCTTCTTCAATACTAAATTCATTCATTAGTGGATTGGTTGGTGTTTCTAAGAAAAGCGCATCAACAGTGTCATCTAATAGCTCGTTGGTTGTAGCAAAATTATCGAAATAGCGGAAATTGGCAATTCCTTGCTTTTCTAAATAGTCAAAATAACGGAAACTTCCTCCATATAAATCGCGACCCACTAAAAAAGTGCTGTCTTTCGGAAATAGTCCTAAAACCAATTGAATCGCACTCATGCCAGAGCTGGTCACAAATGCCTCACAACCATTTTCGAGTTTTGCCAAAGCTTCTTCTAGCACTGAGCGTGTTGGATTTTTCGTTCGAGTGTAATCAAAGCCTGTACTTTGCCCCATTTTCGGGTGGGCATAAGTGGTTGATAAATGGATTGGCAGACTGATTGCTCCTGTTTCTTGATCTTGTCGATTACCGACTTGCGCTAAAAACGTCTCTAATTTCACCTGATCTGTCATCTAATTTCTTCCTCTCTTTGCTTGACTGCCTGAATGATTTGTTGCACGGCTTTTTGAATATTTTTCGGTGTGGTTGCTAAATTCAAGCGAATAAACTGGGTGGTTTCTTTTGAAAACCATTCCCCAAAATCAACGGCTAGTTGACACTCTTCTTTAATAAATCGTTCTAAGTCAGCGCCCAAAGCAAGGCTTTCAAAATTCAACCACAAAAGATACGTCCCTTGCAACTCAGCTACTTCAATTGTCGGCAATTCTTTAGCGAATGTCGTTTTAACATATTGATAATTTTCAAGTATTACCTCTTTGAGACCAGCAAACCATTCCGCGCCTTGTTCATAGGCGGTTTTAGCTGCCAATTGTCCGAGATCGCTATGTTCAGATTGACTATAGACCTTGATTCGTTGGTCATACGTTTCTCTGAGTATTGCATTTGGAATCAGCACATGCGCATTTAACAGACTGGCTAAATTAAATGTTTTTGAAGGGGCATTAACCACAATCAACTGCTCTTGATAGGCACCCTTTGCCACATTTAAGGCCGAGGTAAATTTATTGGGTGCATAGACAAAATCCTGATGAATTTCATCGGCAATCACTAGTACTTGGTACTTTTTACAAATCGCCAATAATTGTTCCAAGGTCTCTTCTGACCAGACTCGCCCCACCGGATTATGTGGTGAACATAAAAGAAATAGTTTCACATTTTCCGTGCGAATCTGATGTTCAAAATCGTTCAAGTCAATCTCGTAACCGGTAGCCGTTTTTTGAAGTTGATTAATGACTAATTTTCGTTTGGTGTCTTTGATAGCATTAAAAAACGGGTAATAGACCGGTGGTTGAATTAAAACGCTATCTGCTTCTTGGGTGAAAATTTGCAATAAATGATAGAGTGATTCGACCACGCCTTTAGAAAAACGTAACCATTCAGGCTGTAGCGTAATTTGATGTTGTGTTTCTTGCCAATGATTAAATTTTTCAAAGTAATCGTCTGGTACTTTGGAATAACCGAACACACCATGTTCTACTCGTTTTTTTAAGGCTTCAATTACTGGTTTTGGTGTCTGAAATTCCATATCTGCAACCCACAATGGTAATAAATCTGGGTTGCCGAAGCGTTCATTTAGTGCATCCCATTTCAATGAATGGGTATTTTTCCTAGAAACTGCATTCTCTTCAACAAAATTTGCCATCTCAATCCCTCAATTCATTTAATTTACGATTACGTTTTAATAAATCTGGCAAGTGGTATTCCGTATCTTGATAAACATCATTGATCCAATTGCGATAAAACAAACACGCATGCCCACGCCAACAGTTGATGATTTCATCATCAACATGGTTATAACGGAAATAATTTTCCGGAATTTCGGTACCGAGCCCCTTTTCTAAATCACGATAATATTCATCTTTTAAAGTCGGTGTGTCATATTCAAAGTGACCTAAAATAAAAACATCACGTCGGTCCTCGGAAATGATAATCGTCGAACCAATTTCAGGATTACGTGCCACCACGGCTAGTTTGCTAGCTGCAAGTTGTGTTTCATCGATGCCGGTGTAACGAGACTGCGGTGTGAAAAACTGATCATCGAATCCTCTGGTTAACGTATGATGGCCGTTTAACTTGTTGGTATAAATACCAAAAAGCTTTTCTTGATAACTAACCTTATCCACACCATAATGATAATATAGTCCCGCTTGTGCCCCCCAACAAATATGTAAAGTTGATGCGACATGTGTTCGACTCCAGTCTAACACTTGCGTTAACTCTTGCCAATAATCGACTTCTTCAAACTTTAGTTGTTCTACTGGCGCTCCGGTAATGATTAAACCATCGTAAAATTGTTCCTTAATTTCAGCGAAGGTTTTATAAAAGCGATTTAAATGACTCGCACTAACATTTTTGGATTCATGACTCGCCATTTGAACAAAATCGATTTCTAGCTGCAGTGGTGTTTGTGAAAGTAACCGTAATAACTGAATCTCGGTTTCAATTTTCTTAGGCATTAAATTCACAATTACTAACTTTAAGGGCCGAATATCTTGATGAATCGCACGTTTGTTATCAATTGCAAAAATATCTTCTTGTTCTAATATGGCTTTTGCCGGAAAATCTTCATCTAATCTAATAGGCATTTTCGTTCCTCCAAAAATAAATATAAAAAAAAGCCCCTTAAAAAAATCAAAGGACGACTGGTCGTGTTACCACCTTACTTTGTTATTTCCTCAAAGAAATAACCTTACGAAGTACTGCAACTTAACCGTCGCAAGACTTTTATGCGTTAACGGGCATTCCCGACAAGTGTTTATCAAAAAAATTCACACTTGCTTGCTCAAAGACCATCTTCCAAATCGTTCCTTTTCCCTCTTTTCACCAACCGAGGTTCTCTGCAAAATTTCCAACTTGTACTCTTCTTTTCAAAGCTTTTTTATTATGCTTGCCTATTTTAAACTGAAAATGAGAAAAAGTCAATTTTTATTCACATTTTTTTCACAAACTAACCGTTTTTTATTGTGGCTTTTGGTAGGTTTTCCATTAAAAATGCTCGATTGATTTTTGCAGTCACTACTAAAACGAACAGCCCACCCTAAAAAGGGCGTGACTGTTCGTTTTTCTCATCATACTTTTGTTACACTCATGCTTGACTAGCTAGAATTTTATCAATTAATACCAGTTCATCTTCAGTAAAGGCTAAATTGGCTAACGTCCGCACATTATCTTCTAGCTGACTGACGCGACTGGCACCAACCAGCACACTAGCGACTACCTTTTGGCGTAAATTCCAAGCTAGCGCCATTTCAGCTAAAGTTTGATTGCGATTTTGAGCAACTGCATTTAATTTTCGCACAACTTCTGCTTTATTTTCGACTTGGTCAGTTGAAAGAAACGGACTATCTGAACGATTGGCCCGTGAGTCTTTGGGGATGCCATGTAAATAGCGATTCGTCAAAACGCCTTGGGCTAGCGGGCTAAAGGTAATTGCACCTAGACCTTCTTTTGTTAGAACAGTGGTTAGCCCCTCTTCAATCCAACGATTAAGCAGGTTGTAGCGTGGTTGATGAATGATAAAGGGCGTGCCTAATTCATTGAAAATTTCACTAATTGCTTGTGTTCTAAGCGCATCATAATTTGAAACGCCGACATAAAGCGTTTTTCCTTGTCGAACCAAAAGATCCAACGCCTGCGCAGTTTCTTCTAGCGGTGTGTCATAATCTGGTCGGTGATGATAAAAAATATCGAAATACTCCAAACCAGTTCGTTGCAAACTTTGATTACAACTTGCAACAAGGCTTTTTTTAGAGCCCCAATCACCATAAGGCCCTTCCCACATCCGATAACCGGCTTTAGAAGAAATCACCAGTTCATCACGATAACTAATTAATTCTTCTTTTAAAATGCGACCAAAATTTGTTTCCGCAGAACCAGCCGGTGGACCATAATTATTGGCTAAATCCATATGGGTAATGCCCAAATCAAAAGCGCTCGTGATGATTTCTTTTTGCTGACTTAACGTATCGACTTCACCAAAATTGTGCCATAAGCCTAAAGAAATCGCAGATAATTTCAACCCCGAACGTCCTACTTGGCGGTAACTCATGGTTTCATAGCGTTGTTTTTTAGCAATATACATTTCTTTCCCTCTCCTCAACACAACCTAAAGCTGCGAATTTATTTGATTACAAAACTAAATTCATGATCTTGGGTGGCATCAATGCGAAAATCAGCGCCAACATCAGCCCCCCAGCTATCAATGCCACCAACACCACGAACTTTCCCCAAAATCGTCACTACAGTTCGCCGAGCCAAAGGTAGCTCTTCGATATGAGTGGCATTTTCTAATTCTTCGGCCTTATAAGGAATCGCAGAAAAAGCAAAATCTTGCTGCTGTTTTTCAAACCTCAATGAAAACTCCTCCCTAGTCGTATCCGCATTATTTAAGGTTGAGCAGCGCGTAATTTCTAACCACTTTGTTTGCAGATGGACGCCACAATCTTGCGGTACTAAGTAAGGCGTCACCGGTAATCCTTCCACATGATAGATTCCAGCAATCCCACCTGCCATACGATCTGGATATGTTTCTCCTGATAATCCTTCATAGTCGAAATAACTGGCTTTAGTTGGCATGATAAAGCGCATCCCCAGTAATGGTAATTCGGGTAAACCAGCTTGACCATGGTATTTGACCGTCACCCCAATCGCTCCTTCTGGCCTAACCAGATAAGTAACATTAACCGTCGTTCTTGGTTTAGTATTGGTCAGTAAGGTGAAGCTAATGGCCGCCGTCTCGACCCACTCGTGATTTGAGTATTGATTATTATTGGGTGCAATTGGTAAGTCAATCGCTTGGTTGTTCACCTTCACTTGAATTTTTTCAACTTGAAAGTATTGATTCGCCCCTAGCCACATCGCCGATTTGAAACCAAATTGATTGCCACGGTCATTATCAGTTAACGCGCGCCAAAACGTAGGTAAGCTTTCCCGATAGAGCCATTCTTTGCCCTTTTTATTTAAAGATTCCAAACCTCCGCGAGTATACGAAAAGATGTAATGGAAGTCGCTTCCCTTCACACCTAATGTACAATCGCCAAAAATCAAACGTAGTTTATTGATTGTATTTGCCATAATAATAGCTCACCTCCTGTAATGCGGGTTTTTCTTGCCCATCAGCAAAAACAATCCCATTACCAGAAAACTCGTAGTCACTTGGTCGATCATCGAAGTCCCCACCATAACGCATCACTAGTTGCCCCGTTACTTCATCTTTTCGCAATAATGCTTGATCTTTGAAATCCCAGATATAACCGCCTTGATAAAGCTCATATTGATCAAGTAAAGCCATATAATCACCCAATCCTCCTAGGGAATTTCCCATATCATGCATGAACTCACATAAAATAAACGGTTTTTGCGGCTTGTTTTCCAGATAATCACCAATTTCTTCCGGGGTCGCGTACATTCGACTTTTCAGATCGGAAATCGATGCCTCAAATTGAGGATTCGGAAAATTCCCTTCATAATGCACCAAACGCTTGGGATCCATGGTTTTAAAATAATCATTCATCAAACGTAGATTTTCTTCTGCGTAGGATTCGTTGCCGAGTGACCAAAAAAGGATACTTGGATGATTCTTCAAGGTCTCAAAGTTAGTTTTCGCTCGATCTAACACCACGTCGCGCCATTCGGCAATCCCCCCCGGAACATTGTACGATGGCTCAAAAGCCCCCATTTTTTGCCAAGACCCGTGTGATTCGAGATTCGTTTCAGCCATGACATGAATCCCGGCTTGGTCACATAATTGGTACCACACCACGTGATTAGGATAATGCGCCGTTCGCACACTATTAACGTTCGCGGCTATCAAGGTTTGCAGATCTTGTTTCATATCCGTTAAAGAAATTACTCGTCCCGACAAGGCATTCCATTCGTGACGATTCACACCATTAATGATGAGACGTTTCCCATTTAACAACATCACTTTATCTTTGATTTCAATTGTGCGAAAACCAATTTGATATTGCGTATATTCAGTGACTTGCTGCTGATTACGTGTTTCTAATTCCACCGTATATAAATTGGGGTGTTGATAATCCCAACGCGCCACCTTTTTAAATAGTGGGGTTGTTAAGCGTAACTCGGGGCTCAGCGCGACTTCTTGGGAAAAAATCGTTTCTCCCAAAACATCTTTAACAGACCATTTTAATTTACTTTCTGGTTCAACCTGTTCAAATTTCATAGTTAAATCAATTTTGCCATTCTGATAGGTTTCATCAAGTTGTGGTTGCAACCACAAATCTTGCAAATGATTTTTCCCGCGAGCGATTAATGTCACCTCGCGAAAGATACCAAAAAAACGAAAAAAATCTTGATCTTCAATAAACGCGGCCGTACTGCGTTTATGGACTTCGACAGCTAACAGATTCTCACCAACGGTTAAATACGGTGTTAAATCAAATTCTGAAGGAGTAAACGAATCTTCCGCATACCCCACAAAGTGACCATTTAACCAAAGATACATCGCTTGTTCTACGCCTGCAAACTGAATCGAAACCGCCCGATCGCGCAACCCTTCTGCCAAGATGAATTTTTTCAAATAAGAACCGACTGGATTATAATCGGCTTTAGAAAACATGCCACTCGTTTCTTCAGAACTTGCGGTTGTATAGGCTGGCCGCCGAAATTCGTGCCCTTCCCAAGGGTACATCGTATTAATATAATGAATTTTATCAAAACCCGCTAATTCAATATGTTGCGGCACTAAAATCTCACTAAAATGACTCGAATCGTAAGCAATTTCATAAAAGGTCTTGGGACGAATCGTAGCATTTTTTGCATAATGAAATTGCCAGCTCCCATTTAAAGATTGTCTACGACTCGTTCCACTGGCTACTTCAGCTTGGCTTGCATAGCTAATATGGTCGCTATGAGCCGACAATTGATTCACACGAAAAACTTGAGGATCATCTAACCATTTGATATCTGCCTTCATTTTCTCCATCCTTTCATTTTGCTTTTTAAGAAAACGTTTTACTTTCAAGCTACTTCCGGTATACTGTTTACTAAACAAATCTGTCAAGCTTTTTCGAAAGGATGATGTAAATGGTGGGCATTCGCGATGTTGCTAGACGAGCTAGCGTTTCTCCTGCAACTGTTTCACGCGTTTTAAACGACGATAAAACGCTCCAAGTTACTTTGGCAACTAAACAACGAATCTATCAGGCGGTGAAAGACTTAAATTATGATGGGCAACGCCGCCAATATATCAAAAAACGGCGCCCCTCAATTGGTGTTATTTCAACCATCGGACAAGAAAAAGAAGCCGAAGATCTTTACTACCAACAACTCCGGCTCGCAATGGAGGCAGAAGCCCGACGACTTCATTTAGGAATGAACCGGATCTATAATTTATCCGACAATCCACAAAAATGGCATGATTTAGATCAATTAGGTGCCATCATCGTCATTGGAAATATCACGAGTCAAGCCATTGAAAAATTACTGCAGCAAAATAAACATCTAATCGTCGTTGATAATCCAGATCTGCAACAAGAAGTTGATATGGTTTATGGCGATTTAGAACGAATGACGACCACTGTTTTACAACTTCTTTTAGCAAATGGTCATCAAGACATTGCTTATTTAGGTGGCTATCAAGTTACTTTGAATGAAGTTGGTGAACGAGTGATTGACGAAAACGAGAAACGACTACGTGCTTATCGCCATTTCATGGAAGATCATCACCTCAAACATTACATCGATATTCGTTTAGGTGAATGGACTACCCAAGCTGCCGCGCAATTAACCCACGAACTATTAATGACGCGGCAAAAACAGCTTCCTAGTGCCATTTTAGTCGGTAGTGACCCGATGGCTTTAGGAGTCTATCAAACACTCAAAAACTATCCCCTCACAATTGGTAAAGATCTGCAAATTGTCAGTTTTGATAATTTAGAATTTGCCAGTACGCTCCAGCCCGGATTAACGAGCGTGCGGATTAATGCTGAGGCGCTAGGTAAATCAGCTGTCCGGATGGCCTTAGAACGAATTGACGGTCTTCGAGAGGATCCGATTATCGTAACTTATCCAACACATTTGGTGGTACGCGAAAGCTTCATCCCCCAATAAAAGAGGCCGCTGTTGATGTAACACTAATCATCAACAGCGGCCTCTTTATTGGTGGACAGCGTAAGTTTCGCATAACTACGTACGCGTTTTTTTTAATTTTTGATTGATTGCATGCAAGTCTCTTAAAAAAAAGAGGCGCAAGACAACCCAAATGCCCCCATAAACACTCATGAAAATAAGCATAAATTGTAAAAAATGCTCAAAGTATGCTTGTTGATCAATCAAAGCACCCATTAGCATAATCGTTACAAATGTCGCTACGAAATGGAGTAAAAAAGCGATTAAATAACTCAAATGTTCCAATTTAAAGAAATAAGAATAACTCCCAATTAACCCACTCGCAACGACTACATAGCCGAATTCGATTCGGGTAATTTCCGTGGTAGGTTCCATCAATAAAGGGATTAGTAACTGAAAAAAACAGCCAAAACCAATCCCAGTAATTACCCAACGTATAAAATAGATTAATTTATTCATCATTTAGTATCCTCTGTTTTACCTCTTTCCAGTATTTACGACTAATATTCACGTGCATCACATCGCTTAAAATCGCCACCATAGTTCCAGAAAAACTACTCTCAATTTTGATGACCGCAGTGATATTCAGTAAAGTATTGCGCGAAACACGGACAAAATTTTTAGCGGGTAGCTCTTGTTCAATTTGACGCAAACTTTTACGAAAGGTTAACGTTTGTTGCGTAGAATAAAGCGTTGCATAGTCGCCAAATACTTCAATTTTTTTAATTTCTCGATGCAAAATTTTATAAATCTGCCCTTCTGATTTTACTAGGTATCGCCCTTTATTTTTTTCATATGCCATAGCGTACTGGTAAAAATCCAAGACTTCTTGTGTTTGCTCACAAGCCTCAATTGTAACCACAGGCTCTTGGCAGCTGGGATTTTTTTGGAATAAAAATTTCAAGCTTCCAGTCCTTTCTAAGCAAAAGTTACTTGCATTAATTTTTTACTCATTAAGAATAACACGAATAAACACAAGCTGGCAGAAAAAGACAAGTACAAGATATCAAAGCGACCCGTAGAAAGTTGCTCTTGCCAGAGATAACCAATTCCCAAATATTCTTTCAGCGCATTCGCTTGTGCGTTGTCTAATTGTGTGAGTTCTGGCATGACTAAGATTCGTCGAAACAGTGATGCTCCATAGGATAACGGAAAGGCTTTAATCACTGTGACTGCTAACTCACTAAATCCACCAATTGGAATGTAGGCCGTACATAAAAATCCCGAAACTGCACCTAGCATGCTCGTCAACGCGCGTAACGTAATTTCACTTTTAACAAAGCTACAAATAACTAAGTTTAAGGCCGTTGCCGTAAAAGCCGTTAACACAATTCCCCCACACAATTGAATAAAATCACTCCCCACAAGCGGAAGCGTTTCAAAACTCATAAAATAGCTAAGTGCCAAGCCACCGATTATTAGTTGCATACTCATCGCAATCAAAAAGCTACTCATAAAATAACTTAACAATAAATTAAATGGCGACAATTCACTCAACGACAAATCCATAAATTTATTTTCAGCTTTGTCTTTAACCAGTTGCCCGAGAGCTGAAAAAGAAGTCGTCCATCCAGTCACGGCCAACAAGCCCCCAACTAGCCAAAGATCCATTAAAACAGCTCCTTGAGCTAAATCTGTTACTCGATCGAGCATCGTTTTTCGTAAAAATAATAAATACAAGAAAAAGACAATTAACGAACCTAATAAAGAAAAAAACAAATTCGTTTTATTGCTAAAATAGATTTTTAAATTACGTACAGTCATTGCGATCATCATTCATTTCCCTCCCGGTAATCTCTAAAAAAACATCATTTAACTCAACTGGTTGATACGAAAAATCACTAATTTTCGTTCGAACGGTGGTGAGTAAATCCATTGCTGCAACTGGACTCGCTACACTCACTGCAAACCCGCCCGAAATTTCAACTTTTTGATAAGACTTCAAAGACTCATTGAGCGTAAAAGAATCTTCTGTTTGTAAATAAACAACCGGATGATTATATTTTTGTTTTAACGCTTGAACGGTTCCTTCTTCCAAGATTTGACCTTGTTCCAAAATATAGACATAATCCGCAAGCTCAGCCTCTTCCAAGTAATGCGTTGTGAGAAAGATCCCCAAGTTAGTTTCTTGACGTAGCTCGTTTAATAACTGCCAAATCTCGCTTCTTGATTGAGGGTCTAAACCAGTAGTCGGCTCATCTAAAAATAAAACTTGCGGCCGATTAATCAAGGCTCGTGTGATATCAACACGACGACGCATCCCACCAGAAAGATGACCATACTTCTTGTTTTGAAATTCACTTACCTTTGTTCTTGTCATTAATAATTGCAGGTCTTTTTTGGTAATACCACGATACATCCGTGATCGTAATAATAAATTATCCCAAACCGATAATTCATCATCCAACACACTTGATTGAAAGACTACCCCGACTTGCAACGGTCCTTGCTCTTCTTGATAATAAATCTCACCGGTCGTTGGTGTGAGGGTTTGGGTTAACATTTTAATTGTTGTTGATTTACCTGCACCATTTGTCCCAAGATAAGCGGTTAATTTCCCAGATGCAATTTGTAGATTCAATTGATTGACAGCAATTTGTTGACCATATTTTTTAGTTAAATTTTTTGTTTCAATTAAATTCATCCTTCTCACCTCAAATCCATCATACTCAACTTTGAAATTAAAATCAGGCTTTCTCGCTAAGTGGTCAAAATTTCACGATAAGTGGCATTTATTACGAAAAAAATCCTAACTAATGTTTTTTATGACTTGCTCTTACGTACTCAGTCTAAAGGGAGAACACGTCAGTTTTAATCCAAAAAAAAGCACTGAAACCCTTACTAAGGATTTCAGTGCTCGAACGATTAAATAAAATTATTTAACTGTTACAGCAGCGCCAACTTCTTCAAGTTTAGCTTTTAATTCTTCAGCTTCTTCTTTAGAAACGCCTTCTTTAACAGGAGCAGGAGCGCCGTCTACGACTGCTTTTGCTTCTTTAAGACCTAAACCAGTTGCTTCACGAACTGCTTTGATAACTTTAACTTTTGAGTCACCAGCTGAAGTTAATTCAACAGTGAATTCAGTTTGTTCTTCAGCAGCGCCAGCACCAGCTGCAGCTACAGCTACAGGAGCAGCAGCAGATACGCCAAATTCGTTTTCGATAGCTTTAACTAAATCGTTTAATTCTAAGATTGTTGCGCCTTTAAGCTCTTCAACAATGTTTTCAATGTTCAATGCCATTATAGTTTTCCTCCATTTAAATGAAAATTTATTAGTTTATTTTTTATATTGGGTTGGTTATGCGGCGCTTAGGCTGCATCTCCATCTTCTTTGCTTTCCACGACTGCGTTGACAGCGTAAGCCACGTTGCGGACTGGCGCTTGTAATACAGATAGTAACATAGAAAGAAGACCTTCGCGGTTTGGTAATTTTGCCAAAGCAATGATTTCTTCCAATGAAGAAACTTTACCTTCGATGATACCGCCTTTGATTTCTAATGCTTTTGCTTCACTAGAGAATTCATCGATAATTTTCGCTGGGGCTACTACATCGTCGTTACTAAATGCAACGGCAGTTGGACCAGTGAAAACTTCGTCTAAACCTTCTAGACCAGCTTTTTTCGCAGCACGAGAAAGGATCGAATTTTTGATTACTTTCATTTCAACGCCTGCTTCACGTAATTGTTTACGTAAACGAGTTACTTCGTCAACAGTTAATCCACGGTAATCAACGATTACTACAGATGCAGCTGCTGCAAATTTTTCACTCACTTCATCAACGATTACGGATTTTTTTGCGATAGCTACTTCACTCACTTAAAATTCACCTCCTGATTTTGATGGAAGAGTTCTTTGATTACGAACCAAAAAAACTCCATGCCACCGTAGACATAGAGGGACTATTGATACACTCAATAAACGTCCTCGGTAGGAAATTAAGACTAATGTCACCTACTGTCTTCGGTACAGTTAATTATTAACCTCGACTACCATAACATGATTATGGTAGTCGCGTCAACAATTAAATTTAATTTTTTAATTAAATTAGAAAGAAGCTTGCTCTACATGGATCCCAGGTCCAAAAGTAGTTGTCACTGAGATATTTTTCATGTATTGACCTTTAGCAGCTGATGGTTTAGCTTTCACTAAAACTTCGTGGATTGTTTTGAAGTTTTCAACCAATTTCGCATCGTCAAATGATACTTTACCGATTGGAACGTGGATGTTACCAGCTTTGTCAACACGGTAAGTAACTTTACCAGCTTTTACTTCGTTGATTGCTTTAGTAACGTCCATTGTAACAGTACCAGTTTTAGGGTTAGGCATTAACCCTTTAGGACCTAAGACACGACCTAATTTACCCACTTCAGCCATCATGTCTGGTGTTGCAACGACAACGTCAAAGTCAAACCAGCCACCTTGGATTTTTGCAACTGTTTCAGAGTCGCCAACGTAATCAGCACCAGCAGCTTCAGCTTCTTTTGCTTTTTCGCCTTTAGCAAACACTAAAACAGTTTGTGTTTTACCAGTTCCGTTTGGTAATACAACCGCTCCACGGATTTGTTGGTCTGCTTTTTTAGGGTCAACGTTTAATTTGTAAGCAACTTCAACGGTTGCGTCAAATTTCGCGATGTTTGTTTCTTTCGCTAATGTTACAGCTTCTTCTACTGAATAAGCTTTAGTAGCATCAACTTTTTTTAATGCGTCTTGCATTTTTTTGCTTTTTTTAGCCATTTTTGTATTTCCTCCTTGATGTGGTTATAACGGTAGAACCTCCCACGTGTTTCATATCTTTCAATACGAAGCCAACTGAGAAGCTACTTTCTTAGGGTTGTAAGCTTAGCCTACAGTAATCCCCATGCTTCGTGCAGTTCCTTCAACCATGCGCATTGCTGACTCAACGTTAGCAGCGTTTAGGTCTTCCATTTTCAACTCAGCGATTTCTTTGATTTGATCTTGAGTAACGTTTGCAACTTTAGTTTTGTTAGGCTCACCAGAACCTTTTTCGATTTTAGCAGCTTTTTTCAATAAGACTGCAGCCGGTGGTGTTTTTGTAACGAATGTGAATGAACGGTCTTCGTATACAGAAATCACTACTGGAATGATTAAACCTGCTTGATCAGCTGTACGTGCATTGAATTCTTTTGTGAATCCCATGATGTTAACGCCCGCTTGACCTAGCGCAGGACCTACTGGGGGAGCTGGTGTTGCTTTACCTGCAGGAATTTGCAATTTAACTAGTTTTTCTACTTTTTTTGCCACGAGACAAACCTCCTTGAGTCCGTGATGTGGTTAATTGGAGATTAAGATTTCTCCTCCCACCTTAACTGTGTCTATCTCCGAAGATTTAAACACACTTAGACAGTATAGCACCTTTTATAAATAATGCAAACTTTTTCGTTACTATTTTGACGTAAACACATTTCTTGTCTTTTTCTTAATTATTTGTATGACTTGCTCACTCTTTTTCATTTCCTCTTGTTTTATGCTACACTACATCACAGATAATCTAAAATTTGCGAGGTATAACATGGACCAACTTAAATATAGAAGTGTTTTTGATATTATTGGCCCCATTATGGTCGGGCCAAGTAGTTCCCACACAGCTGGTGCTGCTCGAATTGGTAAAATCGTCCGCAGTATTTTTGGTGAACAACCTGAAAGTGTTGATATTTACCTTTATGAATCATTCGCTAAAACCTATCGTGGCCACGGGACAGACATTGCTCTGGTCGGGGGACTCTTAGGAATGTTGCCTGATGACCAACGGCTAGCCGACTCGTTAAAGATTGCTCATGAATCAGGGATGGAAGTTTTGTTTGTACCAAAAAAAGAAAAAGCCGAACACCCGAATTTAGTCAAGATGGTGGTCAAAAAAGGCCAACGCCAACTATCGGTGACCGGCATTTCAATTGGGGGCGGCAACATTCAAATCTCTGAACTCAACGGTTTTAAAATTTCGTTGACGATGGGAACACCGACGTTCATCACCGTACACCAAGATGTCCCAGGAATGATTGCTCGCGTAACTAGCATTCTTTCGGCTGAAAATGTCAACATCGGTACCATGACGGTGACTAGAGAATCAAAAGGCGAAAAGGCGATCATGATTATTGAAGTCGACGAGCCCAAACCTGGCCTACAAACGAAACTAAAAGCACTACAAGATGTGCATAACGTCACTTATTTTGATTAAGGAGAAAAAAATGTTTACTTCTATTAAAGAACTTGTTGAACAAAGTCGGCATTACTCCACAGTCGCTGAATTAATGATTGCTACTGAAATGGATATGACTGGCCGCAGCCGAGAGCAGATTTTTTCCTTAATGGAACAAAATCTGACCGTGATGGAAAATTCAATTAATGAAGGCATTGAAGGCGTGACTTCAGTGACCAAGCTAACTGGCGGTGACGCTACCAAACTCAATCAGTATTTAAGCCAAGGAAACTTTTTAAGTGGCGAAACAATTTTAAAGGCGGTCAGAAATGCGATTGCTGTCAATGAAGTTAACGCCAAAATGGGCTTAATTTGTGCCACACCCACAGCCGGAAGTGCCGGGGTTGTCGCGGGCGTCTTAATCGCGGCTAGAGAACGATTGAACCTCACCCATGAAGAGCAAGTCAACTTTTTATTTACTGCCGGTGCCTTTGGTTTAGTGATTGCCAATAATGCCTCGATTTCTGGTGCTGAAGGTGGTTGCCAAGCCGAAGTCGGTTCAGCTAGCGCGATGGCCGCAGCGGCTTTAGTCTGTGCCAATGGTGGATCTGCTGAACAAGCTGCGAGCGCCGTAGCAATCACCTTAAAAAATATGATGGGTTTAATTTGCGATCCGGTCGCCGGACTCGTTGAAGTTCCTTGTGTCAAACGCAACGCCCTTGGTTCTTCACAGGCCTTTATTTCAGCGGATATGGCCTTGGCTGGTATCACTAGCGTCATCCCCGTTGATGAAGTCGTTCATGCGATGTACCAAGTCGGGCGCCAAATGCCTTCAATTTTTAAAGAAACCGCGGAGGGCGGTCTAGCAGTAACACCAACTGCGCAAAAAATCCAAGCCCAATTAGCCCAAAACGCTGATTAAAAAAAACGGATGATTAGTCACTCGACTTTTCCATCCGTTTTTTTGTTCATTTAGACCATAAAAATTCACTGACGACTTGATCAACTGCTTCATTTTCATGTAACTGACTATGATGGGCATTCTCCCCTACAATAATTTGTGATTGCACCGTTTCACCACTCATTTTTAATAATGGCACACCTGCTAAAGCACTCGTTAAAGGAACCGTACCATCACTTAAATCAGACGATGAAACTTGCCCGCCAATTACCAAACACTCTATGCCAGCAGGAACAGAGCTGCTCAAGTTAGCAAAGTCTTGGTAGCGTGGTGATTGTTCACTCGGACCTGCCGTTAATAACTGATCCACACTTTGGCTTGCACTCGTATCGAGAAATTCATTAAAAGGCGCCCCAATTGCTACAAATTTTTCAACTTGCGGAACGTCGGCTTGAGCATTCGTCGCAAGATAGCGATAGCTACTAACCCCACCCATCGAATGCCCGACTAGATTGACACTAGTAACATCTTGCGTGATTTGTAAATACTGTAAGACATTGAGAATCCATGTTGCTTGGTTCCATTCGTTATTGACATTATCTTCAAACAACACTTGAATCAAAGGATTCGTCGCTTCACCAGATAATTCGCCTTGACTAGTCACCCCGCCTGTTGCATCTACTGAAATAACCATTTCTTTTTGGGCTACTCCGGCGGTTTCCAAACGCTCAATCATCGAACCAAAGGAAGACGCTCCACCTGAGTATCCATGAATGAACAATGTCGGCGTGGTTGATTTAACCTCAGTGACTGCCTGACTTGAAGTCGTGGTCGTTTGTGTTGCTTCTTGTTTTTGACTACTTTCTTTTGGGGAGCTAGCGCAACTACTCAAAAAGAGTAGCCCCACCAAAACGAGTAGCATCCGCAATCCTTTTTTCATCTTTTCCCACCTATTCTAGAAAGTTGTGACAACGTCTGTCCCAACAATTATTCAACAAAAAACCTGCGGCATGAGTGATGCCGCAGGTTTTTGACTGTCAAAGATTATAATTGATCGACTTGTTCGTAATCCAATTCAGTGCTCGTTTCACGACCAAACATATCAATATTTACTTTAAGTTTTTGTCGCTCTTCATCAATTTCAGTGACTTGACCTTCTAATCCAGCAAAGGCCCCTTCAATAATTTTGACTGTTTCGCCGAGCGCAACTTCTAATTCTGATTGACGGGTACTCATTCCTAATGAACGTAAAATATGGTTGATTTCTTCTTGTAACAACGGCGCAGGTTTACTTCCGGCACCATGTGAGCCCACAAATCCGGTCACACCTGGCGTATTACGCACAATGTACCATGACTCATCAGACATAATCATTTCAACTAAGACGTAGCCGGGAAATGTTTTATGAACGATTTCTTTCGTCTTCCCATTTTTAACTTCGGTTTCCGTTTCTTCTGGTACAACTACACGATAAATGTAATCGCCCATGCCCATGCTTTGCGCACGTGATTCGATGTTTGCTTTGACCTTATTTTCATATCCAGAATACGTATGCAATACATACCAGTGTCTTTCAAAAGTTTCCATTTTGATGGCTCCTCTGCTTGTAAAATAAAAAAACCTCAGTCAGACCGAAGTTTTTTCTTCCAAAGCGATTATAGCACCCTTCG
The DNA here is from genome assembly GCA_047975385.1 of Enterococcus sp. Classification (GTDB taxonomy): domain Bacteria; phylum Bacillota; class Bacilli; order Lactobacillales; family Enterococcaceae; genus Enterococcus_C. The sequence continues at coordinate 49,092 of JBKEDL010000030.1, read as the reverse complement.
TACAAATAGGCTAGTTAAATTATTTTAAAATCCAAGCAAAAGCCGTTTGAACAAGCGTGTCCATTAAATAAAACATTGCCGCAAAGATGACAGTTGTCTCGATTACAACCAAGGTATCTTTACGTAATTGTTTTTTTGATGGCCAAGTCACCAGTTTCATTTCGTCAATGACGCTACGGATAAATTTCATTTTAACACCCTCCTATTTTGTTTCACGATGAATCGTATATTTATTGCAATATTTACAGAATTTATTGATTTCTAAGCGCTCGCCACGTTTACCTTCACTCACTGCTTTTGAGTAGTTCCGTGATCCGCATTCAGAGCATGCTAATGCTGATTTTTTCGTTGCCATTTCATTGCCTCCTTTTGCTGCGCAATCGTACAACTTAAATTACCATGTTTCTTTTTTTCTGTCAATTAACCTTGAGCTTACTTATTTTTCTCATCTTGTGCTATGATATATATATGAACGTTGATTTTGTAGGAGGGATTTTTTATGTTACTGAAAACGATGGTTTATCGCAAAAAAGATCTAACAACAGTTAAAGAAACTGCCACTTTGGAAGAAGCGCTAGCAATCTTAGAAGAATCTGGCTATCGCTGTGTGCCGATTCTTGATGAGAGCGAAAATATTTTCCGCGGAAACATCTATAAAATGCACATCTATCGCCATAAAGCGAGCGGTGGCGATATGACACTACCAGTTACTCATCTACTTAAAAATGCCACTAAATTTATTTATGTGAATTCATCATTCTTTAAAGTCTTCTTTACGATCAAAGAGCTACCTTATATCGCCGTCCTCGCTGAAGATAACACTTTTTATGGGATTTTAACTCATAGTTCCTTATTAAATATGCTTTCGCAATCATGGAGTATCGAACAAGGAAGTTATGTCTTAACAGTCGCTTCGACTGGAAAACAAGGTGATTTAGCGGCAATTACCAAAATCATCGCCAAACATTCTAGCTTAGCGAGTTGCATCACCTTAGATATTGGTAAAGACGAATTTATTCGCCGCAGCCTACTAACATTACCCGCTAACACCAGTAAAGAAGTCTGCGATAAAATCATTACGCAGTTAGAAGCTAAAAATTATAAAGTGGTCGAAATTGAAGATTTGACTACAGGCGCTTAAATAATTAGCAAGGAGAGGTAGGGACAGATTTTTGTCCCTACCTTTTTTCACTGCAAAAGTAATGAGCGCTCTTTCATTTCACCTCTGATCGCAGCAGCTAGCTAAAAAACTTCCATTGAAATCCACAGCCATTTTCTAGCCGGTGTCGCCTTGATAAAAGTTGTTGTACTGATTTATAAATCAGTACAACAAAATAAAAAGGTTCCAAATGTTGATTGCTCAACTTTTCAGAACCTTTTTCAGAAGCGTTTAAAAGCGGCAAACCAAGACTGCTCTACTTTTAAACGCGTTTTTCAAACTGTAATCGTTTATCTAAATAAAACATCACTGGCGCTGAAATCGCCATGATGATAAATTCACTAAGTGCTAACGTTGCATAGGTTGTCCAAAAAGCTGGTCCGCCATTTGGTACCAATAAGAACGCAATCAAAATCATCGATGCGGTAAAAAACAATGTGTTTAAAGCTAAGCGTACTTTGACATTACTCACTTTCTTTTGTAAAAGTGCTGACATGCCTAATGCTAAAAAACTACCCCCACCACCAAAAAGCACATCGGCGGCTCCGAGACCAAAAAACCAATTATAAATAATCACGCCACCTAAGACGCCCCACATTAATTTGCGGTTGAAGACAACCAGATGATTTAAACCTTCCGAGATTCGAAATTGAATGGCTCCTGATGCGACTGGCGCAACCAAAATGGTCAACGCAAGATACAATGCCATGACAATTCCATTTACGACGACGACTAAGACTTTCCCTTTTGACTGTTCTGTTGCTTTTTGCATATTTTTTTCCTTCTTTCTCCTAGTTTTGATAACGCGGGATGGTTGATGAACCGCACTTGTAGACTATTAACTTACTTTTTTCATTGGTTGTTCTTGCTCTAAGCGAACAATTTTTGTACCAATCGTTTGTGAGCGCACAATGGTTTGTGCTTGACGCTGCAATAAAAAAATACTGACGATTAAGCCATAAATCACGAAACTACTCAATTGTAAAAAGAAAAACACTCTTCTCATTGATACGTTAAGTATCACGCCCAAGACCTCTTGTAAAACAAACTGAATCCCTAGTAAGGTGCCAGAAAAACTGACTAAATGATAATATTTCATAACCCCTCCATACCCCATAAAAAATTCATCAGTCTTCAGTATAGCAAAAATCATCCAAAACAAAAGAAAAATTATCTAAATAACTAATTTTATTTTTGACAGTGAACGCTCGCGTTCGAGTGTAAACGCTTGCGTTTGTTTTCGCTCTATGATATAAAGTAGTTGTAAGGGGTCATAGGAATTCCCAGTAAAGCAGACGAAGTAGGTTCTGCCAGAAAAGAATTGTTAATGATCAAAAAAGAACAAAAGGACGTGGGAATTTGAGCAACTCCTTACTATTTGAATAGGGTTTAGTGAGTATTTCGTCATTTACCGAGTGGACATCAGAACCTCAGGTAGATTTGTTAATTGAAACTCACTAACCCTTTTTTATTTTGTCAAAAGCCCCTGATTTTGGTAAAATTTGAACAACAAATTTTTGTTTGAAATTGGAGAAAAACGATGCCTATTCATTATCAACTTCTAATCAATCCGGCCGCTGGTAGCGGAAATGGTCAACAAACGGCCACGACCATTATTCAAGAATTAACAAAACACAACTGTTCGTTCACCGCCCACTACACCACTTATGCTGGCGAGGAAAAAGTCATCTTAGATCAGCTCATTAATGAGCACTTAACGCCTTGGTCGCCCGAAATATCTGACGAACAACTTTTTTCATTGTTAGTCGTAATCGGTGGTGACGGCACGTTACATCAAGTAGTCAATCATCTCGATTTTTTACAAATCAAACTTCCACTAGCTTATCTTCCTGGCGGCTCTGGCAATGATTTCGCTCGGGGGGCCGGCATTTCCTTAGATCCGACTAAGGCATTAGACAACCTTTTAAAAGTCAAGCAACCACAAGAAATTACACTCATCCGCTATCAAGAGCAAGTGCAACAAATTCAAGGCTTAGCCATCAGTGATTTTGGCATCGGGCTGGATGCACAAATCGTTCAAGCCGCGAATTTATCCCAAAACAAAAAAAGACTTAATCACTTCCACTTAGGTTTTTTAACCTACTTGTTGAGTGCACTCACTATTTTTTGGCGGCAAAAAGGTTTTCCCCTTTTAATCCAAAGTAACGGCAAACAATACGCCTTAAAAAAAGCATTATTGTGCAGTGTGTTGAACACCCCATTTTTTGGTGGCGGTCTGATGATTGCACCAATGGCAAGTTGCACCAAAAAACAGCTCGATCTCGTTTTAGTTGAGCGAATTGCTCCGTTCAAGCTAGTCTATTTACTTCTTAAATTACTACGAAAGACACATACGCAAGCCAAAGATTTTCAACACTTCAGTGATCAAAAATTACGTATCATTTCGACTGTGCCCCAATTAGCGCAAGCCGATGGTGAAATCATTGCAAAAGGATCATTTGATTTCACTTTGACTTTAGCCAAACAACAACTTTGGTATTAATCGCGAGAATCAAACAGAGCTAGGACTTGTGTCCTAGCTCTGTTTGATTCTCGTCAGGCACGCCATCTTCCTTAGAGCAGAAATTGTTCCGGCGTAATTCCTTGCATCCCAATCATCGGGTCGATTTGCCCGCTTGTAACTAGATGAGGCGTCAGGATTGTTTCTTTCATAACTTGCGTTTTTAATTCCTCAGAAATGATTGGCTTTTGTGGTGTTGCTTTGGCCACTTCTTTAACTGCTTCTTTGAGCGGTTGAACTTTCTTAGGCTGACTTAACCTAGATTCGGTTTCAAAAACATTGCTTTCTTGTTGATCCTCATAGTGATTAATTTTATTTCTTAGCGTGATTGATAACGAGCCACTATTAGCAATCCGTTCTTTTAACGTGGTTTGTCTGATGGCTGATTCTTGGGTCACACAAACTTGATACGCGCGTTCTTCTCCCATTAAAATCAATAGTTCTTTACTTCTAGTCACTGCAGTGTACAATAAATTTCTTTGTAACATCCGTTGATACTGATGAACCATTGGTAAAATCACCATTTTAAACTCACTACCTTGGGACTTGTGAATGGAACAACAATAGGCCAAGGTAATCTTATTCCACTCATTTCGCTTATATGTCACTTCGACAGCATCAAATTGAATGACTAATTCATCGACTTTGTCAGCAGAATCCTTGGCTAAAGTGATCCCCACAATTTGACCCATATCGCCATTAAAGACATTGTCTTCAGGTACGTTCACTAGTTGTAACACTTTATCGCCAATTCGATAAACAACTTCATTAAATTTCACTTCTTTGCGTGAACCATCATTAGGATTAAAAATTTCTTGCATCATTTTATTCAAGGCATCAATCCCTGCTGCGCCACGATACATCGGTGCTAAGACTTGAATATCTTGGGGAGTGAACCCTTTTGCTTTCGCTTTTTTAACAACTTGGGCGATCAAATGCTCAATTTGGTAAGCATCACAAGCAAAAAAGGAACGATCTGGTTGATTTTCTAAAAAGTCAGTCGGGAGTTGCCCTTGTTTAATTTGATGTGCCAAAGGAATGATACTAGAATCATCCCCTTGACGATAAATCTCTGTTAGTTCACATTTAGGAATTTCCTCAATTTGTAACAAATCATGCAACACTTGCCCCGGACCGACCGACGGCAATTGGTCTTTATCGCCGACAAAAATTACTTGCATGTTCGTCGGAATCGCTTTTAATAGCGTATTGGCTAACCACGTATCAACCATCGATAGTTCATCCACAATTAACAAGCCGCCTTCTAATTCTTTCGCCACGACCGCACTCGTTTTTTCACGACCTGTTAAACCAAGCAGACGATGGATGGTGCCACTAGGTAAGCCCGTCGTGTCATTCATCCGTTTCGCCGCTCGCCCAGTTGGCGCGGCTAATAAGATGGGAAACATTTCTTGTGTGTATTTACTGGCATCAAGTTCGATGTCATTGAGTTCGGCAAATAATTGGACAATACCATTGATAACGGTCGTTTTCCCCGTTCCAGGCCCACCGGTTAACACAAAAAAAGGCGAGCGGATAGCGGCTAAAATGGCAGCTTCTTGCGACTTGCCATAGGTGATTTGCGAGCGTTTTTCAATTTGACGCAACTTTTGGGTCACCGTTTTTTCCGGATAATGAATTTCGGCTTTCCGTTGCAACAAACGTTCCAATGAATTCGCAATCCCCCATTCAGCAAAATACAAACTGTTTTCATAGATATTGATCTCATCTTGCTGAATCTTGCCTTCTTCAACCAATTCGATAATCACTTGGGCCAAACTTTCCGGTTGAATTTCGACTGGCCGCGCAGTTTCTAATATTTGGAGCGTATTTTCTAATAGCTCTTGCGCTGCAACAAAGGTATTGCCGGTTTGTAAAGATTGCTGAAAAACTTGATGAATAATCGCAGCTCGTAATCGTTTGGCTGAGGTCGCCTCAATGCCTAATTGTTCAGCAATGGCATCAGCTTTTTTAAAACCAATCCCTTCAATATCTTCAACCAACTGATAGGGGTTTTCCTGAATAATATCTAACGCTTCATTTTTGTACGCTTGATACACCGCAAATGCCAACTGACTCCCAAAGCCGTAACGGGTTAACCCGACAATCACTTGATCCATCCCATGATTTAAACGTACATTTTCTAAAAGCAGTTGGCGTTTTTTAGCGTTTAAGCTCGGGATTTGTTCTAATAATGACGGATCGGCTAACATTCGTTCAATCGCTTGTTCACCCAGCGATTCAACAATCGCTTGGGCAGTTTTTTTCCCAATCCCTGGAAACTTCTCCCCGGAAAAATAAGCAATTAAGCCATTAGCTGAAGTTGGCTGTTCTTGCTGATAAGTGAGTACTTGAAATTGCAAACCATATCGTGGATGTTCAATCAATTCACCAAAAAAACGATAACTTTCCTCTTCTTTAATGTCGCCGAACGTTCCGGTTGCAACAATTTCTTTTTCACGAAAATCCAGATTGGTTTCTGCCACTTTAATTAGCAGTACTTTATAGAAATTACTGGGATTTTGAAAAAAAACAGCGGCAACTGTGCCGACGAAGTAATTCGATTCTGTCAACAAGTTGATCCGCTCCTTTCTAAACTAGAGTAATGCATCATGATTCGCTGAATCCGTTAAAAAACTAGTATCATTCCATGTTTTTAAAGTAAATGGTGGGGTTAAACTATCAGTGGTTTCTAAAATAGTTAAGCTATTGTTAAACAAACCACCCATCTCACGTAATTGGGCTAATTCTTTACCTAATAACCATTGGATTCCAGCCGTCATTGATGCGCCGTGACCGACAAATAACAATGGCCCGTTATGCTTTGCCACCGCTTCAATAACAACCTGTTGCATGCGGTTCAAAGCCGCTTCAATTGGCTCACCCATAAAAACAGTCGGTTGATATGCTGCTAAGTTATGCCGTAAGTTACTCAATTCTTGTGGATAGCGAGCGCTCATCTCATCAATCGATTGCCCTTCCAACAATCCTAACCCTAATTCTTTCAAATCGTCCGTATAGGTAATCGGAATCGAGCGACTTAAGCCCTTTTCAAGTTCACGAGCAGTTGTTTGTGCGCGCATCGCCGAACTTGAATAGATGTGTTCAAAAGGAATGGTTTGAATTGCTTTGGCGAGCAACTCGATTTCTTGATAACTGGAGGCTAACAATGGGGAGTCTCCCATCATTCCCTGAAAACGTCGCTCCGCATTCCATTGAGTTTTGCCGTGACGGGTAAAATATAATTTCATCACCGTTCTCCTAATCTAATTTATCTTGTTCGTAATGATGCGTTAGTTCAAGATTTGGGAATCCTTGTTGACGCAAAGCTTCATAGACTACCAATGCGGCAGTGTTGGATAAATTTAATGACCGCACGTGTTCATCATTCATCGGAATCCGCAGACATTTCGCTTCGTTTTCCCGCATAAAATCCTCCGGTAGCCCCGTGGTTTCTTTGCCAAACATGAAAAAATGCTCTTGTTGATCAGCGAAATCAACCTCACTATAAATCTGATTCGCAAATTTAGTAATTAAATGTAACGGACGCTCCCCTAGATACATTAAAAACGCCGCTAAGTCTTGATGATACGTAATCGTTACATCATGCCAATAATCAAGACCCGCTCGTTTTAATTGTTTATCATCGGTTGAAAACCCCAATGGCTCGATTAAATGTAAATGCGTATTCGTAGCCGCACACGTTCTAGCAATATTTCCAGTATTCGCTGGAATTTGTGGTTCAAATAAGACGATATGATTCATGGTTAAACTTCCTTTCAAGCAAAAAACTATAGTTCTTACTATACCATTAAACACGTCAGAAGACACAAAAAAAACGTATCGCCTCGGTGTCATCACTGCGAGTCGCTACGTTAGTGAAGCTCTTCTCACTAACTTTTATCAGAACAGGAATCAGATAAAAATCACTGAAAAAAATAACTTGGTGTAACTATATCACTGAAGCGTCATTTATGCAACCATAAGTTATTAAAAAACGTCAATATTTTTAAACGTTTTTCCCAACCAAAATATCCAAATCTATTGTAATTTTATCCAAGGGGTTGGCTTGCAATTGTTGCTTGACTGTTTGCGAAACCCCCCATTCTAATGGTGACATTTCTAATAAATCAAGTTGCCTTTCTTTGGGAACATCAAAAGTATACGTTATTTCAAAATGTTCACTTTCAGAAAATGCTTCGCTAAATTTAGCAATTACTGGCTGATTCGAATACTGTTGCTTGTCCACATCATCTGGATAAAACGCTTGGCGTAGTTCTTTTAAATAACCACTTCGCGGAACGACTTTTATCACTTGCCCCTTCGGTAACAGGATGCGTTGAAACTCACGATAATTAGATGGTGAAAAAATATTCAAAATCGTGGTGAATTTATGACTTTCAAAAGGTAAATTAGTTAAATCTGCAACACACCAAAAGTTAGCATCCATTTGATTACTTGCCAAATAAACCCCTTCTTTTGAAATATCAAAGCCAATTCCAGTCAAGTTTCTCATTTGACTGACTAAGTTTAGAAAACTCCCTTCACCACAACCAACATCAAGGACAATTTCTTCTTCTGCTAACAAATCCGTAATTTTTTTTAGTAATGGTTGGTACATGCCACTTTGAATCATCCGCCCTCTAGCGACAAACATTTTTTGATTATAATCGGTACTGACTTGGCGATTCAAAAAAAAGAGTGTTCCTTTTTTAGAAACATCAAAGCGATGCCCCCGCTCACAAACTAATCCCGCTTGCTTGGCTTGCATCCCTTGTTGACATAATGGACAACGAAATAATGTGCTGTTTTGGGACACAAACTGTTTCCCTTGATCAATTTTTTTTAACATTTACGACACCTCATTTCTACTTTAGCATAGCTCTATGGTAAAATGCTAGATGATTACGCCCGTATAAAAATTTTATCAGGAACTTATTAGGAGGATTTATGCTTAAAGAATTTTGCGCAGAAAATTTCACTCACATCCCCGCAGCGCTAGCCGCTGGGGCCAATCGCATTGAATTATGTGACAATTTAGCCGTGGGGGGGACCACGCCGAGCACAGGGGTCATCGAAGAAGTCATTAGCTTGGCTGCTGAAAAAGCAATTCCGGTGATGACCATGATTCGTCCGCGTGGCGGCAATTTTGTGTACCATGATTTGGAATTAAAAATCATGCACACCGATTTAATTGAAGCAAAAAAACTGGGGACTGACGGTGTCGTCTTGGGTTGTTTAACTGCTGAGCATTGGTTAGATGAAGAAGCGCTCGAATTATTAATTGAACACGCCGAGGGCCTGCAGATTACCTTCCATATGGCTTTTGATGCAATTGATCCTAAGCGACAGTTTGAGGCAATCGATTGGTTAGCTCACCATGGGGTCACACGAATTTTGACCCATGGTGGCGCTCAAGGAACAACGATTACAGAAAACCTCCCCCACTTAAAAGCACTCATTCATTATGCCGACAATCGGTTAACGATTGTACCAGGTGGTGGAATCACTCACCAAAACGCCTCGAGTATCGCCGAAGAATTAGGTGTGAATGAATTGCATGGAACAAAGATCGTCAACCTAAGCTTTTAATAGAAACCGACCTGAGACAAAAGAAAATGTCTCAGGTTTTTTGACGAATCAGCAGTGCGACCAATCGATCAGCTTTCAGCAATCGCTGAGCGCTAATTTTACAAGCAAAAAGCCTGAAACATCGATGACGTCCCAGGCCTAGCGCGACTAATAAAAGTACTGCATAAATAAGCTAGCAATATTAAAATAGATCAAAACACTCGTCAAGTCACTCAAGGTAGTGATAAACGGTCCACTTGCAACAGCAGGATCAAAGCCTAACCGATCCATTAACATCGGAATTAAACTTCCAGCTAAATTTGCCACCGTAATCGCACAAATCATCGCCATGCCAATCACAAAACCTAAAATCGGGTTGTGCTGCCAAATTGCAACAATGAAAAAAATCGTAATCCCCGTAATTACGCCCGTTACTAACCCCGTCAAGGTTTCGCCCACAATGGTTTTAATAATCGAATTTTCTCTTTCATCAGGCATTGCCAACCGACGAACCGCAACCGCCAAAGATTGAGTCCCCGCATTTCCGGCAGTCCCGGTAATTAAAGAGATAAAGACCGCCAAAATACTGGCTTCACTCACCAAGTCTTCATAATGATTAATTAACGTGGCCGTTGACATCCCCAAAAAAAGTAAGGTAATCAACCAAGGCAAGCGGCGACTAGCTGACTTCCAAGGATTTTCACTCACTTCGTCAACATTAACCCCGGCCAAACCAGAGTAATCACTCGCTGCTTCATCATCGATGACATCGATGATATCATCAACGGTTACAATCCCTAGTAATTGATCGTCATAATCGGTAACTGGCAATGCCACAAAATCATAATCTCGAAAGGTTTGCGCGACATCTTCTTGGTCGTCACCAACTTGTACCGAACGCACCCGTTCATTCATGATTTCTGAAATCATCGTCTCATCATCATTGACAATTAAATCTCTTAACGAAATTACCCCGACTAATTTATTCCCTTGATCAACCACGTAAACATAGTAAATCGTCTCAGCCATATCCGCTTTATGCTTTAAAACATACATGGCTGAACGCACGGTTTGATTAGCAACAATCGAAATATATTCAGTTGTCATGATTGAGCCAGCAGTTTCATCCTCGTAATGCAAAAGCTCTTTAATTTCGCTAGCATCTTCACTTGGCATCAAACTTAACAACTTCGCAATTTGTTTCTTATCCAACGTATTTAAGAGATCGACCGCATTATCTGGGTACATCTCTGATAACATCTCAGCAACATAGCTTGGGCGTAATTCCGCCAAATACGCTGACATATATTCATCATCTTCTTCGATAATATCAAATACATCGGCTAATTCTTTGGGCGATAAATACGAATAAACTAACTGACGGCGTGCTTCGTCAAGAGACTGGTAAAATTGTCCCTGTTCATAGCTATGCATCTCCAAAAAATTATCACGAAACCCTTGAATATCATCAGCTACAAGTGCTCCATTCAGCTCTTCATAGCGTTTTTCTAATTCTTCAATTTCGTCCAATCTCTCTCACCACACTTTTATTTTCTGTCATTCATTACTTAATACTTGCATATCGGCTGGCAAAGGTTGTTGAAAAATTAATTTTTCGCCAGTAAACGGGTGGTTAAATTGCAACAAATAACAGTGCAATGCTTGACGTTTAATCCGCGTGAGTTGCCCTTCATACATTTCATCACCGAGTAATGGACAACCAATGCCCGCAAAATGAACCCGAATTTGATGGGTTCTGCCGGTATGAAGTTGAATATCAACGATGGCAAAATCACTCTTACGCGCTTTTAACCAATACTCAGTATACGCGTTTTGCCCGTTTTCAGCTACCTGTCGTTTCAATATTGATGTTAAATCACGTGCAATCGGCAATTTAATTTGCCCATGAACTTGTAACTGCTCAATCTCTCCACCAACCAAAGCTTGATATTTTTTGACAAATTGTTTTTCACGCAGTTGGACATCCAACTTGGCATGCGCAAAACCGTGTTTAGCAAACAGCATCAAACCCGATGTATCGCGATCGAGCCGAGTCACGATGTGGACAACTTTATTGGGATAATCGTTTCGCATATAGTAGGCTTTCACACGGTTCGCCATTGTTTGGTTCGGGTGATACTGGGCTGGAATTGAAGCCACGCCGGCTGGTTTATTAACAACTAAAAGATGTTCATCCTCATACACAATCGCTAATGGCGTCTCATCTCGGAGCATCGTTTCATATTCTTGTTCATCAGGAATGGTGATGGTTACCAAATCCCCTGCCGTTAAAACATATAAGACATTTTCCACCTGCTGATTGACCATGATTTTGCCACCTTGAAACTTAATTTTAGCTAATAAGCCTTTGGAAACCCCTTGCTCTTTTAAAAAAGCTTTCACTTGTTGCGGTACTTCTTTTTGATACTGATACGTAAATTCCATCACTAAATCTCTCCAATAAAGGCATCTTTGACCCGATTCCAAAAATGCATGTGGCGGTAAGACGCAAAGTGAATTCGTTCGTCAGCAATCCGATAACGAATCGCTTCAATCTCATCTTGGGCCACATCCAACTGATCAACGGTAATTAAATAATCGCTACTGTCTTGCAACTTAATTTCGAGCCATTCATGAGCCGAAATAACAATCGGTGAACCGAGTGTTCGGTATACCCGATTGTTGAGTGACGCAATTTCGGCTAGTTGAATCGCATTGATACTCGGATGTAAAACCGCACCACCCACACTTTTATTGTACGCTGTGGAACCAGTCGGTGTAGAGATTGACAGACCATCCCCACGAAAATGTTCAAATAATTCATCACGAATCAAGACATCCGCCACCATCGTCCGATTACCGCGTTTGATGGTTGATTCATTCAAAGCCACAAAATGTTTGGTTGGTTTGCCATTCCGATAAGAAATCACCACATCTAATAAGGGATAACTGACGCTTTCTTGATGATTTTCTTGCAGACTTTTCACTAATTCCGCTAATTCATAATCACGCCAATCCGTATAAAATCCTAGATGCCCCGTATGCACCCCTAAAAAACGCACTTCTTTTAAGCGATGCGTATAGCGATGAAAGGCTGACAGTAATGTGCCATCACCACCAATTGATAAGACTATTTTCGGCTCAGTATTATCAATGATGATTTGCGCTGCTTCAAGTAATTCAACTAGTTTTGCCACAACCGCTAACGTCTTTGGCTCTTGATTATACACCAGAGCAACTTTTACTGTCATTTTACGCCCTCCTGATCAATAGCTGAACGATAATAATTATCATCTGATTTGCCCCGACCATGAGAAAACAAGCGTTGTGCCTCTTGGATTTCTTCTCTAATCGTGGACATTTCTTCATCTAATTGATACGCGGCTTCAGCTGCTCGCTGCAAGCGCTCGCTCATTTCAGTTGGAAAAGCTCCTTGATATTTATAATTTAACGAATGTTCGATTGTCGCCCAAAAATTCATTGCCAAGGTCCGAATTTGAATTTCTGCCAAAATTTTCTTCTCACCATTAATCAATTGAACTGGGTATTCAATGACCAAATGATACGAACGATAGCCACTCTTTTTTTTATTGGTAATATAATCACGCTCGATTAAGACATTCATATCTTTACGATTACGAATAACTTGAACGACTTGATGAATATCCTCAACAAATTGGCACATGATTCGCAGTCCGGCAATATCTGACATTTCTTCTTCCAAACGTTCGATTGGAATATGTCTGATTTGACTCTTCGTCACAATACTATCCACTGGTTTCACACGTCCAGTCACAAACTCAATCGGTACATGTTGGTTTTGTTCGCGGAATTGTTTACGAATTCCTCGTAATTTTACTTTTAACTCTGACACCGTTTGCTCGTAGGGAGCTAAAAATGAATCCCAATCTTGTTCCATAAACATCCCTCGTTTTCTATAACATACAGTTCCCATTTTAACACACCCTAGCCCAAAAAATGGTTTTCTTCTTTTGATTATTAGAAAACAACGCCTCAGATAGTTAAATTGCCGCAACTTTTTGTTACAATGAACCTAATCAAGCCATGGAGGATCTTTGTTATGAGCCAATCAATTGAAATCGAATATAAAACACTACTAACGAAAAACGAATTCAGCCAGATTTGTCAGTTTTATCATCTAACAAAACAAGACTTTACGCGTCAAAGCAATACCTATTTTGATACGCCCGATGGACAGTTAAAACAGCATAAAATGGGCTTACGTATCCGGCAATTAGCAACACATGCCGAAATCACCTTAAAAACCCCACTTCCTGAAGGGCTATTGGAAACCAGTCAGACCCTCTCTTTAGCATCCGCCCAACAACTCATTGAGCAACAAGTCATCCCAGCTGACGGTCCAGTTGCAACCGAATTAAAAAAACACCACATCGCTATCGAGCAGCTAAAGGTTATTGCTAGTCTGACAACGAAAAGAAAAGAAATTGTGCTGACTGAAGGTTTATTAGCCATCGATGAGAGTTGGTATGGCGCGTCTCATGACTATGAATTAGAACTTGAAGTCCCTGATGCCACCAAAGGGAAACTCGCTTTTGATGACTTGTTAATTAAATTGAATATTACCTATAAAAAAGCGGCCAATAAGATTGTTCGCGCCATCCAAGAAAAAAAGATCTAGAACGCTCGGTTCTAGATCTTTTTGCTTAAACTAACTCATCAAGCAATGCTTCAAATTCATTTAAACGTTGCTCAAATACGGTCATCGCATCTTCAATGTATTTGGCTTGCGTCATATCAAGCCCGGCTTTTTTCATGACATCGATTGGATAGTCACTGCTACCAGATTTCAGGTAAGTTAGATACTTGTCTAAGACACCTTCTTCTTGATCAATAATGCGTTTAGCAAAAGCTGAGGCAGCTGAAAAACCAGTCGCATATTGGAAAACATAGTAATTGTAGTAAAAATGCGGAATTCGTGACCACTCGGTGCGGATTTGCGCATCTTTTGCAACACTTTCACCATAGTATTTGGCATTTAAATCACCATAATACTCACTTAAGAAATCACTGGTTAACGGTACTCCTTTGGCATCTTCAGTGTGGATAAAGTGCTCAAATTCGGCAAATTGCGTTTGACGGAAAATCGTCCCTTTCACACCATCTAAATAATGATTTAAGACATAGGCTTTGACGCGTGGGTCTTTCTCTGTTTCAAGCAAGTACTCAGTTAAAATATTCTCATTCGTTGTTGAGGCAATTTCAGCTAAGAAAATTGGGTAATCACCATAGACGTACGGTTGGTTGTTACGGGTAAAGTAACTATGAACACTATGCCCGACTTCGTGAACCAATGTAAACAGTTGATCTAATGTATCGTGCCAGTTCATCAAAATATAAGGGGCTGTATCATAAGCGCCCGAAGAATACGCACCAGAGCGCTTGCCTTTATTTTCGATGACATCGACCCAACGATTAGCAAAGGCTTCTTCCACTACTTTCGTGTACTCTTCCCCTAATGGTTTTAAGGCCGCAAGCGTTTTTTCTTTTGCTTCTTCATAAGAATAACTAATCGGCGCTTCGCCAATCACCGGTGTGTACAAATCGTACATGTGTAGTTCTTCCACATCCAATAGACGTTTTCTTAAAGCCACGTAACGATGCAAGAGCGGTAAATTTTTATTGACCACTTCAACCAACGTATCATACACACTTTCGGGTACGTGGTTGCTACTTAAGGCAGCTTCACGAGCAGAAGTAAAATTCTTCACTTTGGCCTTAAAGTTATGTGCCTTCACGTTCATACTTAACGTCGTCGCAAAGGTATTACGGAATTGCTCGTAGACACTATATAGTGCTTCAAACGCTGCTTTACGCACGTCACGATTGGTACTTTCCATCAATTGACCATACACGCCATGTGAAAGTTGGATTTTTTCGCCGTTTTCACCTTCAATTGTCGGAAAAACTAAATCGGCATTGTTTAACACCGAAAAAGTTTGACTTGGTGCACTGAAAATTTCGCTGGCACTGGCTAATAAGGCTTCTTGTTCTGCCGGTAGAACGTGGGCACGATTGTTCACCACTGTCTCAATTTGGTGACGGTAAAGTGCTAATTTCGGCTCTTGGTCAAAATAAGCCCAGATTTGCTCATCGGTTAAGGTTAATACTTCTGGATCAAACCAAGCAATGGCCGCACTGGCTTGGGCAACTAAGGAACCAGCTCGGGCTGATAGACCTTGATACGTCGCATTCGCTGTATCTTGATCATTTTTCAAGTGGGCATAAACATAAATGGTTTCTAACTTCCGGGCAACGGCTAAAACAAACTCTAACGCTTCTAAGAAAGCTTGTGCACCGTTGGCTAACGTCCCTTGATACTTCGTTACTTCAGCTAATTGATTTGCGAGTTCTGAAAACGCTTGATCAAAAGCCTCATCATCTACAAAAATTGTGGTTAAATCCCAAGTTAACGCTTCAGCTAAAGATTCTCTAGTTGGTAATTGTTTCGTGTCTGTCATTTATCTTTCTCCCCTTCCTTATGAGTATTATCTTATCACAATTCCATCAAAATCAAATATAAAAGCAGTGATTTTATGAATGAATCCTCTTTTTTGCTAATTGATGGCATTCTTCAAAGACACCGCGCAAGACATCACCTTGGTCAACTAACGGAAATTCCCATTGCCAAGTCAAAGCTTTTAAGGCCTTGAGCCAAGAGTGCCAACCACTAGCTGCGTATAACAAATAATAATAACGCAATAACAGCAGTCGATGTTCAAAATAAAAAGAAAAATGACTGGGCGCATAACACCAGGATGGTAATAATGAGATGGAGCTCTTTAATTGATAGAATTGACCTTGTAAACGCAAAATTTTGGGCACTTTATAAACCAAGGACCGTTCTAACGATGAGCGATAGTCTTTAATTTCCCAACGATAGTCCTTTTCAGGGTCAATACTTGCTAGTTGTAAGTTTTTTGCTGTAATTTGATATACTCGTTTACGATAACTCATCCCTTGACGATAGTGCCAACTAAAACGATCGAGTACGAGTAGGCTTCGTTGCAAACTATCTAACAAATAGAGTTTTCCTGGCAAATTATTTTGGGGCACACTGCACGCCTTATGAAATTTAGTAAACTGTGCTTTAGGATGCAGTTGCTTTCCTAAAAGCCATAAAGGTTGGTACCCGGCTTGGCAATAACCGCGGGTGCGCTGCCAAAAAATAGCAAAAGAAATCTTGGAACACTGAACCTCCACCGCCCGTTTCCCCCATAAGATATCTGGCCGTTGTTGTAGTTCTGGTAAATACGCCTCTAACTTGGGCGAACTTTGAGAACTTAAAAAATCAAACAGTAATAATTTTCCTAACAAATGTTCATAGCTTTCACCTTCACTAAAACTTTGACATTTGGCTAACGAGCGATGAGCAAAATGCGGAATTAACTTACTGCCGCACTTTAAAATCACCGCTTCATGACAACTAGGGCAAAAATACGCTTGCCGCGGCTGACCAATCATCTCTTTGGCTAGACACCACTGCGCTTGGCTATTTTTAGCTAATAACATCGCTGCACCTCTTTATTACGAGGTACGCAAAAGCACCCGAATAGTGGCTATTCGGGTGCTACTCATTATTGAAAATAGTGACGCGTTAATGAGAAAGCATCTTGCTCCATCAATAATTCGCCGTGCTCCATTAAAACTTCTGGTGTCAAAGAACTTCTTCTTGCATATTCAGCAACCAGTGCTACTTGATTGGCAATTTCGACTTCTGGTAAGTAATCATCGCCAAATTCGAGTACCAAAAAGTAAAAATCTTTCATCAAATACAAGTTACTAACCACTGACTCTAAAAAGACATTGCTCGCTAATTGAATCATTTGCTCGAAATCCACCATCTCAAAAACAACTCGTTGTAGTTTTTCTTGCTGATCGCTAGCTTCTTCTGGTTCTTGGATTTGTTTTTCAATATGCTGTTTTAGAAATTCACTAATATCTTCGACGTTATTTTCATCAAACTCATCTACTGGCGGTAAATCATCAATTGTTAGATTTTTACTAATGAATAACTCCAAGCCGTCTCCTTTGGGTAAAACTTGAAACGTGACCGCTTCACTCCCTTTGAACTCTTCGTCAATATCGACTTCTTCTAAAATGCTATAAAAAAATTTTTCAATTTCAGTATGATTTCCTAGTAAATCTAAAAAAGTGACTCCGCGAGCAGCTAAATCTTCACTCTTGATTAATACACGAATGGTATTTTCATTAATATGTTCCATTTCCATTTTAGCTACACCTCACTTCTAGCCTATTCCTAGCTTAATTGTACCGAACCACCAAGAAATGTAAAGTAAAAAAACCAGGGAATTAAAAAAGACTTAACCCGCTAACCAGGTTGGTTTTCTTGCCTGATGATAAAAAAATCTACGACAGAATTTGCCGTAGATCCGCGTAAAACTATTCATTCTAATCAGAAAAATTTATAACCCAGCCATTAATTGCGCTTGGCGTAATTCAAATTGACGAACTTCTCTTGGTAAGAAACGACGAATTTCATCTTCATTAAAACCAACTTGAAGTCGTTTTTCATCAATCATAATCGGACGACGCAATAACCCGGGATTATTTTGCACAAGCGTTAATAATTCTGGTAACGGTAACTCATCTAAATCAATATTTAACTTTTGAAACACCTTTGAGCGAGTTGAAATAATCTCTTCAGTCCCGTCTTCAGTCATCTGCAAAATCGCTTTCAATTCTGCAATATTCAAAGGTTCAGAAAAAATGTTTCGTTCAACGAAAGGAATTTCGTGCTCTTGCAACCATGCGCGAGCCTTTCTACATGACGTACAACTTGGGGAAGTATATAGTGTCAACAACGTAATTCACTCCTTTTTTATCTAAACAACTCTGTAATACATTACTTTTCTAACTTGATTATATTATAACGAATTATTTAAAGAATTACTAGTCTTTCTTTAAAAGTTTATTTCTCTTCTTAATCATTTTCAAATTATAAATCCTTGCTATTTATACATTTCAGTAAATAAAACTTCCATTTATAAGCATTTTCTAATCCAACTCTAATCAAAAGAAGTGTTTTATAACAACAATTTTTTTCTGTATTATACTGTATAATATTTTTCATTTATTGGTAAATATACTATTATTTGATTGTTTTTTTACTTTAAATTTCTATTTAATTTTTGGTATTTTTTTTATTACCAGCTATAAAAATCGCGCTAAATAAGACTTAAAAAAGAAGAGTGGTTTTCTTTTAGCTAATTGTTAATTTTTAATTAGCATTTTATAGTTATTTTCACAAAAAACAGCACAGCTCTCAACTGTTTCAAAATTCTGACAATTCCATTTACTTTTGTTTAACAAGCTCCTGTCCATGCGATTCTAAAACTAACGTCTCTTCATTTTTATCTAATCTTCCTCTCTTAAATACAAAACTTTGGGTAGCTGCTTCATTCCCAAAAGGATTGTCCTGACTTTTAAGTGAAAAAAACTAAAAAAACAAAAACCAACTAGCAGTAGGCTTCACCGATTATAGTAGATAAAACCTTTATTTATCAACCTTCCCCCCCTTTCTTTCTAACTTTTTTTCCGCTAAAATGAACAAGAATGAATTTGAAAATTTACAGAAACTGAAAGGTGTGTCCCAATTGATTAAAGCCGTCGTTTTTGATGTAGATGATACTATTTATGATCAACAACAACCCTTCCGCAATGCTGTTCACCAGGTAATTCCTGAATTTAAAGAGCAAGATATGCATCAACTCTACATTCGTTTTCGCGTTCATAGTGATGAAAATTTTAGCAAAGTCATCGCTGGTACGTGGACTTTAGAATACATGCGTAGTTTTCGCATTAATCAATCCTTAATTGATTTGGACTATTCTCCTTTAACTGCTGATACCGCGCTACAATTCCAAGCAATTTATGAAGCCGAGCTTGATGCCATTACCATGCATGATGAAGTTCGAAAAACATTAGACTTTTTAAAAGAACAAAAAATTCCTTTAGGCATTATTACGAACGGTCCGACTGATCATCAAACAAAAAAAGTTATTCAATTACAGCTCCATGATTGGGTTGCTGAAAAAAATATCTTAATTTCGCAAGCCACCGGTTTTCAAAAACCTGATCCAGAAATTTTCCAACTAGCCGAAAAAAGCTTCAATTTTACAGCCGAAGAAACACTTTACGTCGGCGATAGCTTTGAAAATGATGTCATTGGAGCTAAAAGTCGAAACTGGCATGCATTATGGTTTAATCATCGCCACCGTTCACTACCAGTTGGCCAAGAAGCGTTACATGATCTTGAATTAACCCATTTCGAGCAATTGTTACCTGCCATTAAGAATTTTTTTAAATAATTTCTCCCATGATTCGTAAAAGGAGCTACGACCAAAAATGTCGTAGCTCCTTTTTCAGCTTATTCACCGATACTCAAGATACTGCGAATATCGGCTTCGGTCATTTGTTGTAACTGGGCTTCATTGCCTTGGATAACTTTTTGGAAAAGTTCGCGTTTTTCTTGTTGCAAGGAATCCATGCGTTCTTCAATCGTTCCCTCAGAAATCATCCGCCAAACTTCAACGACATTTTTTTGACCAATCCGATGCGCACGCCCAGCAGCTTGTTCTTCCACAGCGGGGTTCCACCATAAGTCATACAAAATAACCGTATCTGCTCCGGTCAGATTCAATCCTGTTCCCCCAGCTTTCAGCGAGATTAAAAAGACATCTTTTTCTCCGGCATTAAATGAATCCACCATTTCAATCCGCTCTTTCGGTGGCGTACTACCACGTAAATAAAAACTACTTAAGCCTAATTTTTGCAATTCGTCTTCAATAATCGTCAGCATTCCCGTAAATTGGGAAAACAATAAAATACGCCGATTATTTTCTTTGGCAGCTTGAATAATATCTTTGACTTGTTCTAATTTCCCAGAAGAACCTTCATAATCATCTAAGAAAAGATGTGGGTCACAACAAATTTGGCGTAAGCGTGTTAAGCCTGCCAAAATACTAATCCGATTTTTCTTAAAGGTCATTGAATCCATCTCTGTCACTTCTTGGCGCATTTGACGCAAGTAAGCCAAATAAACTTTCTTTTGTTCTTCTGTTAAAGAACTGTAATAATTGGTTTCAATTTTTTCTGGTAAATCAGCTAAAACAGTTGCTTTATCACGACGCAACACAAATGGCTGAATCATTTTGGCTACTTCTTCAGCACTTAACTCACGAAACTTTAGTTTATTAGGAAAAAAGCCGGGCATAATCATTTGAAATAAGGACCACAGCTCCTCTAAATGATTTTCAATCGGTGTCCCACTCAGTGCAAAGCGATGTGGAATTTCTAACGACCGAAGCGCTTGAGCCGTTTTAGTCGTACTGTTTTTCACCATCTGCGCTTCATCTAAAATCAGATAACGCATTTGTTTTTCGGTATATAATTGAACGTCTTGTCTTAAACTCGCATAAGATGTGATATAAACATCACTTTGGGTTGCCAATTGTTTTTCGCGTTCTGCTTTATTGCCACTAATAACTAGCGCCGAAAGACTTGGGGCAAACTTTTTAATTTCTTGTTGCCAGTTATACGTCAAGCTAGCTGGCGCAACAATTAAAACGTTCAAGAATGAAGCTGCGTGTTCTTGTTTTTCCGATAATAAGTAGGTAATTGCTTGGAGTGTTTTTCCTAGCCCCATCTCATCGGCTAAAATTCCGCCAAATTGATAATGACTCAACATTTTCAACCATTTAAATCCCGTTTGTTGATACTCCCGTAAAGTCGTGGTCAAGCCTTGAGGCAGTTGGACAGCAAAACGCTCGGGATGCGTTAAATTTTCCACCATTTGATTAAAACTATCACTAAAAGTTGCGTCAGCCGTTTTTAAGTGTTCTTGCAGTTGCAGACCTTGATTTAAAGGCAGTTGAATGACGCCGTTTTGCGCACTCACCCCTTCCCTTAAACTTTGTAAAATTTGACTTGTTTGTTGAAATTCTTGCGAGTCCAAAGCTAAGACTTGGCCGTTTTCTAACGTATAAAATGGATCTTGGCGCAAGAGGCTAGCTAAAATAGCATCG
This sequence comes from Enterococcus sp., assembly GCA_047975385.1. Lineage (GTDB taxonomy): Bacteria > Bacillota > Bacilli > Lactobacillales > Enterococcaceae > Enterococcus_C. Next base: position 27,755 of record JBKEDL010000030.1, on the reverse strand, counting down.
ATTTCATTGTCAGCAATCCCGCTAATATCAAAATGGACATCAAGCCACGACCCAGACTCTGAAACTTGGATTTGCGGCTGTACTCGATGGGCATCTAGGTATAACTCCCGTAACCTTTTGCCAATTTTCACACTCCCCATTTGACGCAAAACAGGTAATTCTTTGGTGAAGAAATGATAGAGACTTTCCCCTTTAGGAATTGGTTTGCTCCAACCAATTGTCGTTTCATTGAATGCCAATTGTTGAAGCAGCTGCTTCGCACGGGTCTCTTTGACGTAATCACGTAAAACTTCCGGATGATTTTCTGGGATTTCTTGATATTTAGCATCACTTGAGAGTTTCGTCAAGCCATAGTGATAATCGAGTTGCAGAGCAATCTGTCCTTGTTTTTTTCGTAAAATAAATTCAACTTGTAAGGGCTCATCGCTAATAAATTGATAGACTTCTGGCTGAATCGTAACCGTTCCAATTCTTTTTAATAATGGCAAAACACGCTTAAATAGTTGCGATAGTTCCGTTTTGGGATAGCTAATCTGTGAGGTACCAACGCGTTTCAATAATTGACTTAAGGTCGTATAGATTTCCAATTGCTCTTGGCTTAATTGATAAATCGTCGCCGCTTTGATTCCCCAATAGTAATTAGTTAAGACTAAATCCAATTTGTTTTGAATCGCTAAAACAAATTGCTCTTCTTCCTTCGTTACCGTAAAATGCAACGGCAAGTCATCTGCCGTAAATTGCGGTTGGGTAATTTTGGCTTGATTGACGACAAGGACGAGTGCGTTCACTTGCATCGCGTTAATTAACCCTTGACTGACATTGACCGGTAACAATAAATATTTTTTATCCATCTTCCCTTTCACTTGTACACCCGTTTGACCAATTAATTGTTGGGTTTGCGCAATTTGAGCTAATTGTGTGAGAACTTCACTAACACTTGGTGTAAAGGCCTCTTTTTCTAAGTGAAAAACGTACTGTTTATTGATAGTCAGCGTCTTATTTTCTTGATATGATTGCAAAAATTTATAAATATTTTTCACCACGTAGGTTTTGCCGGTTGCTTGGTAACCCAGCTTTAATGACACACCCAAAACTGATAATTCTTGATGATAAGGATTCGTTTCCAACACATCTACTTGAAATTCAACTGTTAGCGCCTCGGTCGTCTTTTGGGGTGTCCGAGCTTTCACCCGTGAAAAGCCATTGGAAAACATCTCCGATAATGAGAAGGCTTCTTTCTTAGCGACTTCATCTGCCTGAATAAAACGCGTTTTTCCTTCTTTACGCAAATATAATTCCACTGCGACCGTATGTTTACAGTATTGATGTTCATCCCAATACGGGCATTGGCAATAATCTTCTTCTTTGGCGGTTCCGTCCAAATCAACGAGATAAACCTCGCTCCCTAAAACTTCTGCATGCCAGACTTGATTGGCAATATCTGGCGTAACTGACAAAACACGATTTTCATTGAGATACGTTCGACCTCTTTCAATGACCTTTTCTGGTATACTCCACTTCATAAAGATCCTCCTCTTACACTCGACTCGTAATAGTACTTTGACCGGTTCCACTCGCATGAACCAAGACTTGTTGCGTCACTCGTTCTTTTAATTCACGGACATGGCTGATAATCCCAATCATTCTTCCTTCTGTTTCCACGATACTCAAGGCCTCTAATGCCATTTCCAAAGATTCTTCATCTAAAGAACCAAAGCCTTCATCGATAAACAACGCCTCAACGGCAATACCGCCTGCATGAATTTGAATTACATCGGCTAAAGACAAGGCTAAGGCTAATGCGGCAATAAAACTTTCGCCACCAGATAACGTATGGGCACGCCTTGAAATTCCCGCATTATCATCATAAATATTAATTTCTAATCCGGTATGCTTTTTATTACTATTGACACCGGTTGCTAGTTCAAATTGATAACGACCTTTAGTTAAACGAGCCAATCGTTGATTCGCTACCGCTAATATCTCGGCTAAATAAGCTTGTAAAACATAGCGTTCCAAACTGGTTTTATACTGGTTATCCCCATTTAACGTCTGGACTAACTCTTCTAATTGCCCAAGTTGTACCATGGCTTGCTGGTTTACTGCCAATAACGCTTTGAGCTGATTGACTAGTTTGGTATTTTGATTCATTTGCGCATTCAGCATGGTCACTTTTTCTTGGACTTCTTGCCAGCGTTCTTGGGCATTGTGATAATTCGTTTCAAGATTAACTAGATCAGGGGGTTCTTGCCCAATTAATTGCTGTTCTAAGGAATCGAGTTGTTGCAGTAATACTTGATGGTGCTGCTCATAAGTTGTAATTTCACTTCCAAGCTCTTCTCTGAGTGCTAGCTCCGCTACTAACAAGTTGAATTGGGCTAAATCCATCTGATAAGGGCTAGCATTAAAGAGTTGCATCACTGCTTGCCTAGCTTTTTGGTACTGTTGCTCACTTAGCAACAGTTGCTCTTGGTTTCGCTGAGTTAAAGCGGTTAAAGAAGCTTTTTCTTGGTTTAAGTTTTGTTCCATTTCCTCATCAACTTGGATGCGTTGATATTGGGTCTCAAGACGACTTGTTAGTTCAGCTAAGCGGCTTTGAATTTCAGCAATTGGGTACTCGCCTAACTGTTCTTGGAAATTGTTTATTTTCTCAATCAAACTATTTTCTTGCAATAGTTGTTGCTGATTTTCACTTGCCCATTGTTGTTTTAAAGCTTCTTTTTGTATTTTTTGACCTTCCAATTCAGTTACCTGCTGTTCAGCTTGCTCGACTGTAGTTTTTAAGCCCTCTACTTGTTGCAAAAAGTTTGCAACTTGTTCTGTTAAAGAACCTTGCGGCAATTCTAATTCAGTTGTTGTTAAAAGCTCGTACAAACATGCCTCAGATTGGACTAATTCCACTTCAACTTGTCGTAATCCTACCATGAACGAGTCGAGATTTCGATTGGTTTGTTCCCATTGACTATCATAGGTCGCACATCGCTTGGTTAATTCTTCTAACTGCCCTTCTAACTGATTGATGACCTGTTCTACTTGTTTGATTTTTTCTTCATCATTTTCAATTAAATGAACTTGAGGATGACTTAAGGAGCCACAAACCGGACAAGGTGCCCCTTCAACTAAATCAAGGCTTAGACGAGCAATTAAGTAACTCGCTTGTTGACTTTTCGCCAACTTTAATTCTTCACTGACCACGGGTTTTTCTTTAGCTAACGTAACTCGTTGGTCTGCTAATATTAGCTGTTTTTGTTGTTCGTCGTGAATTTGCGTCGTTACTTGTTGCTGATGTTCTCGTAGTTGCGCTAAAGCGTCCATGAGTTTGTTCACTTCAAACGTCGTTACTTCTAATTGACGCAAGCTTTTTTGTTTTTTTAGCGTTTTTTGACAACTTTCTTGCCGAGCAACAAGGTCCTTGAGCTCCGCTTCAATTGCTTGTTGCTGGTTATTTAACTGGCTTTGTGTCGCTCTCACCTGATACAATTCAGCTGTCGTGACGCTTATTTTTTGCGCAATTGGTTGGAGCTGTGCCAATTGTTGTTGTTGCTGTTCATTTTCTTTGACTTGTTGCTTGAGCACATTCATTTGCGTGCGCTCATTTTGCCAACTCGTCCATTTTTTTTGCCAAGATTGCTCGTTCATCGCAAGGTTATTCGCCTCGGTTTGTAACCTTTCTCTTTGTTCGGTGCTTTCTTGTAAGCGCGTGATTATCCCTTGTTGTTCATAGACCCACGTCAGTTGTTCATATTGCTTTTTTTTACTAGCCATGGCTGGTGCTTCAGCTTTTAAGGTTGCTTGTTCTGCCAAAAGTTGTTCCTTTTTTGCAAATGCATTTTGACATTCTTTGCCTTGATAAAAAGTCTCCTCAGCGCCTTTCTTTTGCTGCGCTAACTGCTCAAGTTGGATTGTCGTTTCCTGAATTTGTTGTTGCTCTTTTAGCAGTTCTTCTTCCCATAAAGCAAGGAGCTCTGGCATCGTTACCGCCTCACGCTCTGCTTGCCAAATAAACTGTTTTTTTAAGGCTTCGGCTTCCATTTGCTGTTGCTCGAACTGTTTTTTTAAGGCTTTGTTTTTTTCCTTTAAAACTTCAGTCAAGCGTTGATAGATTTCCGTTGCAAAGATATTGCGCAAAACCACTTCTTTGTCATTACTTGAAGCAATTAAAAAATTGCGAAATTCGCCTTGCGGTAACATGATGATTTGAAAAAACTGTTTCGCGTTTAACTGGAGCAATTCTTTGATTTTTTGATCAACTTCGCTTTTTTTCGTATATTGACGTACAGATTGTTGCTGATCATAAATCGTCAACTGAACCTTCATCGCTTGTTCAGTCATCCCCGAACCGCGCTTTTTAGGGAGCATTTGTTCAGGCTTACGAACAATTTCATAAACAAATCCTTGATGTTCAAAAGTAAACGTGACTTGCGTTTCTTCTCCTGCTTGCGCAAACAATGAACGCATTTCTTTACCAGAACGTAAATTCCCCGAAGTTTCACCAAATAAAGCATAGGTCATACCGTCAAAAATCGTTGTTTTGCCAGCCCCCGTCTTGCCACTAATTAAAAATAAACCCGCTTCTTGAAAATCACTAAAGTCCAACGATTCATTAATAAACGGACCAAAATTTTTCATTGTTAATTTTCTTGGTTGCATTTACATCCCCACTTCATCTTTTGCCTGTTGAATTCCTGCTAATAACCATTGGCTTTGTTCATTGGTCAACGTTTGCTCGGTCATCTCCGTAAAAAAACATCTGGCTAATTCTTGCGGTGATTGTTTCCGCTCTTGATAGGTGGCAAACTCTTGCTTCGTTGCCACGCCTTGTTTCCGCTCAACACTTAAAATTTTGGGATAAACGGTTCGTAATTGATTCATTAAATTAGGGATAATTTGCCGGTCTTCTAGCACGACCTTCACAAAAGCTTCCCGATTAATTTGCTGATAAAACGTGGGTTCTAAAAGTTCTGTAAATAAGCCTTTGATTTCGATTAAATCATTTTTGGGTCTTAAGGGGATAAATTCACGTTGCCCTTTTTGGGTATCCACAAGATAAACACCTTTTTCTTGGTGGACCTCTGAGGTTGAAAATTTTAATAACGCGCCACTATATTGCACATGTGCATCTTTGATTGCCTCTTTGTTATGTAAATGACCTAACGCGACATAGTCAAACGGCCGTAAGATTTCCAAGGGGACACTTGCCAAACCGCCCACTTCGAGTTGGGTTTCTGAATCACTACGTAAACTTCCTGCTACGAAAAAATGACTAACCAATACTTGTTTTTTAGCGGGATTAAAGGTCTTTTGCATCTCCTCAATCACCCGAGCTACAGCCTGTCCACTGCTTTTTAACGTTTCATCAAAATGAAGTTCTGCTGCAAATGGTTCAAAAAAAGGTAATAAATAAAACTGTGTATCTAAAAATTCGACTGGCTGAAGCGCTTGGGCGATATCTGTGCTTAAGAAGAAGTCCGTTGCTACAAACCACTCCGAGCCAACCGCTAAGCGCCCACTACTATCATGATTTCCTGAAATGGCTAAGACCGGCAACTGATGCGTTAAATTTAGTTCTTTAATTTTTCGATTAAATAAGTCTACCGCTTCCACTGATGGCACAGACCGATCATAGAGATCGCCTGCAATGACGATGGCATCAACCTCTTCTTTCAGTGCTAATTGAATGAATTCATCAATAATATACTCTTGCTCAGCTAATAAATCATAGCCGTTTAGTTTTTTGCCGATATGCCAATCAGCGGTATGTAAAAAACGCAATTTAATCCCTTCTTTCGCCAAAAATCCTTCCCTACATTATACCATTTATTGAGGCATTTCAAAAAAAGAAAAAGATGAGCTGACTTGTTGCCAAGTCGACTCATCTTACTTTGTTAACGGATATTTAAACTCAGGATTAATTTCTTGATCTAATTGATCAAATGCTGCTTGCGTTCGTCGTTCGACTTCAGCTAGTCCTTCTTTATCAAGTTTTTTGATATCACTAATATCGATTGGTTCACCAAAACGAATCGTAACCCGCTTGCGCTTTAACAAATCTTTAAAAGTTAATGGCCCTTGATAAACAGACGGGACAATGCGAACTTTGCCAAGTTTAGCAATTAATGCCATCCCGCCTTTTAATTCCGCGGAATGACGGGTACCACTAGGAAACATAATCAGACTCAAATCCGTTGACTTCAATGTTTTGACCGGTGTTTTCACCGCACTAGGTCCAGGATTGTTCCGTTTAACCGGAAACGCATTGGCATGAATCAAAATAAAACGTAAAATCGGATTTTTAAATAACTCTTCTTTGGCCATAAAACTAAACTTTTTCGGACTACCTGCTACAGCCAAGTATAATGGATCCCACCATGTTCGATGGGGGGAAACTAAGATGTAGTTTTCATCTTGCGGAATTACTTCCTTATTTTCATAACGGGCATTTCCGTTAAGGATAAATAACACTACTCGGACAACGCCGCGCATAAAGGTAAAAAACATCGCTTCTTTCACTCCTCTTCAATCCTTAGTATGCAAAAACAAACCCGATTTGACAAGTCTTTTTTCTTGTTTGTTACCAAAGCTTTCTGTAGTATAATGCGTTTAGACAAATTTTAGTAAGCAGGTGTTTTCCATGTTACAAAAAGGCGAGCGCATTGATCAGCTCTATGCCAATGATATTCAAATTATTCAAAGTTCTGACGTTTTTTCTTTTTCGATCGACGCGGTCCTCTTAGCTAATTTCCCTCAAGTTCCCAATAAAGGAACGGTGGTTGACCTTTGTGCGGGTAACGGTGCCGTGGGGTTATTTTTAAGTAAAAAAACCCAGGCCCAAATTTACCAAGTCGAATTACAAGAACGACTAGCTAATATGGCCCAACGAAGCATTCAATTAAATCAACTCGAAGAACAGATGACGATTTTTCAAATCGATTTAAAAGATAGTCTCAGTAAAATCAAACATGACTCCGTCGATTTATTGGTCTGTAATCCACCCTATTTTGAACATTTACCCACCAATGAGACGAATCCTAATCCCCACTTAGCTTTGGCGCGTCATGAAATTGCGACTTCGCTCCAACAAGTGATTACCACCTCGAGTCAATTATTGAAAACCAACGGCCGTTTTGCGATGGTTCATCGACCAGAACGCTTTTTAGAGATTTTAGCTTGTATGCAAAAGGCCAAGATTGCTCCTAAAAGAGTTCAATTTGTCCATCCCAAAGAAGGCAAAGATGCCAATATTTTGCTAATTGAAGGGATTAAACAAGGTAAGTTAACCGGCTTTAAAGTCAATGCTCCATTATATATTTATGACCAAAGCAATCAGTATACGCCTCAAGTCAGGAACATGCTTTATGGCGACTAAACATTATTTTTACGTTTTAAATTGTAAAGATGCGACGTTTTATGCAGGCTATACGACTGATCTGTCTCGACGGCTAGAAGAACATAATAGCGGAAAAGGTGCCAAATACACCCGTCTGAAGCAACGACGCCCATTAAAAATGATTCATGCCGAATGTTTTGCGACTCGCAGTGAGGCAACGAAAGCCGAAGCTGCCTTCAAAAAACTCAGTCGCAAGCAAAAAGAAAGCTATCTTTTAAACAATCAAACCCAAAACCTGATTTAAACGATTTCACTGAATAAACACAAGGAGTTCTGTATGACCCCCACACAAAAAACGAAACTAATTACTTTTTTGGCGATAATTAGTTTAAGTATCATGGGTAGTGCCTATTACACGGCTAGTGCCAATCTTTCAACCAAAGAAACGACCTCCAAAACAACTAGCACCACTGAAATGAGCACCACGCAAACGACAAAAACTAGCACAGCTAAAAAGACCACTCAACAAAAAAAGCTCGCTGAGGTCCAGCGTTTACTCGATGAAAATTACCAAAGCGAGAACTTTGGGATTTATGTCATGAGCTTAGATGATCAAAGTTCCGCTAGTATCAATGCTGATGTGATTTTTGACGCTGCAAGTACCGGAAAAATCCCGGTGCTTTACTATACCCAAAAACTAATTAATGAAAACCAATTGGATCCGGCGACCACCTACCCTTATATTGATGAAATTAATCAAATGCCGATGTCTTATATGCGAGGTGGTGCTGGAATGTTACAAAGTCACTCTTTTGGTGAAGAGTTTAGTATCGATCAAATCATGCAACTCACCGCCCAATACTCCGATAATCAAGGAGCCAACTTTTTAGGATACTATGCCGCGGACCAATATAGCGACACGATGAAAGCTGAAATTAGCACCATTATTGGCCGTGAGTGGACAGAGCGTAATGTCATCACTGCCAAAGAAAATGCTCTTTTAATGTCCGCCATTTATCATGAGGGCGGACAACTGATTGATTATCTTTCTGATACCGTTTATGATGACCAACGCATCCCTAAATATCTTCCCGTGCCCGTGGCCCATAAAATCGGTGATCTATACGAGTATCGCCATGACGTGGCAATTGTCTACACCGATGAACCTTACATCTTATCTGTGATGACCAATAATTCTAGTTATGAAGCCATCTCACAACTTTCTAAAGATGTTTATGACATTATGAAATAAAAAACAGCGTAACAAATGGGGGCTCCCGCTTGTTACGCTGTTTTTGAATTGATTATTTACCGGCACGTTTGACGTAAGTTCCTTCTGAAGTGTTGATTTCTAATAATTCATCCGCTTCAACGAAATCAGGAACGTTGACTACAAGACCAGTTTCCATCGTTGCTGGTTTACCAGAACCGGTAACTGTTGCGCCTTTGATGGATGGTTGTGTTTCAGCAACACGTAAAACAACGGTTGATGGCAATTGAACACCGATTACTTCGATATCAAAGAATTGGATTTTTACTTCTATGTTTTCTAAAATGAATTTCATCTCATCAGCAATTGTTTCAATTGGAATTTCATATTGTTCATAAGACTCTAAATCCATGAAAAAGCCGGTATCGTCCATTGTATATAAGTATTGAACTGATTTTGTATCAATGTGTGCTTTTTCAAATTTTTCTTCTGGGCGGAATGTTGTGTCATACGTTGAACCTGAACGTACGTCACGTAATTTCATACGCATCACGGTATTCCCTTTACCTGGTTTATGGTGGCTAGCTTCTAAAACACGGATTAATTTTCCGTCTTGGACAAAAGTCATGCCCGCTCTCAAATCACTTGCTGTAATCATTTAATAGTCCTTCTTTCTTGTTTGAATAATCCTTAACTATTGTAGCAAAAGCTAGCTCTTTGCGCTAGTTTCTCGCGTAAATTCTTCCGCTTTTCCGCTTTAACGTTCTAGTCGTTGATAGTTCGGGTCAAATTCATCGGTTTCAATATAAATATAAACTTTTAATTCTGACATTTGTGCACGAATATCAGCTTCGATTTCATTAATAATCGCATGACCATTTTTTTCTTCGTCATCAGCAATATCAATCTTCGCCGCAATCATAATCTCTGACGGACCTAAATGAACGGTCTTAATATCAATGACCATTTTAACTTCTTCACGCTCAAATGCCATTTTAATTTTCGCCAAGTCCTTTTCGATGACACTTTCACCAATCATCAAGCTATAAAATTCGGTCGCTAAAAAGACCGCCGCCAACATTAATAATAAGCCGATTAACAAACCACTGGCAGCATCAAAGATCGCATTGCCGGTAACCATTGTTAGTAAGGTCCCTATTAATGCCAATAATAAACCAATCACCGCACAGAAATCTTCGGTAAAAATCACCAAAATTTCGCTATGTCGGCTTTCTTTTAAAAATTTAAATAGGGGCAATTTTTCAGTGTTTAATTCATGAATTTCTTTAAAGGCCACTCGTAAAGAAAAGCCCTCAACAATCATCCCAAAGATTAAAATGATGATAATCAAGCCCTGGTTGCTAATTTCATGTGTTGGATGGAAGAGTTTCTCTAAAGCTTCCATCACCCCGAGTGCACCACCACCAAAAAAGAGCATCGTCGCCACAATGGTGGAGAAGAAATATTTGGCACGCCCTTCACCAAATTGATGCAATTGACTTTGGCCACGACTCGCTCGCTTATTCCCAAATAACAAGAGCGCTTGATTGCTACAATCAACCACACTATGGATACTTTCATTGAGCATCGCGGCACTCCCACTTACGAGATAACCGATAAACTTACTAATCGCTACTAAGATATTTGCGACTAATGCGGCAATCACCGAGCCCATCGCCTGCGCTTTTGTTTCGTTCATTAGACATTCCTCCAATATTACTCAAGCTTTTCCAACCAAGTATGTAGATTTTCTGCTACGAGCCTTTGTTGTTTTTCATTTGGAATGGTTGCTGTACCGTCTCCTTTTTGCTGACCATAACTACCAAACCCGGCATGATTGCCACCGATAATTTCAATATAACTAGTTGAACTTGGTAAATCGGCTTTTGCTTGTTGATAGGCGGTTTGATTGATGACTTGATCTTGACTACCTTTCATTGATAACACTGAAAGCGGCGTTTTGGTTAAACGACCTTTTTCATCCGGATAGCTCGCCAAAAAGAAGGTTCCTTGTAATTGCTCATCATTTTGTTTGACTTGCTGATGGGCAAAACGACTAGCCATCACGCCACCTAAAGAGTGCCCACCAATCACATACTCACGCTCGCCAATTTCTGCCAACACTTGCTTTGCTTTATTAGGACTTAAAACAGCTAAATTAAGTGGCAGCTTCAGCAAATAGACGGGATAGCCTGCTTCAGCCAGTTCATTACACCAAATGGCATAGCTTGCGGGCTCAACCAAGGCTCCGGGATAAAAAATGATTGCCGGCTTCTCTTGCTCGCCCGCAAAATACAGCCACTCATTCGTTTCTTGAGCATTCTTTGTTTCCTTCAACGCTTTTGCGGTTGGTTGACACGTATTTTGATCTACATAAAACAAACTTCCGCCTACCATTATGATCACCAACAGCAACAATCCAAGTAAAATCTGATACTTTTTCGCCATGTCTTCACCACTTCCCCCAAAAAATAAAACCAATCACGCCTCATCGATTATCACTGTTCAAAAAATTTTCGCATCTCACTCAGTCAAAGTGTTAGTTACGTCACTCCGCCACTTGCTTTTCTATCCACACCACAATTTGTTGAAAAACTTGCTCGCGTTGTTTTTCTTGTAATAATTCATGACGTGCTTTAGAAATCAGTGCTAGTTCCACTTTGTTTTGGCCTAGTTTTTGGAGTTTCTTAGCCAAAATTGTCACCTTTTTGCCAAATTGCCCGACTGGATCGTTTTCACCTGCAATAAGTAACATCGGTAATTGTGGTGTAATCTGACGAAGCGCCTGGCTAGAACTGGCTCGTTTCGTTAATAAAAAGAGCTCGTGATAGCCGCTATTCGTAAAGATAAATTGGGTCCAAGGATCCGCTAAATAACGCTTCACTTGCAATTCATCACTTGATAGCCAGTCACTTTTGGTTATGCCCGGCTCAAAGCGCCGATTGAATCCTTCAAAAGCTAGTCGATTAACTAAAGTTGCCGGTCTTTTAGGTCCTTGAAGTTTCATCATCCCGTGACTTAAAAGAATCGCCGCTTGCATCTTAAGTGCTGATTCCGCTGTTGTTCCCATCATAATGGTTCCTGTTAGCGGCACTTCAGGATAACTAATTAAGTAATTGCGTAAAATCAACGATCCCATACTGTGACCCAAGATGAAATAAGGAACTTGTGGATACTTTTTTTTAGCCAAACATTGAACTTTGGCTACATCACCGATTAAAGGACGACTTTTTGGGAGCGACCCAAAGTAACCAAAAGATTGTCTTCCTTGTACCGATTTGCCGTGACCAACATGATCATGGCCAATCACAAAGAACCCTTGCGCAACTAGAAATGATGCAAACTCATGATAGCGATCGATATGTTCGGTCATTCCATGTAATAGCTGAATCACCCCTCGAACTTGACCTTGTGGTTGCCATGAACGGACCCGAATCTTGAATTCAGGATTTGTCGATTGAATCATCGTTTCCAAATTATCGCCACCTTTCAACTTCTGCTCAACCACATTCTACCAATGATAGCTACTCTAAGATTACCATATCTTACTGAAAAATGATGGGTCGTTTGTGCCCAGAAGGCAGGATTTTTTTACGGCTGACATACTCATCTTTTTTCAGCAACTTCAAGTAATCATGCCCTTAAACTGATTCCATCCATCAATGATTTGCTCTGTAAAAAAACCGCAAAACGCTCTTAAGTCAAGCGTTCGCGGCTTTGTTTTTTATTTAAAAATTCGCGGTATCTGGATTGTGGGCAATTCCTGCCACACCATGTAAGCCATCTAGGTAAGCAATATCTTCTTGGTTTAATTCAAAATCAAAGATGTCGGCATTTTCTTGGATGCGTTCTGCATTCACTGATTTTGGTAATGGTAAGTAGCCATGGTCTAAGCTCCAACGTAAAACAACTTGCGCGACCGTCTTGTTGTATTTTTTTGCTAATTCGCTTAGTTCTGGTACTTCAAAAATTTTTCCAGTTCCTAATGGGCTATAGGCTTCGGTTAAGATCCCATGTTTGTCATTATGCGCCACCACTTCTTTTTGCATATCACTTGGGTTTAAGAAGATTTGATTGACCATTGGTTTGACGGTTGCTGTTTCTAGCAACGCATCAATGTGATTTGGTTTAAAGTTTGAAATCCCAATTGCGCGGACTTTACCTGCTGCTAGCGCTTCTTCCATCGCTTTCCACGCACCGGCATTGGCTCCTGCCCAATCGGCACGAAAATCAATTGGATTGGGCCAATGAATCAGATATAAATCAACATAATCTAGGTCCAATTTTTCTAAAGACTCAGCCAAAGCTTCTTTCGCTAACTCGTAAGAATGCTTGTCGTTCCATAATTTAGTGGTGATAAATAACTCTTCACGAGCCACGCCACTTTCTTTGATCCCTTCACCAACGGACACTTCGTTACCGTAAATCGCGGCCGTATCAATATGACGATACCCTGCTTTAATTGCCGCAACGACTGACTCGCGAGCGACATCGCCATCGGGTGTTTGCCATGTCCCAAAACCAACTTTCGGGATTTTGACCCCATTGGCTAACGTATACGTATCTGTTAAACTCATTGAAATTCCTCCATTTCCATTCACTTACTTCTTAAGTATAGCAAAACTAGCCGTAAGATAACGAATTATCTCACAATTTAGCCTACTTTATTTTGCAAATTTTGTCAGATGATTTGATTTTCAGCAAATGCAAATTCTAATTCAGTAGTTGAAAATATCATTTCAATTCAAAAGTTCTAATTGATTCGTTTATAATTTTAGGATCATGACTGACAATCACTACTGTAGCACCGTTCTGATGGAGTTCTTTTAGTTTTTCAAAAACTAAGTGTGCATTCTCCCAATCAAGATTCCCCGTTGGCTCATCTGCTAAAATATACTTAGGATTTTTTAAAGTTAGTCTTGCTAGTGCCACCCGTTGTTGTTCACCACCGCTCAATTCGTAAACTTTTTTAAAGAGAATCCTACCCAAGCCCACTTCTTGTAAACTTTGCTCCATTTTTTCGAGTTTGCTTTTTCGATTAACTTTTTTCCCATGAAATGCTATTTCCAAATTTTTAAAGACATTTTCTTCTTCAACTAATGCATAATTTTGAAACAGATAGCCAATTTTCTCTTTACGTAAATGTAGTATTTCTTTTTGACTGGGATTATGTTTTCCTTCAAAGGAAAGTTCTCCCGAAAAATTGTGCTCAATAAGTCCTATAACATTGAGTAAAGTTGTTTTTCCGCTACCACTTTTACCATGTATACAAATAAAATCATTTTCTTGAATACTTAAAGAAATATTGTTTAGTACATTTTTTTTTCCAAAATTCAAACTTATTTTATCTAAAGTAATCATCTGTTTATTCTCCTTTTATTATGGAATTTATCTGCAATTTTCTCTTTGATAAAGAACAGATTAAATAAGTTATCGCTAATTCTAGTACCGTAAAACTAGCAACTAGTTCAACTGCTAATGCTGAGTGGTAAAAAGCACCTACTACAGCGATTAAGACAATTCCTAATATTAATTGGAAAATAAAGTAGTTTTTGTAAATAAGAATAGTAGTGTAGCCAAATAATTCTTGAATAGCAATTCTTTTTTTATTTTTTTCATCATACAGCTTGATTGAATTGTAGTAGGTAAACCCAAGTAGTATCACCAACAAACCACTTAATAAGTAAAGAGTATTTAACAGATATTTTAGATTTTGGATTTCTTGTGCCTGAAAGTTGTAAATAGCGATGGTGTTTTGGATATTTGATTGAACATGATTTCGTTTAATCGTTGGCAGCAGATAACTATATCCATCTTCATCTTTTGCTTTAACAAACGTACTGTTGGACAACCACGAACCATATTCACTCTCATCGACGTTGCCTGTATCTACTATTGCTGTCGCTAAAGAAATCTTTAAGTTATCGCTATCAATTGCTGGATTGTAGGAAAAATAGGTTTGTTTATCTTTCACATAAACAATATGAATTTTTAAGCCGTTTTTAGAACCCTTCATTTTATCATTGAAGAGATATTTTTTAAAAGAAAAGTAATCAAGAAAATTACTTTTCAGTTGCTCTTCATACTTTTTCAACCCTTCTGGTACTAAAACATTCCAGACATTCTCATCAAAAACGATATCAGCTTCCGTTACCTTATCTCCATTAGGTTTGTAGACTGGGTTATACTTTAGATAATTCAAATTAATATCTATTGAACGTCCTCTAGGAGAGATAAATTGTTCTAATTTATTTTTTGTATTTGCTTCGTAGACATACTGATTTATTGTTTCTAGCTTCTCGAAATTTTTAGTATCAATTAAAAATAATCCTTTGTTTTCCACTGCATCTAAGTAAAATTTCTTTAATTTCTTTTCATACGGCCGATATTCTTCTGGATTATTTGTAATAAACCGTAATTGAGTTGCATAAATATTTTCCGTTTTCTCCCAATAATGCTGCTTAGTCTCATACGCTTGCAATTCCTTATACTTACTAATTCCAACGATTGCCATCATTAAGATAGCAATGACGATACTTACCTTGAGTAATTGATTAAATATCAATCCTAATACTTGTCTATTTTGACCTTTAATTCGATTATTAATTTTCCATTTTTTAGAAGATGCAACAATGGTGCTAGTCATTAATGACCAAAACAACAAACAGATTAATAAGTTCGCTATCACTACTAGAGTAAAGTTTTTTGCATTATAAAACCCACCCCTGAATAAACTATAGCTAGCAATTACACTCATTAACGCTATTGAACTACTTACGATGGAAAAAACGAAAGGTTCTTTCAATAGATGTTTAATTGTACTCCAATTAGAAAATCCAGCTAATTTCAAGATAGTAATTTTTTTTGTGGATTTTAATAAATACATAAAAAACAGTGACAGGTTAACTAAAAAAAACAAAAGAAAAACTACAACTAAAGTATAATTTCCTAAAATATTTTCAGCAATTACTCGTAAATAGTAGGTTTTTGAGTTCTCTTGTTTTATCTCCCCCAATCCGGAAGCTAATTCCGAGACAAACCTGTCAACATTTTGGTCCTCTAAGTTGTGTACATAATATACCCCATCAATTCCTGTTTCAGTAATATTTGAAAAATTATTAATTTTAATTTGGATATTTGAACCATCCCAAATAAAATCTTTATTTGAAGTAATCGTTTCTTTATCATGGATGACATGTAGTTGATCATTCATATTTTTTGATGTAGAGTAAATGGTCAGATGCTCGTCATCAGAATATATGTATTTTGCTAAATTAACATTATACTTTTGTGCTGTTTCCTCCAAAAAATTTTCTTGCAGCTCAGGATCTACTATTTTGGGAGTTTCTGGCATCAAAATAGAAATCTTTGTTGTATCTTTGTATAATAAGGTGGCTAACGAAACCTGACCAATACAACTAAAAAAGATAGCAATCAGTATTGCAAGTTGGACTAAAAAACCTATATATATTTTCTTTTTCATTTTTCCCCTCAAATCGATTAGTCTCTAAAATAAAAAGGCTATTTTTATTGATCCAATTTGTTTACTGAATCGATAAAAACAGCCTGAAATCAAACTTTAACGATAGTTATAATAAGCCTTATTCCCCCCTAAGACGGTCCAACCAACACTTGAAGTACTCCAAGTATACGCTGGCTCCCAATCCCCATTATCAAAAGTACCGTTCCCGTTCTCGCAAGAAGCATGTCCTTCGCCTTGATAATCGACGTATTCGGAAATATTTAGATTACCACTTTGACCACGCCTCCACCAACCACGACCATCTTCTACAGAAGTAGACGTTATTCGAGGTTGAACAGAGTCATAAACTTCTGAGCTTATCACTCCATGGTAATCATCTACCACCTCCATGCCGCCATCGACAGTCAGCTGCCTTTCTGAAGCTTGAACAATCGAGTATCCAGCACTAGCAACGCCCAAAACCAGAATACCTAACACGAAAACTTTTTTCATTCAAATCACTCCAATTTTACATTTATTTTGTAATCTTATGTCCAATAATCAACATAAGGAATACCATAAAATTAAAATCCTAATAAAATGAAATTTTCAAGTTAATTTTACCACGATTTCCTCATCAAAAAAAGTTTTTTTTAATCCTGTCAAAAAAACACGCCTCAGAAACTAATCTCAGGCGTGTGATAAATAAATTTATGCTAAATTTTGCCGTCTCATTCGTGATGCGACAAAGTTGATTCCAACTAATACCAGACAGAATAAGAATGGAATCACATGGGTATGACTGATATTTGGTACGATATGATCGACAAAGTGTTCAAAAAACGGGTCTTCAATAATCATATTTCCAGCAGTATAGGCAATTAAAATGGCACCGACCCAAATCAAGAACGGGAAACGATCCATCAACTTAATAATTAATTGACTACAAAAAACGACGATGGGGATACTGATAATCAGTCCAAAGACCGCTAGTGAAAAAGCACCATCAGCTACACCAGCAATCGCTAAAACATTATCTAAACTCATCACCAGGTCCGCAATAATAATCGTCCGAATGGCAGCTGCAAAACTCGCTTGGCTTTTGACTGCTTCCTCCTCGTCATCATTGTTTGATTTTAATAAATCATAGGCAATGTATAACAAACAAAGACTCCCTATAATTTTCACAAATGGAATGGCTAATAGCTCAATCGCCACGAGCATGAGTAAGACACGCATCACAACCGCACCAGCTGTTCCAATGAAAATGGCTTTTTTGCATTGCTCTGGGTCTAACTTTCTGGTAGCTAGTGCGATAACCACCGCATTATCGCCACTTAAAACTAGATTTAACATAATAATTGACAACATTTTTGATAATAAATCAATTGACATAAACAATTACTCCTATTCAGTTTCTTCAACAACGGACAATCTACACAACTGTCATCTTACCGATATTTCTTGCTTTATTCAACCTGAAAAACGTTTTCTTACATACTTTTTGTCATTCTTAATTGACAAAGCTCCCCCTGAGCATTAAAATTTGAGTAACAATAGTCGGGAATGATGTTCTCCCTTGGATTAGATCCTAAACCGCCAATGAGCTAATGACTTCTATCCGCTTGGGTAGGAGTCTTTTTTTGCGGAGAAAACGATTACAAAAGGAGCGAGTTATATGAAAATAACGAAAAAAATCCTCATCAAAGACCTAATCAGCTTAATTATTTTAGGTTTTTTCATCGGTGGGGTCGTCGGTAGTATCGATGCCTTGTTTGGTCGCGTGTTATTATTTTTATCAGATGTGCGGGTTGATTATTTCAATTATCTGATTTTCTTCTTAGCACCAGCTGGGATGCTTTTCACGTATTTTTTCTTAAAATATGGGAAATCTGCCACGAAAGGCATGGGGTTGATTTTTCAGGTTGGCTTTGAAGAAGAAGAAGCGATTCCTAAACGTTTGGTTCCGTTTATTATGATTGGCACTTGGATGACCCATCTCTTTGGGGGGAGTGCCGGTCGTGAAGGCGTCGCCGTTCAACTCGGAGCGACAGTCGCTAACTGGTTTGGTCGCTTTGCCAATATTCCCAATCGCACAAGTGTCTTTTTAGTCACCGGGATGGCCGCCGGTTTTGCCGGTCTTTTTGAAACACCGATTGCGGCCATTTTCTTTGCGCTTGAAGTCCTAGTCATCGGTAATCTAAAATATGAAGCTTTATTAACTTCAATGATTGCGGCTTTTACTGCTAGCTATGTTTCACATTCGTTAGGTTTAGAGAAATTTGCTGTTGATTTAGCTGTTGATACTACTTTAGATCCGCTCGTGGCCCTTAAATTAGTGGGACTTGGAATTATTTTTGGCTTAGTTGGTTTAAGTTTTACTTTTTTACTCAAAAAGGCCAAACAGCTTTTAGTAGACAAAATTGAAAATCCGATTTTACGCATCGGCTTAGTCGGTCTTGCTGTCAGTATTCTCTTATTCCTCTTTTGGCACGGCCGCTACTCAGGGCTTGGAACCAACTTAATTTCGGCGAGTTTCGCAAATGATCCGATTTACAACTACGACTGGCTTTTAAAATTAGTTCTAACAGTCATCACCTTAGCAGCTGGCTTTCAAGGTGGCGAGGTCACCCCCCTCTTTGCCATCGGGGCCTCTTTAGGCTTAGTCCTGGGGAGTTTGTTTAGTCTACCAGTGACATTAGTTGCCGCTTTGGGTTATGCGGCCGTCTTTGGCAGTGCCACCAATACCCTTTTAGCACCGATTTTTATCGGAGCCGAAGTCTTTGGGTTTGAATACTTGCCCTTTTTCTTTATTACTTGTAGCGTTGCTTATTTATGTAATTTAAATCAATCAATTTATGGGGCACAACGAAAAATGCTGTAGACGATAAAGAGGTTGGGGCAATTTTAGCCCCAACCTCTTTTTGCCGCATAACAATGCTCCAGAAACGCCCTCTTTTACTAGCTTGTCATTCATTTACTAATCAAAAAACCATGTTTTTGAATACGCCATGCACCCTTGTCGTTGATTTGACTATTTTGGCTAAAGATGACTTGACCGGTTGGTTCTATGACGAGTTCTTCTTGTGACTCATTAAAATAGGCAACTATTTCATGCTCCGCTAACCTTCTGACAAAACCAACTTGTTCTTTGGCTAAGTTTTCTAACCAAATCAAAGTACCGCTAGCTAAAATCGGGTTGAGTTGTTTACGCAAGCCGATCAGTTTTTGCATGAAACGAAATAATTCTTGATCCTGTTCTTTTTCCTCCCAAATCATACATTTTCGACAATCGGGATCGCCCTCACCAGTCATACCGATCTCGGTGCCATAATAAATGCACGGTGAACCTTTTTGTAAGAACATGAAAGTTAAAACTGCGCGCATCAATTCCTGATTGTTTTGGCAATTAGTCAATAGACGAGCTGTATCATGTGAATCTAACAAATTAAACATGACTTCATTGACTTGATCGCGGTAAAGTAACTGTTGTTGGTTCATCCCGCTAATCATTTGTTGCGCAGATAATTTTTTGGTAATGAAGAAATCTTTGATATTATCCGTAAATGCATAGTTCATCACCGCATGAAATTCATCGCCTTGTAGCCAATTTTGCGATGAATGCCAAATTTCGCCTAAAATGTAACAATCTGCTTTAATCGCTGTCACTGCTGAGCGAAACTTCTTCCAAAATTGGTGATCGACCTCACTTGCCACATCCAAACGCCAACCGTCAATATCAAATTCTTCGACCCAATAAGTCGCAATCTTTAACAAATAAGCTTGCACTTCAGGATTGGCTGTATTGAGTTTCGGCATATGGGGCGTAAAAGCAAACGTATCATATGGTAGTCCCGTTGCTGTTTCGGGAATATCTGTCATTTGATAATCCGTCACTGGAAAAGAATGAATATGGAACCAATCGACATACTTGGACTTTTGCCCATGCTTGATGACATCTTGCCATTGGTGTGAATTATCCCCGATATGATTGAATACCGCATCGAGCATCACTTTGATTCCTCGTTGGTGACATTGGTCAACTAATTTTTTGAAAAGCTGCTTATCGCCAAAAGCCGGATCAATTTCCAGGTAATCAATCGTATCGTACTTATGGTTTGAGTGGGCTTTGAACAGCGGACAAAAATATAAACCATTCACACCTAACTCTGTTAAATAATCCAAATGATCTAAAACCCCTTGTAAATCACCACCAAAGAAGTCTTCCCGCTGTGGTGATTGACTTCCCCAAGGCAATGTTTGGCTAGGGTCATTGGTCACATCCCCATTGGCAAAGCGCTCGGGAAAGATTTGATACCAAACGGTTTCTTTGACCCAACTAGGTGCTTTAAAACGATCGACTTCCTGAAAATAAGGCATTCGAAAATAATAATTTGGTTCTTGAATTACCGCTTTCGTATAAGGAAAAATCCCCTGATCGCCGTAAAAACAAGACAGACCATCTCGGCCGACAATATGAAACCCATATTGTGAACGACGCGTTTCACTGCTTAACTCAATCTCCCAATAATCATGCGTTAAAGTAGACAAGGTTTTGTTTAGTGGGCTTTCTTTTAAGTACCATTTTTCGGTGGTAATCTTAAAGGGATCACCTTCAATTAAATACACTTGGTCAACATCTGCTCCCCCGGTACGTAACCGGATGCGTAAGTTTTCCTTCGTATAAAGAAAGGCAAATTCACTTTCTGGTCGATGATAAATCGCTGCTGTATTCATTCCATTCCCTCCCTTACTATTATCTACTATAGAGGAATTCCTCTTTAGGAGCAACGCTTACATTGCATATTCCCTTCTAAAGATAACGCTCGTTTCAAGACAAAAAAAGAGACGAAACTGTTCAAGTTCCCTCTCCACTTACACATTATCCAGCTTTAAAAAACCGCTTATCAGCCATCATAAAGACTTTGGTCAACGAAGACGTCACCAAGGCCGCCACAATCATTTCCACGATCCCATTCGATGCAATCACTGATCCAATCAAAACTAGAACGGCAGTAAAGGATTCATAACCTAATTCATTTCCAAAAAGCGTACCCATCAAGCCCAAAACCAAAATCGTATTCGTTAAAGCGCCTAAAAAACCAGCTAATCCATAGCTAAATGTCTGGTTAAATTTGGTTTTCTTCAGAACGACCATTGCTAAGGCTGGAATAATCCCAACTAGGACCCGAGGCAGAATTGCCACAACTAAAGCTAAAGGATTGCCATGTTCTGATCCTGGGACCGGGATAAATGGTGAAAAAACAAAACTGGTTGGTGTGATAATGACCGTCGCACGATACACACTCAACAGACCAAAGACCAATCCTAGAAATGCACCGCGCTTAGAGCCTAAAAGAATGGAGCCGACAATTACCGGAATATGCATCGTCGTAATTGCAAACGGACCGATTTGCAAAAAGCCTAATGGCGTCATATACAACATCAACATAATTGCTAATAAAATCGCTGTGTACACTAAACTTTTGGTTTTATTACTTTCTCTCATGACAGAACTCCTTTATCGTTCAAACTTCCTCACTGACACACGTGTCAGCAAAGTGATTATACCTAAAAATGACACCCGTGTCATCTTTTTTATCCATTAAAAAAGATCTTCTAGCGAAAACCTTGGCTTGCTTTTTTAACAATTCTAGCATAAATGTTCCGCATTTTCCCAAAAGAGTGTATGATAAAGCTAAATAGAATTTACGGAGGAACCTAATGAATAATAACGATATCCTAATTCGCTTACGCTATGCATTAGACATCAAAGACACCGATATGCTTAAAATTTTCAAACTCGGTGGTCTTGATGTTACGCGTGAACAACTACAACAACTACTAACAAAACAAGAAGAAGATTCAGCCAAAGACGAATTTTGTGATTTACACACCTTGGAGTGTTTCTTAAACGGTTTTATCACCTTCAAGCGTGGCAAAGCGCCTGCTAAAAATGGGGTTGAGCCACAGCCAACATTTTTAATTACTGGTCAACGAAACGTCAATAATGTTGTCTTGAAAAAAGTCAAAATTGCCTTGGCACTCACAAGTGATGAGATGCTAGATGTATTACGTTTAGCCAAAGTCTATGCTTCACCAAGTGAACTAAGTGCCATCTTAAGAAAAGAGGGCCATCGTAACTACCAAGATTGTAAAGATCGCTATGCTCGTAATTTCTTAAAAGGTTTAGCAATTAAGTATCGCGAAGTATAGGCTAAAAAAACGCTCGTTGATGAATTTTATCAACGAGCGTTTTTTTATTAATTTTTAAACGGTTTGATTTTTCCGCATCAAGAGTGCGGCTGCTAAAGCACCTAGTAAAATCGTTCCCGCGACGACATACGACACTCGAATCATCCCTTGATCAAAAGCCTGAACAACAATTACTTGCAACTTATCAGCAAACGGTGCTTGGCTTAACTGATCTGAAAACGCAATGGCATGACCGGAAAATGGCCCAGCATCCAGAAAAGCATCGCTTAATTCTTGAGGCAATTGCATGGTGGCCGTCTGTTTCGTGAAGACTTCAGCATAACGATTGGCCTCGACTAACCCTAAGATTACAATCCCAAAGCTCGTTCCGAATTGACGAAAAACATTTAATAATCCCGAAGCCATTCCCATCTCTTGCGGCGCAACGCCTTCTAAGCCCGCAGAATTCAAGAGCGGATTGACAATCCCATTAGCAATACCGACCATCACTAGGGTTGGCCATAATTGCCCGTAGCCCATGTTAGCTGAAATTTGACTGATTAAAAGGATAAAACCGCCCGCGCCAATTACTAAGCCACCAACAATCATCCATTTTTTAGAAAATTTGTGTCCCAAAATCCCCACAACTGGTCCTAAAATTAATGACCACATTGACATCGCAAGCTGACGAACACCAGTATCAAATGCTGACCAGCCAATATAGTTTTGCATTAAAACGGTTAAGTATGTGCTTGACGCGTAGATGCCCGCGCCTAAAGCAAAGGCCACAATAACTGAACCGACGAAATTAATATTTTTAAACATTTTCAAATTCATCATTGGATTTTCAACTTTTGCCTCAACCAAGACAAACAGGAGTAAAAAGACAAGCGCTAGGAGTAACCAACCAGCGACATGCGGATTGCTCCACGCCCAATTGATATGAGTTTCTTTTTGAATCAGACCATAAATCCCACTGAATAAGGTCGCAGCTGATAAAATCATCCCTAAAAAATCAATCGTTTGGTCTTTACCATAACTAGGGGTTTCATTCACGTAACGCATCGTCATCAAGACAGCAATAATCCCAATTGGTAGATTGATAAAGAAAATCGACTGCCAACCAAACGAATCCACCAATAGACCACCAACTAAGGGGCCGGAAGCAGATGAAAGACCGATGACTGATCCTAAAATTCCCAAAGCAATCCCACGTTCTTTGCCTTCAAAGTTTGAGGCAACTAAGGCCATCGATAGAGACATCATCCCCGCACCACCAATCGCTTGAATCGCGCGACCGATATCTAATACCAATAAACTAGGCGCGAACCCATTGACAACTGAGGCGATGATAAAAAGAATTAAACTGGCTAAAAAGATTTTTTTACGACCATACATATCCCCGATTTTTGAGACAATTAATAACACGACCGCAAAAACTAACGTGTAGGCATTTAAGACCCACTGCAAATCGGTAAATGGCTTGTTAAACGCTTCTTGCATCGTTGGCAATGCAACATTCACTACCGTTACGTCTAACAGTCCCATAAAGACCCCTAACGATAACGCAAATAGTGAAAACCATTTTTTTGAAGATTTTTCCATAAATTTTGTAACTCCTATTTTATATTTTTACCTATCTAGTTCGACACTTCTCGCTTAGCCAGTTGCTGATTCAGCCAAGCTAATTTCGTCTTGGCTAATTGAATGTCTAACTCTAGAGCATCAATCAATATTTCAAAACGAGCTTGATTTTCAGGAAAACGTGGAATATGCGTGTGCATCTCTTTTTGTTTTTCCAAATAAAAAGTGAGATCCTCTTCCACATACTCCTTAAATTCAAGCAAAATCGCTCTTTGGATAGATAAGGAAACACCATCCAGCGAACGCATTTTAAAGTTCAAAATGTCATAACGTTTTGCGTCTGAGGGAACTTTTTCAGACATTAGTTTAAGAAACTGCTGATAACCAGTTTCGGTTAAATGCCAAATTTTCTGTTTGCGGCCTTCTTCTTGCACCGTCACCTTGATTAAACCATCACTCTTTAATTTCATCAAAGCCGGATACAAAACCCCACTCGATACTTTGCGTCTGGGTTGTAAGGCGGCCCCAACAATTTTTTGTAATTTATAACCCGATTTTTCTCCCGTCACCAATGAACCCAAAATTAACAAATCGTACATACTATCTCCTTCCTAAACATTTTCATAAGTCTTTTAGATAGGTCACTTAACTATTATAAGTCTTTTAGATATATTATCAAGTAGTTTTTATGAAAAATTCAAAAAAAGTAAGCTAACTGATTCAGTAACCACTTACTGAATTTCACTAGCTTACTTTTAGCATGAATTTATTCTTTTTCCCCTTTGTCACGAAAATGATGCAACTTACGGCGCAAGTTTAAATAGCTTTGCAATTGTTCGCGCCCACGTTCGACTTGTCTGTAACGACGTGGATTTTTTTTGTAGAACTGTTGGTGGTAGCTTTCCGCTGGCCAAAAAGTGCTTGCTGGGCGAATCTCAGTCACTAAAGGAGCGCTATACGTTTTTTGTAGTTCGGCTTTTGACGCTTTAGCAATTTGAGCTTGCTCATCACTCGTCACAAAGATGACTGATTTGTATTGGCTGCCACGATCTTGAAATTGACCAAAGGCATCGGTCGGATCAGTCACACCCCAAAAAATCTCGACTAGCTCTTGATAACTAATTTGTTGCGGATCAAAGACGATTTCCACGGCTTCGACATGCCCCGTTGGCCCACTGCACACTTGATCATAGGTGGGATGATCGACATGGCCACCAATATAGCCTGATAACACCGAAATCACACCCGCTTTTTCTTCAAAGGGTTCGACTGTACACCAAAAACAGCCGCCGGCAAAAATGGCTCGCTCTTGGTTTTGGGCTGTAGCTAAGCCCACTGGTTCTTTTGCTTCAGGTAACGTGTCGGATTGATGGGTTAACACGGCATAAAAATCAGCAACGTCGGGGGTTAGATTATTACGTACAGCCAACGGGCGCAATTTCACTTCTAAATCCGCCAGTTCATCGTTCAATCGTTTCCCGGATTCTAAGGCATCCTTGGTTTTTTCAAGCAAGGACCGTTCATATTCTCTAGTGCCTGAGTTCAAGATTAAATTATAGAGACTGCGTAAGATTTGCTCTTGGGTTATCATAATGCTCCCTTCTTTCTAATCAGACGTCTTTTCTTTACTGTAACACGCCCGCTAAAAAGAAGAAAAGCGAAAGATTTCCTAAAATACCCATCCTCTGAACAAATTCTAAAAACTTTTCCAATTAGTTATAATAAACCTCATCCAAGAACAACCCTTGGGCCGGAACCGTTATCCCAGCTTCACTGCGAACTTGATTGGCAAAAATCTGATCAATCATTTCTAATTTCATCTCACCAGCACCGATTTCTAAAATCGTGCCCGTTAAGATGCGGACCATTTTGTGCAAGAAGCCATCACCAACAAAGGTAATATGTAATAAAGCCCCCTCTTGTTCAATCGATAACTCATTAATTGTGCGCACGGTTGATTTTTTGCTCTTCTTCAGTGCAGAAAAGCCGATAAAATCATGTTCGCCAACTAATTTTTGACACGCTTGTTCCATTAAATCAAGGTTTAATGCTTGTGGGTAGTGGAAGCTATAGTTACGCTCAAAAGCACTTGGAATGGGATTATTCCACACATAATAGCTATATTTTTTGGCCTTAGCGTTGTAACGGGCATGGAAACGCTCCGCTGCTTCATCGACTTTCTTCACGACAATATCACGTGGTAAAAAATTGTTTAAGTACGTTAACATCTCCGCTGTGGGCAAGGTGCTTTCGGTTTTAAAGTTCGCAATTTGACCTCTAGCATGCGTGCCGCTATCGGTGCGACCTGAACCAATAATTTCGACCTCTGTTCCCGTCATTTTGGTTAAAATCTTTTCAATTTTCCCTTGAATCGTTTTGTCCGAATCGCCTAGTCGTTGCCAACCTAGGTATTTTTTGCCATCGTATTCGATGGTTAATTTAATATTTCTCATGGATATATTCGCTCCAGTTTCTTTTAATTATTTTCAGTTTCCGTTCTGAGTTCCGTTGTTCATTATAGCCGATTTTCTCACTAAAAAATATAGTAGCAAGAAAAGCTTATCTTTTAGGCCACCTTGCGTTTCATTCGAAGCTTTTTTGACTTCGCATTATACTTAATTTAACTATCGTCTCACTTCGAACTAGAAAGGAGCTCTCGCTATGAAAGATACTGAAAAATCCTCACACTCTAAAATGAACCACGACCAGATGCAGCATGAACATCACCAAATGAATCACGCAATGCATGCACATTTTGACCACGAAGCGATGGAACACATGCATCACGAGATGAATCATGAGGGTCAGCACATGAAGCATGAAGAGCGTCAGCATGCACCCGGAAGTAGGGACCACTCGATGCATATGGGCAATTTAAAAAGGCCACAGAACGCGAACTAGAGATCCCGAAAGCCCAAAATGTCGAAAATATCGCTGGGGTTTGTCTAAAATAAACGATTGATCAACTACTAATGACGATTGTTCGTGTCAGCTACCTCAAAAAAATAGTAAAAAAAAAACCAAGCAAATCACTCGGAAACTCCGAAATTTGCTTGGCTTTTAAACTGACACGATTAATTAATGTTGATAACCGTCATTTTCTCACGTGTCATCGATTCGATACTACGTTTCACACCTTGAGTTCCCATACCAGAACCTTTGATGCCGACAAATGGGAAGTGATCTGGGCCACGTTCTGTCCGGCCGTTAATTTGAACGGAACCGGCTTGAACTTTGGCTGCAATCTTGAAGGCTTGATCGATGTCTTTCGAGAAGACACTTGCTTGCAAACCAAATTCAGATTCGTTGCTTAATTCAATTGCTTCTTCAACTGATTTCACACGGATAACTGGTAAAGCTGGACCAAATGGCTCTTCCCAGGCAATACGCATATCTGTTGTCACATGATCTAATAAGGTTGGGTAGATTAAGTTGCCTTCACGTTTGTTACCCGTTACGACCGTTGCGTTTTTCTCAACGGCATCGTCAACTAACCCTTGAACGAATTCTGCCGATGCAGCGTCGATTAATGGTACGATGACATTGTTTTCAACGGGTGAACCGATGCTTAATTTAGCAAGTTCAGCCGCTAATTTTTCAACTAATTCATCCGCAACACTTTCTTCAACTAAGACCCGTTTAATCGCTGTACAACGTTGACCTGAGTAAGAGAAAGCACCTGAGATAATTTGACCGGCAGCTAAATCTAAGTCCGCATTGGTTGTGACAATCGCTGGGTCTTTGCCGCCTAATTCCATTACTAATGGAATCATGTTTGAAAGTTTCGCGATATGTTGACCCGTACCAGTCCCACCAGTAAATGAAATCATATCCACACCAGGATGCTCGGTTAAATAATCCCCAATCACTGAACCACGGCCAGTAACTAAGTTTAAGACCCCTGCTGGTAAGCCTGTGTTGGCTAAAGCTTCAATCATTTTCACGCCACTAATCGCACCTTGTGTCGCAGGTTTGAA